>MWCY01000037.1 GCA_002070275.1 Candidatus Hydrogenedentes bacterium ADurb.Bin170
GAAAAACCTTAAACTACCGAACGCCTGCCGAAGTCTTATTCAATTCAATAATTGCATTTCAGCCTTGAATCCGCCAAACTGAACGCAGAAAGAACCTGCTCATGGAAAGTGATATCCGGCATCTTCCTGAAACAGACTGCAGGAAGGCCGCTGAAGCACTTGCCCGTTCCTTCCGGAACGACCCGGGCTGTCTCTTTGTTTTTTCCACGCCGGAACGCTGCGAAAAAGGGATGCGCCGGATTTTTCGGAGCTGGCTCCGTATTATGGCCACGCATAAAGCCTGCTGGACCGTACCGGACTGTTCAGGCGTTGCCGTGTGGTACAGCTCCGCGGCCAAACCTGCCCTTGCTTGTGCTGCACTTTTCCAAACAGGCCTCTGGCGCCTGCCTCTTTACATGACTCCGGCGGAGCAATACAGAGGCATCCGTTTTTTTCGGGATCTGAAAAAGCGTACAGAAAATGAAGAAACAGAAGAGCATTGGGTGCTGGATACACTGGGCGTTGCACCGGAAGCCCAGGGAAAAGGCATCGCCTCAGCGCTGGTCAGGCAGGGACTGCAGCACGCCGACAAGGCGGGCAAGCCCGCACGGGTTATCACGCACAATCCCGCAAATGTTCCTTTTTACCGGCAGTTCGGTTTTGAGCCTGTTGAAAGCGGCGGCATCGCCGGAACGGAAGTCCAGGTCATCGTGATGCACCGCAAAGTTTCCGACACTGTATGCTGTTGATTCCTTCCGTTTCTTCGCTATTCGAAAGCGCTCCTGAGATTCTGCTAAAATACGGGCATGAACCTACCCAATACATTAACTGTTGCCCGCTGCATCCTTGCAGGCATTTTTGTTGTGCTCATGTCTTTTGATCACAACCTGTGTTACTTCATCGCCTATCTTGTTTTTATACTTGCAGCACTGACCGATTACTTTGACGGTAAAATTGCACGGGAGCAGAACCTGATCACCAATTTCGGCAAGCTGCTCGATCCCGTTGCCGATAAGATATTAATGGTTGCCGGTTTTATCATGCTGATGCGTGTGCCGGATCTGACCATTCCCGCCTGGACTGTTGTGGCAATTCTTGCTCGTGAATACCTGATCACGGGTGCGCGGACACTTGCGGCATCAGAAGGGGCGATCCTGCCCGCCAATGTATGGGGCAAGGCGAAAACAGTCATCCAGATGGCTTATGTTTTTGTTGTGCTGGCACTGGTCATTCTGCTGCGCTTTGTCTTTTCTGTTCCGGCACTGCGCGATGCCATCCCTTACACAAGGGAAATGTGCGCACAAACCCTGCATTATCTTTCTTTTGGCGGCATTATTCTTGTTTCAATCTACACCGTTGTTTCAGGCATTCAGTTTACCTGGGCAAACTGGAACGCCCTGAAACTGCACGATATTTAAAACGGGGTTTCGTTTATGATATCACGTCACCCATCCCGTGCCATTGTTGATTTAAACGCCTATGCCTCCAATCTCACGCTGGTGCAGCGTTTCGCCGGAAAAGAGATTGCGCTGATCCCGATTCTCAAGGCGAATGCGTACGGACATGGCGCAATACCGCTGGCACGAAAAGCGCTGGAAGCAAACCCGCTGCTTTTGGGAGTTGCAACGGTCGAAGAAGGAATTCAGCTGCGCGAAGCGGGCATTGAAGCCCCCATCCTGTTGATGCTTCAGCCCAACCAGGAAGCCCTTCCTTTGTGTATCCAGTACAGACTGACACTGATGATCTCCGACACAGGGCTCGCTGAAACACTGGGACGGCTTGCTGCGCAGACGAATACCGTAGTGCCGGTGCACATCAAAGTTGATACAGGCATGGGACGGCAAGGTGTTTCCCTCGCCGATGCTTTACAGACAATCCAATATATTTCCCGCATTGTCCATGTGGATATTCAGGGTATCTGCACCCATATGTCCACTTCAGAAATCCAGGACGACGGATTTACCCATGGACAGATCAAAAGTTTTAAGGCGCTGCTCAAGCAGGTCGACAAGGCGGGGGTTCCCTATGAAGTGACCCATGCCGCCAACAGCGCCGCTATTGTTAATTACCGTGAAAGCATTCTGGACGCCGTACGCCCCGGCCTGATTACTTACGGTGTATGGCCTTCCCGGGAAAAAAATGCCACACCGCAATTAAAGCCGGTACTTCGCTGGGAAACAAGAATCGTTTTTTTGCGCGATCTGGCGCCGGGATCCACCATCGGCTACGGCAGGACTTATACGACCTTCGGCAATACACGCACGGCGATTCTTCCTGTGGGCTACGCAGATGGATTCCGCCATTCCCTGTCGAACAAGGCAGACGTACTGATCCGGGGCAGACGCTGCCCGGTACGCGGCGCTGTATCCATGGATCAGATAGTCGTAGACGTGTCGGCACTGCCCAATGTGGCGGTTGGGGATGTGGCAACACTGATCGGCAAAGACGGCACTCAGGAAATCACCGCAGAGGAGATGGCGGCAAAAGCCGGAACGATTCCCTACGATATTCTGACGGGCATCGGCACCCGGGTGCATCGGGAATACCTGCATGAGACAAAAACAGACCATTGAGGGGCGTTTTTACCGCGCAAACAAACCTGTTGTACACATCACTTTGTTCACTACCGGTTAATCAGGGCAGAATCCATGCTGGATCACTATTTCATCGATGCCTACAATGTCATTCATAAGTCTTCTTATTTGCGCCAGCAGGCGCAAAGAGATCTGGAATTGGCACGGGAAACGCTGCTGGAAATGTCCTTCGCCTTCAGTCTGGTCGGTCAAAACGAAATCACGGTGGTTTTTGACGGAAAAGAACTGCAGTATGACATTCCGATTCTCCACCGGCTCGGCAATGCGCCCAATCTGCACATCTTTTTTTCACCGCACGGTACAACAGCCGACACGGTGATTGAGCGCAAGATCTATCAGGCGCAGAACAGAATGCGCTGCATCGTGGTCAGCAACGACCGCTCACTCCGTGAGCAATGCCGTGGCATGGGTGCCATGACCATGGAAGCAGACAGTTTTATCTCCACCATAAAACAAATGCAGCAGCGTACACAGGAACAGCTTAGCAGCCGTGTTAAAAGCCGTGCGACCCTTATTGAAGACAGATTGAACAGCCGCAGCCTGGAAGCTCTGGCTGCCATCAGAGAAGAAATTGTGTCAGCCGGCGACAAAAGAAAAAAGAGGTGAAAACGCTGTCCGGAACAAATACGCCGTCAGTATGGCGAAAACGAGTTTTTTCAGTGCTGCACCTTGTCTGTGTTTAGTGCCAGGCAGCCCATCCCCATTTTCCGCTTTCATCTGAAACACGTCAGGGAGGATTACAGATGACTCTTCACATCATCGGCGGCAGTGCCAAAGGAAGGCGGCTCTTTTCTCCTCCCGATCACAACACGCGCCCAACTGCCGCTAGAGTGCGCGAGAGCCTTTTCAACATCCTGCAGGACATCATCGAAGGATCACACTTCCTTGACCTCTTCTGCGGCGCCGGGGCGGTTGGAATTGAAGCGTTGAGCCGGGGTGCCCTCCACGCCACCTTTGTCGACCAGCAGGCGGATGCGCTGGATCTGGTTCGCCGGAACCTTCGGCTATGCAAAATGGAGGGACAGGCGGATCTTGCGCGTCTGGAACTGCCGGGAAAGCTGAGCCGTCTGACCACGCCGTACCATATTGTTTTTGCGGACCCTCCCTATGCCCTGCCCTGCCAGGAGCAGCTGCTGCGCGCCCTATGCACCCATCGTCTGCTCTGCCCGGACGCCATCGTTGTGGTGGAAAGTGGCAAAAAAGCCGTTCTGCCGGACTCTGTTGAATCTCTCGCCAGAAAAGACACCCGCACTTACGGCGACAGTGTTTTGCACTTTTACTCTTGACACAGGATATAGTATCTGTTATCCTAATATAGAAGAAGTGTATACCATATCTTGCATTTACCCTGATTATTTCATTCGGGTGTAAAAGCAGCAACAGAGAAAGTCATAACTATGCGGTGTCCCTTTTGCGGCTTTGACGACAGCAAAGTTGTGGATTCGCGTGTGTCTAAAGAAGGCGATTCAACCCGTCGGCGACGCGAATGCATCAGCTGTACCAAGCGCTTTACCACTTACGAGCGGATTGAGGAAGTGGCGCAGATGGTGATCAAAAAAGATGGACGCCGGGAAAACTTTGACCGCTGGAAACTGAAAAGCGGCATCATGAAGGCAATAGAAAAACGGCCCGTCAGTCTTGAGCAGGTGGATGCTCTGATTAATGATGTGGAGCGGGAGCTTTACAACGGTGGCGAGCATGAGATTTTCACCCGGGATCTGGGCGAGGCGGTGATGACCAAACTGCGCTATCTGGACGAAGTCGCTTATGTCCGTTTTGCGTCTGTTTACCGCCAGTTCCGTGATGTGAATGAATTCATGCTTGAACTTCAGGATATGATTCCTTTTGCGCCGCCGGGCAAAACGGGCAAAAAAGCCTGATCCTGAGTAAACAGTAGCAGCAAACGCTGTATCGTGTTATACTGTATGCATAAGCTGCCATGCTGTTTGACCGCAGACGATAGAACAGGAGGAAAAAATGGCGTACGATAAAACGATTCTCGTCGTGGATGATGAGCCCGATGTGGTATCACTCCTGGAAGCGACTCTTAAGGGAGACGGCTTCAACGTACTGACTGCCTACGACGGTATTGCGGCACTTGATCTGTGCAGCACGGAAAAACCGGATCTGGTACTGCTCGATATTATGATGCCCATGATGAGCGGTTACGAAGTGTGCGAGCAGATCAAAGCAAATCCCATGACCCAGCAGATTCCGGTGCTGTGCATTTCATCCGCCCATACGCCGGAAGCCCGTGCGCAGTCCATCCGGGTCGGCGCAGCGGAACTGATCAAAAAGCCGTTCCTGCCGAAAGAACTGATTGCACAGATCCGAAGACATCTGCCCAAAGAAAATGATTTCTGATGGCTCTGTGTCGCCCCCGTGCTTCCTTTTTTCCCGGCGTTTTTTAATCAAGTCGAAGCGGGCGGGAAAGGCAAAATGCTCAGGATACCCCGCTGCACTGAATCTTCATCTGTTGCCCGGAATAGAGTGAGTTTCTCTTCTGCTTTCCGTTTCTTTTTTGAGCTGTCGCGCGGGGCTGCGGCTTTTCTCTCTCATCCGTAATGCCAAATCAGGACTTCTTTTTACATGAAAGCCCGAAGAAAAAAAACGCTTCCTCTTGTCGCCATAGTCGGCAGACCGAATGTCGGAAAATCCACCCTCTTTAACAGGATTATCGGGAAGCAGCGTGCCATTGTTCATGATATAGAGGGGATTACCCGGGATCGTTTTATCAATGAAGCTGTCTGGAAGGACTGCCCTTTTCGACTGGTAGATACAGGCGGACTCGTTGAAAATCCCATCGACGAAATCACCCGGAAGATGCAGGAACAGGTCTTTCACGCCATTGAGGAAGCCCGTGCCATTCTTTTTGTGTTGGACGGGCAGCAGGAAATTACCCGTGCCGATGAGCAGGTGGCGGAGCTGCTGCAAAAGACCGGCAAGCCTGTTGTGCTTGCAGTCAACAAACTCGACAACCATCAGCTGGCTATGAACCAGTACGAATGCTACCGCCTGGGATTGGGTGATCCTTTCCCCATCTCTTCAGGGCATAATCTGGGTATCGAAGCTCTTATGGATGCTCTTGTTACCCATCTGCCCGCTCCGCCTGCGGAAGAAGCGAAAGCAGCCCCTGAAGATGGGGACGATGATAATGAAACGACAGACGACACAGAAGAAACTGATACAGCCGATGAACCTCAGCCGATCAAAGTTGCCATTATCGGCAGGCCGAACGTAGGCAAATCTTCTTTTATCAATGCGCTTCTGAATGAAGAGCGGACTATCGTTACAGATATCCCCGGCACCACACGGGATGCCATTGATATTGAATTCCACTGGCACGGGAAAGACTACATTCTTATCGACACGGCAGGGCTCCGGAAAAAAGCAGGTATCCGCCAGCATGCTGAGCACTTCAGCGTTGCCCGCTCCCTTCGTGCTATCCGCCGGGCAGACGTGTGTCTGGTCATGATGGAAGCAACCGAAGGCATGTCGGAGCAGGACAAGCGCATTATCGGTTATGCTCTGGAGCAGGGTACCGCTTTTATCCTGGTCTGGACAAAATGGGACTTGATAGAAAACAAGGAACGGCGTTTTAAAGCACTGGAAGACGATCTTGATCTTAAAATGCCGCAAATCCAGTATGCGCCCCGCCTCACCATTTCCAACATTACCCGCAAACGGCTTTTCTCTGTCTTTGAAATCGTCGATCGGGTCGCGGGAGCAGCAAAAAAACGTGTCGGTACAGGCGAGCTTAACCGGCTGATTGAAGAAATCAAAACAAAGCACAATCCGCCCAGCCAGAAAGGAAAGCACGCCAAGATCCTTTACGCCACGCAGGCAAGTGTTCAGCCGACGACCTTTGTTATCTTCGTCAATCAGAAACGTCTTTTTCATTTCAGTTACCTTCGGTTCATTGAAAATCAGATTCGGGAGCGGTGGACTTTTGAAGGAGTACCCCTCCGGCTGGAATTGCGCGAGGAAAAACGGAAGGAGAGAAAACCACGATGACCATCCCCCTTGCCATCCTGCTTTCTTATCTTGCCGGATCCATTCCGACGGGACTCTGGCTCGGTCTGCGTTTTCGAGGCATTGACATTCGTAAGGAAGGGAGCGGCAATATCGGCGCCACGAACACGCTCCGCGTACTGGGTAAGCCTTTCGGTGCCGTTGCACTGGCTGTAGACGTATTCAAAGGGTGGGTGGCTGTCACTGTTTTTTCGCTGCTCAATCCCTGGCTCTATTTGCCGATCATCTGCGGGCTGGCAGCGATTTTAGGGCATACTTTCTCGCTCTTTGTCCGTTTCCGCGGCGGGAAAGGCGTTGCCACAAGTGCCGGTGCGTTTCTCGGACTCGCACCCATGCCCATGCTGATCGCCGGTGCAGTCTTTCTGGTCATCGTTGGAATTACCCGCATGGTCAGTCTGGGATCAATCACTGCCGCGGCAGTAGCAGCCGTGTCCGTTTTTTTCTTTCCTGTATCCGGTCCGGTCCGAATTGTTGCCGTACTGGTCGCAGCGCTGATCATTCTCCGGCATCATTCAAATATCAAGCGCATTCTGAAGCGCGAAGAGCCCCGGCTGTGATGCATGCCGGGCAGTACAGCCTCCATGCAGCAGGTTGATGCCATGCTCTCTTCTCCCAGCCCGGACAGTAAACCTTTCTTTGCCTCCGCCGATCTTTTCATTGCCTTTGTCGGCGGTCTTGTCGCTTTAACCCTCTATCTCCTCACTCTTGCGCCGACCATTAGCGGAGAGGACAGCGGCGAGTTTATTACGGCAGCCGCCACGCTGGGCATTGCCCATCCGCCCGGCTATCCGCTGTACTGCCTTCTGGGGCACCTCTTCAGCTGGATGCCTTTAGGCACCCCTGCCTGGCGCATCAATTTCATGTCGGCTTTTTTCTCCGCTGCTTCCATTTCTCTTGCCATACTCACCGTCATCTATCTGACACGCAACCGACGGGCTGCCCTCATGGCAGGGCTGATGCTCGCCTGCACACGGGATCTGTGGTCTCAATCGGTTGTTGCAGAGGTATATACGCTGACCCTTTTTGTTCTGGCAGCGTCTTTTCTTACCCTTCTGCTCTGGAGCGACCGAGGTGAAGGCCGGTACCTGTTTTTTTTTGCGGCGCTTTGCGGAACCGGCATAACAGTACACAATACGATGCTTCTCATCCTGCCTCCTGCTGTGTTATTTTTTCTGCATTCGGAATACAAAGCGAAAGAACGCACTTCTCCGGCTCTGCTTTTTTACGCCTGCTGCTGCGCTGCGCTGCCGTTCCTCCTGTATCTGTATCTGCCCCTTCGTTCCCGCGCCAATCCCCTTCTGGATTGGGGCAACCCGGAAACACTCCCGCTGATGCTGCGTCACATTTTCCGGAGTCAGTATGCCTTCATGGTCGACCAGTATCCGAGAGATTTGGGGCGTTTTCTGGAACAGCTCCGGGTTTTTCTGCGCTTTGCCCGGGAACAGGCCGGGCTGATCCCGGCTGTGTGCGGTCTGACGGGATTGCTGCTGCTGCTTCGCCAACGGAAAGACTATGCGCTGTTTCTTCTTTTTTCGCTTCTGCTGATTCCGGCGGCCTTTTCGTTCTGGCAGAACTTTGAAATAACCAGAGAATGGCTCTGGGTCATGCGTGTTTTCGGGATTCCTTCCTGGTACATCCTCGCTCTGGGCTGCGGTATTTTTCTGCATCGGCTTTCTGAAACTTCGCAAAAGATGAAGCCGTTTTTTTGGCTGCTTGCCGTTTCTTTTATCCTTTTCCCTCTTGTCAGAAACTATCGATATAATGACAAATCGGATTATTACTGGGTGGAAGATTATGCAAGGAATCTGGCAGATCATCTGGAGCCGGGTGCTCTTTTCATATCCGAATCGGATCATGCCAGTTTCAGCCTGCTCTATTTTCAGGCTGTGCTCGGCGAACGAAGAGATGTGGAAAATATCCGGCGCTACGGATATTTACAGACACCTCTTTTTGACGGGCTGCCGAAGGAACTGAAAGAAAAGACCGGTGCTTTCCCGCCGCGGCGATACGATGCCGAGCTGATCGCCTGGCTGCTCGATCATACAACGCGCCCTCTTTATGTGGCACGTCCGCGCCCGCTTCCCTCACAGCTCTTCGCCCGTTATGAGGCATGCGGCCCGGTATTTCGTGCGCTGCGTCACGGAGAAAACTTCAGTCTGCCGGACACAATCCGCACCGACAGGCGTAACAGGAGCGACGATACACGGGGCGACTACACCGCCGATGCCATTCTGTATGAGGAATCGATGAACCGTGCACTGCGCCTCTTTCTTTCCATTCGACAGGACGGCACAAATCCTGAATCGGTCAAAGCAGAAGTGCTTGAAGCAGTGGAAAAAGGGCTTTATCATTACACGCGGGACGCCGCCGCTCTGAATAATGTCGGCACCCTCGTCGCCCGATGCGGCTATCAGGCGGAGGCGCTTGCCTACTTCGAAGAAGCATCCCGTTTGCTGCCGCATTCCCCCGAAATTCGGAAGAACCTGCAGCGTATGAAAGCAACGGGAGATCTCCCCGCCCGTTAACAGTGCGCCTTTTTATTGCCTGCGCATCCAGTGCCAGTAACTGACGGTAGTCTGGGGACGGGCGTTTTGGGCGGCAACAGGCTGGAGCGTCGCCGTACACCGATCCGGGAATCCGTCATGGATATAGGACAGGGTCACTTCCGGTGCCTGCACAGCTCCCGGCAGATCGCTGTGCATAGAAACATGTTTCCGGAGTTCCTCCTGGTCTTTCGGGAGCAGCAGAATGTTTTTGGAATACGGCTCACCATGAAACATGGGGTTACGGTGCGCATCCACTCCGAGCAGCCAGGGCCCGAAAAAAACAGCCCGTTCTTCCGCACCGTTTTCAGGCAGCCCGTCCAAAAGATGCACCTGTCCCTGACGGTCAGCAAAACGCAGTGCACACTCAATACCGACCGTTACCCGTTCTCCTGCCTGCCAGACACGCTCCAGATCCAGTGAGCTGATGCTCCGGCTGATCAGCTGCGAAGCCGCTTCCGCCGAAGGCTGTTGTGAAATTGTATTGCCTACTGTCCTGCCGTCCAGGCTGACTGTGGCGGAAAGATCCTTCGCCCAGCCGGGCACACGCAAGGAGAGAACCCGTGTATCTTGCGGCGCATCGATCACTTCGATCTGAAAAGCAAGCATATATGGTTTTTCCGGCAGAATGACCCGCTCCACTTTCGCCCGGAAATCCCCATCCTCGCAAGCTGTCTCCTGCCAGAGAGCAATATAAAGCCCCTTTTTTCCGTCTCTTTCCACAGGCGTAATATCGTAGTCGTGCAAATCCTGCAGAGCGCGCAGTCCGTGCATCGTACAGCACCACCAGGCACGCCCGGCACCGGGATGAGGAATATACCCCTGGTTATTGAAGAAGCGGTGCCCGAAGTCGCCTGTTTCAAACTGGTTTGCGTAGAAAATATTATTGAGGCACTGTTCCGCCCGGGCAAGATACTGCTCTTTGCCCGTGGCACGCCAGAGCTGAAGGCACAAGCGCAAAAAATCTGCTTCCGTACATCCTTCGTCCCGGTCGTAGTCTTCTTTAAAGAATTCAAGGAGCCCGCCTGTAATCAGGATGGAGCCACTTGCTTCCATATCATCAAAGCGCGCTTCCACTGCTGACAGAAGAGCAGGGTCACCGGTGCTTTCGTAGATCATCATATGCCCGCGCAAAGTGGTCAGATACCCATGGGTATGCTGCACCCCCCGCGGTTCCAGAAGAGCCTCCATTTTTTTCGCCGAGTCACGGTAGTGCTCATTTCCTGTCGCCCGTGCAAGAAGCTCCAGTCCTTCATTGAACTGCGTAAAGCAGATGAAACCGTTCGCCGCCTTTCCACGCACCCGAGCCATTACCTCTTCCGTGGCACATTCATCAAAGACTTTGAGCAGAAAATCGCCAAGTTTCACCGCCGCCTCAATCACTGCTTTCTCTTCTGGAAATCGCTGGGCGTACTCGAGCAGCCCAACCAGCAGACGGCCGTTGCCCCAAAGCAGCGCCATCTGATCCGGACCGATGTCCGCAGCATCAAACGACAGGGATGCATTACCGAAACGACCGTCTTCCCGCTGACAGGGCAGTATCTTTTCCATCAGCTGCTGCAGCCGTGCATCATCTTCTTCTCCCCGCGATGCCATTGCCACTGCACCGATAAAACGGCCTGATATGTCACCGCTGAATTCATCAAAGCGCCGCGGATATTCCGGATCCAGTTTTACATCCGCAAGAATAAAATCGTCGGTAAATGCCGGCTCCTGAACTTCATCGAAGCGCTGAAAAACACGCTCAATGCTGTCAGCGACCCAGTCGGAGGAGCTTTGAGCAGCAGCACCGGACGCCAGCGAAAGGCAGTACAGAACAGAAAATGCTGTCAAAAAGAAACGCATATTTTTTTCCCTTCAGTTACAATTTTTGTTGAATCTGTGAAGAGCACTATAACAACTTTCCAGATGCGTTGCAACAGCCGCGGAGATGCTGCCGCAAAGACCTGCTATCCGGTGTATTTCCACAACCGCAAGGTTTCGAGCAGTTCCCGGTTGCCCTGCTGCAAACTTTTTTCCGGAAAAGAAATACGCTGCTGCAGCACAGTAAAGGCTTCTTTTGCCAGCAGATCCGCTTTTCCATGATCACGGAAATAATGAAGCCACTGGATCGTCCGAAGTCCATCGAACCAACTGTGAAAATGCCGGTGCAGCTGCCTGCCCCGTCCGTGCTGGCGGTAAATTTTTTCCCAGTGACGAGGAAATTCTTTGGCGGTGAGAAACTGCATGAGCAGCGGCGACAGTTCTTCACTGCGAAGCAGAAGTCTTTCCGGGCTCAACGCTGCGTTGTCCCCGGGAAGAGCAAGCCACTCTTTCAGAATCTGATATGCCTCGGGGTGATGCAGATATCGGCGGGCTGCTCCGCTTTTCAGGTGAGGACCCGTGCCGAAAGGAGTGCGGCTGGAGAGTCGCCCCGACGGGAAAATGGTTGCGTGCGGTATTTGTTCCAGCGTACCCGTTTTCCGCAGCTGCTGCATGAAATAAAAATCTTCTCCGGCGCAGTGGCGGTTCATCCCACCGGCAGCGGCATAAGCATCAGCGGTGCAGCTGATAATAGAGCCCAGCGCAGGCCAGGCATAAGGCGAACCCGCCCAGCGAAGGTGCAGCTCATGGTAGCGCATATACAATTCATAGGCGATCATGGCTTCCTGCACTTGCCCTGAACCTTCGAGCCTGTGGGCGTAAGCGGCATATCCTCCGTGGCGCTTCGCACTAGCATAATAGGAATGGAGCGCATCCAGATAACCGTCAAGGGCATGTGAATCAGCATCAAGGTTTACGAGATAACGAGGGGCTCCGAAGGCACAATCATTTCGGGACAGAAGCGCAAGCCCATGATCGAGTCCGATCTTTCGTGCCAGCCCGACGCCCTCCCCGGCAGGCAGGCACTGACCGGGCGAAGATGCATCAATCCAGTTCAATGTCAAAGGGGCACAATAACCATCCTGTGCCCACTGTTCCAGCTGCAGCAGTGTTTTCCGGTTGTCTTCCCTGTCGGACGGATCAGAATGATTTTCATCCCTGTTATTGACTACACAGATTACGAGGCTCCGGCACAGCGTTTCCGTGGAACAGTGCGCGAGAGCAGCAAGCGTGGTTCCAAGATGCTGCGATTCCGCAAGTGCGGGGATCACTATGACAGCGGAAACGTGGCCTGGCGGCGATGCACCCAGCAGTTTAAATTGCGAATGAACGGAACGTGTGCGAAGGTATTTCTGAACTGTGCGGGTCACTGCTACGGCTGCCTGCCGGCATACTTGATGGCGTTAAGCGCCGTGCCGAGTTCCGCATCAGGAAGCCAATGCAGGACATGTCCTTTACGCTCCATGCCGCGAAACCAGGTGCGCTGCCGTTTCGCAAAACGGGCGATGGCACTGTTGAGTTTCTGAAAAAGGTCATTGGGACTGAGGATGGCACCCTGCAGATATTGCGCCACATACCTGTATTCCAGACCCAGCAGTTCAAGCCGCTCCCAGCTGAGCCCGGATTCGTGCAGCTGCGCCACTTCTTCAATCATTCCCTGATCCAAACGCTCCTTCAGCCGTCGGGCAATACGCTCCCGCAGCACTTCCTTGTCATGATCGATAACCATAATAAATGCGTTTATCTTCGGCAGGGGCGGTGCCGGATGAGAGGCTGTGTATTCGGCAATTTCAATAGCGCGAATGAGTCGTTCCCGGTCTTCCGTATCAGTCTGGTTGTGCAGATTCTTTCCGGTGCTCTCCAGCCGTGCAATCAGCTGCGGCATTTCCAGATCTGCGAGCGCGGCACGAAGCGTTTTGTCCGGCGGCACTTCCACCATGGCATACCCGGAAAGAACCGCATCAAGATAAAGACCGGTGCCGCCAACAATCACCGGCAGCTTGTTTCGCTCCTGCACCGATGCCAGCGCCGGATAAAAAGCCTGCTGATAATGAAAGAGGCTGAACTCATCGGAAGGATCGGCGATATCAATAAGATGGTAGGGAATGGAACGCCCGTTGAAAGAATATTCGTTCAGATCTTTGCCGGATCCGATGTCCAGCCCGCGGTAAACCTGACGCGAATCGGCAGACAGAATTTCACCGTCAAGCAGAGCTGCCAGTTGTACGCCGAGCCCTGTCTTTCCGGAAGCCGTCGGTCCGGCAATAACCATAACACTTTGCCTGTTCTCATGCATAGGCATATAATACTGTTTCGCAGAATAAACTACAATTTCATACCCCCGGGACAGGGTATATAAAGGAACCTCTACGCTCCTGTTCCAGCGCCGGATCACTTCCCGGAGATTTTCAAAAATGTTTTTTTCAAGAAGACTTCAACGCTGCCTCTTTTATATTCTCCTGCCTTTTCTCAGCGTCTTTCAAAGCCAGGCGGAAGAAGAGCGTTTCTTTGCCGACTATTTCTATCTGGCACCGGAAACAGCAACAGATAAATCTGCGCAGGATCCTGCCTATGCCCGGCGCTATCCCATGCCGGAGAGGCAGGTGCGGCGGTATGTTGCCGCTGACAAAGGCAGACTCCATTTTTCCGAGTTCAGACATGATTACTTTATGGAAGAAAAGCGCGCCGACGTCGAGCCCACCCAAATTGCTCTGGGTAAATCTGTGAACGAAAAAGCACCGGATTTCTTTGCACAGGTTCCCTCCGAAAAGGGCATGCACATATTTCTGGCAGAACTGTCTTCGGAAGATGCGGCCGCTTTGCGCCTTCGTGTGAATTTATGTGCGCTGCAGCCCGGCGAAGAACTCTGGCTGCTGGACAGCCGGGGCGATGCCGCATTCGGTCCATTCACGCAAAGGCATGCGCGCCCGGAAGGCAACTGGCTGCCCACTACCGCCGGCGACAGGGCGGTGCTGCTACTGCGCACCCCCAGGAAAGAGTGCCCCCTTCTGGAGATTCAGTCTTACTCCCATTTCTTCAAATCCATTTTTAATCCTTCTCTGCGTGATCCCAAACCCTGCCATCTGGACGCATCAGCTGCGGAAGATCCTCGCGCACAGGAAATTTCAACAGCTGTCGGGATCCTGATCATTCCCCGGGGAAATACGCAAAGTTTCTGTACCGGTACGCTGATCAACAGTCTGGGGCACGATGACGCAACGCTTCCCGAACCTTATCTGATCAGTGCAGGTCACTGTTTTGAAGGCGGCCCCGATGTTGCGGGCATGGAAGTCTTCTGGGATTACCGCAGTGAAACGGATGATCCCGCCACACTGCCACGAAGCAGCGGTGCTTCCCTCGTTCATGTCAATCATGTCCTTGACGGTGCCCTGCTCCGGCTGGAAGGCGAAGTGCCCTCAGGTCCATTCGGTCGCGCCTGGGCAGGCTGGGACAGCCTCCGCCCTGTCCGCCAGAGCCTCGTTCAGTGTTTTCATTATCCTGTCGCCTCCAGCATGAAACTCTCCCGGGGACTCATCAGCCTTGCAAAAACCGATGTATGCAAAAACATTCTATGCACTTCTTCCTTTGAACGCCAGATAAAAATCAACTGGTATGAAGGCATTGCCGAGGCAGGCTCTTCCGGCTCTCCTCTGCTGCTCCCTGATTTTAACTTCCGGATCATCGGCATGCTGAGCAACGGCAATGATCACAGCTGCCGCTCGTCTCAGAACAACTTCGACCATTTCGCCGCTTTTCACGAATATTTTCCTGAAATCAAATGCCACCTCGTTCCCGGCGAAAAGTGCGCCGACCCTGTGGGCCGCACCGCAAGCGGCTGTTTCCTTCGCCGCCTGTTCTGTCTGAACAGCGAAACATTGGCGGATCTCTACCGTTTCCGCTCGGGCATCCTTGAAAAAAGCAGCTGGGGCAGAAGCTGTATTGATGAATACTACAGCCTCGCGCCTGTGCTCGAAAATTGGTTTAATCTGGATCCTCTGGCAAAGGAGGCTTTCGGTCTTGTTGTGGAAGCTGCCGCTTTCTGGGGACACCTCCTTCAGGACTGAGCCTGTAAAAGACTTTTACCCGGCGGCATAAAAAAGCTGCCTGCCCCGAAGGACAGGCAGCAATAAACAGTCTCAGAATCAGTATACGGCTTAGTACATGCCGCCCATATCACCTCCCGGAGGGCCTGCAGGCGCCTTCTCGGGCTCGGGCAGATCGGCAATCAGCACTTCCGTGGTCAGCAGCAGACCGGCAATACTTGCGGCATTCTGCAGAGCGGTGCGGGTCACCTTGGCAGGATCGAGCACGCCCGCTTTGAACAGGTCTTCGTATTCACCGGTAGCGGCGTTATAACCGACATTGCCTTTTTTCGCACGGACGTTCTGTACCACAGTGGCACCTTCGTCACCGGCGTTAATGGCAAGCTGGCGCATGGGCTCTTCGAGGGCGCGGCGGATAATGGCGGCACCCACTTTCTCATCGCCTTCCAGCGCAAGCCCGTCGATGGCATCCTGACAGCGAAGGAGGGCAACACCGCCTCCCGCAACGATGCCTTCTTCCACAGCCGCACGGGTCGCATGAAGCGCGTCTTCCACACGGGCTTTCTTTTCTTTCATTTCGATTTCAGTGGCAGCACCGACGTTAATCACGGCAACACCGCCGGCGAGCTTCGCCAGACGTTCCTGCAGTTTCTCACGGTCGTAATCGCTGCTCGTCTCTTCAATCTGTTTACGGATCAGGTTGATGCGGCCCACAATGTCGGCGCTCGCACCGGCACCTTCGACGATGGTGGTCGTGTCTTTGTCGACAACAACACGTTTCGCACGGCCGAGGTC
Organism: Candidatus Hydrogenedentes bacterium ADurb.Bin170; assembly: GCA_002070275.1. Classification (GTDB taxonomy): domain Bacteria; phylum Hydrogenedentota; class Hydrogenedentia; order Hydrogenedentales; family CAITNO01; genus JAAYJV01. The sequence goes on from MWCY01000037.1 coordinate 15,850, forward strand.
AGCCATCTCAACGCTTTCCAGAGAACGGCCGAGATCTTCGGTAATGCAGAGACCGCCGGTCAGAATGGCGATGTCTTCCAGCATGGCTTTTCGGCGGTCGCCGAAGCCGGGGGCCTTCACTGCCACTGCCTGGAAAGTGCCGCGAATCTTGTTGACAACCAGCGTTGCCAGTGCTTCGCCTTCCACATCTTCAGCAATGATAAGCAGGGGTTTGTTGCTCTTGGCAACGTTCTCAAGCAGGGGAAGCAGATCCTTGAGGGAGGAGATTTTCTTCTCGTAAATCAGGATGTAGGCTTCTTCAAGCACAGCCGACATATTTTCGGAATCTGTCACGAAGTAGGGGGACAGATATCCTTTGTCGAACTGCATGCCTTCAACGACATCCAGCGTGGTCTCGATGCTCTTGGCTTCTTCCACGGTGATGGTGCCGTCGTTGCCGACTTTGTCCATGGCATCGGCAATGATATTGCCGATTTCTGCATCACTATTGGCGCTGATGGAGGCAACGTTGCGGATCACGTCTTTGTCGTCGCGCACCTGTTTGCTCATACCCGCAAGTTTTTCCACAACAGCACTGACAGCCGTATCAATACCGCGTTTCAGGGACATGGGGTTCGCACCGGCAGTCACATTGCGCAGGCCTTCACGGAAAATCGCTTCGGCAAGCACTGTGGCGGTCGTGGTGCCGTCACCGGCGACATCGGAAGTCTTGGACGCCACTTCCTTCACCATCTGGGCACCCATGTTCTCGTATTTATCTTCCAGTTCGATCTCTTTCGCAACGCTCACGCCGTCTTTGGTCACTGTGGGGGCGCCCCATTTCTTGTCGAGAACAACGTTCCGACCTTTGGGTCCCAGGGTCACGCGAACAGCACGGCTCAGCTGGGTCACACCGTCCAATACCTTGCGGCGTGCACCTTCTCCGAATTCCAATTGCTTAGGCATACTCTTGATTCTCCAATGTTCAGGCAGGAGGCCTGCTTATTTCTCGATGACTGCAAGAACATCATCTTCACGCATGATGATGTGCTCTACACCGTCGATCTTCACTTCCGTACCGGCATATTTGCCCATCAGGATCCGGTCGCCTTTTTTCACTTCGAGAGCGACGCGTTTGCCCTGATCATCAATACGGCCGGGACCTACCGCAATCACGATCCCTTCCTGGGGTTTTTCCTTGGCTGTATCCGGGATGATAATACCGCCGCGAACTGTTTCGCTGGGCTCTTCACGCTTGACAAGGATACGGTCTGCAAGGGGACGCACTGTCATGGTGTGACTCCTTCTTTTAACGTTTGTTTTTCCGGTTGCTTCTATCCAACCGACACTGAAAAAACCCGCACGCTCCACTGCGCCGGGCGCCAACAATCCCGGGGCGGCTGTTAGCACTCACCCCGTGTGAGTGATAATAACACAGACAATTCATCCTTGTCAAACCCGAAAACAGCAGACAGAAATGGACCCGGATAAAGGGCGGCAATTTCTCCCTTCCTACAGCCTCTGATCAGAAATTACTTTGATAAGCAGGGAGACCGGGTAGATTTTCCTTCGGGTTCTTAACCATACTATGGTCTGGCGTACAATGCATGTATCTTGCATTTTGCGGTCCGCTAAAAAAGGAAAGGCTTTTGTGATTATCCGCGATGCCCGAAGCTATACCTATTCGCTGCAGCTGAAAGCTCCTTTGCGACGGAAAGAGGAGGTGGTGGTGCGACGGAAAGGCGTTCTTTTTTTCCTGCAGGGCGAAGAGGATTTTATCGGCTGGGGCGAAGCGGCGCCCCTTCCCGGCTTCTCCCGTATCACTCTTCAGGAAGCACAGGCACTGGGCAGAGCCGCAGCAAAGGCAGTCACCGGCCGGAGTATTGCAGATGCCCGGAACTGGCTCACCCCGGAACAATCGGGCGATCCCTCTGTTTACTTTGCTTTTCATCAGGCTTTTCGCGTGCTGGCACAGGAGCACGAGGAAGAAAAAAAGGATTCCTGCACTGTTGCGCTGTGTTCCCTTCTGGATGGTGACCTCAATGAAACTGAAGCCCGGCTGCAGGCCGGCTTGGCAGAAGGCTGCCGCTGCTTTAAATTAAAAGTGGCGCGACGCTCTCTTGCCGAAGAAACAGATCTGGTGGCGCACATCCTGTCTCAGCTTCCTTCAGACAGTACGCTTCGTCTTGATGCAAACCGGGGCTGGACTTATGACGAGGCGCTTGCTTTCTGTTGCTCTGTGCCTTTGGAAAAAATCGCATTTATTGAGGAGCCGCTTCAGGACTGGCGGCAAATTCCCCGCCTGCAGACAGAAAGCGGGATTGCCTGTGCTGTTGATGAATGCCTGCAGGACATGAGCGCATTGCTTCTCTTTCGTGCCGACCATGACCGGGAAGCGCTCATGCATGCATACCGGACAGTGGTGGAAGCGGCTTGTTATTTGGTCTGGAAGCCCTCACTCTCCTTTCCTCCCGAAGCCCTGGGGCTTGATATAAGAAAGCGATGTATCCTGAGCGGCGCTTATGAGAGTGGCGTGGGTACAGCGGCCGTACTGGAAGAAGCACTGCGTCGTGGCGGAGCATCCCTGGCGGCAGGTGTGGATACCTACAGCCGCCTGGCGGAAGACCTTCTTCTGACCCCGCTTCATCTGGAAGGGAACCGGGCAGACGCCCGGCTGTTTATTCCTGCGGGGCAGGCGGTGGATGTGACGCATCTGGAGGAATGCTGCTGTGAATAAGGCATCCGCTCTGTCTTGTCCGATCCGGGAACAGGCTCTTAAGCACCCCCGTATGCCTGCTCTGTGCGATGCGGGCGGTGTGCAGGATTATGCAAGCCTGGATGCAGCGATAGAACAGTACCGGGCGATGCTGGGCGCGCAGCATTGCAAAGCAGGAGACCGCATACTGCTCACCGGCACGCCTTCCTCCGCTTACTGCGCTCTGCTCTGGGCATGCTTCAGGGAAGGCATCACCGCCTGCCCTGTAAATTCTGCGTTACCCTCTGCAGCGATGGAGCATTGGGCGAGGTTCACCGGTGCGGCGGCAGTGTACGGTGAGCACGCCGATCTGCTTCCTCCTTCACTGCCCCGCCTCCTGTTTTCAGGGACTTTTCAGGAAACAGAGGAGGAGAACCCGGGAAAAAAACTGCCCCTGAACGGACTACAGCATGCTGTCATCATTCAAACCTCCGGCAGCACCGGCACAGCGCGCGGTGCTGTACTTACTCTGTCCGCTGTTCTTGCCGCTGCCGGGTTTGCCAACCAAAATATGCCGCTCCGGCAGGGCGACCGCTGGCTGGTCACACTTCCTTTTTTTCATGTCTCAGGACTGTCCATTCTTTTCCGCTGTGCGGCAGCAGGCGCCTGTGCCGTGTTTCCTGAGGCAGGCAGTACATTGGCGCAAGGACTGCTTGCGCATGATGCCACACACCTTTCCCTGGTACCCACACAGCTGCAACGCCTTCTGGATGATCCGGAAGCAGTCCCTTGCCTTCGAAAGATGAAAGGTGTGCTTCTCGGCGGTGCCCCGATGCCTGAATCTCTGCTGCGCCGTGCTTTTGAAGCAGGAATTCCGCTGATCCCCAGCTACGGTATGACGGAAACAGCTGCGCAGTGTTGTGCGGTTCCGCCAGGTTCCGATTTCAGCCTGCTGCAAACGAGCGGGCGTCCCCTGCAGCCGGGCTCCATGCGTATTGATGAGCGGGGCATGATCCAGTACAACGGGGATGCTCTTTTCCAGGGGTATCTGCAGGGAGATGGAAGCCTGCATCTCCCGCTCAGCACTGACGGCTGGTTCCCCACCGGGGACTGCGGCTTCTTTGATGAAGCGGGTTTTTTGCATGTCAACGGCAGGACAGACAGCATGATCATCTGTGGTGGCGAGAACATTCACCCCGAAGAGATTGAACAACTCCTTTGTACTGCGCCGGGCATTCGCCGCGTCCTGGTTTCAGGGGTAACCCATGCTGAGTACGGAACCATTCCGGTCGCCTTTATCGATCCTGAAGACGGAGCCGCCATTGACGAGGTTTTTCTGCGCCGTTATCTCGCTGAAAGACTGCCGCGGTTCAAGCACCCCCGCCGTTTTCTTCGCTGGCCGGATGCGGCACCGGGGGGGCTGAAAGCATCCAGATCCTGGTTTGCTTCGGAAGCGGAAAGGCTTCTTGAGGAGAAATAAGCGGCATGGTACCCGCAGGAAAGCCCGGATCTGCAGCACATCAAAACACTGGACAAATTCCCTCTGAGAGAGTATAGTATTGAATACATGTGTTTTTTACCTCTGCTCGGGTCTGCATCATCATTTATAAAGGATTTGCCATGGTGGAGAAACAAATACTCAGCGGTTGCGCCTGCTGCGGGATCAGCAGGCGTCATTTTTTGGCAGCCGGTTGTGCCGCCTGTGCCGGAGCGGCGGGGCTGGCGCTTCCAGTACGCCGGGTCTATGGAGCAGGCAATAACAGCAAAGGAACCCTGCGTGTACTTTTTGCGCTTCACGCGGAAACACAGCCGGGCCCCGACTGGCCCAATGTCGGCTTCGAGTTCCGCCCGGTCATGGACCGGCTCATGACACAACTGGAAAAAGAATGCGGTGAATTCCAGTATCTGCCAGCCATGGTAAACGGTGCGGAAGCGACCCAGGCGGTTATCGATGAAGACAAAGGGAAAGACATCCTCGGCTATCTGGTCTTTCAACTGAACTGCTGGAATCCGGTAGCGCAGACAGCAGCCGCTCAGGGTAAGCCCGTGCTGTATGTCGATTTCAAATATGGAGGCAGCGGCGGCTTTCTGGTCTACACGGCGCACTTTCTCCGGACGCAAAGCGGCAATGTCGGCTTTGTCGCCTCTTCGGACCCGGCAGATCTAACCGCTGCGGTACGCTGTTTCAATGCCGTGGCTGAAGGTGCTCCTGCTTCTGGTTTTGCGGGTCTGGTTGCCCGGTGCCGCCAGGAACGCACAGCCGCACGGTCAGACACAGCATGCCTGAACGATCCTGTGAAGGCTCTGCCCATTGCGGAATGGAAGGAACGTATTGCGGGCTCAAAGATTCTGCTTTATCAGGATCAGGAAAGTGCCGATCTCGGGACGTACATGGGCATCCCGCTTATGAAACGTCCTTTTGCAGAGCTGAACGCTGCCTGGGAAAAGGCCGATCGGGAGGAATCCGCGCATCTTGCTGAGAAATGGGTACGCGAGGCGAAAGCGGTGGAAGGTGTTCCGATGGAGGTGCTGAAGCAGTCGGCTGCCATGTATCTTGCCAACAAAGCGCTGTTAAAAGAGCATGGCGCCAATGCCATCACCATCAACTGTCTGGGTGGATTTTACGGCGGGCATATCCATGCCTATCCCTGCCTGGGCTTCCATGAGTTGTGCAATGAAGGGCTGGTAGGCGCGTGTGAAGGGGACGTGCGCTCAACAGCGACCATGACCGCCTTCGGCATTCTGAGCGGCGGCAGACCGGGTATGATTTCGGATCCTGTGATTGACACATCGAAAAGGCAGATTATTTACGCACACTGCGTCGCCTCAAAACGTGTTTTCGGTCCACAGGGCAGCGACAATCCCTTTACAATCCTCACCCATTCCGAAGACCGTCAGGGCGCCGCTGTCCGGTCGCTGCTGCCGTCGGGGTATCTGACCACAACGCTGGAAGTGAACCCGGACGAAAAAGAAATCCTTATGCATCAGGCAAAGGCGGTGGACAATGATCCTGATGACCGCGCCTGCAGAACCAAGCTGTGCGCGGAGCCACTGGGTGACATGGAAAAACTCTTTACCCAATGGGATCGCTACGGTTGGCACCGGGTCACTTTTTACGGTGATCTTCGTGAGGCTGTTCATGAACTTGCCGATGCCATCGGGTATCAGGTGCTGGAAGAGGCATAACCGGGCACAAAAGCCAGGTGACAAAAACTAGCGGCTATCCGCTTCACCGGCGGAAAGAATAGCGATTGCCTGCTTCAGGACAGGATCCTCTTCCTTCCTGAAGAGCGATTCACATTTTTCCATGGTATAAGGCACCGTCACGTCCGGTGCGACCGGACTGACACGGTTCGTGCCGGCTGTCACAAGAACCGAGCCGTCCTCTTCGAGCATGCGCCCCCGGGGATAGTGAATCACATGCCCGCCGGGCATGGTGATTGTTCCATCCATAAGTCCATAGCTGCCTTCTGTTGCTGTAGAGCCCACCAGCTGAACCTTCGGCATTTTTCGGAGAGCGGCTGCCAGCGCTTCGCCGCCTTCCCGGGTATTGCGATTGATCAGAACACAAACAGGTGCGGAAAAGTACGGAGAGCGGGGCTCCACATAGAGGTTCAGTGACTCATTGAGAGCAAAGCCCCCTTTCCCGGAGTCAAAAGAAACCACTTTCCGGAAGGACAGGGGCGTTTGGGTAAAGTGCCCCGCATAGGCAGCTGCCAGTTCGTCAAGCCCGCCCGGATTGCCGCGCAAATCCATAATCAGGCCCGTAACACGGGCCTGCACAAATTTTTCCATACTTTTGCGAAAGGCGCGTACAGGAAAAGGCATTGCCAGCGTGGCGGCATGACAGTAGATGCGGATATAACCGATGTTTCCGTCGAGAATCCTGCTTTCCAGAGGAGACTCAAACTCCGTAAAACTTTTCCCCTGATCGGAAAGGTTCTTGAGACCCTGCATAAAATCGCGGCGTGCCTCAAGCCGGGTGATCCACAGATCACCGGCACCGGGATTGCGGAACATGAACTCCGCAGGGGTGCCGACAGATGCCCGGGTCAGCAGGGCACACTGAACAAACTTCTCGTTCTCCAATGTGGCGACGGGCACATCATTCCATAAAACAGGCTGCTGTTTCAGGGCTTCATTTATGGGCAGTCCGTTCCATTCAAGAATTTCGGCGCCCCATTGAATCCCCGTTACTGCCGCCTGACTCTCGGGATCCAGCCAGGCTATGACCACCCTGCCGTCTTCCAGAGGAAGAAGAGAAAATCCGTAACCGCCGCCTATATGGCTTTCTTTATATTCCTGCGGTGTAGTGATGCTCAGCGAGCCGTCGGGAATGGAATAAATATATTCGCGCAGGGTTAAATAATAGGCTTCCGCATCGTTATTCGCTGATGCTTCATCCAGCCGGGTTTTAAAGCGGTCATAAAGCGCATCCCAGTCAACGCCCTTCCACTCGGTGAAGGCATATTCACGGGACAGTTTCTGGTGCATTGCGTCAAAGGCGGCTTCCCAGGATCGCCCGCTGAAATTACCGTCGCTGTACCCGCCGAAAAGCGCTTTGACAGTGCTCAGTGTCACAGGCGACTGCGGCATGGGCGCGCTTATTTTCGTGAGAGGCAGCGTGGAATGAACACAGCCGGACAGAAAAAGCGCCAGCAGCATTGCAGGAATAAAACTATACACTTGTTTTTTGGTCATGATACGCCGCATGTGTTGGATCCGGCCAAAAGAGCCGACACGAGATAATGGTCTGTTTACACCCCTATTGGTGGTATTGTACCATAGTTATCCGGTCTTTCGTGAAAAACAAACAGCTCTCCTGCCGGACGGTACGCTGACAACCCTGAAAAGAAACAGATTATGGCAATCAAACCTTCGCTCATGACCACGACCCTTTGGGATTTTCCATCACAGCAGTACGGCAAAGAAACCCAGGGAAGCAAACAGTACAAAGGTGCAACTCCGGCGTATATCCAGTGGAACCTGATTCAGCGGTACACCCGTCCGGGAGAGCTGGTGGTAGATCCCATGGCAGGCAGCGGTACCACGCTGGATGTGGCACGGGAGCTGGACAGACGTGCACTGGGCTATGATGTCAATGTAACCCGGAAAGATATTTTCAACTGTGATGCACGAAATCTGCCGCTGGAAGATGAAAAGGCGGCTTTTGTATTTGTGGATCCGCCTTACTCAACTCATATAAATTACAGTGACGATCCGCGGTGTATCGGAAAACTGGATGCACGGGAAAACGCTTATTATGAAGCGATGGATCAGGTAATCGGTGAAATCGCACGCATTCTCCGGCCTGGGCGGCATATGGCGCTGTACGTCAGCGACTCTCTCGTAAAAGGAAAACACTTCTGTCCTATCGGATTTGAACTCTTCGGACTGCTGCGCAAGCGTTTCACCCCCGTGGACATTGTTTGCGTGACCCGGCACAACACCGATCTGTCAAAAGGAAATTACCACAAGGCAGCCCAGGAAGGAAACTTTCTCCTGCGCGGTTTCAACTATCTTTTTATCATGCAGAAGCCTCTGCGCCCGGGTTGACAACTGTTTTTTTTGGGTATCTGGATAAAAATTTGCACTTTGCCGGGATTATCTTTATAATTCCGATTGTTTTACTTGTATATGAACGCTGCGTCGGCAAACCACCACTTCAACTGAGGAGAAACATCATGTCCACCGAATCCAATTCATACCGTCCCGGAACACTTGCCCTTCATGCGGGCCAGGAACCGGATCCCACCACGGGCGCCCGTGCCGTACCGATTTATCAGACCAGTTCCTATGTATTTCGGGATCACGATCATGCGGCGAAGCTGTTCGCACTGCAGGAGTTCGGCAACATCTATACCCGGCTCATGAATCCGACGACAGATGTTTTCGAAAAACGTGTGGCGGCGCTTGAAGGTGGTGTTGGCGCGCTGGCGCTTGCGAGCGGTGCTGCAGCCATCACAACGGCAGTGCTGAACATTACCCGCGCCGGTCAGAATTTTGTTTCCTCCCAGACACTGTATGGCGGCACCTACAATCTTTTTGCGCATACTTTAAAGGATCTGGGTATTGAAGCGCGCTTTGTGGACGCTTCCGATGCTTCAAATTTCGAGAAAAAGATTGACGGCAACACCCGTTTTCTCTATCTGGAAACCATCGGCAACCCGGCGAACGACGTAGTGGATATTGAAGCCGTGTCGGCAGTTGCCCACAAACATGGCATTCCGCTGATTGTGGACAATACGGTCGCCTCTCCCCTGCTTTTCCGTCCCTTCGACCACGGTGCGGATATTGTGGTACATTCGGCGACCAAAGTACTCGGCGGTCACGGCACCTCCATCGGCGGCGTTCTGGTTGACAGCGGTAAGTTCGACTGGGACAACGGGAAGTTTCCGGAGCTGACGGAGCCTAACGACAGTTATCACGGCATGAAATTTTACGAAGCCTTTAAAGGCATCGGCAATATCAGCTATATCATTAAAGCACGGGTCACCCTGCTGCGTGATATGGGCGCCTGCCTGTCGCCTTTCAATGCTTTCCTGCTCCTTCAGGGCATGGAAACGCTGCACTTGCGTGTGCCCCGGCACAGTGAAAATGCGCTGGCAACGGCACAGTTTCTCGAAAAACACCCGGCAGTCGCCTGGGTCAATTACCCCGGTCTTCCAAGCCATGCCGATTACGCCCGTGCACAGAAGTATCTGCCCAAAGGACAGGGCGCCATTCTGGGCTTCGGGATTAAAGGCGGTTCCGGGGCGGCAGTGAAATTCATTAATTCATGCAAACTTGCATCGCATCTTGCCAACATCCTCGATGCCAAGACGCTGGTGATCCACCCGGCAACAACAACGCATCAGCAGCTGTCTGAGGAAGAGCAGCGCGCCGCCGGCATTTCACCTGAATTTGTGCGCGTCTCCGTAGGTCTGGAAGATATCGCAGATATTCTGGAGGATTTCGATCGGGCACTGACCGCCTCGCAGCAGTAGGTCTGTACGCCGTCTGCAGGCGGCGCCGATCTTTTGAAAAAGCGGTGATAAGATTGTTCCGGGGAAGTACTTTGTGCTTAAATGAAAGAGAAGCGCAAAGGCTTCCCCTTTTCCATTCTTTTAAAAAGGGTTGCCCGCCCATCCTGATTTTCAGTTCATTCCCGCTTCGCCGGATAGAGTATTGTCCATGAGTACGGAAACAACCACAGAGACCGGGTCTGTCGGCCTGGTGCAGACCCAAAGCCTTCTTCTCGAGGAAACCCGGGACGGCTTCACCCTGGAAAGCGGTGCGGCCATCGGACCGGTGACCGTCGCCTATGAATGCTACGGCACGCTGAACGAGGAAAAAAATAACGCCATTCTTGTCTGTCATGCCCTCTCAGGTGATGCACACGCAGCCGGACGGCATCGGGAAAACGATCCCAAGCCCGGGTGGTGGGACGGTATGATCGGGCCGGGTAAAGGCATTGACACAAACAAGTATTTTGTGATCTGCTCGAACTTTCTGGGCGGATGCAAGGGAACAACCGGGCCGATGAGCCTGAATCCGGCAACGGGAAAGGCGTACAATCTTGACTTTCCTATTTTCACCGTCGGCGACATGGTACGAGTACAGCATGCACTGATCCGCCAGCTCGGCATCGATCAGCTGCTTTGTGTCCTGGGCGGATCGCTGGGCGGTATGCAGGCACTGGAATGGGCGACCCGCTATCCGGATGATACCCGTTCCGTTATCCTGCTGGCGACAAGTCACTATACAGGCGCCCAGCAGATTGCTTTCGATGCCGTGGGCAGAAGCGCCATTCAGGCAGACCCTGAATTTCACGGCGGCGATTATAATCCCGCGCGGGGCCCCCGAAAAGGGCTTGCCATTGCGCGTATGCTCGCCCATATCACCTATCTGTCCGATCAGAGCATGGATCGCAAATTCGGACGTACTTTGCACCGTTCCGGATCGCTGGGCTATCGTTTCGGCAGTGAATTCAATGTGGAGACCTATCTGGATTATCAGGGCGAACGCTTTGTCAACCGTTTCGACGCCAACACCTATCTTTATGTGACCAAAGCCATGGATTATTTCGATATCAGCAACGGCTTTGAGTCGCTGGACGCATCGCTGGCGCGGGCCAAACCGCGGACACTGGCAATATCCTTCACCTCGGACTGGCTGTTCCCGCCGCACATGTCGCAGGATATTGTCTATGCGCTCGCCCGAAATCAGAAAGAAGTGGCGTACTGCAATATCCGCACTGATGCGGGCCATGACGCTTTTTTGCTGGAGCTGAAAGAAATATCCCGGCTCATTTCAGGTTTCCTCATCCATACCCTTTACCCCGAAAGAGACTGCGAGAACTGTCCTCCGAAGCCATGCGACGGTGCGCAAGACCAGGTGCCCATTAAGAACGACCGGCTCGGCAAACTCAAGCGGGTCGATTATGAAATGATTGTGGATCTTGTGGAAGAGAACAGTCGCGTTCTGGATGCGGGCTGCGGGGAAGGCGAACTGCTCTGCAGTCTGCAGCGACGGAAGAACATCACCGGAGTCGGTATAGAACTCGATCAGGAAAAAGTGATTCGTGCCATCGGCTGCGGTATCCATGTGATTCAGGCGAATCTTGACAAAGGGCTGACCCAGCTGCCCGACAACTCCTTTGATTATGTGGTGCTGAGCATGACGCTGCAGGTGGTGAAAAACCCTGCCTTCGCCCTGAAAGAGATGCTGCGGGTCGGGAAAAAATGCATTGTCACCTTCCCGAATTTCGGTCACTGGCGGGTGCGCACCAATCTGGCATTCAAAGGAAAAGCGCCGGTAACACCGAATCTCCCCTACTCGTGGCATGACTCGCCAAATCGCCATGTCCTGACCATCAAGGACTTCCGCCAGTTCTGCGACAGCCTCGGCATCGGTATCGAACAGGAAATAGCGCTGAATGCCGACGGACGCGCCCGGCTTATGCCGAATCTCTTTGCGGAAGAAGCGGTTTATGTGCTGACCAAAAACGGCTTCTGACAAAAAAGAAGAAGTCTTCCATCGCTCGGACAACGGCGCCGCATTTTGCAATGGATCCATCATAATTGGCATAGTACCCCTTCTTTATGTCGTGTGCTTACATGCTTACTCAGGATTATTTTCCGCATGCCGTTCAAAACTCCTGTCCCGGTTACGATGCGGTCCATTGGGTGGATCCCGCTGCTCATCTGCTTTTTTTTCTGCAGTGGCGCCTCTTTTGCTGATACCGCCCTGCGTCAGGCCGCGTGGCTTCGTGATCCTCTTTTTCAGGGCGTGCCAGTGCTGAATCTTTTTCATCGGGAAAAAGATCCGGCGCCTAAGGCTGAAGGCCCGGCGCACGTACATACACTTTTCCGGCGGGAAGTAACGCTTGCGGATACGCCCGTACGTGCTATTCTGCTGATTACGGCAGATGACTACGTTAAGTTTTATATTAACGGTTATTTTGCGGTACAGGGTCCGGCACCTTCCTATCATTTTGCACATCATTGCCTCGAAATGGACGTCAGCTCTTTTCTGAAAAAAGGCAGGAACAGTCTGGCGGCGCATGTCTACTACCAGGGACTTGTGAATCGGGTCTGGAACAGCGGCGACAACCGGTCGGGCTTTGCAGCGGTGCTCCAGCTCACCTATGCGGACGGACGTACCGATGAAATTGTTACAGATGAACAGTGGCGCTGCCATTCGCTTCAGGCTTTTACCACGGGGGAAATCATCGGCTACCGTACTCAGTTTCAGGAAAATATCGACATGCGCCTGATGCCGCGGGGGTGGCGTACAACAGGATTTGATGATTCATCGTGGACAACACCGCTGGCAGGCGGACAGGACCATGTGTTCATCGCCCAGCCGACACCGCCCCTTCAGGTCAGTCTCCGGGAGCCGGCCCGAACTCAGGAAGGAAAAAAAGGACGGTATCTCTACGATTTCGGTCAAACCATCGTCGGAGCTGCTCACATCCGTTTGCAGGGAAAAAAAGGACACAAAATAATCGTCCGCCATGGGGAAGAACTGCAGCCGGACGGATGGGTTCGCTATGAAATGCGCGCCAACTGCCGCTATGAGGAAACATGCATCCTCTCCGGCGATCCGGATCTGATTGAGTTTTATGATTACCGCTCCTTCCGCTATCTCGAGATTCTGAATGCGCCGGAGGCACCGGAAGTCCGGGTGGCTGTGCGTCATTATCCTTTTCAGCCGGAGGCTGTGTCTTTCCGCTCTGAAAATAAACTGCTGGAACAGATCTGGGCAATCTGCCAGCAGGGTGTTATCATGGGATCTCAGGAAGTATTTGTCGACTGCCCGTCCCGTGAAAAAGGACAGTACCTGGGCGACACGCTCATCACAGCCCGGAGCCATATGTGGCTTACGGCAGACCCTCGCCTGACCAATCAGGCAATCCGCGCTTATGTCCATTCCGCCTGTGTGCATCCCGGACTGATGGCAGTGGCACCGGGCAGCTTTATGCAGGAAATTGCCGAGTACTCGCTTCAGTTTCCTCTGCTGCTGCTCCACTACTATCAGATGAGCGGAGACCGTGACACTGTTGAAAAAGCAGTTGATTCCGTATTCTCCGGGCTCTTCGACTACTTTGCAGGCTTTGAGAATGAGCGGGGACTGCTGGCAGGCATCAGCAAGGAAACCGGCAAATGGGTACTGGTTGACTGGCCGGAAAATCTTCGGGACAACTACGATTACGAGTATTCCCTTCAGGCAGGAAACACGGTTCTGAACGCTTTTTACTACGGTGCACTGCGGACAGCGGCGGCACTGGAGCGCATCCTCGGGCGGAACGGCAAAACCTATGATCAGCGCGCTGAAAAACTGGCGGAAAGTTTTGCGCGCCATCTGGTCAACCCCGCCACCGGACTCTATGTCGATGCGCCGGGATCACAGCACAGTTCGCTGCATGCCAATGCTGTGCCGCTTTTTTTCGGATTGACAGCAGGCGCCGACAAAGATGCCATGCTGAACCTCATTAGAGAAAAGAAACTGTCCTGCGGCGTATATATGGCATCTTTTGTGATTGAGGCGTGCTTCAAAGCGGGCGCACCGGAACTGGGCTTTTCCCTGCTCTGCTCTCAGGATGAGCATTCCTGGCATGAAATGATCCGCCACGGTGCCACGACCTGCCTGGAAGCCTGGGGGCCCGATCAGAAATGGAATACCAGCTGGCTGCATCCCTGGAGCAGCAGCCCCATTTATCTGCTTGCTCAGTATGTTTTTGGCATAAGTCCGGCAGAAGCCGGATGGAAGCGCATCCGGTTTGCTC
>MWCY01000038.1 GCA_002070275.1 Candidatus Hydrogenedentes bacterium ADurb.Bin170
CCGCCGCCGCAGGCTCCGGATCTCGCACAAATGCTGGCTGACGTAAAACCGACCCGCCAGCAGGTAGGGGCTAAAGTAAAATTTATCACACCCACAAATGCGAAGGGTGTTTTTCTGGGCGAAGGAGAAACAATCAACGGTGTCACCATCGAAACGATCTCCCGCACCGAAGTGGTATTCTCTTTCCTCTGGAAAGAAATGAACAAAACCCTTACCCTGACCAAGGCCAGAGAATAATGTCCGGGTGCGACCATGCGCCTCTCCACGTCTTTCATGTATACTATGCAATCATATCGGTGACCTTTCTGCGCCTTTCATCGTGCTAAGGCAGCGGGTGGGATGTATGTGGATTTTTATTTTTCGGGAGAAAAGCCAACAGACGCTCCGGTTGCTGCCGGACATGAGTTTCTGTTATCTGAAAGGGATGTCATGACTTCTTTGATGACACGTTCTCTTGCCATTGTGGCAGTTATCGGTGTTGCCTTTGCCACCGCTCTTTCCGCGGCGGCCCAGGGGCAAACACCGACAGCACCGATAAGACGCCCTTCCCCTTCATCCCCCGACGCAAGCAACTGGGGGACAGATGCATCAGGCAAAACTCAGCGCATTGACAGGAGCAAATCAGGAAGTTCAGGAAGCGTTTCCTCAAGAACAGAGGCCGGAAAAGAAACTTCTACCAGCTCAACAGGGGTCGGCGGACGAAAAGGCACCTCGCCCTCGAGCTCCGGAGCAGCAGCAGGCACCGCTTCCAATGCCGCAGCTGGCGACAGTGCTGCCGCCGGAACCGGTGCAGCAGAGCGCGCTGCCAGTGACAAAGGCGCAGGCAGAGAGGCGCCGGCAGCCCGTTCCGCCGGAGCCGGGGTACGCTCCGTGTCAGGAGGCAGCGGGTCACGCACAACAGGCGGCACAGGTGCCGACTCCGGTGCCGGCTCCACGCCATTCCAAAAAGGCGGTGTCAGTTCTGTGTCCTCGGTGAACAATGGCGCATTTCAGCCTGTATTGGAGCGTGAACTGCAATATGGTCCTGTGCCCGAAGACGGCGAGAAAATCACCCTGGAAGGGCCTATGCCGCTGGAGGAATTTTTAACCGCCATTAATCTGGCAACCAACTGGAACATGGTTATTTCCCCGGAGCTGAAAGAAATATCTCTGCGCTTCTGGCTGTACGAAGTGACCCCGAAACAGGCGCTTGAAGTGCTCAAATTCAACAAAGTGTACTATGAATTTGACGAGGAAATCGGCTTCCTTCGTGTCATGACCAAAGAAGAATACCTCGAACGGGAATACGGGAAAGCCAAGCCTCATGAGTTTAAAGTAGTTCATGCCGATATCAGTTATATTGAATCGCTTGTCAATTCCCTTCTTTCACCGAACGGGCGTGTGATCACAGACCAGCGAACCAATAACATTTACGTCTGGGATACGCAGGACAATATCGCCGAAATGGAACGGCTGGTCAAAGAAATGGACGTTCCGCTGAAAAAAGCGGAATACACGATTGAGCACGCCGAACTTGCCGACATTGAAGCGGCTGTGGGCAATCTTATGTCGCAGAGCGGCACACTTCTCACCGATGTGCGGACAAATCAACTCTTTATCTGGGACAACCCCACCGTGCAGGCACAGATCAAAGAGACCATTGCCCGGCTGGATACTCCTGTGGAATCTCAGACTTTCTTCATCACTCATGTGAATGCAGAAGACGTGCTCGACAGTGTGGAATCCATACTTTCCGAAAGAGGCACCATCCAGATGGATCCGCGTTTCAATACGCTGGTCGTTACCGATCTGCCTCCCCGGGTCGCCAAAATTGCCTCTCTGATCCAGACACTGGATCAGAAGCTGGAAACACGCACCTGGGTTCTCAAATATGCCGATCCCGAGTTTGTAGCCGATCAGATCGAGGCCTACATCCCCGGAGAAATGGGACAGATTGTCCTGCAGGATGAAGTGCATCAGATCACGGCAACCGGGCTGCCGAGCCGGCTTGATGAAATCGATGCGCTGGTTCAGGTTTGGGATATCCGCCGCAAACAGGTCATGATTGAAGCGTATATCGTGGAAGTCAGTTCCGAAGTGGAACGGGCGTTCAATGTAAACTGGTCGTACTTTGCCAATGTAGGCGGCGCCCCCTTCTCCCTGCACAGCGGCTCAGGCGGCGATCCGGCGGCAGCGGCAACCGGAGACGGCCAGATCGCCTCAGGAGGGCGCAAGCCTTATGCTGTGCCCCGCTATGGCGCACTGGAAGTGGACAGTTCAGGAAAAATTACCCGGCCGCTGCTCAAGGATATTGCAGGGAAGCCCGTGCTGGATTCTTATCGCGGCGGCAATCTGGCGGTAACGCTGGACTATCTTGACAGCCAGCATAAGGCAACCATTCTGTCCTCACCCAAAGTGACCGTTCAGGATGGTGAAGAGGCGCTTTTTGAAAACGCCACCAAAGTACCTTATGTCAGTGCGTCCGGCGGATACGGGTACGGATACGGATACAGCGGATATCCCGGAGGAAACACTTCGGACAATCTGGACTACTACCGACGCATGTCTTCCTCCGGGAGCAGGGTGGAATTTATTGATGTGGGTACCATTCTTTCGGTGTTGCCCCGTGTCACGGACGATCAGAATATCCTGCTGGATATCAGTGCGGAAGACAGCACATTTACCGACAAAAAGATTGTCGTTGACGATCTGTCCCGTACAGTGCCGGAAAAAACATTACGCCGTGCCGATACGCAGGTGCGGGTCAATTCCGGGGATACCATTGTGCTGGGCGGCTTGCGTCGGGATCGTACGAGCAATTCTTCCACCCGCACACCGCTGCTGGGTGATCTGCCGCTCATTGGCAAACTCTTCAGGAATCCGAAAAAATCCTCCGCCAATTCCTCGCTCCTTATCTTCATGACCACGACCATTGTCGGCGAAGACACCATGCCGGAGGCTCTTTCCATCGCCACGGCGGAATCAGATATTGCCGGCACAAGCCGCAAGATGAAAAAGGATATCTTCGGGCGAATGAAAGACAGCATCTCCGACGGGAAAAATGAGATAGGGGTCGCGGTCGGTCAGAATGGACAGATCCATTGCGAAGGTACCATTGTCACGCCCGATGATCTCCGCGAAAAATTCTTTGATGCACCGAAGAATATGCCGGTCACCGTAGTGATTCGAAAGCATCCCGCTGCCCCGATTGAAATAGTCAACGAAGTGACAGAGGCTGCCATGGAAGCAGGGCTCCGCATTGAATTTGACAACGATCTGCCGCCGATTGTCCCGTCACTGAAGAATCAGTGATACTCCAATACCGCTGCATTCCGGGCAGGAGCTTTCGTTCCTGCCCTTTTTTCTTATCCTCCGGATCAGGCACCCCAGCGCGCCATCCAGAACACAAAGCCTATTAAAGCGGCAACACAGACCCAGATCGCCAGAAAACCCGCAAGCGCCTGCCGTGACGGAACGGGTATCTCAAAATCAGGATGATTAATGAGCCGGACGGGCACGGCAGCGCTTACGCCCTCCGGAAGCATAAAGGCTTCCGGCGCTGGCGGTTCGCCAGGCGTGACTGGTGTATGCAGACAATTATAAAAACGATCCAGCTTTTCCTGTGCCACCCGCCGGGTACAGAGACTCGTCACTATTCCGACGAAAAAGGCGGCGGAGAGATATGCGGCTATCTGCCATGAATCCCTGAATTTTCCGTCGAAGAACATATAATCCGGAAGCCAGGCGGGCGCCCACTTCTGAAACACGGAAAGGCTGGTACCAAACAATACGAAAAGGCCTGCACATGTCGCCGCCCAGGCGCCGGCGACGGTGGCACGGCGCCAGAAGAGCCCCAGCCAGAATGCGGCACCCATGAGCGCCTGCAATTTGAAGAACCAAAGTAATCCTGTGGGCACATCGGTGACAAGAAAGGAAAAAAAGAGGGAACAACAGACTACAACAAGAGAGCTGATGCGTCCCACCCGGACATAGTGGCTTTCCTTTTCATTGCGGCGGAACCAGCGTTTATAGATATTTTGCGTAAAAAGCCCCGCGCAGGAAACCATAAAGGCATCACAGGACGACATCATCGATGCCATAAGAGCGGCAAGAAAAAGGCCGATTAGTCCGGGCATGATTTGAGGGAGCAGCTGTTGAGCCACTGTACCATAGACCAGATCAGGTTCCACCTCCCTGCCGCTGTTTTTAAAGAGCACCACAGCACAAAGACCGACCAGCACCCAGGCGATCGTACACAGACGTTTCAGCAGATTGCCCCCTGCAAAGCCAATCTGCCCCTCCAATTCCGTGCGCCCAGCAGCACAGACCCCCATGTGATGGGGCTGAGTCACCACGCCGATCAGCGCATTCAAGCAGAGCATAACAATGAAAAAAAGATTGATTTCTCCCGGTGCCACCAGGCTGAACATGCTTTCTTCACCAATGGAGGCGTGCAGTCCGGCGAAACCGCCCACCATTTTCAGGGCAGGCGGCAGCAGCATGAAAGAAAGAATCAAGGTGAGAATTCCCTGAATGAAATCAGTAATAATCGCCGCCGCAAGACCACCCGCCATACCATAGGCAACATAAAGAGCAGCCATGCCAAGAATACCCGCCGTTCGGGGAATGAGCCCCCCTGTCGCCGCCTCCACCATGGATGCCGCCCCGAGCTGGATTACCCCGATATTGACGGTCAGCACCAGAATCCCGACAAAAGCATAAAGTGACGCTACGCTTCCATTGTAACGCTGCTCGAAAAAATCACCTGTAGTCAGAGCACGCATCCGGCGAAAAGCAGGCGCTATCAGCCAGTAAAAGGGGGTACAGAAAAGCCAGAGCCACTGATACCAGATGCCTGAAAGACCCGAAGTATAACTTTTGGCGGACACGCCCACCGCATCGTTGCCGCTAGTCCCGGCACCGAATGAAAAAAAGATCATCATGACCTTGCCGAAGCGGCGACCGCCAATAAAAAAGTCTTCGCTGTTCGTTATCTTTCTGGAAGTCCACAGACCCACCAGCAAAATTACCAGGAAATAAATCCCCAGTGCAAACCAATCCCAGACTCCAAGTCCCAGCATAGACTTCTTCCCTTCTAAATAATGTGCCAAGGCATATGCAAAATCGTACTTTCCGGCGCCATGCAGCCTGAAGACGCAACTGCCTCCTTCTGTGCAGGAGGAAATACCCGGCAAAAAAACTGCCTGATCCCCGGGGTTACGGTCTGACGGAGGGCGGCGCTGTCAGCGTCCCGGCACCCTGTTCCGTCGTAGCGGTAGTACCTTCATTCGCTGCTTCCGCCGGTGCACCATCGGCAGAAACGGCAGGCGGGGCCGACGGCACGAATACACAGGGCAGGATACTTTGCACAATAATCTGAACCATGGCATAGTCCGGCCCGGTCACAACAAATTCATACTCCTCTCCGGGCTCTATGGAAAAAGGCACATACAGATGCTCCGCCTCCAGCGGCTCATGGGCAATCAGATTGCCTCCCTTCAGAATCTGAAAGACAAGCCCCTGCTCTGCCGTCTCTTTTTTAACACTTGCCCGGGCGGCATGAGCATAATGATCGAGCCAGGCGGAACCGCTGGATTCCCAGCGCACTTTCTGACGGATGGGCGTCATAAATCCGGGGACACGCACCGGGGCGGCATTCTGCAGCGCTCCTTGCCCGCTCATGGTCTCCTGCAGAACCGGCAGCTCTTGCAGCGGATTCAGAAATTCTCCGAAACGGTAGCATTCGGCAAACCAGAAACTGCAGGCAGCCATAAGCCAGACCAGCACAATATGTGCCGCCCAGGCGACCAGTGCACTGCCGGGAGGAATTTGGAAAGCAAGGAGGACAAGCAGCAACGAAATAAGCAGCGTCGTAAGAAAAGCCACAAAGACCATGGAATGCGGCATTAAAACCAGCACCGCCGTGAGACTGCTCAGAAAAAGCCCGCTTATACAAATCAGAATGGCAGGCGGCATAGCCTTGATGCGGGCAAGACGCAGCGACAATTTCAGCGCATAAGGCCACCAAAGCAGCAACACAAGGCTCATCATAATACGGCTGGGCGCCAGGACCTGATCGTAAATTTGCGAAACATTGGTCAGCGCTTCCACGCTATCGGCTTTATAGGTCAATATCAGGCGTACGGCGAAATAAATCGCTACGAGAAAAAGTGCAAAGGAAGCAAACATGGCAACACTGCTGATCGTTTCAGGACGAAGAAGATAAGGACCGTGCGCCTGAACAGAAGGCAGATTGAGAAAAGAGTCCTCGTGCAGCGCCAGTGAAGCATCGCATTTCCAGCAGCGGTCAAACTCTTCACTATTCTGAGCACCGCATTTCGGGCAGATGTTGCCGACCACAGGCGGTTCGGGTGGCAGACCGGCAGCGGAATCATAGACTCCATCGTCATCTGCATCAGAAAGATATGGGCTTCGTAGCGTCGTTTTGAGGAGGATTCGGATTTTTTTGATATGCTTCTGCGCCCGGATATGATCGGGCTGCAGCTGCAGCACATCCTCCCAGACGTTCAGTGCTTCCTTGTGCTCTTCCCCCCGGGTCAATGCATGCGCCAGCTGCTCACGGAGTCCGATTTCCTCCGGCCATTCCCGGATCGCTTCACGCAGCGTTTTTGCCGCCTCGGTATAGCGGCCCATTCGATAATATACGGCACCGAGATAGCGGCGGCTGTTCAGATGAGGCTTCCACTCATTTTTAAGCACCAGCAGGTGCTCCAGCGCCAGACGATACTCGTGGGCGGCATAGAGTTTTTTTGCCAGCTGCCAGCGCTGAGGATAGTCTCCCGGATGTTCTTCCACATAAGAGGCAAGTTCCCACATGTCAGACATAAGACAGTCCTTATCAAGGAAAGGATACTAAAAGGGGCACGCAGTTATTTTTTCTTCCCGGATTTCTTTTTTGCACGACGGTTCTCTTTCTTAGCCTGAGCAAGTTGCTTGCGTCGTATCCGGAACCAGATCTCATTGCCCAGTGTCACCAGAACACCGGAAAAGATGGCGGCACCAAAAACACCCGAAACAATGCGGGTCAGTGCGTTGGCAGTATCGTAAGTAATACGATACATGAGCATGACCGCCGGCCCTGCCAGGAGGAGCGTAGTGATAAACCAAAGAAGCCATCCGAGGACGGCTGGCTTTTTAAGGATTTTCAGAACTTTCATTGGAACCTCCAAAAATATTTGCCATCTCCCGCCGCTGCGGAAGGGTCAAAAGAAAACAGGCGCCACCGGTACTGTCCAGCAGTTCCAGTGTGCCGCCATGTTCCTGTGCAATTTTGTAGGAAGAAGCAAGCCCGAGCCCCGTGCCCCGGGTTCCTTTTTCAGAATAAAAAAGATCGAAAATACGGGCGCGCGCCTGCTGGGGAATTCCCGGACCGTTGTCGCAAACTTCAATGGTGCGTGCTCCATCGTTTTTCAGGCCAAGCGTAATGGTGACACGTCCGTTTTTCAGCGGGGCCGCCTCCACAGCATTGATCAGCAGATTCAGAATACAGCGGGAAAGAAGATCTGCATCCCCCACAATGGGATCCACATTTTCTTTCGCCTGCACTTCCAGGCACACACTTTTGTGCGCACACTGTTCCCGTACATCCTCACACACATCCGCCACGATCTGGTGAAGCCAGCAGGGTGCCATCACAGGCATGCGAGGCTTTGCAGCGAGAAGAAGATCCTGAACAAAGCGTGAGATACGGCCTGTGCTCCGAAAAAGAATAGGCCATATCTGGCGAACCAGAAGAAAATCCTCTTTTTTAATGGCACCGTCAATCAGTTCAACACAGTTGCCCAGCCCGGTCATAATATTTTTTATGTGATGGGTCAACCCGGCAATGGCCTGCCCTATTGCGGCAAGACGTTCGTTTTGAATCTGCGCCTCAATCAGGCGCGCATTCACAACAGCCGTCGCTGCAAGCAGAGAAAATACTTCCAGCACATGCTGATCCATGGCAGAGAAGCAGATGTCCCCTATCTTGTTCACCACTTCCAGGACTCCGATTAATTCCCCGCGTTCAATCATGGGCACGGCGAGAAGACTGTGCGTCTGAAAGCGGCTAGCTGCATCTGCCCCGCTGTAAAAACGGGGATCTTTGCTCACATCGGGAACGTGAATCACCTGCCTGCTTTCCGCTGCAGCGCCAGCGATCCCCTGCCCCATTTTCAAGCGCACTTCTTTTTTCAGTACGTCAGGACTGCTTTTATCGCCCAGCACCACACGAAAATACAAATCATCCGCCTTTTTATCGTAAAGCATGACGGAAGCCGCTTCCGCCTGTGCAACCAGACGCCCTTCCTCACTGATACGCTCCAGAAGCAGATCTAGATCTGTCAGTACTGCCGTAAAACCGTGGACACGGTGCATTGTGGCAACAACCCGGCGCAGCTCCTCCTGGGTCGCTTCGAGCAGCCAGGGCTGGTAATCTTCCAGACAGGCAGGGAATCCGCGATGATCGTATGTTGGTTTCTGGCGACTGTTATTCACGGAAAAAGAATCTTCCTTTGCAGGATTCCACTGGAACGGTGGAAATACTGGCGGTGACTGTTGAAAACAGCCTGGTTCGGACCGAAACGAGGCATAACCAGTGTACCCCACAAAGAGCGCTGATGCAAATATTATCCTGAAAAAATGCCGCTTCCCCAGCACCACCCGGCAGATTAAACAGATACCTCTTCCAAGCCTTTCGCCCGTTTCAGTGAAGGCGGGAATCAGATCGTCTCCGGTGTGAGCGCCGGCGCATTTTCCTCTGAGGAAAAGAAACCGGGCGCACCAAATAAGCTCTGTTCAAAGAATGATCCGTTAAAATTCTTCGGCGGACATCTGTTTTGGAAGCGCAGGAAAAAAACCGTATAATAAGACTGTGGCAATGCAAGGTAAATACAGGCAGAATTGGAGTCCCTATGTCTATGCCTTCGAAAGCTTCCAAACGGATCGTGGTCAAAATAGGAACCAATCTATTAACCGGCAGGCGCGCCTTTGACGGTCATATTCTGGAAGGACTGGTTCAGGAAATCGTATCTCTGAAGCAGGATCAGGGCATGGATGTTCTTATTGTCACATCCGGTGCAGTCGGATGCGGCATGGACGCTCTGGGTCTCGTTAAAAGACCGACGGCCCTGCCTGAAAAACAGGCGGTCGCAGCTGTCGGACAGGCCCGCCTCATGCATTACTACGAGACGCTCTTCCGCGTGTACGGCAAAGGGATGACTACAGCACAGATTCTGCTGACTCAGGCCGATCTGGACTCCCGGCAGAACTACCTGAATATACGCAACACACTCTCCACCCTTTTCACAATGAAGTCGGTGGTGCCTGTTGTCAATGAAAATGACTCAACGGCAACAGAGGAACTGCGTTTCGGAGACAACGACACGCTGGCCGCAAAAATTGCTGCCAAGGCAAATGCCGATCTCCTCATCATTCTGACCGATGTGGACGGGCTTTTCGATAAAGATCCGCGTGAGGACCCGACCGCTTCACTCATTCGGGAGGTGACACAGATCACGGATGAAATCGAAGCGCTGGCGGGCGGGGCGGGAAGTATTGCTTCCACCGGCGGGATGCGCACCAAACTGCAGGCCGCTAAAATTGCAGTTGCCGCCGGAGTTGACTGCATCATCACCTCAGGATACAGAAAAAGAGTCCTCCACCAGATCCTCGCGGGCGAAGCGCCTCATACGAATTTCCGCCCGGCAAAAGTGGCGTTATCGCACAGAAAACGCTGGATTGCCTTCGGAAGAAGCATCTGCGGCACGTTGCATGTGGATGCCGGTGCCACCGCTGCTCTCGTGGAAAAAGGCAAAAGCCTGCTGCCTGTTGGCGTTCAGAAAGTGGAAGGACGCTTCGGTGCCGGGGCGGCGGTGCGGATCGTTGATGACGCAGGAGCCATGATCGCCTGCGGTCTTGCCAATTACGACAGCGAAACGATTGACCTCCTGAAAGGCAAAAAAACTGAGGAGATCACATCTATCCTCGGGCACAATGATTATGACGAAATTGTCCACAGGGATAATTTAGTGCTGATGCACTGATGCTCAGAAGAACACTTCAGTCCTCTGCGCTTTCCTCATGATCCCGGGTCACACTGTCTTTGAGAATCAGCACTTCGTCCGTGCTGTAAATGGCAAATTTCAGGCAGCCGCGGTCACGGGCTTCATCTTCAACAAAACCTGTCATGGCAGCCCGCCAGCCCCTCAGTTCTTCACGCTCCCATAACTGCTGTTCCTGATTAGTCAGTCTGTAACGCCAAACAATTTTTGCCATTTCAGAGACTCCTTTCGTGAATGGACGAGCCAGAAAGCGCTCTTCCATGCTGGTTATGCCGTGCCAGACAACGAACACCGCCGGGAGCCGGAAACAGTTGTTTTTAGTCAGCAAAACGAGGAGCCTGCCCTTTTACAGCTGCCCGGAAAGAAAACGCCTGAAACTCGTCTTCTTTTCGCGTCTGGCGGTCCGATTACTTCGGGTTCAGCCCTAAATTGTTCAATTAGCATAACATATAGCCGGGCTAAAAACAAATGCAAGTGGCATAGGGCATGTTTTCCCCTCTTCCGCTGCCTTCTCTTTTACTTTTTTCACAGATAAAAGGAAGAGAGAATGAAGGGACAGGTTTCGGAAGGAAAAAGCGGGGGGCAGGCAAAAAGGCTTTATAAAGGGCGGTGCCGTTATTCTTTTCTTTCCCGTGGGAAAAAACGAATATCACCGTACTGCATGATCCCGTTGATGGTTTCCACGACAGAATTACCGCTTCCCTGTTTCAAGTAGTCATCGAGACGGCCGAGATTTTCGAGAAAAAGATCCAGTCCTTCTGCGAAAAGCTCATAACTGCTCTCCACTACCTGAGAAGCGCCGGGCACTTTCAAAATCTGAAGCAACTGGCTTATGGCTTCCATTGCCGCTGTCTGCATATCCAGCCCGGCAAGTTGTTCGTTTCCGAAGGCTGCACCGTTTAGCAGCTGACCGCCCAGCTCTCCAATGCTTTTATAAATGGCAAAAGCAGATTCGTAATCACCTATGGACTCAAAATAACTTCCATAGTCAAGCAGATCATTGCGCATCTGCTCCAAATAGCCGTATTCCTCAGTTCCGGCATAAAATGCGGCAAGAGCCCCTGCCGTTTCTGCGGGATATCCAGCGGCTTCCAGCACAGCCCGATGATGCTGCGCATTGGACAATCCGTAAGCGCTGGCAAAACTCAGACGGGAAGCCTCCTGCAGTGATTCCAGTGCGTTTACATAATCACCGGCGGCAAAGCGCACCTGTGCATCCATGAAATAAGCCAGGCTGTTGCCGGGATCAAGATTGCGCAGCGCCTCCTGCATACGCTGTGCCTCCGCATGATTCTTCGGATCGGCAAGCAGCATTCTCGCCAGAGCAAGCCGCAGCCCCGGGTCTTCAGGATTGACTTCGATCGCCTCACGCAGCAGAGCCATGGCTTCATCCGCCGGCAGAAAACGGCTCAGTGCCACCAGATCCGCCGGGCTAAGGCTTCCCTCCGCCAGAAGTTTCCGCGCCTGATCGGGATCCAGCGCACCCCAGCGGGCAAGCAGAGCGAGAGCGTCCGATTTTCCGTCCGCCGCCTGTCGGCGTAAATCCAGAATATCCTGCAGGCTGTGCTCCTCATGCCGCGCCTTCTGTTCCGTACCCTGTTCTTCCGTGTAAGGGGCGGGCCGCTTTAAGGCGGACAACACAATCTCCCCCTGACTGCTTCCCATTGTCAGGCTGAGCGCTTCGCCTTCCCGGGCTTCTTTTTTCGCCGAAGCACTTTCTTCCGAACCGGAAGCCTGTGTCCGGGCTGTTTGCATGACTGATCCGGGCAGGCGGGTCAGTTCCGGGCGAATCACCCGGGTAAAAAGCACACCGAAAACCAAAAGAAGGCAGGCAGCGGCGGTCAGGAGCATTTGCCGCGACGCCCAGCTTTCACGACGGCGTTGTTTCCGGTGCCGTGTAAAATCGACCGTTTCAGAAAGGGTGCGGGCAGGTACGGCATCCAGAACAGGTTCGGCAATATCCACGACAGGCTGCTTTTCGCGCATTTCTGCGCCGATAGCCCTGAGCTCTGTTTTCAGTTCCGTATTTTCCTGGCACACCTGAGCTTCTATCCGCTCCAGAATCCGCTGCTGCAGACCGGCTTCAGGAACGGCCCCGGCAAGGGCGTCGCCCAGCAAAAGGAGTTCCTCCTCCAGCCCGGCTTCAGCGTCTTCGAAGGAAGCGAGCCCTGCCATAACCGCTGTTTCCAAATGGATAGCAGGCATGAGCGAAGACAATTCACCCCCCAGCGCCAGAAGCTCCTGCTCCAGCGCAAAAGTTTCAGATTCGCCGCCGGATCTTCCGGCAGGATCGGTAATGGGTCGTTCGCTCATTGTAAATCCGTAATTAATTTGTTTTTAGTTCTAAGCCAGGCAATCGCCCGATGAATACGCGTCCGCGCTGCACCTTCGGTGATTTCAAGAACATCAGCGATTTCCTTGGACGACATCTGCTCAAAATATTTCAGGACAATAACTTCTCTCATATCTTCAGGCATTGTGTCGACAATGCGCAGCAGCACGCGCCGCCGCTCACTCGCAAGTATGCCTTCAAGCGGATGGGCGGAGGTCTGTGCCTTCCAATACTGCCTGCTGCCCCCCTCTTTTTCCTGCATGGCGTCCAGACTTTCCATAGGCACGATCTGGGCACGTTTCAACAGGTTGAAACAGAGATTTCGGGCGATACGCAGCAGCCAGGGGCGGAAGGAACGGCTTGTATCAAATTTGTCCTTCGCCGCAAAGACTTTTAAAAATATATCCTGCGCGGCATCACGGGCGGCTTCCAGATCACGAAGATAATGAATACAAAAACGGAATATATCGTTTTGATACCGTTCCACCAGTAAAGCCAGCGCGTTCGTATTTCCTTCACACAGCAATGCCATCAACTGTTCGTCGCTGCATTCAGTAGAGACTTCCATAACGTTCTCCGGGCGCTGCCCCGCAGGGTCAGCCGCTGATGAGCCTTTCTGAATTGCATCCATGGATTCTACAATCTAACTCATTGGTTTGTTACGGTTTAATTACCTGAAGCACTGTACGGAATGTTTTATGCCAGATACTGTGGGTGCATACCTATACACATACAATATGTAGAAACGCACGATTTTCCATCATAGAAAAAGGGAAAACACCTGCGCCCCGACAATGATCCGGTGCCTGTGTTTTCCCTGTCAGAAAATCATACTGCAATCTGATACGGATCATGCTGTAGTCTATGCATGAAGCCTCTCAATCAGCTGCTGCGGATCGGCGGCGTAAAGATCAGCACCGATGGCTGTGCAGAACTCTTCTGATAAAGGCGCGCCGCCCACCGCTACCAGCGTGTCCGGACTCTCTTTTTTAATCAGACGGGTCGTTGTTTCCATGTTGACCATGGTGGAAGTCAGCAGCGCACTCATACCGACAATACAGCCGGGGAATTTTTTCACATTTTCCAGAAAAGTTTCCGGTGCAACATTGGCGCCCAGATCAATCACCTCGTACCCGGCACCTTCCATCATCATCCGCACCAGGTTTTTGCCGATGTCATGGAGATCGCCCAGAACAGTGCCCAGAACAAAAACACCGCGCCTGACCGCTGTCCCTTCTTCAAAGAAAGGCTTCAGCTGTTCCAGTCCGGCGTTCATTGCTTTTGCCGCCATCAGAAGATCCGGAACAAACGAAGTGCCCTGGCTGAACTTTTTGCCGATAATCTCCATACCCGGCATGAGCCCTTTTGCCAGAATTTCGTTGGGGTCGACTCCTGCCGCCAGTGCATCACGGACCAGTTCGAAAACGCCAGCCTCCCCTTTGAGATCGGGCGGCCAGGGGGAATTTTGATCAACTTTCCCGCGCGTCACACAGGTAACAATTTTTTCCATCGCTTCCATGCAGTATCTCCTGTAAATAGCAGGGTATCAGAAAAGAGCAACACTACTATCATACCTAAGCAGCATGCTGTGTTTCATTTATTTCTCCCTTTCTGCCAAAAAAATTCCTCATCCCCTTTCAGGTATCACTTCAGGAAGAGTGAAAGAGACACAAAAAACCGCCGCCCCTGAGAATACACAGGCAGAACGGGACGGCGGCCACTGATGAGGTCAAAGGAGGGAGGAAGACATGCGGCAATCGGTAATTTGCAGGTATTCTTGGGGAAAGGAGTGACGTGAGGCAGAAGGATTCGTCAACACCGTTGGAGCATATCTCCCTCCCGGGGAGGAACAGAAGGACAAAGGAGAAAAATCTGGAAGCGGGTCAAACCTGAAACACCGTTCTACAGGTATTCTTGGGGAAAGGAGTGACGTGAGGCAGAACAAGGCACGGTGCCGATCTGACCCGCCAGGAGTGACAAGGAAGTATGTTTCGGAAACGGCGGTATTCATTCTTTAGCTCCTACCGCAAGCACTTCCGTAAAAGAAGTTTCGACATGACCTGAGTTCTGCACGGGAAGCACGGTGACATGCAGCACGGAGAGATCCCGGTTTTGCAGTCCTTCAGGCATCCTGATCTCAAAAGTATTACGATGCTTCTCCTGAAACACATGAGGAATAATGGTGTATTTGGAAACAGGCCGCATGGCGTTATCGGAAATGTACACCGTATAGGCCGCATGTCCGGCAAGATAAGGATCCGGCACCCAGCGCAGTAACAGGGCTTTAACATTACGCGACCGTGTCTTCACGACGAAAACCTGCTCTCCGGTAAGAGGACTTGACTCCGGGGGCGCCGACAGAATACTCGCCCGGAAAAAACGCTCCGCCTGAATATCAGGTGTAAGGGCGCGCGCCTCTTCCACAAAACGATCAACATCGGCAAGAGAGGCAATGCGCATTCCGGAATCTTTCTGGAAAACAGCCTGCTTGCCCCGGGTCAGACGAGCAAAAGAATGATCGTTTTCCACAAGCACATCGCCGTTCACTACACTCACCACGGTTCGGCTGTCTTCAATGCCGACCTGAAAAGAAGTGCCCATCACCGTGATACACCCGTGAGGGGTTGTGATGGTAAAACGTCGCGAATCCCGGAACACATCCAGAAACATACGACCCCGATCCATAAGGATCTGCCGGTCACTGGTAATGCAGACAGACGAATTCCCGTACACTGCCAGATGCGTGGGACCTTTCAAAGCCAAAAGCATCTGACCGTTCTCGGCCGTATCCAGAGTGTCTCCGGCTGCCAGAAGCGCCCCCGCTTTAAGATGACTGCTCCGGGAAGATACCGCATTGGCAAGGTACGCTGTACCCGAGGTATAGGTTACCACGCCGACAGAGTCCGCTTGCTCGTTTATCCGTTCAGGCCATTGCATCCAGAGCAACAGCGCCAGAATAAAAAGAAGCGCAGGAACATAAACAGGCATGTATCGAAAAACAGGATTGCGAAGGGGCTGCTTTCCGTAATTGGAAGCAGACCGGGCAGAGGAGGTATCGCGCCAGGTCCGGCGGGCAGATTTCATTTCCGGCAGATGCGCCATAACACCGGTGACCAGATCAACGGTACGGCGATCCCGATGAAGTGTCTCGTAAAGATGTGCCGCACACGCCCGTGCCCGTTGCAGCTCCTGCCGGCATGACGGGCAGACCTCGACATGCTCTTCCAGCAACAGCCCTTCGACACGCCCCAGCTCACCGTCCAGGTAAGCTTGCAGCATGTCTTCTATTTGGTTGCACGACGCCACGGAATAATACCTTCTTCAGCCTGTTTCTGCTGCGCCGTCAATTCCTGACGCAGCAACTTTCCCGCCCGATTCAAAATTCCACGTATTTCATCATAAGAGGAGCCTGTAAAACGGCAGATCTCTTTATAGCTCATTTCCTGAACATAGCGCAGTACCACCGGCAGCTGGTACCGTTCCGGCAGCTTCTGGATCGCACGATAAACCAGTGCGTAATCATCGGCCTCAACTCCCGGCGCTGCTGCTTCTTCCGCCTGCGCTTCCCGGGCACGCCGATGGGGCAATGGTGTTGCGTACCCCTCATGGCGGGGCGCAAAACGGCGAAGCCAGTCGGCAGCGGTACGCGTTGTAATCACTTTCAGCCAGGCACCGAAATGCTCCTGATCTTTCAGCTGATGAAGATTCCGGTATGCTTTCCAGAAGGCTTCCTGAGCAATGTCTTCCGCTTCCCCATAACGCCCGGCATAGTAGAACGCCGTTGCATATACAGCATCCTGATACCGCTGTACCAGTGCCGCATAGGCATCGGTATCGCCCTGAAGACTCTTGCGAACAAGTTCTCCCTCTGTGCGATGCATTTCTTCTTTCCCGGTAAGTAGTGCCTGCCTGCTCAGCGCAATGTGTACGAATCGCCTGCGATCCAGCCGCCCCGACACATTCTTCAACTTTCTATAAGGTAAGACTGGTATAATTTTAGTTTCTGCACATTATGCTCCATTATGGAGCACCGTACCCTCTTATGTCAAGGAGCGCAACGCATTTTACTGAGAAAATTAAAAAAAACAAGCCCGGCGCAGAAAAAGTAACTTCCAGGCAGGAAAACACCAATGCCTTTGTGATAGATTCAAAGAGGCAGAAGGTACGAAACAATTGCAGAAAGGACGCACGCAATGGTGTCAGACAGGTTGCTGATCTTTGATATAGACGGTACGCTGCTTCAGACGGATACCGTAACAGTGCCTGCCGTTCAACAGGCATTCAGAGATTACGGGCTTCCGGAACCGGATAAAGAAGCCATTTGCTTCTTCTTCGGAAAGCCTGTGGAAGATTACGAAGCCTGGATGGCGTCACTCTGTGCTGAAGGCAAGGCTGAGGAAGTGGTCAGCCATGCCAACGCGCTGGAGCTGCAGTGCATGCACACCTGCGGACTCCTCTATCCGAAAGCTCTGGAAACCGTACAAGCCCTCCATGACCGGGGATACCAGATGGCGATCTGCTCCAACGGACCAGAACCCTACGTGGCAGCCTTTGTTGAAGCGCACGGGATGGCTCCGTTTTTCTCTACCGTTTATGCCCGGGGCACACGCTACCGCGATAAAACAGAGATGACAGGTCTTATCCTGGAGCAGCATCGACCCGCTGCGTTTGCGGTGATCGGAGATCGGCACGACGATATTGAAGCAGCCCTTGCCCACGGCGGGATCGGCATCGCCGCCGCTTATGGTTTCGGCAGTGCACCTGAATATGAACAGGCTGAGCGGGTACTCGCCAGCATCGCTGAACTGCCCGAATGCCTGAATGCCCTATGGCATTGCTGATTCAGCAGTCAGATCCGTCTTTCGCAAGCGGCACAGCTTCTTCAATCAGCATCACCGGGATATCGTCGCGGACGATGTAGAGCACGGCACCATCTTCCCTGATCAGACCTTCCTGGATCAGATCAGTCACCGTATCTCCGGCGCGGTTTTTCAAAGTCCCTGCAACCACTTCCGCATTCAGGGCATCAAGTACTTCAGGTGCTGCCGGATGCAGCGGTGTTTTGTTCTCCGGGCAGACCAGGATTTTTAAAAGTTCCGGATTTACCATTGCAGTTCTTTATTCTTTCATCGCAGTTGCAAAGACACTCAGGGCGGTGTAATTTTTCCAAGCACGACAGATTCCGATGCTCCTGTTGCCTGCGGCACATTGGCGGGCGTTCCAAAAATCGTTTCATTGCCGAGAATCGCAAAAGCAATGGCTTCCCGGGCATCATAGGAAATACCGACACGGTCGCTGATAAAAATTTTCATCTCAGGAAGTTCTTGCTGCAGGCGGGTCATAATTGTGTTGTTCATGGCACCGCCGCCGCCGACAATCATCTGGGTCGCCTCATAATTGGGCGCAATATAATTTCTGTAGGCATCGGCAATGCTGCGAACCGTGGCTTCAGTGACCGTAGCGACCAGATCTTCGTAGGAGTGGTTCCGGCGGCTGGCAAGAGCATCGCGGAGATAAGCCTCCAGCCCGAAACGCTCTCTTCCTGTGCTCTTGGGCGGTTCTTTCTGGAAGTAACTGTCGCTGAGCAGATATTCAAGAAACTCGTCAATCACTTTGCCACGCCGTGCTGCATCGCCATTTTCGTCAAAGGCACGGGATCCCCGGGACAGCAGCCGGACAGTCGCATCAATGGCGATATTGCCGGGACCGGTATCAAAGGCGAGTATGTCTTCAAATTTTGGGGTTACAACGGTGAAGTTTGCAATCCCGCCAATATTCAGACACACAATATTTTTTTCTTCGCGCTGAAAAAGCAACCAGTCCGCATAAGGTACCAGCGGGGCACCCTGACCGCCTGCAGCCATATCCCGAACCCGAAAATCGGAAATAACGGGCAGCTTTGTCTGATGCGCAATAATGGCGGGTTCCCCGATCTGCAGGGTACCCACACGGTCATTGCCGGAGCCGGGCGGATAATGGCCAACTGTATGCCCATGCGCGGCGATAAAGTCCACCTCCACCTCATGGTCATCAGCCTGATCCAGCATGGCAAGGGATGCCTCGGCGAGAAGCTGCCCCAACTCAAAATTGAGAAGGCACACTTCCTTGGCACTCATATGCTCTACAAGCAGTTTGTTCTGGAAATCCGTTGTATACGGAAAGGTCTGGTGAGCCAGCAGTTTAATGGCAAGCCCCGGTCCGGTTCCCTTGATTCGAACCAGAACAGCATTAACCCCATCACAGGAAGTACCGGACATGAGCCCGATGGCAAAACGGGATTTTTTCGCACGAATCGCTTCCAGGTTCATCAGCGTGTCCTTTCTATCACGGCGCCGGAAAAATAATGCGCCACAATATCTCTATAATCAAGCCCCGCGGCAGCCATACCGCGTGCTCCATGTTGACAAAGTCCAACGCCATGTCCCCGACCGCCGCCGTAAACCTTCCAATGGGCGGGCGTCTTTCCCGGGGGATCCGCCTTTATTATAATCATGGCACTGGGTAATCCTCCAAATGCCTGACGAATTGCCAGTTCCCGTTCAATAGTCACTGTTGAAAGTGTACCAACTATTGTAACGGATTTTAACCGTCCACTTACACCTCGCACCCCTTCGGTGACAGACAAGACTGTTCCCACTTTATATTTTTTATTAATCAGAGCCGAC
Organism: Candidatus Hydrogenedentes bacterium ADurb.Bin170; assembly: GCA_002070275.1. Classification (GTDB taxonomy): domain Bacteria; phylum Hydrogenedentota; class Hydrogenedentia; order Hydrogenedentales; family CAITNO01; genus JAAYJV01. The sequence goes on from MWCY01000038.1 coordinate 19,038, forward strand.
AATTCATCGGTTGAAAAACGACGCTGCCAGCGAAAACTCTGCTGATCACCTTCACACCAGGCACGGGGCGCGCTCTGCAGCCACTGAAGCATATTCTTCGCAGGTGTGACAGATCCGCCGTTCTCACGCAAATCGCTTCCGCCACGTAGGAGCCTGTCAGGCGGGCCGCTCCAGACTGTATCGTTGTTTTCAGTCCAGCCACCGCAGCAAGAGGAAAATACGGCAACGGCAAAACGGTTATCAAAAGAAAGTGCTTCCCCCGCTGTCTCCCGTATTGCCCGATCCGAGGAAGGATGAAACTCCCCGGCACCCCAGTAGGCGCGGCAGCTTTCGAGTGTGGTGAAGTCAAAGCCCTGCAGTTTATATTTGCCTGCGAGACTGGCGTAAATCTCGCTGCGTGCCACCAGCGCCTGAGCTTTCAATGCTTCCAGCGGCCATTGCACCGGCATCTCCGCCGGAACAACACCGCGCAGATATTCTTCCACCGGCAGTGTCCCGAAAATCTCAATGGTATCTTCTGCACCTATACCGATTTCCAGCGGCGGCGCATAAAGGCAGTTTCGTTTTTTTTCCTTCCAGAAAGTGCCGGACACGTCCACTATTTCCACAACACCTTCGCAATCGAGAAAAAGAGGAGCGGCAAAAAGAGAAGAGGCTTTCCCGCGGGGTCCCTGCAGGGAAAAAGAAGCGGTTCCCGGGGCAATCCTTTCCGGTCGAATCCAGGGAGCGACGCTGCCCGTTTTCAAACGGTCGGCAAGGGCTTTCGCTTCCGATTCCTCCTTACAGCGGGCAACAGAAACCCAGTGCCGGCGATTATCAAGCGTACGACCTGAAGGCAGGCGGTAAAGCAGACCGAAGGTAATCACCTGCGGAGTAAATTTTTTTTCCTGCCATTCACGGAGACAGGCTTCCTTTTCCTGAACCTCCGCAGGCGCAAAAGTTCGTGTAAATACGTGGTAATGCTGCGTCGCGCCCCGCCCTTTCTCCAGTGTAAGTGTATAGGCGCCAGGTGCCAGAGAATAGAGCGTGTCGCCGGATTCAAGCGTTCCTTTCTCCTGCAAACGGAATGTGAATTTTTCTTTCATCTCAGCATAACGGATCCGCGCCTTCACTTCCAGGGGATTTACTGCTTCTTCAGCGGAAGAACACAGCATCGCAAGGCAGCTCAGCGCAAAGAAAGCAAAGACTGCTCTCAGGACAGAAACGCTTCTTTTCTTATACGGCTTATTGCTCACTATACAAAGAGGGCTACTCATAAAGGCTCCGGAGACACGGCTGTTTCGGCTATCTCACTATAACACAGCCACAGGGGCATACGCTTTATTTGCATCCGCTGCGAAGTACTGATAAAGAACAAGGGGTACTGCCTGCATACTTCCCCTGCATCTTCCGCTTTTTCTTTCATTTGTGTTGTTCCAACTTGACTTCATTTATTTGATATGCTACCATTTGTTAGCACTCATCCATGTCGAGTGCTAATTCCCGCCCCGGAACGGATCCGGTATGTTTCAAAAATTCATGCTATGAAGGAGATTAAACCATGGCAAAACAATTACTTTTTGATCAGGAAGCACGTATTGCACTGCTGAGCGGTGTTGACCAGCTCGCCGATGCCGTCAAAGCCACTTTGGGTCCCAAGGGCAAAAATGTGTTGTTGGAGAAGTCCTTCGGTGCCCCCAAGATCACCAAAGACGGCGTTACTGTCGCTAAAGAAGTGGAACTGGAAGAGCCCTATGCCAACATGGGTGCCCGTATGCTCCGGCAGGCGGCAAGCAAAACAAATGATGTCGCCGGCGACGGTACGACAACCGCCACCGTTCTCGCTCAGGCACTTGTCCGCGAAGGCATGCGTCATGTAACAGCCGGTGCCAACCCGGCGCATCTGAAACGCGGTCTTGACAAAGCCGCTGAAGTGGCACTGGATGCCATTAAAGCCGCCGCAAAAAGTATTAAAAATCAGGATGAAATCCGGCAGGTCGCTATTGTCTCCGCCAACGGCGATACAAGCATCGGTGACATTATTGCGGAAGCGATTGCAAAAGTCGGCCAGGACGGTGTCATCACGGTTGAAGAGGGCAAAGGGTTTGCTACGGAGATGGAACAGGTTGACGGCATGCAGTTTGACCGCGGCTACCTTTCCCCCTATTTCGTAACCAACCGGGAAACCATGCAGGTCGTGCTGGATGACCCGTATATCCTCTGTTACGAGAAAAAAATCAGCAATATCAGCGAAATGCTCCCTGTTCTGCAGAAAATTGCCCAGGCAGGAAAAGGTCTTCTGATTATTGCCGAAGATATTGAAGGGGAAGCGCTGGCAACGCTGGTGGTTAACCGCCTTCGCGGCATCCTCAACGTTGCAGCAGTCAAAGCGCCGGCATTCGGTGACAGACGCAAAGAAATCCTGCGCGACCTGGCTATTCTTACAGGCGGGCAGTTTATCAGCGAAGATCTGGGCATGAAACTGGAAAATGTGGAGCTGAACCAGCTGGGTACCGCCAAGCGCATTGAAATTACCAAAGATCATACCACGGTAATTCAGGGCGGTGGCGACAAAAAAGAGATCGCAGGAAGAGTTGATCAGATCCGTAAAGGCATTGAAACAACAACTTCCGACTACGACAGGGAAAAACTCCAGGAACGTCTGGCGAAGCTTGCAGGCGGTGTGGCTGTCATTCAGATCGGTGCCGCCAGTGAAGTGGAGCTGAAGGAAAAGAAAGATCGCGCGGATGATGCGCTCAATGCCACCCGCGCCGCCATTGAAGAAGGCATTGTCGCAGGCGGTGGCGTAGCCCTGATCCGTGCGCGGAAAAGCGTACTTGACCTGGATCTGCAGGGCGATGAAAAAACCGGTGCTCTCATGCTTGCAAAAGCAATGACCGAGCCTCTGGCAATCATCGCACAGAATGCAGGGTTTGAAGGTGCTGTAAAAGTAAATGAAGTTTCGGTGGCAAAAGGAAACATCGGATTCAATGCCGCCACAGGTGTCATGGAAGACCTCGTGAAAGCGGGCATCATCGACCCGGCAAAAGTTGTACGCACCGCCCTGCAAAATGCCGTCAGTGCCGCCGGTATGATTATCTCCACGGAATGCCTCATCACCGACGCTCCTAAAAAAGACGATGAAAAATAATTTCCCTTCGCAATAGCCTGTGTACGCCCGATCTTGCATTGGTCGGGCGTACTTTATTATAATTCGAAAGTAAACACCATTTAGCGGGCAAAAATGCGGGGCATCTTTAAAGGGTAACACCTCGCGGAAAGCGCACTTGAATGCCGGGGATTTTGCGCAGATGTTTTTTCAGCGTCAGCGCATTCTGAACAGAAAAAAACCTTACCTCATATAGAGTTATTTCGCAGTTTATTTATTATTCAGCTCAAAAAGTAATTTCTTTTTCATTTTACTTGATTTTTAATTGTGAATACTGTATAATTCTCATTGTGAGTTCTTAGTTGGCTTGGAAATACCCAGGGGCAACATCATGGACCAGTTCGAAGAAGGACAAAAAATAGCGAGCCGCTACATCATTTTGCGGAAGCTGGGTCGTGGCGGAATGGGGGAAGTGTATCTGGTCGAAGACACCACATGCGGTGAACAGCGTGCGCTAAAAACACTGCGCTCCAAGTATCTCAAAAGCAATCATGCCAAGGCACGGTTTGTCCGGGAAGCAACTACAGCCCGCCAGCTCACCCATCCCGGCATTGTTACCATTTACGATACCGGAAACTGGGAAGACACCCTTTTCTATACGATGGACTATGTGGACGGAAAGTCGCTCCGTCAATGGATGCATCAGTGGGGGCGCTTTGACATCGGCTCCACTGTCCGGATTCTGTGTCTGGTGGCGGACGCCCTGGTTCACGCACATCGGCTCACGGTCCATCGCGATCTTTCCCCTGAGAACATTATGGTTCTAGCAGATGGTTCCATCCGTATTCTGGATTTCGGTCTGGCAAAATCGGACGACAAGTTCAAAAATCTGACAATGGTCGGTGTCAACCTGGGCAAGATAGCGTATATTGCTCCGGAACAGCATATGGATGCGTCCCGGGTCGACAAACGGGCAGACATTTATCCTCTGGGCATCATGTTTTTTGAAATGCTCACCGGACGTCGCCCGGCTCTGGGCGACAAAATTTCCCGCATTTGCCCCGAACTTCCCCGGGAGACCGATGTCTTTCTTGCCAAAGCCATGGCACGCAATCCCAACGACCGTTTCCCCTCGGCGCAAGTGTTTCAGTCTGAATTGCTGGCACTGTACCAACGTGTCCGTGACTGGGAGATAAAGCGCAATACTTTCTTTATGCGCATCTGGATTGCCGTAACAAATCTGTTTCAGCGAAAACAGGCGCGTCCTCCTCTTTGAGCCGCCAACACCACCGCCACAAAAACCGATTCCCCCTCTCTTTCCCCTGCCTTCATGCTTCTATGTTCGTGTGCGTTTATCTATATGCCGGGTGCATTTTCAAGCAAAGCACTGAAAAGAAAAACGGCAAGAGTTCCTGCCACAAAAAAACCGATGTACCGCATAACAATCTCTCCTGTGTTTACCATGATTAACAATAGGTGCACATGGTAAATTCCGAGCCGTCATAGCGAACATAGGAACGGTGGATGGGCCAGTCACCCGTATTGATGTAACAACCGGAGAAACCTGCAGACCCATACGTCTCCAATACAGGCGCATGCGCATGGCCGCAGATAACCAGTGTTTCTTCTCCCGATGCGATACGGGCACAGGCATAGCGTCGAACCGCTTCCGCTTCCGGCCCTTCTGCAGGCGGTGCTGTACTCAGCAGATCCCTGCTTTTTTTGCTGAAAAAACGGGCAATTCCCATGGCAATATCAGGATGAACCCACCGGAATCCACGCTGCAGCAGGCGGCAGGAAGCTATTCTTTTAAAAAGACGATAGCCCCGGTCTGCGCGATTTAATCCGTCGCCATGAAGAAGAAGCGCTCTTCTGTCTCCGAAATGCATGTGCACCGGTTCGTGGTGCACCTGAAGTCCGCACAGCCTTGTCAACAGGTCACCTGCCCACAGGTCATGGTTGCCGCAGCAGAGGTGCAGCTCAACGCCCTGTTCGTGCAGTTCAGCAAAACGGCGGAGCACCTCGAAGTATCCGGAAAAGTGCACATGGCGGTATTCAAACCAGAAATCAAAAAGATCACCAAGACAGATAATGCGATCCACTTCCCGCGGGTCTATACTCCGGAGGAAAGAGAGAAAAAGCGCATCTGACGTGCGGTCGATGCCTGAAGGTTTCAGATGCACATCGGAAAAAAGGAGGGTATGTTTCACTGAGGCAGGCCTCCGTCCGGTTACAGAAACCCTATTTTGGAGAGGGGCCAAAACCTGAAGACCGCTTTGCCTACCACCTGAAAATCATGGACCGCATGAAAACTCCTGCTGTCTTTGCTGACCTGTCGGTGGTCCCCGAGTACATACAACTCACCGGGGGCAAGCGTGCATTTGTCCCGCTCACCGGAATGCCGCATCGCTTCGGACAGATAGGCGCTTTCATCGATCTGCCAGTTATTGACTCGAACGACGCCCCGGTCAAACTCCACTTTTACACCGTCCTGCACGGAGGGCGCATCTGTTTCCGACTGGGCATTGACGGTTCTCCCCGGCTGGCGGGGATTATAGGCAATAAGCCGTTTGATCAATCGCTTGTTTCCGAAGCCGTCCAGCACCAGAATATCCCCCGTGTGGAAAGGCTGCCATCTCTGAAAGGGAGGGACTTTATGGAGATGTTGCGGCAGCTTAAAAACCAGAATCCGATCCTTGTCTGCCAATGTAGGCAGCATGGACTCACCCTGAACTTCATACCCCTCCACAATAAAAAATTTCACCGCCCAGAAAACCAGCAAAAAAACGATAACCAGCCGAATCAGTTCAAAGAACTCACGGCGGATATCAGGCTTTGGCTGTTCCGTTTCCTGTGCTTCTGCTTCAGGGGTATAAGATACTTCTTCAGGATTAATAAGCCGAACTCCTCTGGTCTGGCTGCCCGTTTTCCTGAATTTTTTTCTTCTGGAATTCCGGGCAAGTCGCAGTTTTCTTGACCGCGTCAATAAATAACACACAGGGCCTTTATTTATAGTATACCTGATTAAAGGAGTGATGTAAAGAAAAGGCCGCTGAAATTCGCTTTCGATTTCTTTTTATTGTAGACTCTTAAAGTAAGAAATACATCATACGGCAGCGTCTGGACAGCCGCCGACAAAACAGAAAGGAACTGCTATGAGCAACTGGACAGCTGAAACCCTCCTGGGACATGCCCGCGGTTTTATTGAATCCCGGATTATCATTTCCGCTGCGGAGCTGGACATATTCACCCATCTGAAATCGCCTAAAAGCGTCGAAGAACTCGCCGCGGCATTGTCTCTGGAAAAGAGAGGGACAGAGATTCTTCTGAATGCAGTGGCCGCCATCGGGCTTCTTGAAAAGAAAGATGAGCGCTATTATTGTACTCCCGAGATGTATCGGCTTCTTTCATCGGATGCGCCCGAATCGGTACGCCTGATGCTTCTCCATTCGGGGAGTATGTGGTCACGCTGGTCAAATTTGAGTGAGGTGATCCGTACCGGCAAACAGGACATGACCCCTTCCGGGCTTTTTGAAAATGCGGAGCTGCGCGCCTTTATTTTCGCAATGCATGTGGCGGGTCGCGACCTTGCCGCATCCATCGCCCGTTGTGCCAAAGGGGAGGCATCGAAAAAACTGCTCGATGTGGGCGGTGCGACAGGGAGTTACGCTGAAGCCTTTCTCAACGAATACCCTGAAATGTCCGCCACCATTTTCGACCGGGCACCGGTCATTGCAATGGCAAAAGAGCGGCTGGCAGACTCTCCTGTGCTGAGCCGCATATCCTTTGCTTCAGGCGATTTCTACTGCGATCCGCTGCCGGGAGGTCACGACTTCGTGTTGCTTTCGGCGATTATCCATCAGAACAGTTTTGAGCAGAACGTGGATCTCTTCAAAAAGTGTTACGATGCGCTTATTCCGGGCGGACGTATTCTTATCAGGGATCATGTACTGACTCCGGACAAAATCAGTCCTCCGGCCGGTGCACTTTTCGCTGTGAATATGCTAGTTTCCACGGACGGCGGCAACTGCTATACCTTTGCGGAAATTCAGGCAGCTCTGGAAAAAGCCGGATTCACGCATGCCGCACTCCTGCAGGAAGGCAGTAAAATGGACGGCGTAGTCGAAGGGTTCAAAGCCTGAGGCAGAGAACCCGTCAACCACGCCGTAAATAGAGTGAGCGGAGCAGCCGGCTATTCGTTATTGTCCGTCAAACCGGGCCAGTCATCAGTGCGGAAGGGCGATGCAGGCAGCCCTGCACCGTTGACCAGATTGCAAACCGGGTTGTTTGCCCAGGCATAACGGACAGCAACAGGCTCTTTCACGTCCGGCGAAGAGACCACTACTGTTTTTCCGCGGACAACCGCATCTGCCCAGACGAATTTTTTATCGCTGCCCGCAATGGCAAAACCGGTCAGCTCACCATTGTCCGCCGCTCTCAGTCCGCCATGAGCGTGATTGAAGCTCAGCACAATGGCACCGTTTCGGATTTGCATATTCTTATACATAGGACCGGAAAAGATGATCTGCCTGCCATAGTCTTTTGCCAGTGCATTGAAGGCCAGGCGCTTGCCCACATCCTGTTTATTGCGGGGATGAATGTCATCGGCTTCGCCAATATCGATAATGGTCGCCATGCCTGTTTTCCTGAGGGAAAGCGCCATGGTCTGCGCCTCACGCAGCTCCGCCCAATCAGAGTCCGCCGGCTCCTCTTTCACTTCGGTAAAGTTTGCCAGCTGCACAAAATAGAAGGAGAAATTTCCCTGCCCCCACGCATTGCGCCAGTCATTGATCATGGCAGGGAACAACGTTCTGTACTGGTATGCCCGGTTGGCATTGGACTCGCCCTGATACCAGACGGCTCCTTGAATGGCATAGGGAACAAGGGGTGCAATCATGGCATTGTAAAGCCCGGAAGCGAGCCAGGGATGATCGGGGCCTTCAGGAGCCTTGGGTTTTTTGGGTGCCTCTTTCCCTTCTGCCTTTGCTTTCTCGGCTTCCGCTTCCCACACCGCCAGTGCTTCATCATAGGCGGCTTTTGCCTGAGGATAATCAGCCAGCGTTTTATCCCATTTTTTGACCAATCCCACCAGCTGGGGATCGCTTTCAAGCATAGGTCTGCTGGTCCAGGATTCTGCAGGAGTACCGCCCCAGGACGTATGAATCAGACCCATCGGCATATCATTCAGCTGCTGGTGCAGTTCACGCCCGAAGTAATAAAGGACAGCGGAAAAAGACGGCAGGGTTTCAGGCGAGCAGACTTTCCATTCGCCAGTACAGTCATCCTGCGGCGATGTCGCCACGGTGCGTTTTACATCAAAAAGACGGATTTTCGGATACTGCGCATTGGCAATTTCGCGCTCCGCATTGTTCGAATCCGCCACAGTCCACTGCATGTTAGACTGACCGGAGCCGATCCAGACTTCTCCCACAAGCACATCGGAGAAAAGAAGGCTGTTGCCTGCCCCCTTAATCTTCAATTCATAGGGTCCGCCCGCCTTCATTTTAGGAAGATCAACACGCCATCTGCCTTCCCCGCACGCCGTGGCTTTTCGGGAAACGTCGCCCAGAGTAACGGTTACACTTTCTCCGGGATCGGCTTTTCCCCAGACAGGAATTGTCTTCTTCTGCTGCAGAACCATATGATCTCCGAATATGCTGGGCGTACTGACCGCTCCATAGGCACTTGTAAACAACAGCGCAAACAGCATCGTCAACGAAAACAGGCAGCAATAGCGTTTCATAATCAACTCTCCATAAAAGTTGCGCCGCATGGAGCCATGCAGCATGTTTAAAATCGGGTATCCGCAGTTCTTCCGCCGATAGGGTCTGCATGAAGACAGACACACGGCACAAAAGGCAATTGTACGGAGAGACCGCAGATAAATGCAACAGATCTTTTTCGGTACGCCTTTGTTCAGCGAGTCCGCAACCTGAATTCCTTTGTGTATCGTTTTTTTAGTATACTAATCGCACTGAAAAGAGGGAATGAGCAAAAATCAAAATTTGTTCGTACCCGCAGGTCGTACAGATTGCTGCTCCACGCTTCCACCTGTCCGGCACATCGGGAGGATGCGGCATGGAACCGCTCCCTTCCCATGGTTCGGCGCAGCTGTCGAATGCCGGACAGTGGGACACCAACTTTCCGGCGCCTCAACTCCTGTACGCACAACAGCAGAGACAATGAGTAAAAACACATCACAAATACCAGATGATCAGCAATATGCACTTCACCCTTACTGGCGTGAAAAGAAAGCCAAAAAATGGCTCACCCGGCTGATTCTCTTCTCCATTATTCTTCATGTGGCAGTAATTCTGCTGCTGGGGCTTCTGTCAAAATTTCACTTTAAAAAACCTGAAGTGGAAGTGCTTATGCTGTCCGGCGGGGTGACCATCTCCGAAAATGCTGCGGAAACACCTGC
>MWCY01000039.1 GCA_002070275.1 Candidatus Hydrogenedentes bacterium ADurb.Bin170
GACGGGCGAATCTTTTACAATGCAAAAAAACGTGTCTCCATTCAGCAGGAAAGGCATACCATGATCCGTGCATTGTCCCTTCTTTTTCCCTTTGTGTTTCTCTGCTCCGCCTCTATGTCAATGGCAGAAGCAATTGCCGGAAATCCGCAGGCCATTGCTGATCTGCAGGCAGGCAGGCGCAGCGATGCCAATGCGGCGTGGTGGGGATTTGACCGGGAGGACAGCACGGAAATGCTGCAGTCGGCGCTGGACTCAGGGGCAGACCGCGTGGTGATTCCCTATACGGGTGCACCGTGGATTACCCGACCGCTGGTGCTTCGCAGCCATCAGACGGTTTTTTTCGAGCCCGGTGTGGTGGTGGAGGCAAAAAAAGGCGCCTTCCTCGGGAAGAGTGATTCACTTTTCCGCCTGGAAAAAGGAGAGGACCTGACACTCCTGGGCTACGGGGCGACCTTGCGTATGCACAAGGAGGATTATCTGACGCCGGGCTATGACAATGCCGAGTGGCGGATGACCCTTTCTTTTACCAGCTGCCGCCGGATTCACGTGGAAGGGGTGACGCTGGAAAGCAGCGGCGGTGACGGGATTTATCTGGGGAACAGCAGCGGAGAACAGCCCTGGTGCGAGGATGTGGTGATCCGCAATGTGCGCTGCATGAATCACCACCGGCAGGGGATCAGCGTGATCACGGCGAAAAATCTGCTGATCGAAAATTGCCTCTTTGCCGATACGGACGGCACGGCGCCCCGGGCAGGCATTGATTTTGAACCCAACCAGGCCGATGAGCGTATCGAAAACTGTGTGGTGAAAAATTGTGTCATGGAAAACAATGCGGGACCGGGGATTCTGGTATATCTGATGCCGTTGAGCCGTGAAAGTGCCGATGTCTCTCTGCGCTTCGAAAACTGTCATGTACGCAGCGGAAGAGATGCGGGCATCAGTGTGGGGGCAATCAAAGACGACGGCCCGGGTGGGCTGATCGAGTTTGTCTCCTGTACGGTGGAGAATACGTACGGGCGCGGGCTGCACATTTACGACAAAGGAGCCGACCGGACGAAAGTCCGCTTTACCGACTGCCGCTGGAGCAATACTGCCCTCCGCGGCGACAAAGGTCAGAAAAATCTGGCGCCGCTGGTTTTTACGCTGAACAAAACAGACAACGTGTCCCGCCTCGGCGGTGTTGAATTTATCAGGTGCCGCGTTTTCGATCCCTTCGACCGCCCGGTCCTCATTGCCGACACGAAAGACACACCCCTCAGTGACATAGAGGGCACGATCCAATTCTTCAGTCCGACAGAAAGCCCTGTCGCCCTCCCGGATGCACAGGACGCCGTGACTCTTAGTCTGGAAAAAGAAATCTCATTCCCCTGAGCGCCATAGCCGTCCATTTAATCGCCCAATGCCACTCGCCTGCTCCAATTGCATTACAAGGATTCGGAAGATTTCTGCTTCAGGCACTCAGGCTTTAAGAACCGTCGGCGGACAATAACGCACCCTGAATACATGTAAAAGTTATTGTCATAAACAAGAAATACTAAACCCCGGAGTTCATCCTCCCCTTTTCCCTTTTGCCGGGTTGGACTGAAAGCGTCTGTTTCCTATAGTATTTACGGAACGAGAATGAAAAATCTGACGCCGGAGAGGAAAAATTATGTCGGCAGACTTTACCCGGGAGCACTGGGAGTGGCGGATACGCGTTCTGGTTTCGACTTACCTGGGCTATGGTGGTTTTTATCTGACCCGCAAAGTCTTTTCCATCTGCAAGACACCGATTGCGGAAGAACTGGGATGGGAGCTGGGGCGTACCGCCCATATCTGGACCGCTTTTCTTGTGGCGTATATGCTGGGTCAGTTCATCAGCAGCTATGCGGGGCGGCGATGGGGCCCGCGCCTGCTTTTGCTGGGCGGTCTCGGCATCTCCCTTCTTTGCAATCTCATCTTCGGATTCGCCAATTCCTACTATACCTTTCTGGTCTTCATGGCCTTCAACGGTTTTGTGCAGGCAGCAGGCTGGCCGGGTTGTGTCGGCGCTATTTCGGAATGGCTTCGGGTGAAAGAACGGGGACGCATCTTCGGCATCTGGACGACCAACTACATCGTAGGCAGCGTCATGGTCAAAACGCTGACCGGCATGTTCCTCGGTATGACCGGGCTGTATCTGGGGCTGGCGGGCTGGCGGTGGGCCTTTTTCGGCTGTACGGCACTCGCTTTTTTACTCTGGTGGCTTCTTTATTTCTGGCAGCGCACCCGTCCCGAAGATGTGGGTCTGACCCCTTTGGTTACCGAAGAGGAAACAGAGCGCCAGACCATTCATGCATCCAAAGAAGACCAGGTGGGCATGAAGGATTATCTTATTCTTGCGCTCAATCCTCTGGTGCTGACCATGGGCGGCGCCTACTTCTGCGTCAAGTTCCTGCGCTACGCACTGGATTCCTGGCTCCCGTCCTTCCTCATTATACAGGGGCTGGATCCTTCTCTGTCGAGTTATTATTCCATGGGCTTTGACATCGCCGGTCTTGCCGGTTCCGTCGCCACGGGCTACATGCTCGACAAGTGGTTCAAAGGAAACTGGGCGGCGCTTTGTCTGGTCCTGAGTCTCGGCGTCATCGGCGGCTACCTGGCAGTCATGTATCTCGGTGCTTCTCCGATAGCCATTGCTCTGTGTTTCAGTATTGTGGGGTTCATGCTTTACGGTCCCGATATTCTTCTGAGCGGTGCCGGTCCTGTGGAGATCGCCGGTGCGCGGAACGGCATGGTAGTAGCAGGCATTGTGAACGGACTGGGAAGCATCGGTCCCATTGTGCAGGAGGAAGTGATCGGCAGGCTGGTCCGCGGCGATGTGCAGCAGGGCATGGCAAACACAAACCGTCTGGCTCTGGGGATCAGCGTGCTGCTGATGCTGCTTTTTATCCCCATGGTTATCCGCCTGCAGATTGCCCGGCGCAAAAGAAGTTAATGTGCTTGTGCGATGCCTTCTGACGGGGCAAACCAGCGATTCATAACTGCGGCAATTTCTTCAGGTTTTTCCTGAGCCAGAAAATGGCCGGCGCCCGGGATAACCTGCATTTCTGATCCGGCAATGCGTTTGTGCTGCTCTTCCACATACTGCTGCATATAGCTGTTCTCGCCGGTAATCAGCAGCACGGGCATCTGGAGCTGCGGCAGACGGCTCATAATTTCGGTCTTGTCCGACATCTCATATACCCATGCCTCGATATCGCCCGGGCATTTGAGCAGGATCTCTTCTCCGTCACCCTGAAAAAAGCAGTATTTCAGATAACAGTCGAGGCTGTCGCCCGTCCACATATTCATGGGTTCCTTGGCACTGAAGCGTTCGCGTGCTTCCTGCCGGGAAGAAAAACGGCTGCGCCGTCTCCTCACGAGTTTTGCCAGCAGTTTTGCTCCCGCGAAAAAATCGGGCAATGCAATAATGGCATCGACAAGCATCAGCCGCGAGAATGTGCCGGGGCGTATCAGTTCGGCCTGTACAATGGTCGATCCGCCGCCGCTGTGCCCCACTGCCTGCATCCCTTCGGGCAACCCCATCTGATCAAAAACGCCGAGCAGATCCCGGGCGAGGCTGTCCCAGGTATAGGCTTCCGCTTCAGGACTTTTGGCGGAATCGCCATGCCCGCGAGCGTCCCAGGCGAAGAGGGTATGGTTCAGACTGAGGGTTCGAAAGACAGACTCCCAGACTCTGCCGCTCACGCCTGTACAATGGCAGAAAAACAGAGGTGTGCCGTCGCCGGGATATTCCCAAACACTGAAGTCGGCATTACGGGTCCGCACTATGTGCTGCTTCGGGGTCAGAGTACGCACAGATATTTCTTCCGGTGGTCATGCCATTGCCGGAGCAAAGCCGAGTACTTCCACAATCTGCTCTTCCACAGCTTCCACAGTCCGGGGCTGCGACGCCGCCGCAATGGCGTTATCCGGGTCTTTCAGACCGTGTCCTGTCAGGATACACACGGCCCGGAGCATATTGCCTGTGCGGGGCGTGCATTCGTCGAAATATCCCGCCTTGGACAGCTTCACAAGGCCCGCAATGCTTGCGGCGCTGGCGGGTTCGCAGAAGATCCCCTCCGTTCTCGCCACCAGCGTATAAGCATCCCGGATTTCATCATCAGTCACCATATCAATGACACCGCCCGATTCATCACGAGCCGCTTCCGCTGTTGTCCAGCTTGCGGGATTGCCGATGCGGATTGCTGTGGCGAAGGTTTCGGGCTGGAGCACCGGATGACCCAGCACGATGGGCGCCGATCCCGCCGCCTGAAAGCCGAGCATGCGCGGGCGGCCTTCGCATTTGCCCATTTCATGATATTCCTTATATCCCTTCCAGTAGGCGGTAATGTTGCCTGCATTGCCCACGGGCATTGCCTGAAAATCGGGCGCGATTCCGTCGAAATCTTCCAGAATTTCAAAGGCGCCGGTCTTCTGCCCTTCGATACGATAGGGATTGACGGAGTTGACCAGAGCGATGGGGAAGTTGTTGCACATGCGCCGTACCAGATTCAGTGCTTCATCAAAATTGCCGCGGATCTGAATCACCTGCGCGCCATGGATCATCGCCTGGCTGAGCTTTCCGAAAGCGATTTTCCCCTCCGGAATCAGTACCACACATTTGATGCCTGCCCGGGCGGCATAGGCGGCAGCGGAGGCGGAGGTGTTGCCTGTGGAGGCGCACATCACCATTTCGAAACCTTCTTCCACGGCCTTGGTGATCGCCATGGTCATGCCCCGGTCTTTAAAAGAGCCGGTCGGATTGAGCCCTTCATATTTCAGGTAAATTTCGAGGCGGGGATGAATAGCCGCACTCAAACCGGGCGCCGCCACCAGCGGTGTGGATCCTTCGTTCAGCGTAATGATGCGTGTGGTATCTGACACAGGCAGATGCGAACGAAAGCGGGCAATAAGGCCGGGGTTGTACATCGGGGATGCCTTTCGTTGAATTAGAAAACGCGAAGGAATTGCGTGGGTTCAGCGATACAATCAAAACCGTCTATTTCGGACAGGGCGGCTTTTATGGCCGATTCAACCGTGGCATGGGTCATGAGCACCACATGCACCGGTTCCTGATCGCCCTGATTTTTCTGTATGCAGGAAGCAATGCTGACACCATGTTTGCCCAGTGTGGAGCAGACACGTCCCAGCACGCCGGGATGGTCTTCCGTAGTGAGGCGCAGATAATAGCAGCCCTCAGCAAGACCGATGTCCCGAATCGCCAGATTGCGCGAGTAGGTAAAAGGTTTGAAAGGAGCGCAGCCTTTGTTCCGGGCAATATCCACAATATCGCCCACGACGGCACTTGCTGTAGGCTTCCGCCCTGCACCGCGTCCGTAATAGAGGGTCGCATCGGCACAGTCGCTTTTTACATAGATGCCGTTGAACTCGTTGCGCACGGCGGCCAGCAGATGGCTCTCGGGAATCAGCGCCGGATGAACCCGCGCTTCAATACTGCCGTCCACTTCACGGATAATGGCGAGCAGTTTGATGATGTAGCCCATTTCCCGTGCATACGCCACATCGAGATGGGTAATCGAGGTGATCCCTTCCACAGGAATCGCATTCAGATCAATTCGGGTGCTGTATGCCAGAGAAGCCAGAATCTGACATTTGTGTGCCGTATCATGGCCCAGAATATCGAGATCCGGCGGTGTTTCGGCAAAACCGTTGGCAATCGCCTGATTGAGAGTTTCTTCAAATTCAAGACCTTCATAGGTCATCCGGCTGAGAATATAATTGCAGGTACCGTTGAGAATGCCGTATATGCCTTCAATCCGGTTTGCCGCCAGACTTTCGCGCAGTGCTTTGATGATCGGTACCGCACCGGCAACAGCGGCTTCAAAGCGAAGTTCCACGCCATGCTGTACTGCCGCTTCCACCAGTTCCGGACCGTGGGTAGCCAGAAGCATTTTATTGGCGGTGACCACATGCTTGCCTGCCCGCAATGCCTCCAGAATAAAGCGCCGCGCCGGTTCGAGACCGCCGATCAGCTCGCATACCACATGCACCTGCGGATCCGCAATCAGTGCGGAAGCATCTTTGCTGACAGTCACGCCGCTGAGATCCAGTCCTGCGAGCAGCTCGTCCTTGAGTTCCGCAACATGCCGCAAGGTGACGGATGCTCCGGTCTTGTCCGAAATTACGTCCCTGTTCGCCGTAAGGATTTCAATTACGCCGCCGCCGACTGTACCGGCACCGATGACACCAACGCCATATTCCATAGTCTGTTGCCTTTATCGTTTACTTCGGGATTTCCGCCCGTATGCTGCAGACACTATTCTACCGTAATTACGGCGATCAGATCGCCTACTTTAACAGCGTCGTCTTCCTGAACGCATTGTTCTGACAGGATGCCCGAGACAGGAGACGGCACGACAAAGCTTGCTTTATCCGTTACAATCTCCAGCAGATCATCGCCTTCTTTTACTGCTGCACCTGTTTCAGCCGCCCAGCCGGATACTGTAGCTTCCAGAACTTTGTCCGTACCTTCTCCCAGATCAGGCAACACAACATTGATCTGTTTTGCCATGGCTTATCGGTTCCTCCCTGGCTTCAGTTAAACGATAGGCTGTCCGGCGCTGTATCCAAAAAAAGCGACACTGCTGCCGGAACGCTCCCTGAACTGAAATATTATGCCAAAAGAACCCTCTTCAGCCCAACCATAGCATCGGTTAGCGTGAAATTCTTTTTCAGAAGCCGGCAAAAGCGCTGTTGTATCGGCCCATAATGCGTGCACTGTCCACGGTCATGGGGAAGCGTGTGCCCGGGTATGTGTGGAAAAGCACGTGACCGTCCATGTAGAGGACATTGGCACCGCCGGGGACATGTGCAAAGTCGATGGTGTTGGTGCTGATGTGATCCCACATTACGGGCACAGTACTGGCGGCCTGTGCACTTGCTGCCGGGTTGTTGATATCCGTGATCAGGAAGCGCTCGATGCCCTGGCGCAGACGATAGATTGTATTGCCTTCGCCTGTCTGGGTTCCGTTGAAAAGAAGAGAAACCCGGAAGTCTTCCTGGCAGGCTCTTCCTGGCGCATTGGGATTGGCGTTGGCGGCTGCGAGTTCACCCCAGGGCGTATCCTGATACTCCATTTTTTCCCAGCGTCCGCCGGGGCCTGAGCCCGATTGACCAATTTTAGCGAAGCCCAGAATATTGAAGTCATCCATGACCACAAAGCCTGTATAGTCGAAAGGTTCTTTTACGAGCTCGCAGGGGTCTACGCGGCCGTTTTTGTTTCCGCGCCCCTGATCATAGCGCTCTACGGGAGAAGACTCTTTTGTCCAGGAGGGACACCAGATCACGTTTATGTCCGAGATGTATTCGGGAATCATGCTGACACCGTCAAAAATCATGGCGTTGCTCAAAGTGACACCGTCACACTCCCAAATTTTTCTCGACGGAAACATGTGGCCTTTTGCCTCGTCGCTGTACATGTGAAAAGCGAGCCCCATCTGTTTGAGGTTGTTCTGGCATGAGGAGCGTCTTGCGGCTTCGTGCGCCCGTGCGAGAGCAGGGAGGAGTATGGCGGCGAGGATACCGATAATGGCAATGACAACGAGGAGTTCGATGAGGGTGAAGCCGGGAAGTTTTTTGATAATCATGCGCTGTTGTTCTTTCTTTGCCTCTCTGCACTCAGAGTTTATGGGTGTTTAGCCCAACACAACAAACGCATGCATACATAAACATATGTATACTATGATTATCCTATACCAGCGACCGATCGATTTGCAACTTTTTGAGAGGCGCCGGCACATGCGGATACGAAAGCATGCTGTTGCCATTTACCCCTGCTGCTGGGGTATCATATGCAAGTGGGCGGCGTCCTTCAGGGTTGCCGGAGAGCCCTTTGTTTCAGTCGGTCTGTGCATTTTCCGTCCGGGAATAGTGGCGACCGGCAACTGTTTATGTTGTTAGAGGATTTCGGAACAGGTTTCTCTTCTTAACTTCATTTCCTTGCGGTCCCTGAAGGGGCTGCATCCTTTTCAATGAAAGCGACAAGATGGCAGACAAGGATAAGACACAGCTGGCAGTTATCGGCGGCGGCCCTGGCGGTTATGCGGCTGCTTTTCACGCCGCAGATCTGGGTATGGATGTAACGCTGATTGATGTGGAGGCCAATCCGGGCGGTACTTGCCTTTACCGGGGTTGTATTCCGTCCAAGGCACTGCTGCATGTTGCGAAACTGATTACGGATGCCCGGGAGGCGGAGGAGTGGGGTCTGACCTTTGCGCCTCCAGAAATGAATTTGGAGAAAATGCGGAACCGTACACGCCAGGTAGTGGATCAGATGACAGGCGGTTTGGGGCAGCTTTGTCAGGCGCGCAATATTACATATGAGCGCGCCCGTGCGTCTTTTCTTGATCCCCATACGCTGGCGTTGAATTATGCGGATGGTGCGAAAAAGCGTCTTGCAGCGGATTCGGTGATTATTGCCACGGGTTCGCGTCCGGCGCTCTTCGGTCCGCTGATCCGTTCCCGCCGCCTGATGAATTCCACCAATGCGTTGCATCTTGAAGATATTCCCGGAACGCTTCTTGTGATCGGCGGCGGGTATATTGGCCTTGAGCTGGGCTCTGTTTATGCAGCACTGGGCTCGGCAGTGACTGTCGCTGAAATGACAGATGTGCTTCTTCCCGGGGGCGACCGAGATCTGGTCGTGCCTCTGGCGCACCGCCTGGAGAGCCGGTTCCACCAGATTATGCTTAAGACGCGTGTGAATACCATGCAGGAAACGGATCAGGGTATTCTGGTCAATCTCGAGAACGAGGAAATAGGCAAAGAGGACAGGCTTTTTGACAAGGTGCTGATCAGTGTGGGTCGCAAGCCCAATTCGCGGGGCCTGAATCTTTTTGAAATAGGGCTTGAGATTGATGCTCAGGGCTTTATCCCTGTGGATTTACAGCGGCGCACCGCCATACCGCATATCTATGCGATCGGTGATGTGACGGGGCAGCCCATGCTTGCACACAAAGCCTCAGCAGAAGGGAAAGTGGCGGCGGAGAATATTGCAGGCAGAAAAGCAGTGTTCGAGCCTCAGGCGATCCCGGCGGTGGTGTTTACCGATCCTGAAGTGGCTTGGGCGGGGATTACGGAAAAACAGGCGGCGGCGCAGGGCATTGCTGTGGCGGTGGCGCGTTTTCCCTGGGCGGCATCAGGCAGGGCAAGCACGATGAGCCGTCCGGAAGGGCTTACGAAGATTCTCTGCGATCCGGACACGGGTCAGATTCTGGGCATGGGCATTACCGGAACTAATGCCGGTGAACTGATTTCGGAAGGCGTGCTTGCGATTGAAATGGGCGCGGTGGTGGAAGATCTGGATATGACGATTCATCCCCATCCTACGCTGAGCGAAACGGTCATGGAATCTGCTGCGGCGGTCTTCGGCACGAGTACGCATTTCTACCGTCCGTTGAAAAAGAAATAGGCATGCCTCAGGTGCCGGGCGGGCCGAAAATTCTTTCGACCAAAGCAATTGCCTCCGCCCGGTCGGCAAGGGTTCCGTCGAGTTGTCCCCGTTCCACGGCTTCAAGCATCCTGCGAAAACGCCGATCCGGCTTGTACCCGAGAGCGATCAGGTCATTTCCTGTAAGCAGGGGCGTTGGCGACAGGTCTTCGTCTCCGAGAGCGTTTCT
Organism: Candidatus Hydrogenedentes bacterium ADurb.Bin170; assembly: GCA_002070275.1. GTDB lineage: Bacteria > Hydrogenedentota > Hydrogenedentia > Hydrogenedentales > CAITNO01 > JAAYJV01. The sequence continues at coordinate 9,642 of MWCY01000039.1, forward strand.
CATTTTTTCCGCATAGTCAACGGCATTCATATCGCCGTTGCTTCCTAGGGCGTCACACCGTGCCAGCACAAGCAGCTCATGAAAGCCCGGCTCACGCAGCAGCTGTTTCTGTTTGCTCAGTCGCATATTCTGAAAACGGTGGATCCGCATGTGCTGCTTCACAAGCCACACAATGCGCTCCGTGGTTTTCACGGGTATAAGGAAGCGCTCACAGATCCGCCGGGCAATCACACTGCTCTCATGATCGTGCCCGAAGAAGCGGATCCTGCCGGCGTCAAAGCGCTGTGTCTTTACCTTTCCCGTATCATGAAGCAGCAGGGCGAGCGTGAGTGCCTCTGAGCGCTGTGCGGGAAGGTGGGCGAGTGCGAGGCGGGTATGGGTGAACACATCCCCTTCAGGATGGAATTCCGGCGGCTGTTCAACGCCCTTCATCGCTGCCACTTCAGGCAGCAGAATTTTCAGAAACCCGCTTTCGTCCAGAAGCTGGAGTGCCCTGTCCGCTTTTCCTTCAGTCAGGAGGCGGATCAGTTCGTCGCGAATCCGTTCCGTGCTGACCTGTGTGATAGCCTCTCTTTCCCGGCAGAGGGCGCGCCAGGTTCTGTCTTCGATGGCGTAGCTGAACCGCACGGAAAAGCGCAGGGCACGCAGCATGCGCAGCCGGTCTTCCTGAAAGCGTTTCTGCGGATCCCCCACGGCACGAAGAATTCCCGCATGCAGGTCGGCAATTCCGTTGACATAATCCAGAACAGTCTGACGCGCCGGATCATAGAACAGTGCATTGATGGTGAAATCCCTGCGGCGGGCATCTTCTTTTTCATCGGAAAAAGAAACTGTTTCCGGGCGGCGCCCGTCCAGATACGGCCCGTCTTTTCGGAAACATGCAACTTCATAGGGCGTGCCTTTGACGATGACGAGAACCACACCGAACTTGATGCCCACAGGGCGGGTATGCGGAAAAAGCGCCATGGTTTCTTCCGGAAGCGCATCGGTGGCGATATCGTAGTCAGCGGGTGTTCTGCCCAGCATCAGGTCGCGCACGCAGCCGCCCGCCAGCAGCGCCCGGTGCCCCTTTGCCTGCAGGGTGGCGCAGATAGTCACGGCATGCTGCGCCACGGGATCCTGCGGGAAGATAAGATGCCCTGTATTCATGCTCATGGCGGCTTCCTAGAGCGGGGTACTGTTCAGCAAATGCGCAAGCCCGGATACAGTGAGTCCAACAATGAGACAGGCAAGTGCTGCAGCCGCACAAAAACTGTAGCGGCGGGCGTGGATCGCCTGCGCAACCGTGAAAAAAAATACGGCAAGCCACAGCAGGGCTGCAGCATACCACAGCATCGGGTACCACTGGCGCAGCACGGCTGCCGCTACAACAAAGAGCAGCAGGGGGATCGTGCACCGTACAAGATTCTGCAGAAAAGGCAGGGTTTTCAGCCTCCTGCCCAGAAGGTACTCCAGGGCGAGACCGTGAAAAAGAAACATCACGAGAGCGGGCAGCGTTTCGGGCCGGTAATAGAGTGTTTTCCATTCCGCAATAAAACGATAGAGGCACAGGAAAAATGCCACTGTCAGCAGCAGGCAAGCCGTCGCCTTCATACCCGGAAGCAGGTGGTATCTGTTTTCTGAAAGAAGAAAAAAGATCCAGGCGCTCAGGCTGATGAAAAGAAGATAATCGGGAAATACCGCTTTAAAGAGCAGCAGCTTCCCGGCAAGAAACAGAGCGGCACCGTAGGGCAGTGCGGCAGCGATTTTTTCCGGCAGTGCGGGTGCACCGTCATAAATTCGCCTGCCTGCTGTATCGCCCGCAATAGCTGCAATGAGCGTGAAAAGGAGCAGAAGCGAAGCCTGATGCCCGGGCAGAACGGCTGCCGGGGTCAGGACAGGACCATATATCAGGGGCAGTGCATAATAGCAGCTGTGTGACATAAGCAGGGAGACCATCGCCCCTTTCGTCAGTGCCGGAAGTGACAGAACGAGGGACATGCCGAAGAAGAAGCAGCCCTGCCAGAGCAGTATCCAGGGCAGTGTTGCGCTGTCCTCACGTCGCAAAATGGTGTGGAAAGCAAGAATAAAGGCGGCAGCAAGCCCATGAGCAAGAGAAAGAAGCTGCTGTGCTTCTTTTTGCAGACTTCCGGTTTCTGCTTTATGCGCCCAGGTGCTGTGGAGCCTGGAGAAGAAAATAAAAAGCATTGAAGCGGCAAGCAGCGTCGCCTGCAGGGAGGAAAGCTGCACCGGTCCCAGCATCACCGGGCTGGTGTTGTTTTTGAGAAAAAAAGAGAGTATGAGTGCCCCCGCTATCATCAGATGCTCGAGGATCCGGAAACTGCGGTGGGGATAGCGCCAGGCGGCAAAAGCAGGCCCGGCGCACAGGGCTGTAAGCAGAATAAGACGCGTTTCCGCATGCCAGCTGAGCAGAAGCGCCGCCCCCAACGCTATGAGAATCTGTCCTCCGAAAAGTGCGCGAAAGCGAAGCCGGAGCGGGTGGTTCTGTACCAGCAGGAAAGAAAGCGGCGCTGCCGCAACCAGCACCAGCGCCGACATCCAGATTCTCAGCGGGGCGGCAGGAGAAAAAAGCAGCATTCCCGAAGAGAACGCAAAGGCGGCAGCGTTTACGGTGCAAAGGCGGAGTGCTTCGGCGGCGCTGATTTTCCGGTTCCGGCATGGGTAAAGGATCAGCCCCTGACAGAGGATATAGGTACAGGTTAGGGCAGCCGTTATTCCTGTCGGGGAGGAGAGCGCCCCGGCTTTTACGGCATAAATCCACAGCAGAGATGCGGCGCTGAGTATCAGCAGTGCGAGCAGGTGCCCCTGTCTGTCCTGCAGCCAGAAGTAAAGAGAAAAGGCGAAAAAGCAAGTAAGCAGCACAGGTACCGCCAAGCAGGCACGACCGTCGGGAAGGGGCAATGCGGCATGCAGCAGATAAAGGGCACTCAGTGCAGTGACGGTGCCGATCGAGTGGCTTCGGATGCGCCAGGCAATTGAGCCGAAGAGAATCAGCACGAGCAGGCATAACAGAAAGTTGAAGAAAGACCTGGCTGCCGCTGTGCCGAGCAGCACGGATCCCCGTGAGAAAAGCAGTCCTGTAAGGAAGACAAAGAGAAAGACGATACCGCCGCTGAGCAGGCTTTTTCCGCCAGGCATCTGAGACAATTGCAGCAGGCTGCCGATGAGAAAAAGAGCCGTTCCGGCAGCAAGACCGGCTGACAGTGTAAGTGCGGAGGAAAGGGGCAGGGCCTGCATGATGCCCGCCACCGCCGCTGACAGGAGGATGAAAAGAGTTCCGGCAGATATTTTAAGGAAAGGCCAGTAACTGTCCGGAATCTCGGCGGGCGGTTTTGCCTGCATACCGGGCTGAGCGGGAGAGCTTCGATCCTGATGGGTCAGATCAACCACAGCTTCCTTTCCTTTCCGCCGGGCACGGCAGTCTTTCCGCCGGCCCCGGCAGAAAGCGTGTCCCTATTTTACCAATGACTTCAACACTTCACAGCCGCGGCGGATCGTTTCATCCGGTGCCGCGAAGGAAATTCTGAAACAGGAGGGGTTGTCGGAGAAGACGCTGCCCGGAATGATGAGCACATTGTTTTCAATGGCTTTTTTCACGAAGCCGTCGCCGTCGCCGTCCGGTGTCCGGGGATAGATGTAAAAAGCACCGCCCGGCTTGACACAGGAAAAGACATCTTTCAGTCCGTTGTAGACCAGATCGCGCTTGCGGCGGTAGGCATCGACTTTGGCGGTCATATCCGCTTTCAGAGCAAGGACGGCCGCTTTCTGTGCAAAGGAAGGCGCACAGACAAAGGTATACTGCTGCAGGGTGTTCATGGCTTGAATCACTTGTTCCGGGCCTGCCGCATAGCCGAGCCGCCATCCGGTCATCGCCATGTTTTTGGAAAATCCATTGAGGCAGAGCACGTTCTCGTACCTGCCCACCATGCTCGCAGGCGCTTCGTCATACTGAAGGGATTCATAAATTTCGTCGCTGATGACGAGGAGATTGTGTTTTTTTGCCACGGCCGCCAGACTGTCCAGTTCCGCAGCGTTCAGCGTGACACCTGTGGGATTGGCAGGGGTATTGATAATGACTGCTTTTGTTCTGGGGGTAATGGCGGATTCCAGACGCTCAGCCGTGAATTTGAAATCGGGAAAGGTGCTGACGGTGACGGCTTTTCCGCCCAGAAGATTCACCAGATGCTTGTACATGACAAAGTAAGGATCCGCGCAGATGACCTCATCGCCGGGATTGACTGTCGCCATAAGAGCCAGAAAAAGACCGCCCGACACACCGCTTGTGATCATGACATTTTTCAGCGGGGCACCGAATTTCCGGTCATAGTATTCCGCCGCCGCATCACGGAGCTCATCGATGCCCCAGGTCTGAGTATAGGCGTTGAAACCCGCCTGAATCTGACGGCAGGCTTCATCCTTGCACAACTGATCCACGTCGTAATCGGGTTGGCCGATACTGAGGTTGATAGGATCTTTCATTTTGGCGGCAAGGGCGAAAATCTTACGGATACCGCTGGCATCAATGGAGTTCATGCGTGCTGCGAGAAAGTTCATGGAATGATCCTTGTTGCGGCGGCACAGTGCCGCCCGCTGTCAATTGAAAAAGTAACGGCAGATTTGCATCCCTGTTCATAACTCTGCGGAACACCTCGAACCATAAATGTACCACGGAAAAGCAGGATGCTTCAAAAAGACAGGGCAGATTCGCATATGCCGGAGTAATCCGCCGTGGCAGTGTTCCTTTGACCGCGGAAGAATATTTCACTTACAGATACCCGGCACCCAGCAGCAGAAGAATCACAGCACCCAGCGCAAGCCGGTACCAGGCAAAAGGGGCAAAAGGGCGTTTGCGGATATAAGCCATAAAAGATGCGACTACCAGCCAGGCGGTAATAAAAGCAGTGAGCCCGCCCGCTCCGATGAGCAGCCACTCGGAGGCGGAGAGGTCGAGTCCGGTCTTCACCGTTTTATAGGCGGTGGCGCCGACCATGGTGGGAATGGCGAGGAAAAAAGAAAATTCGGCGGCGGCAGGACGGGAGGCACCCAGGATCATAGCGCCGATAATGGTGGCGGCTGAGCGGGAGGTGCCCGGCATCATGGCAAGGCATTGAAAAAGCCCGATGCCGAGAGCGACGCGGAAGCCGATCTCTTCCGCCCGGCTGAACTGTACGGGTGCCGGATATTTTTCCAGGACCAACAGCACAATTCCGCCTGCAATCAGGGCGATGGAAATGCTGAGCGGGTTGAAAAACCAGGCTTCGAGAAAATCGTCCAGAAAAAGACCGATCACGGCGGCGGGCAGAAAGGCGACAATAATTTTCATCCACAGCAGCACCGCGGAGCTGAAGGATTTGTCGGCGGAAAAAGGCCAGAGGCGTTTCCAGAAATACAGCACTACCGCCAGAATGGCAGGCAGCTGAACCACGATCCGGAAAGTCTCTGCGAAAGCAGGGCTGCCCGGAAGCGCCAGCCATTCCTCCAGCAGAATCATGTGGCCCGTACTGCTTACGGGAAGAAACTCTGTCAGCCCTTCCACAAGCCCGAATATGATGACAGCTATATATGACACAGGATGGATCTCCGGCGATGACTTGAACAGCAAAGAGCCTGTGAGACCTGATGCCTCACAGGCTCCGTCTTATGTTAGAAAAGATACTGGCGTTCAGACAACTTCGGGCACAACGAAGGGCTCACGGTATTTGCGGGTGAGCATGGCGTTGGCTTCGTCATCGTTGACGGCCTGCTCGGCGGCGGTATCAATTTCCAGGACCCGGTTGACCCTGGCGCCGGTAAGGGCGTAGTGGGAAAGGGCGGAGGAATAATGCCCTTCAATGGGAGGTGCATTCAGTTTGGATGCATCGCGGCTGCGGACGCAGTCGATGAAATTTTGGTAATGATAGCGGTCGTTGCCGTCGTTGCCTTCTTTCACCAGTTTATTGTCTTTGCCCAGATACGCCTTATAGGTGCCGTAGCCGGGGAAAGTCATCCAGCCTTCAGACCCGTAGAAGATAACACCGAAGGAGGTGCCGCCTGCTTCGTCGTTGGTACACCAGGGACGTACTTCCAGGGTCACCATTTTGTCTTTGTTGTCTTCACCTTTGAACATAAAGGAAGTGGAGGAGACATTGTAGATTTCTTTGGCATCATCCCACAGGAACATACCGCCCATGGAAGTGACTCTGTAGGGCACATTGACGCCCAGACCCCAGCGTGCGGCGTCGAGCTGATGCACGCCCTGATTGCCGATGTCGCCGTTCCCGTACGCCCAGACCCAGTGCCAGAAATAGTGCACATAAATGCCTTCGCCTTTGTCATTGACAAAGAAGGGTTCTTCCTGTGCGGGACCCTGCCAGAGATTCCAGTCGAGTCCTTCAGGCGGGTTGCCGGGATGCCCTTTTCCGATGTCGGGGCGCCATTTATAGCAGACGCAGCGTGCCATATAGACATCGCCGATGAGACCGTTTTTCAGTTCATTGATCCCTTCCTGGAAGCCGGGGTTGCTTCGAAGCTGGGTGCCGTGCTGGACGATGCGGTTATATTTGGCGGCGGCTTCCACCACTTTCCGGCCTTCAAAGATGTTGTGGGTCATCGGTTTTTCCACATATACATCTTTGCCTGCCTGACATGCCCAGATTGTCGCGAGAGAGTGCCAGTGGTTGGGTGTGGCAATGGAAATGGCGTCAATATCCGGATCTTCCAGAAGTACCCGTATATCCTGTTCGGTACGGGGCGCTTTGCCGTTTTTTGTGAGGTCTTTCACAACAGCGGGAAAAAGACGTGAATCCACATCGCAGATAGCGGCGATTTCCACATTTTTCAGTTTGCTGAATCCGCCCAGATGGCTTCTGCCCCGGCCGTTGATGCCCATCACCGCAATACGAACACGGTCGTTGGCTCCTGCCCAGGATGTTTTGGAGGTGCCCAGAAGAATGGAAGCAGCGGCGCCTGCACCTGCTGCAGAGGTCTTCATGAAAGACCGGCGTGTGAGAGAGTCCATGCGTATTAATCTCCTATGTGTTAAACAATACTGTCATTTATCCTAACAAAGCATAAATAAACCATTCAATAAATATATGACACCGTCAAAGACCGAGTGGTTTCGAAAACGGGTACCCGGTTTGCATTTGTCCCGAATAATAGTTATAATTTGGGACAAATAAGGAAATAATCAGATGAAAACGACAGGAGATTACATCCTGAAAAGAATGCGGAAAGCAGAAAAAGGTGCCGCGTTTACGGCTAAAGACTTTTTGGACCTAGCAGGCTATGAGGCTGCAAAAAAAAGTCTGGGCAGGCTGGCGGATACCGGGACGCTCCGGCGCATCCTTCGCGGTGTTTACGATTTTCCGGCCTACAGCCCGGTGAAAAAAGGGCCTGCCACTCCCCGGCCCGATGCTGTTGCTCATGCCATTGCCCGTGCTCACGGCTGGACGCTGATTCCTACCGGAGAAACAGCGCTGAACCTGCTGGGTCTGTCCACTCAGGTGCCCGCCCAATGGCAGTATTGCAGTAATGGCCCGACAAAATGCTATCAATGGCCCGGCGGAAATGTTTTGCTCAAGCATTGTGCCGGCAGACAAACCTCAGGCCTGTCATCAAAGACAATTCTTATCGTGCAGGCACTGAAAGCTTTGGGACGGGATGCCGTCACTGATGAAGTTCTCGGCTTCCTTCGTCACAGGCTGACGGTAACGGAGTGCCGCCAGGCGGTCAGTGAAACGCGCCATCTCCCCATCTGGATGCAGTCGGCGATCAAGTGCCTCGCGGAAAAGGAAGGAACTCATGCTTAACATTGCAGGAGAAGGCGCAGCGTTTCGCCGCGACCTTTTCTATGAAACAGCTATGTCTATGGCAGTGCATCCTGCCATTGCGGAGAAGGATTTCTGGGTTTGTGTGCTTCTGGACTTTCTTTTTAATCACTGTAAATGGGGAAAGAATTTTGCGTTCAAAGGCGGAACAAGCCTTTCAAAGGCATTCGGGCTCATAAATCGTTTTTCTGAAGACATTGATCTGGTACTTGACTGGCAGGTGCTGGGATATACCCGTGACGAACCGCTTCACGAAAGGAGTATTACTCAACAGGCTCTTTTATGTCAGGAGGCGAATCTCCGCACTGCGCAGTTTCTTGCCGATGAACTTGCGCCTGCTCTTCGCCTTGAACTGCCGCTGCATGTTGCCGTGCCTTTTGAGATTATTCCCTGGAAAGAGGATATTCTAATCCGGTATCCGAAAGCATTTTCCCTGAATGCTATTCAACCGGAAGTCAGATTGGAAATAGGTCCTATGGCATCCTGGCTTCCTAACGCTTCTGAAAAAATTTATCCTTATGCGGCAGAGCATTTTCCGGGTGCATTTAAAAAAACTTTCACTGTGATCCGTACCATAAGTGCCGAACGTACCTTCTGGGAAAAGGCCACTATTCTTCATCAGGAGGCCCATCGCAATTCAAAGAAGCAAGTGCCGCCCCGTTACTCGAGGCACTATTACGATCTCTATCGCATGACACAGAGCTCTGTCGCAAAAAGGGCACTGGAAAGGCTGGATTTGCTGGAAAAAGTAGTCGCATTCAAACAGCGGTTTTATCGTTCACCCTGGGCAAGCTATGAAACAGCCCGTCCCGGTAGTTTTTGCCTGCTTCCTTCGGAATATCATCGGGAGGAATTACAGGTAGACTACCGGAAGATGCAGGCAATGCTTTTCGGCGATATTCCCACCTTTGAAGCCATTGAACGGGGCTTAGCAGACTTTGAAAAACGGATTAACGCTCTCTAACAGTGAATATACTGCAATCACTATTTTTTCACCCGATGTAAAATTATCGGAATAGCTTTTGCCGGAAATGCGTTCTTTTTATGATAATGGAAGTATGCCTATGAGTCTTATCCGCAAGATAGCAGCCGTTTTTTGCCCGGGAGCAGTGCTCTGGGGCAGGACGGTGCTGTCTCTGCTGGTGGCGGTGTATTCTCTGGGTTTCTGCGCCCACCATCATCCCGGTCGCTGCCCTGCGGCATCTTCCTTTGTATCGGCCTGTTGTGACAGCGGTGCGGATCATGGCGGTGGATCATCAGGGATGCTTCTGAGCGCCTCAGCCCACGGATGCCGTCAGTTTCATCTTCATGGCACACGCGCCTTTGAACTTCCCGAGACGAAAATGGTGCCCGGCGGTGTCAGCCCGTCTTTTGCAGGAGAATTACTGAACTTCTGGTCTTTGGACACACGCTCCCCTGCTGCTATTCCGGGCGATTCATCCGATAGTGTTCGCTCTCCGTCCTTCTCCGGCAGGAATCTGCCTCTTATCAGCTGATCTTCTTTCCTGATTTTGTATGGTTCTGTCTTATTTTGCAGAAATGTCATTCAGGAAAGGATCTATTTCATGATATCCACTCTTATGGGCAGGACGTCAGTACGCCCCCTTTTTCTGGCAGCGCTGCTTCCTCTTTTTATCGCAGGCTGCTCCCTCCCTAAAGTAACGGAACACACCCACGATCACGGACATGACCATGACCACGGTCACGAGCATGGTGAGGAAGAAGAATCTTCTGTCACGCTGTGGACGGATCAGCTGGAAGGGCATGTTGAATTCGGTCATCTTGATGCGGGAACGCCGCAGGAGTTCACCCTTCATATCACCCGTCTGGACAGCGGATTGCCGGTAGACGCCGGCGACGCGGTGCTTCAATGGAAAAAGGAATCGGACGGAAGTACGTTGGATGTTCGTGTCCCTGCGGTCCGCCCGGGAAATTATAAAACGACGGTGACTTTTCCGGCACCCGGTCATTGGGATCTTACGGTAAAGCTGTCTCTGGCGGATGGGGAGGTTCAGCTGATCTTCCCCGATCTGGACATCCATGACCACGGCCATACGGACGGTCCTGATGCGGTTCACGACCATGCCCACGATCAAGAGGAAGGCCACGATCATGATCATGACCATGGAGAAGATCACGATCACGACCACGACCACGGAGATGACAGTGATCACGTGCACGCCGACGGAACGGTCTATGCCAGCAGTGAAGATGTGCCCGGCAACGCCATTTTTTTTTCGAAAGAACAGCAGTGGGTGCTGCCGCTGGTGACGGCACAAGCCTTTCGCGGCGGACTGGTGGAACGGTACAGGATTCCGGCGACCGTGCAGGAGACGCCTCATTCCCGCGCCGCGCTGACTGCTCCTTTGAGCGGTAGGCTCCTTCCTCCGGAGGGCGGCTCTTTTCCCGGCATAGGCGAGGAAGTGGAAGAAGGGCAGGTTCTGGCGGGTGTGCTTCCGACGCTGCAGGGCGGTGAGGCGTTGGCACGGGAATCGAATATCCACAGCCTGCAGGGACAGCGCACGGAGCTTGCCGTACAGGCGGCTCAGGCGCGGGGCGATGCGGAACGGGCACGGGCACTCGTGCAGCAGCATGCTTCGGCACTGGATCGTGCGGAGCGCTTGCAAGTGGCGAAAGCGGGTTCACAGCGGGAAGTGGAAGAGCAGCGGAGTGCGCTTGCTTCCGCTCAGGCACTGCTTCGGGAAGCGGAACAGACGGAGGCACAGGTCAGAAAAGCGCTGGCGGCACTGCCCACTCTGGAATCGCGGGAAGAAGAAGGGGTTGCGGCCTGGATACGATCTCCCATCACAGGCAGGATTACCCGGCTTGCGGCAGGGCCCGGCACACAGGTGGACGGCGGGCAGATGCTCATTGAAGTGGTCAATGCCGATGAGGTGCTGATCGAAGGGCAGGTGCCTGAAGTGCTGGCTCCGGCACTGTCCCGGCCCCTTCATGCCTGCTATGAACTCCCTGCTTTTCCCGGCGAGCTCTTTGAGATGGAAGCGCCGGAAGGGGAAAGAGAGCCCTGGCTTCAGCCGCAGGTAAAAGAAGAAAGCCGGACTGTTCCCCTCATTTTTTATACGCGCAACCAGGAGGAACGGCTTCGCATCGGCATGACGCTGACCCTGCTGGCGGATGGAAAAAAAGAAGAGGATGCGCTTCAGATACCCCATTCAGCCCTCGTGGATGAAAACGGCATTCCCACGGTTTACGTCATGCTGACGGGCGAGCATTTTCAGAAGCGTCCCATTCGCACCGGCATCAGTGACGGTGTGATGACAGAAGTGCTGGACGGTCTTCAGGAAGGCGACCGGGTGGTTGTCCGCGGTGCCTATGCGGTGCGTCTTGCAGGTCTGGCAGGAGGCGGCGTCGGTTCCGCCCATGTGCATTAAGGAGCTGCGGCCATGATGGATAAACTGATTCGATGGTCCGTAAGCAACCGGTATCTGGTGATAGCCCTTTCGCTTGTATTCGGCATCTTCGGGCTGTATCTCTGCTTTCATACTCCTGTGGACGTATTTCCCGATCTGACGGCGCCCACGGTGGTGGTGCTGACCGAGGCGCCGGGGTATTCCCCTTCCGAGGTGGAGAATCTGGTGACCTTTCCGCTGGAAACGACTTTGAACGGTGCCCCGGGAATCCGGCGAGTCCGTTCTGCTTCCATGCCGGGCTTTTCCATTGTCTGGTCGGAGTTTGACTGGGGCGAAGAGATGAATGTGGCGCGTCAGATCGTGGCGGAGCGTGTGCAGCTGACGATACCGGAACTGCCTGAAGGTATTATGCCGCCCATTCTTGCGCCGCCCACCTCGCTCATGGGCGAAATACAGATTGCCGCCCTTCATGCAGACAACCGTTCCATGACGGACCTGCAGAACTATGCGGAGATTGTGCTGGCGCGGCGGCTGCTTGCGGTGCCCGGTGTGGCGCAGGTAACGGTGGTGGGCAGCGGCGACCGCCAGTATCAGGTGGCGCTGAAGCCGGAACGCCTGACAGCTCGGGATGTGACTGTTGCGGAAGTGGCGGAAGCGCTCGCCTCGAACAATATGAATATTCCCGCCGGTTTTATTTCAGAGCGGGGCACGGAATATCTGGTTACGGGTTTGGGCAGACTGCAGAATACGACCGACATCGGCAAGGTGGTGGTGGCAACCAAGCGGGGAATTCCGGTCTGCGTGGAAGATGTTGCCGAGGTGCGGCTGGGTGCGGCGCCGACCCGGGGTACCGGCTCGGCAAACGGCAAACCGGCGGTGCTGCTGATCATTCAGAAACAGCCTCAGGCGAATACGCTGAATCTGGATCAGGTGCTGGAAGACGTGTTTGCCGATGAACGGGCGAAGCTGCCCGAAGGCATGGCGCTGGACACCAACCTCATGAAGCAGGCGGATTTCATCCGTGTTGCCGTGCGTAATGTTTCCAATGCGATCCGGGACGGCATGGTTATCGTAGTGCTGATCATGGCATTTTTCCTGCTCAGCGGGCGGGCACTTCTGATTACCCTGACTGCATTGCCCCTCTCTCTGATTATTGCCGTGCTGTCGGTGCAGTTTTTCGGCGGATCCATCAACACAATGACCCTGGGCGGGCTGGCGATAGCCATCGGCTCGCTGATGGATGACGCGGTCATTGATGTGGAAAATACAATACGGCGGCTGCGTCTGGGCAGAGTACATCTTGCCGACGGGAACGTGTCGCCTTTGCGTATTGTCTATGAAGCGAGCTCGGAAGTGCGTTCCGCCATTGTTTTTGCGACAGTACTGATCACGGTGGTTTTTCTTCCTCTTTATACGCTGGAAAATGTGGAGGGCAGGCTGCTCCAGCCGCTGGCGACTTCCTACATTGTCGCGATCTTTGCATCGCTGCTGGTGGCGCTGACACTGACCCCGGCGCTGGCTGCCGTCCTTCTTCCCGGCAGCGGTATTGTGCAGAGTCCCCGGGAACCCCGTGTTGCCGAGCTGGTGCGCCGTGCGTATAACGTCCTGCTCGGCCCGGTTCTTCGTCATCCGTGGTTCGTGACGCTTCCGGTAGTCGCTGCATTTGTGGTATCTGTCGTCGCCTTTTCCTTCATGGGCCGGTCGTTCCTGCCTGATTTCAATGAGGGCTCGCTGAACGTGGTGGCGAATACGCTGCCGGGCACTTCGCTGGAGGAGTCCAATCGTATCGGCCTGCAGATCGAACAGCAGCTGATGGAAGTGCCGGAGATTAGTTCGGTGGCACGCAAAACGGGCAGAGGCGATCTCGATGAGCATGCCCAGGGGATTGAAGGCTCGGAAATGGAGGCGACCTACCTGTTGAAAGAACGGAGTAAGGAGGAAATGCTGGAGGAAGTGCGCGGCAGACTCGACAGGATTCCGGGCATCAGTTACGGGATTGGAGGACCCATATCCCACCGCATCGACCATATGCTCTCCGGTGCCCGTTCCAGCATCGCCATCAAATTCACCGGCGAAGACCTGTATACGCTGCGCGAACTTGCTGAAGAGGCGCAGAAGCGGATAAAGAAAATACCGGGTGCCGCCGATATTGCCGTGGAGCCTCAGACGGATGTGCCGGAGGTGCGCGTGCGTTTTGACCGGGATCTTCTCGCCCGGCACGGCATTTCCTTTGAAGAGGCGGGGCTGACGCTGCGTGCCGCCCTTTTCGGTACGCCGGTCTCCCGCATTTTTGAAGGGCGCAACGCTTACGATCTTGTGCTGCGGCTGGCGGAAGAGGGCGATGCGACACTGGCATCGCTGGAAAAGCTGCCGCTGCGCAGCGCTTCGGGTGCGCTGGTGCCGCTCAATGCCGTGGCGTCTGTGTTCCGGGGCAGCGGCCCCAATGTGATAACCCGCGATCAGGTGCAACGCAAGATTTTCGTCACCTGCAATCCTTCGGGTAGGGACGTGACGTCTCTGGTCCGGGATATCCGTTCGGAAATCGATCCGCTGGTGGCGGGAAAAGAAGGCTATGCTGTTCATTACGGCGGACAGTTTGAAAGTGCCGCCGCCGCATCAGGCAGGCTTCTTGCCTCCGGCGCCGTGGTGCTTGTCGGTGTGTTTGCCCTGCTGTTCATGGCATTCAAAAACGGACGGGATGCTCTTTTTGTCATGGCAAGTCTGCCTCTGGCGCTCATCGGCGGTGTGGCGGCTGTATTTCTCATGGGCGGCGTGCTGTCTGTGGCTTCCATTATCGGCTTTATCAGCGTCTTCGGTGTGGCTGCGCGCAATGGCATCATGCTGGTCAATCATATCCGGCACCTGCAGCTGGAAGAAGCGGTGACCGACTTTACCGAGGCAGTGCGTCGCGGTTCAGTGGAACGGATTGTGCCTGTGCTGATGACGGCTTTGTCCACCGGCTTCGCGCTGATTCCGCTGGTGCTCGCCCATGAAGCACCGGGCAATGAGATCCAGAGTCCCATGGCTGTGGTTATTATCGGAGGCCTTCTCTCGGCGACCTTTTTGAATATGATTGTGGTGCCTGCCCTTTATCTGCGGTTGGGGCGCCCCGCAGCAAAAGAAGAAACAACGGCCTGAGCCGCCCTGAACATGAAAGGAAATCTGAAGATGAAAATCTTGACCATGGTCGCTGCCGCTGTGCTTCTTCTGGCGGGCGGATCTTTAGCGCAGGAAGAAATAATCACCCTTACGGCTGCGGAGGTTGTCGGCAGAGTGCTTAAAATCCATCCCGGCATTCAGGAAGCGCTGGAAGCCGTGGAGGAAGCCCGCGGTCATGCGCTGCAGGAAGGGCTCTGGCCCAACCCGGAACTGGAAGCCGGAGCGGAAGGGCTCCACGGCAACCGGGGCGGCGACTGGCTTGCCGGGGTCTCGCAGCGTATCCCGCTTTTCGGGGCACGTGCTCTCGCACGGAAAGCCGCCGAAGCTGGTGTTGCCGCAGCGGGACAGCAGGCGCTTCTCCGTGAAAAGGAGCTGACGGCACTGGCTGAAATGGCTTTTTACGAGGCACTGGCGGCGCAGGAGTCCCGGCGCATTGCTGAAAATAATCTTGCCAACGCGGCGGCCATGGCGGAAATGACCCGGCAGCGTTTTGAAGCGGGTGATATCGCAGAAATGGACTGGCTCCGGGCAGCGGCGGAAGAAAACCATCAGGAAGCGGAGCTGGAAGTGCTGCGCATCCGTGAGGAAACTGCTCTGGCAGCGTTAACTGTGCTCTGCGCACTGCCGCCGGGCGCGAAGCCGGTACTGGAGGGAACGCTTCTTCCGGAGGAGCAGGCTTTTCCTGATGCCGCTGTTGTGGCGGAACGGCTCGGCAGCGCCCCTGCTGCACGTGCTCTCGAACTTGAAGCGGAAGCGGCGGCGGGCGAAGTGAAAGCGCTGAAACGGGAAGCGCTGCCAGAGCCGGAAGTACATGTGGGCTGGCGGCAGGAGCGGGCGGAAAAGCAGAATGCTGTGGACTTCAGCGTCAGTTTTGACCTGCCTCTTTTCGACCGCAATCAGGGTGCTATTGCAGGGGCACGTGCACGCGCCCGCCGGCTGGAAGCAGCCCGGCAGGCGAAGGTTCAGGAAGACTGCCGGCAGGCGCTGACCCTGCTCGGTGAAGGCAAAGCAGCGCTGAAAGAGGCGCATCTGGTTCGGGAGAAAAATTTCCCGAAACTGGAAGATGCCTGCCGGGCGCTGGAAACAGCACTGACCCTCGGCGGCGTCAGCCTTTTTGAAGTGCTTGCCGCACAGCAGGAAGTCGCCGAAATGCGGATGCACCTTCTTGATCTTGATCACCGTGCCCGCCATGCCCTGATCGAACTGGAAGCATTGTTTTAGCTTTCCCGTCCGGAAAGCCTGCTCTTTCCCCCGTCATTCCTGCTCCTTCCTCCGTCATTCCTGCGCAGGCAGGAATCTTAACCAGGGTAAGGGTCGCTTTCGTTTCACAGAACTGCAGCCCACACCAAAACCGTTGACAGAGTGGACAGAGTGGACAGAGTGGACGTTTTCGTTCCTCCGTCATTCCTGCTCTTTCCTCCGTCATTCCTGCGCAGGCAGGAATCTTAACCAGGGTAAGGGTCGCTTTCGTTTCACAGAACTGAGATCCACACCAAAACCGTTGACAGAGTGGACAGCGTGGACGTCGTCTTCCTGGCGTCGCCCCGCTTTTCCTTCCTGCATTGTTTTGCAGCGCCTGCGGGCGTATAATCGGCGGAGTACTCTTTCTGTTTTAAAAAAGGAGACCCGATCATGACTGCGTCCCGTACACGACGTTCTTTTCTGAAAGATACGGCACTTTTTGCGGCAGGTGCTGCTGCGGTGATCCCGCCGGTGCAGGCGGCTGCTTCGGCAGTTTCCGGTGACCCGGCAGCAGGATCTTCCCCGGATCCATCGACGGACATACGTATCGGGACGCTTGTTCAGAGCTCCATGAATCCGCCGGCGTATATAAAAGAAGTGGTGCAGCATGGTTTTGAATCTTTTCAGATCACCTTCTGGAAAACGATCGGGGACACCGATCTGAAACGGCTGGCGGGGGAGGTGCGCGAGGCACTTGCCGGCACGGATGCCGTGATCAGCAGTGTGGCGGTTTACGGGAATCCTCTGGGCGGCCGTCCGCAGGACGAAGACACGCTCCGGTCCTGGGTGGAGCTGCTGGATACTGCCCATCTTTTCGGCTGTGATATTGTGGCGGGCTTTACGGGCCGTGTCATCGATGCGCCCATTGACGAGAGCATTCCCCGGCTGAAGGAGGTGTTTGAACCGCTTGCGCAGCGGGCGGCGGACCGGGGCCTTCGCATTGCCTTTGAAAACTGCGAGATGGGCGGCAACTGGAAGACGGGCGGCTGGAATATTGCGCACAATCCGGCGGCGTGGGAGCTGATTTTTGATGCGCTGCCCTACGACCATATCGGGCTGGAGTGGGAACCCTGCCATCAGCTGGTGCAGCTGATTGATCCGCTGCCGCAGCTGCGCAAGTGGGCGCCGAAAGTGTTTCATCTGCACGGCAAGGATGCAACGGTGCAGTGGGATGTGGTGCGTACTTACGGGATCGGCGGCGGCAGACCGTTCGTGCATCACCGCACAGCGGGTTTCGGCGATACAAACTGGACAGAAATTATTGCCATCATGCGTCAGGCGGGCTTTAAGGGCAGCATCGACATTGAAGGCTGGCACGACCCCGTTTATAAAGATGACCTGGAAATGACCGGGCAGGTGCATGCCCTGAATTATCTTAAGCAGTGCCGAACCGTCTACGTGCCGAATCCTTCGGTCTGATTTTTATTTTCCGGTCTACAGCGTCCAGCCGTTGTGCAGTTCCCGGCTGAGCAGCGCATTGGCTTCGTCATTGTTGAGGAAGCGTTCTGTTTTCGGATCCCAGGCAAGGCGCGCCTCTGTTCTTCCGGCAATGTCAGCGACCATGCCGAGGCAGGAAGCGATATGTCCTTCCTCCACATCGGACACGGGTTTCTTGCGGGTACGGATGCATTCCAGCAGGTTGGCGCCGTGATTGACGGAGTCGGTGAGCCGCTGGTCGGTGTCTTTGAACTCCACTTTCAAAAGCGACTGGGGCCCCGCCCAGATGCCGTCACGGTCAACGCGCACCCAACCTTCATCACCGATGAAGCGGGTGCCCCGTTCGCCCTGATGGTCGTCCTGAAAGATCATGGTCAGCCCGTCGGCATAGTGGAAGCGGGCATCCCATTTTTTCGAGTTGTTGGTGAAGCCTTCGCTGCGGAAGGTTTCTTTGCAGACCACTTCGAAAGGTTCCCTGCCGATGCGGGGGCAGCCCCAGTTGGCAATGTCGAGATGATGGACGCCCCAGTTGGTGATGAAGCCCACGCAGTAATCGTAAATCAGGTACCAGTCGGGCCAGGCGACCCTGCCGGGGTTGTACGGCACTTCGGGGGCAGGTCCGCGCCACATGTTCCAATCGAAACCGTCCGGCACGGGGTGTCCATCGAGATCACCTGTGTGGCGCACATAATAATCGGGGCCGGGTGATCCCACTTCCACCGTGTGGATGGTGCCCAGATAGCCGTTGCGCGCCAGGGTGCAGGCGTGCTGGAAAGGCTTGAGCGACCGCTGCCAGGTGCCTGTCTGCAGGACACGGTTGTGACTGCGTACGGCATCGAGGATGGCACGGGATTCGGCGATGGAAATGCCCAGCGGCTTTTCGCAGTAGATATCTTTGCCGGCTCTGGCGGCGGCGGTGGCGATGATGCCGTGCCAGTGATCCTGTACAGCGATGATGACGGCATCGATATCGGCACGGGCAAGCAGGTCACGGAAGTCGCCGTAGGTGGCGCAGTCGGTGTTCTGATAATGAGTGTCGACAATATCTTTAGCGAGAGCGAGGTTTTCCTGATAGGTATCACAGACAGCGACAATACGGCAGTCGGGCAGTTTGATGAAGTCGTTGAGATTGTTTCTGCCCATCCTGCCGACTCCGATACAGCCGATGGTGATCTGTTCGGAAGGCGGCGGGGTATCGCCCTGGCCGAAAGCCGCTGCCGGAATGATCTGCGGTACCGTGAGGGCGGCGCCTGCCGCTAAAGAGCCTTTAAGGAAATGACGGCGGTTCATGGCTGATTTCATCTGAGGGATGCTCCATCGGGTTGTACCGCCGCAGAGACGCAACACGGCGGGTATCTGAAAGTAACATGCATTCCTTACATAATGCCGGAACCGGGTGATCATTTCAAGAAAAGGGGGAAAAGGGGGAGAGAAGAGCTGCTCCGTCCACTCTGTCCATTCTGTCCATTCTGTCCACTGATTTCGATGTAAAGGAAATTCTTTATCTTTACCCTTCTGTCCCGGTCGTCTTCCCTTCAAAAAAACACAAACACATTGAAAAAATGCACTCAGTATTGTAATATGACTCTGTTCGTAAGAA
>MWCY01000040.1 GCA_002070275.1 Candidatus Hydrogenedentes bacterium ADurb.Bin170
GTGGGCCCTGCAGGACTCGAACCTGCGACCAAGTGATTATGAGTCACCTGCTCTAACCAACTGAGCTAAGGGCCCTTTTTCGTGCATAGTATACACCTTCAGGCGGGGTACGGGTCAACCGCACAGGGCTGAAAGAGGGTGAGAAGACGGCATTCCCGTTCCTGTTTCCCTTATCTGTTTTTTATTGATTTGAAATGTTTTCGAAGGGTTTCAGTTCTTTGGCGCGTGAGCTGTGTCGCATTTTTCGCAACGCCTTCGCTTCGATCTGGCGTACCCTTTCGCGGGTAACATTGAACACGCTTCCCACTTCTTCCAGTGTCCTCGGGTAGCCGTCGGCGAGTCCGAAACGCAGGCGCAGCACTTTTTCTTCCCGCTCGGTAAGGGTGGCGAGGACTTTATCCAGACGTTCCCGGAAGACGGCTGTTCCCGCTTTGTGAGATGGGTTATCCGCTTCCATATCGGGGATGAAATCGCCATAACTGCTGTCGCCGTCGTCACCGACAGGCGTTTCCAGGCTGATAGCTTCCTGTGAGATTTTCAGGACGGCACGCACTTTATCGGCACTCATGCCCATTTCGGCGCCGATTTCTTCGGCAGTTGGTTCACGTCCTAATTTTTGCAGGAGGTTGCGGCTTGTCCGCATCAGTTTATTAATGGATTCGATCATATGTACCGGGATCCGGATGGTGCGCGCCTGATCCGCAATGGAGCGTGTAATTGCCTGACGGATCCACCAGGTGGCATAGGTGCTGAATTTGTATCCCCGCTGGTATTCGAATTTATCAACAGCTTTCATGAGTCCTATATTGCCTTCCTGAATCAGATCAAGAAAGGACATGCCACGGTTGATGTATTTTTTTCCAATGCTGACTACCAGACGCAGGTTTGCCTGGACCAGCTCCATTTTGGCTTCGTAGATGTTATCTTCTTTTTCAATGATAACAGCGATGAGCTCGTTAATTTTTCCCTTATCCAGCCGGGCGCCTTCCTGAATCTGATTGATTTTTCTCTGAGCAATGAGAAGACGCCGTTCAAGTTCAAGAAAGTTGTCACGATCCAGAGCGTGTTTTTTGAAGCTGCTTTGATTGCGTCTGCTTTGCGTGCCCAGTTTCAGGATTTCTTCTGCACTCATGCCGATTTCGCGTTCAATGCGATCCACTTCATCAAAAGCATTTTCGAGCCGGCGTTTGAGGCTTTTGATTTTCCTGCCTATTTTCAGGATTTCACGGTTTTTCAATTGAAAACTGCGGATGATGTCGACCTGCTGCTTTCTGAACTCCCGGATACGGTCCTCAATGTTCTGAATACTTTTGGGAGAGAGCCCGGCGCGGCGCATTCTTTTTTCCTGCTTTTCAATTTCGACATCCAGCGCGCCCATCTTTTCCATGTACTGTGGCAGCTCTTTGACAAATTTATGATGAAATTTTGTGTCTGTATTTTCGCAGATGTGACAGAATTCCAGACGGCCTGCCAGAATACGTGCTGCAAGCATCTGTGTCTCTTTAATGGTAAAGGGCGCATCAAGGATAACGCTTATCAGTTCATTTTCCGCTGCTTCGATCCGTTTGGCAATTTCAATTTCCTGGTCTTTGTTGAGAAGGGGTACCCGTCCCATTTCACGCAGGTACATGCGGACAGGGTCGTCGGCACGGTCAAGACTGCGTTGTGTCGCCAGCCTCCGCTGTTCAAGGAGTCGCGCTTCTTCCGCCAGTTTGTCCTGCTTTTTTTCCTGCAAAGCCTTGGGGTTGAGTTCTTCCACAACAGTAATGCCGGTCTGCATCAGTTTGATGGTCAGGTCATCCATCAGCATCGCATCGGCATCATCGGGGAGGAGGAGCATCATTTCGTTGTACGTGAGTTTCCCCCTTGCCTGAGCATTCTTCAGTATCCTGCTGGATTTCGGGTTCGTCATGATTTCATCAATTTTAGTTTCTTTGCTCACGTGTTGTTGCCTTTACCGGTTAACTGACTTTATCGACAGATCCTGATTTCGGAGACTGTGTGTTCAGGAAGTCGCCAGACTTTCCATAAACTGTTTTAATTCCACAATACGCTTATACAGTTCAGCAGAACGCGCTGCATCCTGATCCTGTGTTGCCCGACGCACTTCCTGCTGCAGCCTGTTCATTTTCTGGGCGCAGGATTCAAAAGCAAACCGCGCCAGTCGTTCTTCGATCAGCCGTTCCGCTTTCTCGGGCGGCGGTGCTTCCGCCACAGCAGCAGCGGAAAAGAGATTGCGCTCCTCGCCTTCCGGCAAGTCCTGCACGTTTATTTTTTCTTCTTTCCGGGAGTTTATGAGCCGGGCGAGGCTCAGAACCGGGTGGGACAGCTCAAGTTCTGTGTCTAAAGCGGCCGCTTTTATTCTTAAAGAAGGGTATTCCAGCAAGGCTGCCAGAAAATCAATATCATCTTTTGTTGTCTTAAGCGTTTCTTCGTTACTTTTCTCATTAAAGTCGGCGCGCTGCTCGGGGAACCGCCGGCTTTTGATAAACCGTTCAAAGTTCCTCCTGCATTCCCAGACATGGATATTCAGTGCCTCGGCGACAAGGTTTAAGTACTGTTCCAGTCGTATAGGCTCATCAATAACGCGCAAAATGCTGAATAAGGTGTGTGCCAGTTCAGTGCGCCCTTCTATCGTGTTTTTCTGCTCGCCCTGCATGGCTATATAGAAACTGACAAAGTCCGGTGCAGTATTTATCAGGTTCCGGAAAGCGTCTGCACCGTGATCCCGAATGAAATCGTCGGGATCCTGTCCTTCCGGAGGTGCCGCAGCATGCACGGTCAGCCCTGCGCCTGTGAGGAGAGCAATACTTCTGAGTGCAGCTCGAACACCTGCCGTATCGCCGTCATAGACCACCACCACCTTGGGAGCATAGCGCTTGAGCAGCATGGCCTGCTGCTCGGTGAGGGCCGTGCCACAGGTTGCAACGACATTTTCGATGCCATTTTCGGCGCAGCGCATCAGGTCAAAATAGCCCTCGACCAGAATAGCGGTCTTTTCCCTGGTAATTGCCTCCCGCGCCTCAAAGAGACCGTAGAGGGTACGGCTTTTTTTATATACACTCGTTTCAGGCGAATTGATATATTTAGCGGGGCTGTCACCCAGATCGCGACCGCCGAAGGCTACCGCATTTCCGGAAATATCGCGAATGGGGATGATCAGCCTGTTTCTGAAAAAATCATAGATATTCTTTTCGCCCTGTCGAACCAGTCCGGAAGCAATGAGTTCTCCTTCTCGAAATCCTTCTTTCAGGGCGGCATCCTTAAAAGCCGAAAAACTGTCCACTGCCAGCCCAAGAGAAAAATGCGCTTCTGTCGCCGGGTGCATGCCCCTCTTTTTCAGGTACTCCTGCGCCGCAGTACCGGTCTCGGGGCTTTTCAGCTGCTGGCGGTAAAAACGAAGGGCAAAGGAATTGAGTTCCAGGATCCTGCGCCGCTGATAGGCCTCCCGGTCATCCTCCTTTCCGGACGCCTCCAGATGAATACCGGCACGCGCGGCAAGTTTTTCCAACGCCTCGTTAAAGCTGATCCCTTCAAACTGCATGAGAAATTGCAGCAGGTCGCCTCCCTGGCTGCTGCTGAAGCAGTAAAACATCTGCCTGTCCCTGCTGACCATGAAGGAAGGCGTCTTTTCATTTGTGAAGGGGCTTAAGCCTTTAAAGCGTGAGGCACCGGCATTTTTCAGTTCAACGCTTTCCCCAATGACGTCCACGATATCATTGGCGGC
The DNA here is from genome assembly GCA_002070275.1 of Candidatus Hydrogenedentes bacterium ADurb.Bin170. Lineage (GTDB taxonomy): Bacteria > Hydrogenedentota > Hydrogenedentia > Hydrogenedentales > CAITNO01 > JAAYJV01. The sequence continues at coordinate 3,728 of MWCY01000040.1, forward strand.
GAGAACTTGCGCAATTGTTTCCCGGGAGTATTTTTTCAAACAGCACGCCTCATATGAACAGACAACGCCACAGAAACTGTAATTTCAGGCACACCTCTAGCACTATTTGTGTCAATATGATAGCAGAAAAAATACCGTTTGTCAAGTGTAATTTCAGGGGGGAATACAGAACGAAGATCAGTCGTTTTCCGAGGGCTCATCCTTGTGCAGGAATTTGGGATTATTGCCTGCAATGACCACTGTGATTTCTCCTTTTGGATGAGGGACCCCGTCAAAGCGAGCATACAGTTCAGAGAGAGGGCCGCGAAGAACCCGTTCATGATGCTTGGTAAGCTCGAAGCATACAGCGGCTTCCCGATCGCCCAGCACTTCCAGCGCATCACGGAGCAGTACGGCAATCCGGAAAGGGGACTCAAAGAATATCAGCGTATGGGGCGCATCCTTTTCCATTTCCAGAAAGCGTTTTCTTTTGCCTTCCTTGCGTGGCGGGAAGCCTTTGAAGGTGAAGGAGGCGCCGGACAGACCGGACAGTACAAGGGCAGTCAGAACGGCGCTGGGACCGGGCACAAGTTCAACGGCGAACCCTGCTTCGCGGCAGAGATTAACGGCATCGTACCCGGGGTCACTGATACAGGGCATGCCGCTGTCTGTGCATAATGCCACAGAACGCCCCTCTCTGAGCAGCCCGATAATGCGCTTTGCCGCCTGATCCTCATTATGTTCATGAGAGGAAAAGCGAATGGCGGGGGAGGGGATTTGGAAGCGCTCGTATATTTTTCGTGTGATGCGGGTGTCTTCGCAGGCGATGGCATCCACTTCGCCCAGAATGCGGACAGCGCGGTAGCTCAGGTCTTCCAGATTGCCGATGGGGGTTCCGATCACATAGAGGGTGCTCATGACTGTTCGGGCTCAATTTGCGGTTTGAAAATGGCAATCCCTTCTTTCTGAAAAGCCTCCGCCAGTGCTTGATACATGGCTTCGTCTTCGTAGATGCCAATGATGGCGCCTCCGGATCCGGCAAGTTTTGCATGAGCGCCCAGTGCTTTCGCACAGGTAATCATGTCCTTATTTCGCTGATCCACCTTGAAGATAGAACAGCGCAGCTCAAAATTCCTGTCAAAGAGCGGTCCTATTTCCGTGCCCTTTCCCGCAAGAAGCAGATCCCGTGCCTGGCGGGCGCATTCACCCAGTGCTTCCATGGTCTCCAGAACCTGCGCATCACCGGCAAGCCAGCGGTCACGCACGGTCTGATGTATCGTTTCGGAGCCTTCTCCCAGATCTTCTCTGTAGGCAATAAAAAGAGGGGGCAGCAACGCCGGATTCAGTTTTTCATAATTGCCGTGTCCCTGCGCCTCCATGAGCGCCCGCTGAAAATCCATGTACACGACACCCTCGTAGACCTGAATAACACGATCCTGCAGACCGGCGGCAATGCCCAGCTCCTCGGTCTCCACGCTGAGGATTAATCCGGGAAGCAGCGGTTTGGGGATGTCAATATCGTAAAACTCCATGAGACAGCGAATGGTGGCGGTTACGAGTGCGCTGGATCCGGCAAGGCCGAGGCGGCGGGGAATGGTGGAGCGGTAACGGATGGAAAAATTACGGTCGGGAAGCGGCATGTTCTGATCCCGGCAATAGAGCCAGAAGCGCCTGATGGCAGCCTTCATCAGCCGGATGCCACCGTAATAGCCATTGTTTTCCACGTCCCGGGAGAGTTCCTGCATGCTGGAATACTTCATGCGGTCCTGAAAACTGGGCACCACTTCTATGTCGGGATTTTCATAAAGCGTTACTTTGGCGGCGAAATTGCGGAGAATGAGGCTGATGGTTTTTCCGTAATATCCATCCGACGGGTTGCCTACAAGACCCGCTCGTGCGTATGCTGTGGATTCACATGCCATGGTGCGCCTTTAATGAGTACACATTCAGTATCTGCACTTGTCCGGCGGACAAGCGCATTTCAGAAAGTCCCGGATTCCTTGTCTCTGTGAAAAGGCGGTTACTTGTTAATCAACTGGGACATCTGCAGGATAGGCATGAAGAGGGCTACGACAATACCGCCCACGACGGTGCCCATAAAACCGATGAGAATGGGCTCGATGAGGCTGGTAAGTCCGTCCACGGTGGCTTTTACTTCGGAATCGTAGAATTCCGAAATTTTCATCAGCATCCCTTCCAGGGCACCGGTTTTCTCACCGACACCGATCATACGGGTAACCATGGCGGGAAATACACCGGAGCGGGTCAGCGGGTCTGCCAGTGTTTCACCGTTGCGCACGCATTCACCGGCTTCACGCACTGCTTTGGCGTAGACTTCGTTGCCGGCGGTGCGTTCCACGATTTCCATGGCCTGCAGAATAGCAACACCGCTTTTTGTAAGGGTGCTCAGGGTACGCGCCACACGGCTGATGGCGACTTTGCGCAGCAGGCCGCCGAATACTGGAAGCCGCAGCTTCAGATTGTCCAGATTATAGCGGCCTCCGGGAGTGGCACCATAAATCCGCACCGCCGTAACGATACCGACTATAGCACCGATGATCATCAGAATGGAATACCATTGGCGCAGGAAGTTACTGGTAGTGATAAGGATCTGGGTCGGTGCGGGCAGCTCGGCTCCGAAACTTCCGAAGATTTCCGCAAACTGGGGCACCACAAAAATAATAAGACCGGTGGCGATAAGAATAATCATGGAAAAAGCGACAACGGGGTAGGTCATAGCGGACCGGATACGCCGTTTCAGTTCCTCACTGGCTTCCAGGTAGTCCGCCAGTTGGAGAAGCACGCCGTCGAGGTCACCGCTCGCTTCACCGGCACGAACCATACTGGTATACAGGTCGGGAAAAGCCCGGGGAAATTTGCGGAGCGCGTCCGAAAAGGTTTCCCCTGCTTCCACTTCCTGGGCTATGGAGTCGATAATCGCACTGAACCGGGCGTCCTCTGTTTGTTCCGCAAGAATATCCAGACCCTGCATGAGCGGCAGACCGGAACTCACAATAGTGGCAAGCTGACGGGTGAAGATCAGCAGTTCGTGGCTTTTGACCTTGCGGTTCAGCTTTGATGCGGTCCGGCCGACGTTTGATTGCCCGGCAACCAGACGATCGGGTTCGATTCCCATGGCGTGGAGCTGACGTACGGCATCCTCACGATCTTCCGCCACGATGGAACCGGTGCGTTTCATTCCTGACTGAAGGCGTCCTGTGTACTGAAATGTCGGCATATTCGATAGTCTCCGGAGCTTAAAAATCCAGTGAAACCAAGCGCTTTTCAAAAAGTATAATTCATCAGCAAACGGAAAGCAAACGGATGAAAGGGACGATATGGTATAATCCACAGTGACAGGCGTTTTGTTGCATTGAAAGAAATACAAGAGTTGCTTTACGCGGGCGATAATGCCTGAAATATGGAAAGGAAATAAAAATGGCAGACATGTTCCTTTATATTTGGACAATCGTTTTTATGGCGATGCTCTCCTACGTTCTGGGCGACTGGGTCTGGTATCTTTTCCCTTTCGTCTGAAATAGCCGGGTTCGGATACGGGCGTTAAAACTGCTGGAAGGAAGAGGAACTATGGTACAGGTGCGGGTGTGTGCACTTGCGGTGTTTTTTGTGTCGCTGGCGGCGTACGGAGTGGATTGTCCCCAGTTTCGGGGACTGGACAGAACAGGGGTCTATCCCGACACGGGGCTGCTGCAGCGCTGGCCGGAAGGCGGACCGCCTCTTCTCTGGGAATCTTCAGGATTCGGTGTCGGATTTACCTCCCCCCTTATTGTAAAAGACCGTATTTACGTTACCGGAACCCTTGCCGATCAGGAAAGTTTTATTTTTGTGCTGGATCAGGCGGGGAAGGAGATTGAACGCATCGGATACGGCATTGAAACGACCGCGGAATCAGCACCCGGGTCCCGGTGTACGCCCACGATTGACGGCAGCGATCTTTTTATTCTGTCCGGGCCCGGCGTGCTCAGTTGCATCGATCTTTCCGCTTCTTCTGTCCGCTGGCAGGTGAATATTCTCGAAAAATTCAACGGCCCGCAAATTGAATGGCATCTCTCCGAGTCTCCTCTGGTTGACGGCGACCGGGTGATCTGTACGCCCGGCGGAGCCGATGCTGCCATGGTGGCGCTGGACCGGAAGACAGGCGATACGGTTTGGGTAAGCCATGGTCTTACCGATATGACCTCTCATGTGGTGCCTCTGCTGGTGGAGCACAACGGTCGTCGTCTGGTTTTTACGGAAACAGCGAAATATCTGATCTGTGTGGATGCGGAAAAGGGCACGCTGCTATGGAAGCGTGAACACGAGACGGAATGGGATATCCATGCCGTGACACCCATTTACCGAAATGGGCAGCTCTATTATGTTGCAGGCTACAAATCCGGCGGAGGGCTCCTTGAATTATCGGAAGACGGGAGCAGCTACACGGTGAAATGGCTGGACACCGAACTGGACTGTCAGCATCATGGTGTGGTCTATCTCGACGGATTTCTGTACGGCACTTCGCATCACCGCGGCGGCGGAAGGCTGGTCTGCCTCCGCTGGGACACGGGTGAAATGATGTGGGCGGACAAGGCGGTGCGCCAGTCTTCCATTATTGCGGCAGAGGGTATGCTTTACGCCTATGAAGATTCCCGGCGCGGCACAATGCGTCTCATCAAGGCATCGCCTGAAGGGCTCGAGGTGAGAGGCGAATTCAGCATGCCTGGCGGGCCGAAAGAGCACTGGGCTCATCCGGTAATAGCCAACGGTCTTCTTTATATGCGTCATGGTGACACGCTGCGCTGCTATGACATTCGGGAGAGCCGGTAAGACGTACGTGCGTTTTATTCCTCGTCGTCTTCTTCTTCTTCCATTGGTGCGCCCAGAGGCGTAATGGCGGCAGATGTTAAATCCATTTGTTCCGGTCCCAGAATTCCGCCGGAAACGATGATCTTAACTGCCTCGTCAATCGTCAGATCGCATTTGTAAACATCTTCCGGAGCCACCAGCAGATAAAGACCGACGGTTATGTTGGGTGTGGTCGGCACAAAGACATTGTAATATTCGCGCCCGTCCCGGCAGCGGATGGTTCCCAGCGCCAGCCCTATACATTTCATTCCGGGGCAGGGAAATTCAATAAGCACGGGGATTTTGAACGCTGTGTCTTCCTGTGCAAACGCCAGCGATTCGACAACCTGCTTCGATGCTTTATAAATGGATTTTACAAAGGGGATTGTCTGAATCAGGTTTTCAAATAAAGCAATGAGTTTTTTGCCGACGACCACGCTGGCAATAAGCCCCATAAAGTAAATAAAGGCAAAGAGCAGAATAGAGGCGATCACCGGGGAGGTGTAATCGGGTACCGGGTCAATATACTTTCGGACAAAAGGGGACAGGCGCCCGGCGGTAAAAGCATAAAGAAGTTTCAGCACAAATGCAGTCACGCCCATGGGTACGACAATGAGCAGTCCGGAGATTAACGGCTTCCGAAAGGTGTGTGTGATTTTGTTTTTCCGGGGCACAGTGCATTTCGGGGCGCTAGTTTCAGCCATGACGCATATCCTCGTGCCGGGCTTCCGGACTGTAACCCGCCGGCTCCCCAATCATTTTGGGGCTGATTAAACCGGCGGACATGACCGTGGTGATAGCGTCTTCGACAGAAATTCCTGCATTCTCCGCGCGATCCTCCGGCACAAATTCAAGATAACCGCTAGTGGGGTTGGGCGTGGTGGGGATAAACACGCGGTAGTGCTTTTTCTCTTCGCCGCTGACAGTGTCACGCAGAACGACGGTATTGGTGACAAATCCGAAGGCTTTTATTCCCGGGCAGGGGAAATCAACGAGTACTACGGATTGAAAACTGTTGGCGTCATCCTGCAGGGACAATGATTCCACCACCTGTTTGGATGCACCGTACACTGTTTTGACGAAGGGAATTTTACTGAGCAGCCCTTCGGCAAGGGCTATGATTTTTTTGCCGATGACAATATGGGCAATAAGTCCGATGCCATAAGTGGCGGCCAGGAGAATCAGTATGGAAACGAAGGCGATGCCGTATTCGGGTACTTTTGTGAAAAGAACCCGCGTGACCGGCTCCAGGCGCCCTGCGGTAAAGTCATAGAGGAATCTGAGGATAAAGACGGTGAGCCCGAGGGGCACCACAACCAGCAAACCGGAAAGGATGCGATGCTGCAATATCGCCTTGAGGCCCGGCCGTTTTTTCTTTTTTTTCCGCTTTTTCTTGTTTTTTTCTTGAGACATGCGAATGTTTTCCTGTAGGCGATGCAAGCGTTATTATACCTGTTTCAGCGCTGAAAAAGCAGATTTCTGCAGTGGCAGGCTTTTCTTCTGTTATCTGCCTGATTTCTCCTGCGGGGCATAGCAGGAAATTTTGTATAAAAGCCCCTGTATATGTTACATTTATGTCTGTGGAAGCATTGGTTTCGGGCTGAAAAAGCAGCCTCCGGTTCTTGTCTGAACCAAAGGAAAAGGGTCTCTATTCCTGCGGGTTTCAGCGTTTCAGGCGCCCCACCGGGATTCTCTGTGTTGAATGATCCGTTGAGAGACGCAGGCCCGTGTCTCTCTCATGTACCTTGCCTTTGCTTCCGCCGGTTCGGTTCCCTATTGCTCTTATTCAGTCTTAGGGGCATTACCGCCCGAAGTGCGGGCACAGCACAAGGAAAAAACATGACAGAAGAAAAACGCAGTCTGACCTACAGTGATGCCGGCGTCAACATTGATGCGGCAAACACGGCATTATCCACGGTGAAAGATCTGGTGCGGCGCACCTATACCCAGCATGTGCTGCGCGACATCGGCACTTTTGGCGCCATGTTTCAGCTGGACCTGCAGAATTATAGGGAGCCTGTACTGGTGTCCAGCGTTGACGGTGTGGGCACAAAACTCAAACTTGCCTTCATGACGGGCAAACATGACACGGTAGGCGTCGACCTCGTTTCTCATTGTGTCAACGATATTCTTGTTCAGGGTGCGAAACCGCTGTTTTTCCTGGACTATTTCGCCATGGGAAAACTGGAGCCGGATGTCATGGTGGAAGTTGTGCGCGGTCTGGCAACAGGCTGCCGCTATTCGGGCTGCGCCCTCATCGGCGGAGAAACGGCAGAAATGCCGGATATGTACACGGTTGGCGAATATGACCTTGCCGGCACGATTGTCGGCATTGTCGACCGTTCCCGTATTGTCGACGGCAGCGCCATCCGGGCAGGGGATGTCATTATCGGATTGCCCAGTTCGGGACTGCACACGAACGGCTACAGCCTTGCACGCAAAATCTGCTTCGAGGTGGCGGGGCTGGATGTTCATGATCCCATGCCCGGCACAGGTCGTACGGTGGCGGAAGCCCTGATGGAGCCGCATATCAGTTATGCGAAACTGATGCAGGTGATTATGCGGACTGTGGACGTGCGTGGTATGGCGCATATCACCGGTGGCGGCATTACCGATAATCTGCCCAGGATTCTTCCCGACGGAGTCGCAGCTGAAATCCGGCTTGATTCCTGGACTGTTCCCCCTGTTTTCAGATTTCTGAAGGAAGCGGGCAATGTGGATGACAAGGAAATGCTCCGGACTTTCAATATGGGGCAGGGATTTCTTTTTGTGGTGCCCGAAGAACATGCAGCCCGGGCAAAAGAAACGATTGAACTTGCTGGTCAGTCCTGCTCGTTTGCAGGAAGAATTATAGAAGGCGATGGCAAAGTACACTACTCAGGAAACCTGAATTATGCCAACACATCGAATTGAAGTAGCATTAAGGCCGGAATTCAAAGATCCGGCCGGCGAAGCCCTGCGTGCGCAGGTGCGGGAAGATCTGAATCTTGAAATCGGCGCTGTCCGGGTGATTGATGTTTTCACCCTTCACGCCGCTTTGACTGCGGAGGAACTCGAACGCATCCGCATGGATCTCTTCACCGACCCTATCATAGAACACTCCGCCGTCAATGCTTCGCTTGCAGAAAACTTCAGTTGCCTTATAGAAGTCGGGTATCTTCCCGGCGTGACCGATAATGCCGGCCGCAGTGCTCAGGAAGGAATTGAGGATTCTCTGGGCCGTAAGTTGGCTCAAGGGGAAGCAGTATATAAAAGCACGCTCTATGTTTTTCAGGATACCGATGCAGAAACAGCAAAGACGATTGCCTCCAATCTGCTTGCCAATGAACTGATCGAGCAGTATGCGATCAGAACGCCGGAAGAAATGAAAGCGCTGGCAGGCAAATCGCTCCTCGCCCTGCCCCGTGTGGTTGAATATGCGGTGCCGGAAGTGGAAAGCATCGATCTAAATCTTTCTGATGATGCGCTGCAGCAATTAAGCCGGGATCGCATGTTTGCCCTGGAACTGGGCGAAATGCAGGTGATCCGGGATTATTACAATCGGGCAGATGTTCAGGCACACCGCCGCAGCATCGGATTGCCCGATAAACCCACCGACATTGAAATGGAAATCCTTGCCCAGACCTGGTCGGAGCATTGCAAGCACAAAATCTTCAATGCAGTGATTCATTACGACGAAGGCAACGGTAAGGTTCGGGTGATTGATTCTGTTTTTAAAAGCTACATTAAAAAACTGACCGATGAGGTTGGCAAGCGGGTGCCCTGGCTGGTCAGCGTGTTCGATGACAATGCGGGGATTATCCAGTTTGATGAAAATCATCTCTTTGCATTGAAAGCGGAAACGCATAACAGCCCCTCGGCGCTGGATCCCTACGGCGGCGCCATGACCGGTATCGTCGGTGTGAACCGTGACGTGCTGGGTGCCGGTCTGGGATTTCAGTGTATTTTTAATACCGATGTTCTGTGCGTTGCATCGCCCTTCCACGATGAAGAAATCCCGCCGCGGCTGTTGCATCCCCGTCGTATTTTACGGGGTGCCCATGCCGGAGCCCGGGATGGCGGCAATCAGAGCGGCGTGCCGAATGTGAATGGCGCGCTGGTTTTCCATGAGCGTTTTCTTGGGAAGCCGCTGGTCTTCTGCGGAACAGGCGGACTCAGCCCGGCGTATATTCAGGGACGGCCGGCACATAAAAAAGCGGCGCGTCCCGGCGATGCTATTGTCATGACGGGCGGTCGAATCGGAAAAGACGGCATTCACGGCGCCACGTTTTCATCAGAAGCCCTGCATGAAGGGTCTCCCGCAACGGCGGTGCAGATCGGTGATCCTATCACCCAGAAGAAAATGTCCGATTTTCTGATGGAAGCCCGGGACGCCGGTCTGTATAACTGTATTACCGATAATGGCGCCGGCGGCCTGTCTTCCAGTGTGGGCGAAATGGCGGAGAAGCCGGGCGGCGCCGTCATCCATCTGGACAAAGCGCCGTTGAAGTATGCCGGTCTGGCACCCTGGGAAATTTTTGTGTCCGAAGCGCAGGAGCGGATGACGCTGGCGGTTCCTCAGGAGACGCTCGGGCGTTTTCTGGATCTGGCAGAGCGCCGGGGCGTTGAAGCGACTGTGCTCGGCGCGTTTAATGATTCCGGATATCTGGAGTGCTTCTATAAAGGGGAGCAGGTTGCTTCTCTTGATATGGATTTTCTGCATCACGGTCTGCCCCGCATGGAACTGGAAGCCTGCCTGGCACCGTCGCCTGATCCTGTGGAAGTGACGGCGGGCGAAGGCAAATCGGATCTGACCGATGACCTTCTGTCGCTCCTCGGCTCATTGAATATCTGCAGCAAAGAAAACTTTGTCCGCATGTTTGATCATGAAGTGCTGGGACAAAGCGTTTTAAAACAGTTTCAGGGAGTGCAGCATGACGGGCCCGGTGATGCCGGTGTGATCAGACCGCTTCCCGACAGTTACCGCGGCATAGCAGTTTCCTGTGGCATCAGCCCGAAGTATGCTGATCTGGATGCCTGGTCCATGACGGCGTGTGCGGTGGATGAGGCAGTGCGTAACCTCGTGGCGGTCGGTGCTGCCATGGGCACCATCGCGGGGCTGGACAATTTCTGCTGGCCCGATCCGGTACAGAGCGACAGCACACCCGACGGCAAACATAAACTCGCGCAGCTGATCCGCTCCTGCGAGGCGCTTTACGAAATCTGCCTCACCTACGATATTCCGCTGATCAGCGGCAAAGACAGCATGAAAAATGACTACCGCATCGGTGACACGAAAATCAGCATTCCGCCGACGCTGCTCTTCACCGCAGCAGCCATTATTGAAGATACGCGACGTGTCGTGAGCGTGGATGTGAAACAGGCAGGCGACCGGGTTTATGTACTGGGCGATACGCTGAATGAGATGGGCGGAAGCGAGTACTTCACGCTGCAACAGATATCCGGCGGGAAGGCGCCGACGGTGGATCCGAAAAAAGCGCGGACCCTCTATGAAGCGCTGAACCGCGCTATTCAGGGCGGACTTGTGGCATCCTGCCACGACTGCTCCGACGGCGGGCTTGCGGTGGCGCTGGCAGAAAGTGCTTTTGCCGGGAATCTCGGCATGGATCTATCGCTGGAGGCTCTGGGTGTGGAAGACGGCGTGACAGCCCTTTTCAGTGAGTCGCAAAGCCGTTTCGTTGTGACCGTATCTCCCGACCATGCCGAAGCTTTTGAAGCGGTTCTTGCGGGCAGCCCCTGTTACTGTGTCGGTGTGGTGACGGAAGAACCTCTGTTCCAAATCAACTGTCCGGACGGGCGGAAAATCAGTGCATCTCTGGATGTGCTCCGCAGTGCCTGGAAAAAAACTTTGAACTGGTAGAAAGGAAGATCCGTCCATGACAGTTAAAACTCTTGTACTTACCGGTTTCGGTATCAACTGCGACCAGGAAACCCATCAGGCTTTTGCTTGTGCCGGTTCAGACGTGACGCGCGTGCATTTGAGTGACCTTCTCGAGACTCCGGCGCTGCTTGACGGTGCGCATATTTTTGTTGTGCCCGGCGGCTTTTCCTACGGCGATCATGTGTCTTCGGGGAAAATCCTTGCCAACAGGCTTCGCCACCAGCTCGAGGTGCCGCTCAGGCAGTTTGTGGAAAAAGGGAAGCTCATTCTGGGTATCTGCAATGGATTTCAGGTGCTCGCAAAAATGGGAATACTGCCTTTTTTCGATGGCACCGTATCTCAGGAAGTTACACTGACAACCAATGAAAGCGGTCGCTTTGAAAACCGCTGGGTACATCTGGCAGTTCCTGAAAATACGCCCTGTATCTGGCTGAAGGGGATTACAAAGTTTGAGCTGCCGGTCAGGCAGGGCGAAGGAAAGCTGATCGTCCGCAATGATGCGGTACGGGATCGTCTGCACAAGGAAGGCCTTGTAGCGCTGCGCTATGTCCGTCCCGACGGAGCGCCTGCCGCAGGTGTGTTTCCTTTCAATCCCAGCGGCGCTGAAGATGATATTGCGGCGTTGTGCGATCCATCCGGTCGCATTTTCGGGCTCATGCCCCATCCCGAAGCCTTTCTCGACGGGATGAATCATCCAGAATGGACCCGTCTCGGCCTGGCAGAAGAGGGCGAAGGGCTGGCGCTTTTCAGAAATGCCGTGGAGTTTGCCCGCACATCCCTATGCTGAAGCTGCCGCAAGACGCTAAAGGCACAGGACATGTCTCATCTACACCGTTTTTTTTCGTCTCTTCCGGAGGAAGGGAAAGCATCTTTTCTCCTTCCCCCTGAAGAGGCGCATCACGCTCTTCGTGTTGTCCGGCTGCGGGATGGCGACACGGTTTCTGTTTTTGACGGCCGGGGCGGTGAAGTGGAAGGGCGGCTGCGGCCGTGCGGCAAAAAAGAAGCGGAAATCGAAATTGTCCGGCGGATGCAGCATCCGGAGCCTGCTGTGAAGATGACCGTTGCTGTTGCCTGGCTGCACAGGGATAAAGCACATGAAGATATTGTCCGGCGTGCGGTGGAGCTCGGCATGTGGCGCATTATTTTCTGGCGTGCCGATCATTCGCAGAAGAAATGTGCTGCTGCCGACCGATGGGAAAAAATAGCGCTGGAAGCATGCAAGCAGAGCGGCAGGGTCTTTATTCCGGAAATTGAACTTCAGGATTCTCTGGATGCGCTGTTTGAAACAGTATCGCGCCCGGTGATTCATGCCCTTCCTGCGGCGGATCCTTTGCAGAAGCCCGAAATCCTGGTGCATGATCAGGTGACCATGCTCATCGGCCCGGAAGGCGATTTCTCTGATAGGGAAGTGGCACTGGCTCAGGAACAGGGCGCTATTCAGATTCACATGGGAAACTGCATTTTTAAAAGCGAAGTTGCCGCTGCTGTTGCCATGACGCTCCTGGCGGCTCAGGTGGGGGAGCTGGGACGTCATTTCTCGGTTGTTTCCGGATAAGCCCTGCCCGGGAGATCTTATGAAAATTCTTTTTCTCTGCCAGTATTTCCCGCCCGAACCGGGAGCACCGGCTGCGCGGACGCATGAGCACGCGCGGGAATGGGTACGGCAGGGGCATGATGTGACGGTGATCTGCGGCATTCCCAATCATCCGGACGGGCAGGTGCCCCGTTCCTATGCTCATGAATATGTTTATGACGAGCTGTATGATGATATACGGGTGCTTCGCTGCTGGTTTTTTGTCACGCCCAACCGGGGGCGTATACGGCGCAGTCTGTCCTTTGCAAGTTTTATGCTGGCAGCACTTTTCTGGGGGATTGTCCGGGGCGGCAGGGCCGATGTTGTTGCTGCCACGTCGCCCCAGCTGCTTTGCGGCGCTGCCGGCTATCTTCTCTCGCTTTTTAAAAGATGCCCCTTTGTTTTTGAAGTGCGTGATCTGTGGCCGGATCAGATTGTTGATCTGGGGCTGATACGCAATACAGCCGTTATCAAAGGGCTGATGAAACTGGAAGCTTTTCTTTACCGGAAGGCGGCAGCCATTGTAACTGTTGCGGAGGCAACACGCCGGAATCTCATCGGGCGCGGCATCCCGCCGGACAAAGTTCACACCATTACCAATGCCATTGCGCTGGATATTTTTACACCGCTGCCCCGGGTGGGCGTCATGCGGCACCGCTACGGATGGGATGACACCTTTCTGGTCATGTATATCGGAACCCACGGTATTTCACAGGGGCTCGAAACCGTGCTGGAAGCGGCAGAGAAGCTGCAGAGCGCTTCAGGGCTTCGTTTTGTTTTTGTCGGATCCGGTGCCGAACGGATGCGGCTCAAGGAAAGGGCGGAAAAACTGGGGCTGACCAATGTGGAATTTATTCCGAGCCAACCCCGGGGTGACATGCCGGAATTTTATGCCGCCGCTGACCTCTGTCTGGTTCCTCTGAAAAAAAGAAATGTTTTTCTCACCAATATCCCCAGCAAAATGTTTGAGATTATGGCGTGTGCCCGCCCCATTCTCCTGGGAGCGGAAGGTCAGGCGAAGGAAGTACTTGAACAGGCGGGAGCAGGTGTTGCCTTTGCGTCAGAAGATGCAGACGCTCTGGCAGCCGCGATTTGTGCGCTGAAAGATGATCCGGAGAAGTGCCGGAGGTTCGGAGAATCCGGACGCCACTATGTGGAGCAGCACTGCAACCGTGCTTTGAAAGCAAAGGAAATGCTTGCTGTCCTGGAAGAAGTGCAGCAGCGTAAATAAAGCGCATCCATCGTTGACGGGAGCTGTTTTCCGGTTTTTTTAGCAAATTGTTTTTTTGTTTTGTGTTCTTTCTTCTGCGTACACTATAGAATATTCAGTAGAGTGTGTTTTATCTTTTTCAAAGGAGGGTATGTATTATGGCACGTTTCCGGTTTCTTCCGTGTCTGGATTCCGATGAGATGGCGGCGTCCCGCAAACTGACTTCATGGATAGATCGAGATCTGGCGAGGAGCCTCGGGGAGCGGGCAGTGGTGGCGGCAGAAGATGGATTTTATTTTCTGGAAGACGGCAGCAAGGTAGCCTGGCGTACACAGGTGGAGAGAGCGCGTGCGTCCCGCATCAGCATTGCCCCGGAGGCGCCGCTGCCTTTGCATGTGGTGGAGCCCGTCGAGGAAACAGTGATTCAGGTCGCCAATAAAACGACGCTGCAGGCAGGCCGGGAACTTGTGGATGCGGGGCATCGCCCGCTGGCGCTTAATTTTGCAAACGGTATCACCCGGGCGGCGGGTTTCTTTCAGGAGCACGAGCACAGGAAGAAGGGTTGTGCCGGTCAAGTGCTCTTTTTGTCACTTTGCAAAATGATGCCATGTACCAATTTCACAGGGCACGGCCCCGCCCCGATTCCACGGAGTGGTGTATTGTCTCTCCCGATGTGCCTGTTTTCCGGGGTGATGCAGGCAATGCGCTTAAGGAAACCTGGCTGCTGAGCTTTATTACGTCAGCAGCGCCTTATGCACCTTCCATCGGACAGCCTGAATCGGGAGATCTGCTGAAAAAAAGGATTCGTCGGGTACTTGCCATAGCGTCTGCTTACGGGTATAAAGCGCTTGTGCTGGGTGCCTGGGGCTGCGGCGCTTTTGGCAATGATCCGCAGCGTACAGCTGAAGACTTTCATGAGATTTTGACGACGGAATTTTGCGGGCACTTTTCGAATATCGTTTTTGCCATTACCGACTGGTCGCCGGAGCGGAGGATGCTCGGACCTTTCCGTGATGTTTTTCAATGAACGGAACCGGGCTCTGCCCTGTGTTGCATTGCCGGGAGTGCGTTAAACTGATTTTCGCCTGATCGCCGTATTTTCTCCGCCTTCTCTTTCAGATTTTGTTGTGCCTTCATTGCTTTTTCTTATACTATACACAGAGTCTGAATTTTCTACTATTGAACCCTTTATGGAGAGTGCTTTCATGCTGACTGTCTGGCTTACCCTTGCTCTTTGCGGGCAGCTTCCCGGCGAAACAATGTATTACGCCGAAGATGCGGAACATGTTCATGTTTATTATGAAAAGGGGCGTTTCGGCGGATGGCCTGCCAATCACGGCATGTGGTGCTGGGGCAATGAGATCCTGGTTGGCTTCAGCCGCGGGTATTACAAGGATCTTGGCCCGACCATGCATCATATTGACCGGGAAAAACCCGAAGAATTCTGGCTTGCCCGGAGTCTTGACGGCGGGCAGAGCTGGAGCTGGGAGCATCCGGCGGAGAAGGGATTCCTGATCCCGCGCGGAAAGGCGTTGCACGGGACGGAAACGCCCGGACTGTCTTTGCCGCCCCTGCGTGAAGTGGAGACGCCCATTAATTTTCAGCATCCCGATTTTGCGTTGACATTCCGTATGGACAACATAGACGGCGGTACGTCACGCTTTGAGTATTCCTATGACCGGGGCAGAACCTGGGAAGGTCCTTTCCGTCTGCCAGATTTCGGCACGCCCGGCACTGCCGCCCGGACGGACTACATTGTGAACGGCGAAAAAGATGCCTTTATTTTTATTACGGTCTCGAAATCCAATAAGCAGGAAGGACGCCCGCTCTGTGCGCGTACCCAGGACGGCGGCATTACCTGGAAAATGGTTTCCTGGATAGGTTCCGAGCCGAAAGGTTTTGCCATTATGCCGTCCACGCTTCGTATCTCCGACACGGAACTTTTTACAACGCTCCGCTGCCGGGAAGGTACGTTCCGATGGATCAGTGCCTGGCGCAGTCCGGATAATGGATATACCTGGGTACAGGAAGAAAATCCGGTGGATTATCTGGGCGAAGGCAACCCGCCCATGCTCAACAAACTGCAGGACGGCAGGCTATGCCTTACCTACGGATTTCGTGCTTATCCCTTCAGTATCCGTGCACGGCTGAGCGAAGATAACGGAAAAACCTGGAGCCCTCAGATAGTGCTGCGGGATGACGGTTTGGACCGTGATATCGGCTATGTCCGCAGCGTCCAGCGTTCCGATGGGAAAATGGTGACAGCCTACTATATAAGCGAAAAGAGCACCGGTCCGGAGCGTTATATTGGCGCTACGATCTGGGATCCCAACCGCATCAGCCCTATCACCAGCGGTGACCAGAAGAGGCAGGCAGGGTTTTAATTTTTCACCGCGAGAAAAAGATTCTGTGCGGCGCATTGTTGAATAAGTATCCGGTGTTGTGCCTCTTCGTTCTCAGACTCCATCCTTTCGTAAAACGACCCGTTTTTTTTCAGGAGTATTTTTCCAATGAATGATCAGTTGTCTCAAACTGAGGATCAGGAAATCATCCAATCGGAAGCCAAGCCGCCGGCAGCATCTGCCCGTATTATGAGTGTGGATGTGCTCAGAGGCTTTGATATGTTCTGGCTTGTTGGCGGTGCCGGAGTGGCATTAGGCATAGGAAAACTTATAGACCCCAAAGTTCACGCGTTCATAGACCGTCAGCTGTCCCACGCAGACTGGGAAGGCTTTTATTTTTATGATCTGATTTTTCCGCTTTTTGTTTTTCTGGCGGGCATGTCACTTTCTTTTTCCATGGGACGAACACTCAATGAGAAAGGGCTCGGGGCAACGCTGATTCGCCTTACCCGCCGCTGCCTGCTGATGTTTCTTCTGGGTGTGATCTACAACGGCGGCTTTACAAACGTCTGGCCGGAAGTGCGGATCATGGGTGTACTGCAGCGGATCGCCTTGAGCAGCCTCTTTGCGGGGGTTCTATTCTGCTTCTTCGACTGGCGCGGTCTGGCAGCATCGCTGGCAGCCCTGCTCCTGGGTTATTGGGCGCTTTTGAGCTTTGTGCCGCTGCCGGGTCAGGACAGTATCTCCTGGGCTGTGGAACAGAACTGGGCGGTCTGGCTGGACGCACAGATTCTTCCGGGACGGCTGATTTACAAAATTTATGACCCGGAAGGAATCCTGAGTACGATACCTGCCATCGGCACCTGTATCATCGGTATTCTGACGGGTCTTTTTCTCAAGAGAAAAGAGGTTGAGCCTTTGCGCAAAGGGCTCATATTTATCGGAGCTGGGCTAGTGCTGGTCGCCGCCGGATATTTGTGGTCTTATCAGTGTCCCATTATTAAAAAAATCTGGACCCCCTCCTATGTACTTGTAGCGGGAGGCTGGAGTATCCTGCTTCTCGCCCTGTTTTATTTTCTGGTCGATTTCTGGCAAATCCGGTGGTGGACTGCTCCCTTTCTCTGGATCGGCGTGAACCCGCTTACTGTTTACATGGCAAGAAATATCATAGGATTTAATGACCTTGCCAAACGTTTTGTCGGCGGCAGCATTTACGCATTTCTGGGTGAAAATCTCGGCTATTTTGTGCAGTGCAGCGTGTCCTTGGGCATTGCACTTCTTTTTGTCTGGTATCTGAACAAGAAAAAAATATACCTGCGTCTGTAACAGCAGGGTCGATTATTCCGGAGAATTCTGACATGACGGGACGTACTGTTCTGTATGCCGCAGTGCTGTGGCAGCTGTTTTGCACCTCAGTTTTTGCAGCGGCACCCCTTCAGGAACGTTTCGCCAATCCTCCGGCAGATACACGGATTCTCCGTATTATTCATCATCTGCCGGCGACAGAAGAGCTGCGGGCACATCTGTACAACCGCTTCGCCGCCATGGGTTTCGGAGGCATGGCGACGAATGTCTCTTTTGATTCCTATCTTGCAGATGAAGAGAAATGGACGGCTTTCACCGAAGGAGTGAAAGAGGCAAAGGCGCGCGATTTTTCGCTCTGGCTTTACGATGAATGCGGCTACCCTTCGGGTGCGGCAGGCGGTATCACGCTGGAGGGACATCCGGAGTACGAAGCACGGGGGCTTCACATTTACGAAACGGCCGGGGCTGAAAAAGACCCGACAGTGCCTGTGCCGGCGGGAAGGGTTGTTTATGTGCTGGGTATTCCGGATGAAACCACAGTTGTTGATCTGGCGGCCGTCACGGACCTGAGCGGATTGGTTGCAGAGGGTCAGCTGCGCTGGGCAGATGCGCCGGATCGCTGGCGTATTCTTTTCTGTATGGAAGATGAACTGTATGAGAATACACATGCGGCAATAAGTCTTGCCTTCAAACTGCGCTACATTAATTTGCTTTGCCCTGAAGCGACGCGCCGCTTTCTTGAAGTGACCCATGATGCCTATGCGGCGCGTCTGGACAACAGGCTGCAGGATTATTTTGTATCTACCTTTACCGATGAGCCGTCGCTCATGAGCCTCTTCATGAAACGCTCCGATCATCGCGTGCTGCCCTGGTCGGATGCACTCCCGCAGCTTTTTGAAAGCCGATGGGGCTACTCATTGAAAGAAGCGCTGCCGTCTCTTCTTTCTGATACCAATGGCAGGGACGGCAAAGTGCGCCATGATTTCTGGAAAACCATTGGTGACCTGGTCTCGGAAAACTACTTCGGGCAGATAAGGCGGTGGTGTGATGATCACGGGATTCTCAGCGGCGGTCACCTGCTTTGCGAAGAGGATTTTCTGGCGGCGATTCCTTTCTACGGCAATTTTTTCCAATGCGCCCGGGAACTGACGGCTCCGAGTATTGACTGCCTGACCAGTATTCCCGATGAAGTGCCCTGGTACTCCGCACGACTGCTGAGCAGTGTGGCGGAACTCGATAACCGGCAGATTACCATGTCGGAAACATCCGATCACTCTCAGCGCTACAGAACGGAAGAGGATTCACGTCCTGTTTATCATGTAAGCGAAGAAGAAATCCGGGGCACGCTGAACCTGCTTCTGTTAAACGGCATCAATACAATTACCAGTTATTATGTCTTCAAAGATCTTTCCGACGAAGCGTTGAACCGGCTGAATGAATGGACAGGCCGATGCAGTACATTGCTCCGTGACAGCAGGCAGGTGACGGATATTGCGCTGGTTTATCCGGTGGAAAGCGCCTGGGCGCGTTTTACTCCGGCCCGTTTCTGGACAGCTGATTCTCCTGCGGCGGCGCATCATGTTGCAAAATGCTTCCATGATGCGGAAGAAAATCTGTTTTGTGCCCGGCGGGACTTCATTCATGTGGATAATGAAACGCTGGAACAATGCCGTGTCGAATCCGGTGTGCTGGCGTATGATGCCCTTTGCTGGCGTGTTGTGATTCTGCCCGATGCCGATACGTTGTCCCGTGCGGCGTGGCAGAACCTGTATCGTTTTTATGAAGAGGGCGGTGTGTTGATTGCCCTCAGTTCCAGACCTGAAAACAGCACGGAGCATTTCCCTGATGAGGATGTGCGGTCTCTGGGCAGGGTGATTTTCGGGGAAGAAAACAGACCCTGTGTACGGATTCATGAAAAAGGAGGCATTGGAATTTTTCTTCCGCCCGGATCGGAAGCGCTGCTGCCCGAGGTATTGGACAGGCTGATACCGCCGGAGATCAAATTGAGCGAAGGTGAAAACTTGCGGGTGACCCATCGCAGGCTGCCCGATTGCGACCTCTTTTTTATCATAAACAACAGCAGCGAAGCCTGGAAAGGCGAAGCTGTTCTGCCGGTGACTGGTGCCGTAGACGCCTGGGATCCGGCAACAGGTTCACGTACCAGATTTGCCGCAGGAAAGCCGGTTTCGCTTGTGTTGGACGGCTACAGCGGAATCTTTCTTCTTTGCGAACCGTGTTCGGTGCCGGAGCGTTCCCCTGTGAAGGAGGGCGTACTTCCGGATTTCGTATGTGAGCCTCTGCCGGAAGTGTCTCCTGCCACTACAGCAGGGGAAGATGTTGACGTGTCCTTGCAGAGGGTTATGCTTCCGGAAGAAGAAGCAGCAGGCTGGCACCTGGAGGGCAGACTCACTGCGGATCGGGTGAATACTTTTCTTTTCGCCGGTTTTGTGCATGAGCCTCCTGTGGATCTTACGGACAGCGTGTCGCTCTGCTTTACGGCGGCTCTTCCGGAAAAGCAGCAGGCAGCGATACCGCTTCTTGTGATCCTGATCGATACGGCAGGCGTTGAATATCTTGCAGAGACCGGTATTCCCATGAGTGGCTCAGGCATCCATCACTGTCAGGTGCCCCTGCGCCGCTTCCGCCGGGCAGGCTGGTGCAGTCAGGTGGACAAAGCATTGGATTTCAGTTCCATAACAACCATACGGATTGGCTGGGGCGGCTATTACGGCCCTGAAGGTGAAGTGGTACGTTTCAGCGTGTCGGCATTGGGGAAAAACAGGATCCCGGAACTCTGAGCTTGCTCCGATGCTTAAGCCGTCTGTGCAGCCTTCGCCAGTTTTCGTTCGTAGAGCGTTCCGGCACGGGGCACATGTGATGCGACAAAAGCCAGAACGATGGCAAAAAGAGCGGCACTGAGGAAGAGCCGTTCGTAGCCCAGCCCTACCCAGATAGCACCCGCAATGGATGGGATCACCATGGAAGCCACATGGTTGATGGAGACGCCCATGGCAAGAGAAGAGTTGAGTTCCTGAATGGAGGGGGTCAGCCGCGACAGATAAAGAGAGCGGGCGTTACCCAGTGCAAAGAGCATTTCGTCCAGAATAAAGCAACCACACGCCAGACGGAGTGCCCATCGGGGGTCGGGGATTACCCGCTGCGCATAGCCGTAGCCGAGGCAGATAAGAGCAAGCACAACGCCTTCAAGAATCATGACGGTTCGCTCGCCGAAATAATCCATTGCCATACCTGCCAGCGGTTTGAAAAAGACGCCGATGAGGCATGAGAGCATGAGCAGCCCGGCAATGGAAGCGGCAGGAAGTCCGTACACCTTGATGAGTACCCAGGGCCCGAACGTGAGAAATATCTGCTTGCGTGCACCGGAAAGAAACTCCACCAGATAGTAAAGGCGATACTCTTTTTTTATAACAAGACGCTGACGGGGGGTACGCAGATTCGGAATATTCATGGAGGTGTAGAAAAGTGCGCCCAGAAGCATGGCGCATGCGGCCCAGGCAAAATTCCTCTGATACTGGGGAGCAATTTTATCCATGAAAAGCCATACGGAGCCTGTGCCTATGGCGGTGAAAAGAGTCTGCACGGCAGCAGCCTGACCGAGACGTGTCCCCCGTTTTTTTTCAGAGCTCAGTCCGATCACAATGGATGCGCCTACCGGCATCAGCAGATGGTTGCCGATACTCATGCCGAGCATGCCCAGAATCACAACAGGATAGGAAGTGCCGCTTTTCGAAAGAAGAAACAGACCCAGCGCGGAGGTACAGGTGGCGACCAGACCGACCCGGGTCAGCGACAGCATGGCAAGCAGCCCGGTGAACATGACGACCAGAAAGCCGGGCAGTTCTCTTGGAAATTCGAGATGGCCCCGGGCATCGGCTGTCAGTTTAAAGGTGTCGGCAAGAAAATTGTTGAAAGTGGAGTCATGCATTCCTGTGCCCAATGCCACGCACGCAAGGGCACAGTAATACAATACAATCTGATATCGCAAAGGAACGGAAAACATATAAGGATCCTGAATCGGGCAAGCCGGTGAGTGCGGATGTGAAAAAAAAGCAGTCACCGAAAAGGCGGGATGGGGAAAAGCCTGCTTTTAAATTATGCTATGATCACTCTTTAAAACTCCAGAAAGCAGGGATGCATTCCCGGTTTGCAGCAGGTGCACAGCATAAAAATGCTTTGAATTATTTTTTCAAAGTGGTATGATAAAGACATCTTTTGCGGGCAGGAATGTAACCGTATCTCCGGGCTTGCTCATAGCCCGTCATACAACTGGCTGATCGGACACAAAGGAAGGGTATCTGTGGATTCGACCGATTTTATTGACGAGAGCCGACCGCTTTCCCGTGATCAGCAGTACTGGCAGCTGCGAATCCTGATCTCCACCTACTTCGGTTATGCCGGTTATTATCTTGTACGCAAAGTCTTTACCATCTGTAAAAGCACTCTGGCGCTTCCGGTGGCGGAGGGCGGCTACGGCATGGGCTTTAATGCGGTGGCTAATATCTGGACAGCGTATCTTGTCGCTTATATGCTCGGCATGTTTGTAAGCAGTTTTATCGGAAGGAAGTGGGGCCCCCGTGTGCTGCTGCTGGGCGGGCTGGCGCTGTCCATGCTGTGCAATGTTATTTTCGGTTTTGCCAATTCATATCCTGTTTTTGTGGTTTTCATGTTTTTCAACGGATTGGTGCAGGCGGCAGGCTGGCCGGGTACGGTCGGTGCTGTGGCGGAGTGGCTCCGGAAAAAGGAGCGGGGCGCGATCATGGGTTTCTGGTCTACCAATTATCTGGTAGGCAATATTCTGGTGAAATCGTTGGGTGGTTTTCTGCTTGCTACTTACAGCGCCCGTTACAGTACCGTGATCGGTGTCCGTTATTCTTTTCTCGGCTGCACCTTGCTTGCTTTTGCGTTCTGGTGGCTTCTTTTTTTCTGGCAGCGTAATAAGCCTGAGGACGCAGGGCTCCCGCCGATTGTCTCCTCCGGCGCTGATGAAGCACGGAGTGTGGAGGCTTCGCAAAGCAAAAGCGTCACTTTTCGCCAGTACACCGCCCTTCTGTTTAATCCTATTGTACCTCTTATGGGCTGCTGCTATTTCTGTATCAAATTTCTGCGCTATGCGCTGGACTCCTGGCTGCCCACCTTTCTCGAACTGCAGGGACTGGGTAAAGGGCAGGCCGCCTATTATTCTTCCATCTTTGACGGCGCAGGTCTTGCCGGTGCCATTCTTGCCGGAATCGCTCTGGATCAGATTTTTAAAGGCCGATGGGACCGTCTCTGTTTTGTGCTGAGTCTGGGCACGCTTGCGGGCTATACAACGGTTACCTTTTTCGGCGCAAATCCCCGGGCGCTTGCGCTCTGTTTCGGGTTGGTGGGTTTTATGCTGTACGGGCCTGACACCCTTCTCTGCGGCGCCGGGTCTGTAGTAGTAGCCGGGGAGCGCAACGCCGTGGCAGTTGCCGGGCTGGTGAACGGCATGGGCAGTATCGGTCCGATCATTCAGGAACAGCTGATCGGTCGGCTCATGGAAGGACGTACCCCTCAGGAATCGGTGCGCATTGCAAATTCCCTCGGGCTTTATGTGAGCTGCCTCTTTGTCTTACTGATGGCGCTGATTTTCTGGCAAACAAGCGTGACGATTGAACGGCGAAAACAGGAGGAGGAAGATTCTTCATGAAAAAACGAGCGCTCCTGACCGGATTCGGCGGATTTGTCGCCGGGAGTATTGCCTGGCACTGTCCGCCGGAGTGGGATCTTCACGGCACAAGCCGGAAGGCGGATCTCCCGGCACCTGCCGGGATTCAGGTGCATCCGTTGGAACTCCTTGATACTGCAGACCTTGAAAGACTTTTTAAAAGGATCCGGCCGGATGTTGTTTTTCATACGGCAGCCATGGCGGATATTGACCGGTGCCAGCAGAATCAGGAAGCGGCGAAAGCGGTGAATGCAGGCGTTACCGCACAGCTCTCCACGTTATGCCGTGATCAGGGGGCGCGTCTCATTTTCACTTCTACCGACAGCATTTTCGACGGGATTCAAGGGATGTACCGGGAAAGTGACGCTCCGTCTCCGGTCAATTATTATGCCGAAACAAAAGTACAGGCGGAAGAAACAGTTCTTTCCACCGTATTGGATTCCGTAGTAGCCCGCCTGTCGCTGGTACTCGGCTTTTCCGTGCTCGGTGAGGGCAACTCTTTTCTGGCGAAGATGATTCACACACTGGAATCGGGCGGAGAAGCCTCCTTCCCGGCGAATGAAATACGGACGCCTGTAGACGTAATCACCCTCGGCCGCGCTTTCTGGGAACTGGCGGAGCACAGCTTTACCGGCATCCTGCATCTGTCCGGCTGCAGCAGGTTAAATCGCTATGAGATGGCGCAGCGCATTGCCGCACGCCTGGATCTGCCGCAGGGAAAAATTATTGCCGTCGATTCCAATGCAATTCCCGGGCGGGCACCGAGGCCTAATGATGCCTCTCTGGACAACAGTCTTGCCCGTCGTGTTTTAAAAACCCCCATGCTTTCTCTGGAAGAAGCACTGGAATTAACCCTTCAAATCAGGAGAGAACAAGAAAATGGCAAGTCCTGAAATCAAACATGATCTGATGATTCAATTCGGCAATGAATACGGACCCGATGACGAAGCAGCCGTGCTGGAGGTGCTGCGTAAAAATGCGCCGACCAGCGGAAGTGCCTGTATTGCTTTTGAAAAAGAATTTGCCGCGTACTGCGGTGTGAGTCATGCACGTTGCGTCAGTAATGGAACAGCGGCACTTTTTCTTGCCATGATCGGCATCGGCATTAAGCCGGGGGATCGGGTCATCACTACACCGCTCACCTGGATTGCCACGGCGGCGGCTCCGGTCACGCTGGGCGCGCAGATCGACTTTGTGGATGTTGAAGAAGGCACCTGGAATATTGATCCGGCGCAGATAGAAGCGGCTATCACTCCGGAAACCAAAGCAATCATACCTGTTCATCTCTACGGTCAATGCTGCGATATGGATGCAATCAATGCTATTGCCGAAAAGCACGGTCTTGCTGTGGTCGAAGATGCCTGTCACACGGTCGGCGGCGCCTATAAAGGAAGAAAAGCCGGGGCGCTGGGCAAGGTAGGCTGTTTCAGCTTTCATGAGCAGAAAAATATTTCCACTCTGGGGGAAGGCGGCATCATTACGACGGATGATGCCGATATATACGAAAGGATTGCGCTCTACCGCTCCCACTGCACCCGCGTATACGGAGCCAGCACCAAATACTGTTCGCTGGACGAAAGCAAGCTGCCCAAAGGCAAACGCTTCTGGTGGCAGGACTTTGATGACACAGGCTACAATTTCCGCCTGACGGATATCCAGGCGGCAGTGGGCAGCGT
>MWCY01000041.1 GCA_002070275.1 Candidatus Hydrogenedentes bacterium ADurb.Bin170
ACCCCTTTTCTGGAAGGGCTCATGGGTTCCACGACCGAGGCTGTTGTACGCCGCGCGCCCATACCCGTCCTGATTGTCAGCGGGAAAGTCTCGGACTCCGAAACCATGGTCGTCGCTTATGACGGATCCCGGCAGGCGAAAAAAGCGCTTCGATTTGCCGCCGAACTGGCAGAACATGAAAAACGTCCCCTGCAGCTGCTGGCTGTAGGAGATGAAGCTGCGGAGGCCTGGCTGAACGAAGCACGGGATTACCTGCATGCCCATCCCAATGCGGAAAGTTATACACAAAGAAGCGGTGAGCCTGAAACAGAAATCCTTCGTTTTGTCGAAGAACAGAACGCCGGGCTGCTGGTTATGGGCGCTTACGGCAGAGGGAAACTGTACGAACTGGTATTGGGAAGCACCACCTCGCACGTGCTGAATCACGCAAACTGTCCTGTCCTTCTGGTACGCTGAGCATCGATTCGACCGGAAGGCATTGAAACGGAAACCAGCCGGTATAAAAGCATTATGTCAAAAAAAGATAAAATTCAAATCACCAGAACCGACGATTATGCGGAAATGGACGGCGAGCTGACCCGTGCCATGGAAGCACTGGACGCCACCAACCTGCGCATTGAAGCGCTGCTGGAAGATCAGCTGCGCCCTGTCGCACAAGAAACCGGTGATACAGGCGAAACCGCTGAAGGGGCGACACAGACTCAGCAACAGGAAGAGCAACAGGAAAACTGAACACGGCGGCATCAATCGCTTCGGCGCCCCGCAGGCAGCCCGCTGAACAGGATGTCTATGGAAAAAACGCCTCTGCATATCATGATTGCCGACCCTCACCTGCAGGGAGGGGGACAGGTACGCTATGTGGCGACGCTGGCGCAGGGGCTCCATGAAAAAGGACACCGGGTAACCATCGCCTGCCGACCGGGCAGCGTACTCGCAGATCACGCCAGAGGCTGTGCGACTGCGCTGGATCGTTTCCAGTTCCGGGGCGGTCTGCGTATGCGCAGTTGGACGAATGATCACCGGGAAGCCCTCCGTTTTATCCGAAATGAAAAGCCCGACATCCTCCACGTGAACGGCTCGCAGGATCACTGGACTTTTGCCTTCGCCAACAGCATGCTCGGGAAACCGGTGCCGCTGGTACGCACGCGGCACAATACCTACAAAGTCAAAACCAATCTGCCGAATCGCATTCTGAACAGAAAACATACCGATTTTCAGATTGTTGTCTGCCATTCCGTGCGGGAAACTCTCTCACGCCATCCTGCTTTCTGTGCCGACCGCATGCTCACCATTCATAACGGCGTGGATGCACATCGGTACAAAGCTGATACGGAGGCGCGGCGCCGTGCCCGGGCGGAATTTCATTACAGCGACAACGATATCGTCTGTGGCATTGTGGCACGACTGGTACCGGCAAAAGGGCATACCTTTCTTTTTCAGGCGGCCGCTCTCCTGCAGGAAAAGCATCCGGAGCTGCGTATTGCCGTGCTGGGACAGGGCGTACTGGAAGAGGCACTGCGCAAAGAAGCGGAGACACTCGGCATAGCTGACCGGGTGCAGTTTCTCGGATTCAGAGATGACATGAACTATTGTGTGCAGGCCTTTGACATCGGAGCCCAGCCTTCCATCGACTGCGACACCTCTTCTTTCAGTATGAAAGAACAGATGGCGGCAGGCATCCCGCTGATTGCTTCGGACTACGGCGGTCTCACGGAAATTATAGATGACGGCGTGGAAGGGCTTATCGTGCCTGCCGGTACAGTGGAGCCGCTTGCGGCAGCGCTGGAGCGCCTTCTTTCCGATGCATCGCTCCGCACCGCCATGGCGGAAAAAGGGAAAGCCCGAGTTGCCGCCGAATTCAGCAGTGAAGTTTTTGTATCGCGCACCCTCGAAGTGTATCAGCAGCTTGCCGCTGAAAAAAGGCGGAGAAAGGAATCAGCATCATGCTGACCGTTGCTCATCTGGACGAACAGGATACGCTGCGTGGCGGAGAACAGCAGGCAACCTGGCTGGTGCGGGGGCTGCTGGATCAGGGCGTGCGCTGTCTTGTCATCGGCAGACCGGATCGGCCATTCATCAGCATGCACCCCGAAGAGAAAGAACTGATCCGGGTCCCGCTCCCGCTCCGGGGTGAGCTGGATCTTTATTCCGCCTGGAAGCTGGCGGGCATCGTCAACCGGTATCAGGTGGACATTGTGCATGCCCATGCCAGCCATGCTCACGGACTTGCCGTACTGGCACGGTGCTTCGGCGGCAGGCACCGGGTGGTCGTATCGCGGCGGGTCGACTTCCGGCCGAAAGGACACTGGCTCAATCGCTGGAAATATACGAGGGCAGACCGGATTCTGTGCGTATCCGAAAAAGTGGCACAGACGCTGAACGAGTACGGGCTGCATGCGCCGCAGGTGAAAACAGTCTGCAGTGCCGTGGATGAAGCCCGGGCGGATATGCCTCCCGTTTCCCGTGAGGCTCTGGGTATTCCCGACGGAATTCCTTTTCTTTTCTCAGCCGGATCGCTGGTGGATCATAAAGACCACGCCAACCTGCTCGAGGCTTTCGCACTGGTCAGCACCGAATTCCCCGAAGCCCGCCTCTGCATTGCAGGCGAAGGTCCCCTCCGGGAAGCGCTGGAGCAAAAGAGGGACAGCCTGGGACTGCAGGCTTCGGTGCTGTTTCTGGGGTACCGCGCCGATGCACCCGGAATCACACGCTCCGCTGATCTGTATATCTCTTCAAGCTGGTCGGAAGGACTCGGCACTTCCATTCTCGAAGCCCTCGCCTCCGGTACGCCTGTGGTTGCCGCCGAGGCGGGAGGAGCACGGGAAATGGTGATTCCGGGAGAAACAGGGCGACTGGTACCGGTTCGCGATGCCCGCGCCCTTGCCGATGCCATGCTGCTCTCGCTGCGCAATCCCGAAGAAGCGCAGGCCATGGCTCAACGTGCTGTTTCCTTTGTTCGCGACCGTTTTTCTGTAGCGCGCATGGTCGCAGGAAGCCTGGAAGCCTATAGGGAACTTATCCAGGACGCATAACGGATCCGTGTGTATGCATCAGGATTCCTCGGAAAAACGAAGACTGACCCCTTCCAGCGTCCCGGCAAAGTCCGCACCGAAGGCCTGGCTGGGTGTATAGGCACCGGCGAACCCCTCTTCTTCGAGTACCCGTTCCGCCGCGCTCACTGCCGCATCAAAAGTCAGTGTATAGCCATTGGGCGCGCTCATCCATATCTCTTTTCTTTCACCTGCTCCGTTCGTGGCAACGCCGTAAAGTTCGGAAGTGTCGGCAAGCCGTTCTGCTTCAGTGGGTCCCTTCACCGTCTGAGCGATCTGATTTTTGATCAGGCGCTGCACCGGGCGCAGGCGCACCAGAGGCGCAAGATAACGCATCAGCCTGACCAGCTGAAGACGGTCTTCCGGCATTGCTGTATAGAGTTCAATGTTGGGGATCCCCGTGGAATAATACGCCGTGGACACATCACCCCAGGGAATCGACACCGACAGATACTCCCCGTCGGCATAGGGGATTTTCCGGACAAGAGAGCCCGACGGAATGGAAACCAGCCTGCCCTCATGGCGGATCATCCCGCCTTTGGAAAATCCTTCGAGAATTGTTTTTGCCGTGCCGGGACTTACCTTGCCTGTTTTCGATTTAAAAGCCATTCGCAGCTGCACCGCGTCGGGCAGTGCCTCCTTCAGAAGAGCGGCGATGCAATCGGTCGGCACCACATCAAAACCGACGCCGGGCACTACGGCAATGCCTGCTTCCTTCCATCGCTCCGTGTTCAGGTGCACATATTCAAAAACAGGGATCTCCCCGGTGACGTCAAGATAATGACAGCGGCTGCGGACACAGGCTTCAAGAAAAGGCTGAATCGTGGCGGAAAAAGGACCTGCGCAGTTCAGAACCAGATCCATGTCCTGCAGTGCTGCGGCGGCTTTGTCCGGCTGATCCAGTGAAAAAACAGCACAGGGCAGATTCAGTTTCGCCGCCGCTGCTTCCACCAGTTTCCGGTTCCGTCCCGCCACCACAGGTTGGAGCCCACGGCGCACCGCCTCTTCTGCACAGTGCTTCCCCGTATAACCGGTCACGCCGTAAATCATCCATTTTTTTTCACTGCCCGGAGTATCCATGCCGTACCGTCCTTTCGTCGCTGGCCAGACCGAAACAGAATGTAACGCTGCCTTTCCATTCTATCTCAACTCAACAGATTTTTTCGCCTTAAAATTCTGGATGCCGCTTCTCTCTTGTCCACAGCCGGCTCTGTTTTGTCATACCCTGACTGCCCTCCGCGGAAGTACACCCGGAACCATAAACCTCACATGCCTCTTGCCAATACGGAGATTGGCGTTCCCAGGCTGGCGGATTTTATGTTTTAAGTCAAAGCATTTTGGTGTGGAACCAATATAAGTCTCCGGTAATTAGAAGAAAAATATGCTCCGCTAAAGGGAATTTCACTATTGACCACAAAAGCGGGTAATAGTCCGTTCCACACCAAAGACTGAAAGCGGCTCCCCTGGGCACGTCAATCTCCGCATTGGCACACAAGCGGGTCATGACGAAGGTAGTCACTCAGATCCGCTGCGGAAATATGCCCTGCGACATACTCCCTCCGTCACCCTGTACACGCCGGCGTTACGTCCACCCCCCGGCGTCATTCCTGCGCACGCCGCCGTTACGTCCACCCCCCCTCCGTCATCCCTGTACACGCCGCCGTTACGTCCACCCCCCCGGCGTCATTCCTGCGCAGGCCGCCGTTAGTCCACCCCCTCCGTCATCCCTGCACACGCCGCCGTTACGTCCACCCCCGGCGTCATTCCTGCATACGCCGCCGTCACGTCCATCCTCCGGCGTCATTCCTGCGAAGGCAGGAATCTTAACGCGGATTTCTTTTTATAAGGGTCGTGCTGCTACTAACAACTACGCGGCAATATCATCAAGACATATCTCATACGGGAAGTGTGACGGGTTATGTGTCCTGAAGTCTTTGGTGTGGATCAGGGCAATATGTAAGCCAAAACGTCCATAACCTGATTAAGATTCCTGCCTTCGCAGGAATGACGGGGGGAGAAGCAGGAATGGCGGGGAGTGCAGTGATGACGGAGAGAGGAGCAGTGATGACGGAGAGTGCAGTGATGACGGAGAGAGGAGCAGGAATGACGGGAGGAGGAGCAGTTCTTCCCCTGGGAACGCCAATCTCCGCATTGGCACACAAGCGGGTCATGACAGATGCTTTCACTCGAATTCGCTACGGAATCCTGCCCTGCGACATACCTCCCAAAAACATAGAACACACACGCCCCGTGGCAATAGGTCGATTGGCGTTCCCAGGCTGGCGACTTTTATGTTTTTGGTTACAGTATTTTGGTGCAGAATCAGTATCAGCCCCGAATAACAGCCCAGTAATTTGTTCACAAGCATGTAATTGTCACTACATCTATTCAAATTCGACTGCCAGCATGCCTCCAACTATAAATGCGCGGAACTATGACAACCCTGTATTGTGTTATTCTTAAGGTGTGTTTACCCGAAACGGCATCGCTCCGTTGAAATAACAGTGCAACAGTACGGACGCATTTTTTCTGAAGAAGGGATCTGATGATGAACTATCGTATTCCATTGTTTGTTCTCCTTGGTCTGACACTCTGCCTTCTGCCGATTCACGGAGAGGACAATCCCTATAGCGGCGGCGAAGGCACAGAAGAAAATCCCTACCAGATCAGTACAGCTGAAGACTGGTTCCGGCTCAGCGGCACCCCGGGGCACTGGTCACAGCATTTTGCCCTGGAAGGGGATATTGACTTCGAAAACGCGGCGCTCCACCCCATCGGCAGCGATCAGCAGGGAAAAGCCTTTACAGGCACTTTCGACGGTAAAAAGCACACGGTACGCAACGGGCAGATTACCGTCGGTGACAAAAGCAGCGCAGGCCTCTTTGGTACCCTCGGAAAAGGCGGCGTACTTAAAAATATATCTGTGGAGTCTTTCACTGTCACCGGAAAAATGAATGTGGGCGGACTGGTCGGCTTTGCCGGAAACGGCAGCACTATTGACGCCTGCTCTTCCGCGGCTGACGTGTCCGGGTTGCAGAATGTGGGCGGACTGGCGGGCAGGCAGGAAATGGCGACCATTAAAAACAGCAGCGCTTCAGGGAAAGTGACAGGAAGCAGCATAGCAACAGGCGGTTTTCTCGGACTCTCCGGCGGAAGCGGATGGGCTTCGGGCGGCACTATTTCCAGATGCCGTGCCACAGGCGCCGTTACCGGCGCTCAGGTTGTGGGCGGCTTTGTCGGCTCGGTTCAGGGAGGCACCATCTCTCACTGCTCCGCTTCCGGCACTGTGACCGGAAAAAGAACGGTCGGCGGTTTTGCGGGCGGCTCTGACGACACACTGACTTCCTGCTTTGCCACAGGCGCTGTAAAAAATGAAGGACCTATTTCAGGCGGATTCGTGGGCAGCAGCAGCGGCACCATCAGCGAATGCTACAGCACGGGCAACGTCAGCGGCAATGCTGATACCGGCGGTCTGGCAGGCAAAATCAGCGGAAGAGTATTCAACTGCTATGCGCTGGGCAACGCTGAATCGGCGGTCAATTACAGCGGAGCACTGGCAGCCAGGATGCTGGAGCAGAGCGCTCTGGAAAACTGCTATGCCGTCGGAACCGTGAAGGGCAAAGCCTTTTCCGGCGGACTCGTCGGCAAAAAAAGTGAAGGCTCCACCATTCAAAACTGCTATTGGCAGCAGAGCGATGCCGATAAAGCCGACGAATCGGCACGCAGCAAAGAGGCGCTGACAGGCCCTCAGGACGAAAACACCTTTCAGGGCTGGGATTTCGAAAAAACCTGGAGCGCCGATGAAGATCAGAGTGTCAACAAGGGTTATCCCTACCTGAAGAGCACACGCTGAGCAGGACGGGCTCAACTGCCCGGGCATGAAGCAGAATTTATAACGCTGTTCCTCTTTTGCGGGAGCAGCGTTTTTCTTTGCCACGGCTTACCGGCCTCGGCTATATACTTCAGCGTCAAAAAAAAAGGAAAGGGACAGCAGGTATTAGACTGTCCCTTTGAGTGAGGTTTCCAAAGGAGTGGTTATGTCAGAGACACATCAAACAAGATGATGCCGAAGATTTGCTTCTACCTGTGCCCAATTGACCACATTCCACCAAGCGGCGATATAGTCGGCGCGCCGGTTCTGGTAGTTCAGGTAATAGGCATGTTCCCATACGTCAATGCCCAGAATGGGAAAAGCGTCCCAACTGGTCAGTTTATGCTGGTTCTCCGCTTGCGAAACGACCAGGCGACCGTCGGAAGGCCGGTGCAGGAGAAGCCCCCAGCCACTGCCTTCCACCTGCAACGCTGCAGCGGAAAACTGCTTTTTAAAGGCATCAAAGCTGCCGAAATCGCGGTTGATGGCATCCAGCAGCACACCGGAAGGCTCACCGCCTCCCCCTTTTCCTGCAGGTGCCATCACTTTCCAGAAAAGGCTATGCAGGAAATGCCCGCCTCCGTTGAAAGCGGCGCGTTTGCTGTACAGCTGCACAAGATCAAAGTTGCCCTCTGCACGGGCTTTCGCCAAAGCGGCCTCGGCGGCATTCAGACCGCTCACATACGCCGCATGGTGCTTGCTATGGTGCAGTTCCATCGTTTTTGCATCAATATAGGGCTCGAGCGCGTCATAAGCATAAGGCAGTTCGGGCAGAGTATGCTCGGTGAGGGCGCCTGCCACTTCGTTCTGCGCTTTTGCTTCTGATACGACTGTGGTTAAAACAGCACCGGCAGCGGCAATACCGCCGGCCGTTTTCAAAAAATTCCGTCTTGAATCGTTCATTTTTCCTCCGTTTAATTCTTTGGTTCACGTGTGTTCCATAGAGAGAACCCAAGCCGGTTAATTTATATTCCTGAACATTTGTTAACTATAGTTAATATCCCGAAAAAGAAAAAGCCCCCTCACACAAAAGGGGGCTTGTACAATCGGGTCAGATAGGGAAATCAGAACTCAGAAAACGACGTCCGGATGGGAAAAACGCAGTCCGGCGCCGTCATGATAGGTGGCATATTCCGTAACTATCGCTCCCTCAGGGGCATACATCCAGTGCCACTGTTCAGCGCCGCCCAGCTGACCCACTTCACCGGGCATCAGCTTTTTCTCACAGCGTGCGATGGCGCATTCTTTATGGGACGGCGGAATCCTTTCTTCCACCCCGGGCGTCGGCTCGCCTTCACCGTAGATATATATCCATCCGTGCCGGGGCTGCCAGCCTTCCATTTTCGGCGCAGCCTCTGTCCGTACATGGCGGTGCTCGGGAATCATCTGCCCGGGCAGCAGGTAAATATCGTGCCCGAAATAATTATCTTCCTGATTGTTGACCCAGAAGATACCGCCCATGCCCACTTCGGCAAATTTGCCGAGCCCGAAATCGACGACCCAGAAATCTGCACTCCGCAGACGGGGCACAATGGGATAGCCGAATTCTTCAAACATTTTGTAGTAGGCTTCCTTTGCCTTCGCTTCATCGAAGGTGCCGTCTGCCTTGTAAAAATATTCATTGGGATGCCGGGTAATCTCACGCTTCTCCGCAGATGCCATGACAATTCCTTTCCTGGTCAATCCGGCAGCGACTGCTGCAGCCATGCCGGCCATAAATTTCCGTCTGCTTAAAATCATACTCGCAGCCTTTCAACCTGTATTGCGCTGCCGTCAGCAGCATTTTCCTTTCAGATCATTATACAGGGCAAAAGCCTGTTTCGGCGATTCGAGCCGGTGCACAACAGCACCCACCGCCTGCGCCATGGCGACAGGGTCTTCCGCACCGAAAATATTTCTGCCCATGTCCACACCGAGAGCACCCTGATCCACCGCCTTGTATGCCATGGCAAGCGCTTCTTCTTCAGGCAGTTTTTTGCCGCCCGCAATGACCACCGGAATAGGGCATCCGGCAACCACAGTCTCAAAGCCGGGCTCGCAATAATAAGTCTTGACAAAATGTGCTCCCACTTCAGCAATCACCCGGCAGGCAAGCCCCAGATAGCGCGCATCGCGTACCATTTCCTTGCCGACTGCGGTAACGCCCAGCGTGGGCATGCCGAAGGCGTTTCCCTCATTGATGAGATAGGCGAGATTCTCCAGCGTTTCCCGCTCATACTCGGCACCGATGCAAACCTGTGTAGTCACGGCGGCGGCGTTGAACGCCAGCGCATCTTCCAGAGTCACCCCGATCACCTCATTGCTCAGTTCTTTCAGCACGGTGGCGCCTGTGCTGCAGCGCATCACCAGCGGCTTGCGCACTTCCGGGCTGATGCAGGAACGGAAGGCGCCCCGTGTCCCCATAAGACAATCCACATGCGGGATCAGCGGCGGCACCACAAGATCCAGCCGTTCCAGCCCGGTTGTCGGCCCCATAATATAGCCGTGGTCGAAAGCAAGCATAACGGTTCGCCCCGACTTCGGGTTAAAAATCTGGGACAGGCGGTTCTTCATTCCCCAGTTCAGGTGCGCCGAACCTTTCAGAAAAAAGCCCGGTGTTTCCATGGGAATATCCACGCCGTACTCTTTTCTTGCATCCGCATAGTTATCCGCATCAGGCATGATCCGTTATTCCTTTCATAAATCCTTTGAAAATAAGAGCAATGGAAGTTGCACCGGGATCGGCGCTGCCGATGCTCTGCTCACCGATGTTGCGCGCTCTGCCGAAACGCGCCTGTAATGTTTTTGTAAATTCTGCACCGGCCTCCGCCGCTTCGGCTGCACAGTACAGAGCGGCGGCAATGCTTTCCC
The DNA here is from genome assembly GCA_002070275.1 of Candidatus Hydrogenedentes bacterium ADurb.Bin170. Taxonomy (GTDB): domain Bacteria; phylum Hydrogenedentota; class Hydrogenedentia; order Hydrogenedentales; family CAITNO01; genus JAAYJV01. The sequence continues at coordinate 9,772 of MWCY01000041.1, forward strand.
CTGCCCGTGCACTGGCAGACAGTGCCTCCACGGCAGGAATGAGCGCATCCAGGAGTGTTTTATCGCCGGGCTGCGCCTTGGTCTGGGCATGAACACCTGCCAGCCCCGCCTCAAAGGCGCAGGCTAAGGCTTCGCCGTCAAGAACGTCGAGTCCTTCGGCACTTTCCGCCATGGAAATGAACATCATACCCAGCAGCGGACCGATGGCGCCGCCGTCCACACCCATGACCGCCCAGCCGATCTCCTGCAGCAGAGTGGCAATCTTCTGGCTTTCATGGGATTTAACGGCATGCAGCACTTTGCCCATGGCACGCGCCATGGTGGTACCATGATCGCCATCACCGCCCACCGAATCAAGACGGGACAGATAGTCCTGCTTTTCCAGAACACTGGCGGCAGCACCTTCAAACATACGTGCCAGACCGTGATAATCAAGGGTGTTCATTTCCGGCTACTTCCGTGTCCAGGCAGGCGCATCACAGGGCGCATCCCAGAGCGCTTTCAACTCCTCATCCAGTTTCCCGATGCACATCTGAAAGCCGCCCATTTCCTGCACAGTCAGATATTCACCGACGAGCGACCGCGCCAGTGTGATGCCTTTGTCTGCCAGCAGCTGATTGACCCGGCGCAGCACCAGATACAGTTCCATAAGCGTTGTGGCACCGGCACCGTTCAGCAGCACAAAAAGTTCATCACCCGCTTTCGCATCGATGTCATCGAGAAGGGCGTTCAACATGATTTCCGCTGTTTCATCGGCACTCTTCAGAGACTGGGTACCGCCGCCTGCTTCGCCGTGCTGACCCATACCGACCACCATGGTGCCTTCGTCTATGGCTGCAATCACTTCGCCTGTGCTCGGATGGGTGGCACCGGATACGGCAACAGCGAGAGTTGCCATGCCCGCTTCCATGCGCCGGGCGATCTCCGCACATTCTTCCAACGAGCGTCCCGCTTCCGCCGCCGCTCCTGCCACTTTGATGACCGGCAGGCAGCCCACAAGACCGCGTCGGTTCTCCGGGTCGTTCCGGGGTGCACAGGAAATGTCTTCGTGCGTCAGCACCTGTTCAAAGCGGATCCCTTCTTTCTTTGCCATATCACCGGCAACTTTTGCGGAAAGAACATCGCCCGCATGATTGAGCACGATGAAAAGAATGCCCGCATCTCTTTTCGCTGTACGAAGCGCCTCAAGCACCTTGGGCGGACCGGGCGCTGCAAAGATCTCACCGGGCACACTGATGTCCAGCATGCCTTCGCCGACAAATCCGCTGAGAGCAGGTTCATGGCCGCTTCCGCCCAGCGTCACTACCGCCACTTTATCCTGTGCCTTTTCCGAAGCGCGCAGCACAAGCCGTGAGTCGGAGAGCGTGACCTTACCGGCATGGGCAAGAGCAAAGCCCTCCAGCAGTTCCTGCACAAGATTTTCAGGCGCATTGATCAGTTTTTTCATGGTCATGAGAGGGCCTTTCCTTTCGGCACACCATTTGGTGGTACTACTGCCTTTTTTCCATCAGCTCAATGATTGCCGTACCGTCCTTGATAAAAGCGCAGCGCAGCTCTTCTGTGGCATCAAAAGGAGGAATAATGACCTCCTGCCCTTTCAGCGCTTCATCAAGAGACTCCACAATAAAGGCGGCATGTGCCGTGGAGCAGACCTCGGCAGGCATGGCGGTATCTTCAGTAAAACGCAAAAACTCAATTTTGTACGGATGCGCTCCGGGGTCCGTTACATACACGCCCGCCCCTTCGATCAGTGTTTCATTGGGCTGCACTTCAGTTGTAGGAACACCAAAATGATGAAATTCGGCCGCCATAGTACGCTCCTTTGTATAAGGTTGTGAAAAAGGCTTCAGCCTTCAGACGCTACAAGTGTACTCAAGGCTGAAGCATGCTTGCAAATAGTCTGAATGCACAGCGGTCCGAAGAGGTATCGCGGCGCTGTCTGCAGGTCTTGCATAAAAATATACTTATTGTATTTCGTAATCTTTCGGTAATTATCAGATCTGTATACTGAGGCAAACAGTGACCCCCATGTTTGAACCTGTTCGGATTGTATGATCATGAAAATTCTTGTTTCTGTTGTCGTTCCGGCGTATAACGAAGCGGCATGCCTGCCGCCGCTGGTACACGCCGTACATGCTGCCTTCGAGCCCTTAAAAAGCTATGATGCCGAATATATTATAGTCAATGACGGAAGCACCGACGATACTGCCGGGGTGCTGCGTGAACTTGCCCTGCATTGCCCCCGCCTCAGGTGCCTGCACATGACACGGAACAGCGGTCAGTCGGCAGCGCTTATCGCCGGAATGCGCGCTTCAAAAGGAAGCATCATTGTCACCCTGGATGCCGACCTCCAGAATGACCCTGCCGATATTCCTGCTCTTCTGGAGGCGCTGCAGGAAGGTGACTGCGTGTGCGGATACCGGAAAAAGCGCAATGACACGGCGTTCCGCCGCCTCACGAGCTATCTGGGAAACCGGGTGCGCCGCCTGATTGTGGATGATGGTGTCCGGGATGCGGGCTGCGGGCTCAAAGCTTTCCGGCGGAACTGCCTTGACTTTATCGTTCCTTTTCATGGCGTCCATCGCTTTTTTGCCGCCATGGTGCGTAACGGAGGGCTCACTGTTACAGAAGTGCCGGTAAATCACCATCCACGCAAGCAGGGAAAATCCAAATACGGCTTTTTCAACCGCTTCTTCTGGGTAATGCAGGACTTTTTCGGTGTTGCCTGGCTGAAAAAACGCTACCTCCTCATTTCTTTCGAAGAAGACGCTGAGAAAAATGAGCAGGAAAGCCAAAATCAGGAACCTCTTACACAAGCAACCACATCCCGCGATGGAGAACCGATCCATGTCTGACCTCTGGATAAAATCGGCTGCCGTGCTGCTTCTGGCGGCGATTATTTTTTCTGTGAATGTGAGCGGCTATGATCTATGGCCGCCCGATGAGCCCCGCTATGCGCTTGTCGCACGGGAAATGCTCAGCACTGGCGATTACTTCCTGCCCAAAGTAAACAATGAGGGTTATAAGGAAAAACCGCCGCTTTTCTTCTGGTGCATTGCCGCCTGCGCCAAACTTACCGGAAGCGTAGGGCCTCTGTCCGCTCGAATGCCTTCTATTCTGGCGGCTTTGACTGTCCTCATTTTCACTACGCTGCTGGCAAGAGCGTTGTTTTCCGACCGGATCGCCTTCTGGTCGCTGCTGATTCTGATGACGACCCAGCGCTTCTGGTGGAATGCGCGCTTCGGCCAGATTGACATGCTGCTCACCGCCTGCCTGACCGCCGGGCTGTATATGTACTGGCGCTGGGAAAAAACAGGCCGCAAGGGTTGGATACTCCTCTTCTACCTTTTTATGACCGCCGGGCTTTTTTCAAAAGGTCCCGGCGTCCTTGTTTTCCCTGTGCTTTTCGTGCTGACCCGAACCTGGCGCAGTCCGCACCGCATGCGCCACTGGATCGGTCTGGCGGCAGGCTGTTCCTTCTGCGTGCTGCTGTATGCACTCTGGGCGGTGCCTGCCCACCTCGCCTTTGCTCAGGAAGCGGGAAGCGATGCCGGCGCCGTGCTGGGATCCAACCTCCTGCGTCAGACACTGGGCCGCTTTTTTCTCGGCGTGAGCCATGCCAACTGGCCGTGGTATTACCTCACCACACTGCCTGTGGACTGGCTTCCCTGGACGCTTTTTCTTCCCTGGATTATCTATTGGGTATGGACGCATCGCAAGGACACGCCTGCCATATCCTTTCTGTTGAGCTGGACACTGCCTGCCTTTATCTTTTTCACGATCGCCATCGGAAAGCGGGGCGTTTATCTGCTTCCGCTTTTTCCCGCCTGGGCACCCTTTTTTGCCGCCGGAATACTGGACTTCATGGATAAAGCCGTCATTCACTGGCGGCGGCGGCTGGGCTGGATCTACGGCATAGCTCTAATCCTGCTGGGACTTGCCCCTGCGGCACTGCTCTTTACGGAGCACCGGAATTCGTGGAGCCCGGGTTTACTCCCCATCAGTCTAGCCGCCTTTGTCTGTACCGCCACGCTGATACCCCTCTCCGGGAAGAATAAACTCTCTTTTCTGCCCCAGCAAATCGCCGGCTCTTTCCTGCTGATCTATCTTTTAACAGCCATTCTGATCCTGCCTGTCATTAATCAGCATAAATCCGCACGCTTCTTTTGTACGCCTATTGCCGAACTCGCCGACAAAGGAGTGGATTTTGACCTGTTTTCCGTCGGCTTTGCCAGGGAAGAATATATCTTTTATTCAAGACACTTTTTTAAAGAGCTGCATACCGAAGCCATACCGCTGCAGGCAAGAGAAGATTTGTCGCCGATGCAGAGCCTGAAGCTCCAGAAAAAACTTGCCCGTGCACTGGTAAAGAAGGCCGGGAAAGTCCCGGTGCAGGACATGGGCAAAATCCGGCCCGATGAACTGGAGAGGCTGCAGGAAGCAGTCCGTCAGGCACTGGATCAGGAAGATTGCCCCATCCAGCTTGCCGAAGAATTCAAGGAAGGGCTGGAAAAGGAAAATGCCATCCTTTTTGATGCCTTCGACTCACCGAAACCTGCCTTTCTCTACGTTCAGGATGAAGACTGGCGCTGGATCTATGCCATTCATCCCGATGTGCGCAATGCCGTTATGCTGTCACAGGCGAATGTGGGCAGTCGCCATGTACTCCTCTTCGCCAATCCGGCAGGAGCACACCTCTTTTATGCACTGAACTGAAACACCGACACCCTATCTCAGGATCTGCCGTGCTTTTGAAACCGATCCATTGGATCTAACCCAGGATAACCTTCCCATGTCATCAAGCCGGTACCTTCAAAAGAGCCCTGCTGCAGAACTGATGGCGGTCATGCTGCTCCTCCCTCTGGCAGCGATTGTCGCCGCCATTCTGTCCGAATACTCCGGTCTCGACCTTTTTCTGGCGCGCCTGTTTTTCAATGAGGCGGCACAGAACTGGCCTTTAAAGTCCAATGTGATTACAGCCTTTATTCTGCATAAACTTCCGCAGAAGATGCTGGCTCTTTTTGCTGTGCTGCTTCTGCTTCATGCGGCTGTTTCCTGCTTTTACGCCAAATGGCGGCACTGGTGCCGGGTAAGCGCCTACCTGCTGGTTTCTCTGCTTCTCTGCACCGGAGCAGTTGCGCTAATGAAACACAGCACTCATATCCAGACGCCCTGGAGTCTGATCCTTTTCGGTAAAGACATGCCCTACATTCGTTTTTTCGATCAGGTGCCGGCAGGCACACCCATAGGCAATGCTTTCCCCGGCGGTCACTCTTCCGGAGGATTTGCTTTCATCAGTTTATACTATCTGGCAGGCGCCTGCTGCCCGGAATACCGGTTTCGCGGGCTTTTCTTCGGTCTGTTTCTGGGCACACTCTTCGCCGTCACGCAGGAAGTGAGAGGCGCTCATTTTCTGAGCCATGATTTATTTTCTCTCGCCCTGTGCTGTCTCATAAGCGGAGCGCTCTCCTTCCTGTTTTTCGGCGCTCCGAAAAAAGACCGCCGGCTTTCCGAAGAAGAAGAATCAGACCCGGAAACGCACGGGCTTTAAAAGCGCAGGGTACATTGAAGCCACCCGGGTTCCGGAAGAGAAAACGCAAGCTCAATCTGAAGGAGGCGGGCGTAGGCGGAAACAAGCGCAAGCCCCAGTCCTGCATGTGCCGTAGCGGAAAAGGTCTGGTTCTTTCGCCAGAAAGGCTCTGTGAAGCGGGATACATCCGACAGGGTTACTCCGGATACCGCATTGCCGATCAGAATTTCTCTTAGCCCGCTGCCACTGAGGACGGCAAGGCGGATCCGGCCACCCGCAGGCGTATACACGACCGCATTGGAAAGAAGATTCTCAAAAACGGCAGCAAGAAGAACGGGATCGCTCTCAGCAGAAAAATCTTCTTCCATTGCCAGCTCAAGAGAAAGCCGCCGTTCTTCCGCTTCCCCCTGATAGCGCTGGCAAACCTCTTTCAGCAGTGCACCAATACTGCTGCAGTGTACTTTTTCCAGAACCTGCTGCCCCGACTGGCACCGGGACAGGGAAAGCAGCAGCGATACCAGCGATTCCATATGGCGGGCAATCGCAAGCGCATCTTCAAAGTAGGAGCGAAAAGACGGCATATCGGAAACCGCTTCCGCAAGACCGACTTCAGCCAGGATTTTCAGCTCGGCAATAGGCGTGCGCAGCTCATGCGCGGCATCGCCGGTGAAACGACGTTCCCTTTCAAAGGCCGCCTGCAGCCTGTCAAGAAGATCGTTCAGCCGCAGACTGATCGGCCGCAGTTCCTGAGGCATTTCCGATGCGGGAAAACGGAAAGACAGATCATCCGTCCTGATGGTGCTTGTCTGACTGCTCAATAAGTCCAGACTCTCCAGAGAACGGTTCACGCTCAGCCAGATGCCGGGGAAAAGCCCCAGCAGAAGGGCAAGTCCGGAAAAGAAGAGCCCCTGAAGAAGACGGCTGATGATCGTTTCCAATTCGGTCAGGGGAACGGCGAACGCCATGACAAAGGTGTCGACTGCAGGCGCTTCCTCTTCGTGAGGCAGAAAGCTTAAGGCGACAAGCCGTCCGTTCCGCCCGTCCGGCAGCCGGATGCTTTGAAAAACAGGATCCTGATAAAGAGGCAGACGCACAGGCAGGCTTTCCTCTCCCAGAGAGGGGGAACGCCCCACCGATTCTCCGCTCCGTGTCCAGACCTGATAGTACTCGCCACTGTCTGCTGAATAATGCTGCTTCAGTTCCGCCTCGAGAAACTCAAAGTAGAGGGTACCGTCCGCAAGCTGCTCCGTAGTTCGCGCAAGAATAGAGGCGCGCTCCAGCAAAACAGAGTCAAAATGCAAGCCCAGCTCATACTGCACATAGGCAAAAAGAACCAGCCCGGATATCAGGAACATGACAACCAGAGAAAGGCTGATCCAGAGCAGTAGCCGGTGTCGCAGAGAGTTCACGCCTGGGGTTCTCCGAAAAGGTAACCCATGCCGCGCCGGGTTTCTATCCAGGAGGGAGCGCCCGGAGTATCAATCATCTTCCGAAGATTGCATACGGCAGAGTCCACCACATTACTCATGGGACTGACCCGCTCATCATAAATCTGACGTTCAATTTCCGCACGGCTGACCACTGCGCCCTGACGGAGCGCAAGTAATTCAAGGAGTGCATATTCGCGGGGGCGAAGCGGCAGATGCCGCCTCCCTTTCAGCGCCTCCCGCCGGGAAAGATTGATTTCCAGATCACCGAAACGAAGAACGGAGGTCTTCACGCCGTAACGCCGCCGAAGCAATGCCTGAATCCGGGCGACAAGCTCCTCGAAGGCAAAAGGTTTGATCAGATAATCGTCGGCACCGATATCAAAGCCTTTGATCCGATCCGCTACAGCGTCCCGCGCTGTGAGAATGAGAACATGTGTCTGCACATCCCTTTCCCGAAGGCGCTGAAGCAGAGAAAACCCGTCCAGCTCCGGCAGCATAAGATCCAGAATCACAACATCGTAATCGCCGGACTCAGCCAGAAAAAGCCCTTCTTCTCCGTCAAATGCCTGATCAACCGCAAAGCCCTGATGACGCAGACCCCGGGCAATGTACGTCTGCAGGCGTTTGGAATCTTCAACCAGAAGAATACGCATGACCTTCGATTTCCGTCAGAATGAACAAACCTTTTGTAAGTCCAGATGATACGCAGGTATTTGAAAAAGTGCCGACCCGAAAACATTTCCGGGCCGGCACGAAAAAAGAGGAGGGTAATTAAATGGTCAATTCGTCAATCACTTTGCCGTCTTCGTCGATGGCTTTGATTTCGAGCCGTTCAGGCTTGGCATCTATCACCCAGAAGTGGGCAATGCCCCCCTGCTTTTCATTATACCAGTGCAGCGGCTTGTCGTCCATATTCCGGGGATCCACACCGAAGGTACCATCACCAAGATAGACCGTGCCCTCTCCGGCAGACACAACCTGATTGCCTTTCAGGGGCTTCGTCCGCTTGAAGACATGGTCGTGATGTTCAAGACCAACAGTCAGCCCGTATTTATCAAATAGAGGCAGCCAGTGCTCGCGTCCGGAAGCGGAGGGCGCACCGTCAAAGTCACGATAGGCGGGGTACAGCGGCACATGGTATGCCGCAAATTTGTACTTGACATGCTGGAATTTCTTCAGTTCCTGCTCCAGCCATTCCGCCTGCGTGCCTCCATGAGGAACCAGATGGCCGCTGTCCAGCATAATCAGCGCAATATTGTCGCCCATCTTGTGGGAATGATAAACACCGCCCTGACCCTGACGACCGAAAAAACTCATGTAGAAGGGCGAACGCAGATAAATGTCCTCCGTTTCATACCCGTTGGTTTCATGATTGCCGATCGCTGTCACCAGAGGAACCATTCTCCCGCCCACATGGAGCAGGTCATCCTGATTATGGAACCACTGAATCCAGTCTGTGAATTCAGCATAGATCCCGTTGGCATAGGGAAGGTCACCGCCGATTACCAGAAAATCCGCATCCTGCTCACCCGCCCATTTCAGCAGCTTGCGGTTGCGCGGACCGATATTCATATCGCCGCCGTTAATAAAACGTACCGGCGCATTACCGCCGGGAAGGGTGCGGAAGGAGCGCATGTCTCCGTAGCCGTATTTCTCGTCGCCCGCCACAAAATAGTAGGTGGTGCCCGGCTTCAGACCGCGGAGGTCGGCACGGTAAAGAGCACGACGGTCATAAAGCTCGACAAGCGTGCTGTAATGCTGCGCTTTGCACTTCATGGCATAGGCGTTGATGTCATCGCCATGCGGCGCGGTGTCATAATACACCATTACTTCTTCGCCCTTGCGCTGAATCGCCAGATTGATGTCCATACTGGTCGTGGGATCATCGGAAAAAGTAAGGTAGGTATGCAGCGGTCCTTTACGGGGTTCCCGTATGCGTGCCGTCTGTGCTTCCACCGTTTTTGTGCTGCCCAGGCTGCTGCCCAGATAGACGCCCATACCAAGAGCGCCGGTTGTTTTCATGAATCCGCGCCGGGAGAGATCGGTTCCCTTTTCTTTCGTGGACATAAAAACGACTCCTTTCTTAATGTGTTCTATGCGCTAAAAGCGCTGCTGCAGAGGCATCACAAACCTCCGTTTCTCCGGGAAATTCCCGCTTCAGTTCTTTCCAGAAAAAAATACAAGAATGACACCTCGGGAAGAAATGCCGGACGCCCAGCAACGCAGGATACCTGTACGCTTCAAAACATCCTGAATACGGCTGCTTTTTTCGCCTCTTGTAAAATCCTGTTTCCTATGGTACTACCCGACTGTGCGGCAAGTCAAAGGAAGATCAGAAAAGGAAAGCAAATTTTGGAAATAAAGATGCGCTTTGCTATGCTGATATACGGATTCGTGCTTGGCAAAACCCATCATTACAGAGAAAGGATATGATGATATGTCTACCAACTCTTCGAAGAAGACCGCATTGAGCAGTGCCCTTTCCCGCCGCGCTTTCCTGCAATGCTCCACCATGCTCACAGGCGCATTTGTGCTCGGTGCTCCGGCTATCGTGCGGGGACAGAATTTGAACGACAAACTGAACATCGCCATTATCGGCGTGGGTGGCCGGGGCACAGGAAATCTCGGTGGCGTTCAGGGCGGCAACAACATTACTGTCCTTTGCGACGTAAACCAGAATCATCTTGATAAATTTTCCAAACACTTTTCCGCCGCCCGTCTGGAAAAAGACTTCCGAAAAGTGTATGACCATCCCGAGGAATTCGACGCCGTCGTCGTAAGCACCTGCGAGCATACTCATGCCTTCGCTACCCTGCCGGCGCTGCAGCTGGGCAAACATGTGTACTGCGAGAAACCGCTGACCCACGGCATCTGGGAAGCCCGCGTAATTCAGGAAGCAGCGGCAAAAGCCGGTGTCGCCACGCAGATGGGCACCCAGATCCATGCGGAAAACAACTATCGCCGTGTCGTCGAACTGATCCAGACCGGTGCCATCGGTTCCGTGAAGGAAGTCCATGTGTGGGTTTCCCGCGCCTGGGGCTGGCACGCCACGAAAGAAGAGGCGGAGCAGGCAAAGGACATTGTCTTCATACAGGATTTTCCTGCTGACACATCGCCTATTCCTGAAGGGCTCGACTGGGATCTGTGGCTGGGTCCGGCGCCCGAACGCCCCTTCAACGATGTCTATTTCCCGGGACCGAAATGGTACCGCTGGTGGGATTTCGGAAGCGGAACCATGTCCGATCTGGGCAGCCATTACATTGATCTCCCCTTCTGGGCACTGGAACTCGATCATCCCCGGACCATTGAAGCCTCCGGTCCGCCGCCCCATCCCCATCTGGCACCCGCTTCCATGCAGGTGACCTATGAATACGCGGCACGAGGCGAGCGCGGGCCTCTCTCTCTCACCTGGTATCAGGGTGTGAATAAACCGCAGATATGGACAGATGGCGGCATCCCGAAATGGGATGACGGCATTCTTTTCATCGGCGACAAAGGTATGCTCCTTTCCAATTACGGAAAATATGAGCTGCTGCCGAAAAAAGAATTCAAAGGCTTCAAGCCGCCCGAGCCTTTCATCCCCGAATCCAAAGGACATTATGCGGAATGGATTAACGCCTGCAAGACGGGCGAGCCCACCACCTGCAACTTCGCCTATTCAGGAAAACTGACAGAAGCGAACCATCTGGGCAATATCGCCTATCGCCTGGGCAAAAAACTGGAATGGGATCCCACATCCCTCTCCTGCCCCAATGCACCCGAAGCAGCGCCGCTGATCCGCCGCGCCTATCGCGCCCCCTGGGAACTCGCCTGAACAATTTCCGGGCACTGAACTGAAATAATACGCCCGGGCACTGTCGATAGAAGACATTGCCCGGGCTTCTTTTTACCGGAAAACCGGAATGCTTATTTCAGCACCGCCCCTGTATTGGCACTGGTCACCAGGCGCTGATAGCGCTTGAGCCAGCCGCTAAGCGCACGATCCGGCGGCGCCGGACGGTTCTTTTCACGTGCCGCAAGCGCTTCTGCCGACAGCTTCACATTCATGGTGCGACCGGGAATATCGATTTCGATTATGTCGCCGGTCTGAACCAGACCGATGGGTCCGCCCTGGCTCGCTTCCGGGCTCACATGACCGATGCAGGCTCCGCGTGTACCGCCGGAGAAACGCCCGTCCGTGATCAGGCTCACACTCGCACCCAGACCGGCGCCCATGACCGCCGAGGTCGGCGCCAGCATTTCACGCATGCCCGGTCCGCCCTGCGGGCCTTCGTACCGGATTACAATAATCTCACCGGCGACCACCTTGCCCTCGAGAATGGCATGCATGGCATCTTCTTCGCTCTCAAAAACCACAGCCGGACCCGTATGCCTCAGGATGGCGGGATCCACACCCGCTTCCTTCACCACGGCTCCCTGTGGCGCAAGATTCCCGAAAAGCACCGCCAGCCCGCCTGTGGGACTGTAGGGCGCATCCACAGTCTTAATCACTTCCGTATCCAGCGTCCGGGCACCGGCAACGTTTTCGCCGAGGCTTCTGAGCGTCACCGTCATGCAGTCGGGGAAAAGAATGCCGGGCCGCTCCATCAGCTCGCCGAGGATGGCACTGATGCCGCCTGCTCTGCCCACATCTTCAATGTGCCATTTATAGCTGGGTGAAACTTTGCAGATATTGGGAACCCGGGCACTGACTTCGTTCAGACGCTCCAGCGGATAATCCACACCCGCTTCCTGGGCTATCGCCAGAGTATGCAGCACCGTATTGGTGGAGCCGCCCATTGCCATATCAAGTGCGAAGGCGTTATCGATGGATTCGGCATTCACAATATCGCGGGGACGGAGATCCGCCTCCAGCACTTTCAGCAGCTGCCGGGCGGCACGTCTCACCAGATCACGACGCTCTTCAGTGTCGGCAAGGATGGTACCATTGCCGGGCAGCGCAACACCCAGTGCTTCACACAGGCAGTTCATGGAATTGGCGGTAAACATGCCCGAGCAGGAGCCGCAGCCGGGACACGCTTTCTGCTCCAGATCTTCCAGCTCGGCTTCACTCATCTCGCCGATTTTGTATTTACCCACGCCTTCGAAAACGGTGATCAGATCCACCGCCGTGCCGTCATCCATTTTCCCGGCACGCATAGGACCGCCCGACACGAATACTGTCGGGATATTGCAGCGCATGGCACCCATGAGCATGCCCGGCGTAATTTTATCGCAATTCGGGACACAGAGCAGAGCATCAAAATCATGGGCGCGCACCATCGTTTCCACGCTGTCGGCGATGAGCTCACGGGAAGGAAGGCTGTACCGCATTCCGGCGTGTCCCATGGCAATACCGTCGCAGACACCGATGGTGTTGAACTCAAAAGCAATGCCGCCTGCTTCTTCGATAGCGGCTTTGGCAATCCGCCCGAATTCCGCAAGATGCGCATGCCCCGGCACAATCTCCACAAAGCTGTTGCAAATGCCGATAAAGGGCTTCTTAAAATCTTTGGAACATTTCACCTGACCGGTGGCATAAAGCAATGAACGGTGCGGAGCCCGCTCAAATCCGTCTTTCACTGTGCTGCTGCCCATGAATACTTCTCCTCTATGGCTAGGTAGTGGGTTGCAAAAATTAAAGTATACGTCCTCATCCCTTGTCAATCAAATCAGCGTTTTTTTCACCACGAAGGCACGGAGGGCACCGAGGCTCACGGCGTTTTTATACCACTCCTGGAAGCATCGGGTTGAAACTCTTCAAGACCGGCGCACAGGTAAAAATATCCGTGCGGCATATCTTTGTCTACTTCGCCGGCGCCTGTCCTTATCAGGATGTCTTGCGTCATGCGTTGCAAAAAACTAAAGACGTATCCCGTTCGTTGCTGACCAGATGTTCAGCAGCCTCCGAGGGACTTGATAGAAGACAATACATGCCACGGAGGAAAGGGGGAGTTGAGTTTAAAGAGCGAAAAACAGGCCTGTCACAGTAAAATCCGCAAGAAACCGTCCTCAAAAATCCAAGCAGGCCGTGCCATGTCCAAAAAACAGTACTGTCCTGAGTCAGTGTGAACTATCCGGGCTAATCCCCGACTCAGATCCGTGGTAATCCGCTGTGGTGATTCGTCTTAAGAACCCGGGTGCAAAAAAAATCGTTGATATTGAGGGTGTGGACTAGTCTGCCACATCTGAAAAAATGAAAGTCTGTCATGGATACATCGTTTGTTCAGGAAAGCAATTCCGGTACGATGGCAGCAATACTCAATCAGAATTTTCAGAAGAAATTTCTCTATAAAGACTGGCTTTGCTACTATAGAGTCTCAGGTATTACACCCTGCCGTTAACGGACTCACTGTCAGATCCGGAAAAACGCTTGGATTTCCGAACGACGTTCGAAGTCTTCTTTGAATAGAAATTGTATTTCAATGTTGAATCCGATATCAGAAGGGAGCCACCGTGTCATACGCTATTTCCGAGTACCACGATACAGACGCCATTTACCGTGATTTGGACACCCTCATGGCTTTGCCGCCCGTGACGCTCCGGCGCGATGCCATGCAGCAGTGGCTGGAGCAACTGAATCAGCGCTGCGCAAAGTCAAAAGCAATGATCGCCGAGGCGAAAGAATTTATTCCCGGCGGCGTGCAGCATAACCTCTCCTTCAACTACCCTTTCCCCCTCGTCATGGATCGCGCAGAAGGTCCTTACCTCTATGACATCGACGGCAACCGCTACATCGATTTTCTTCAGGCGGGCGGCCCTACCGTCCTCGGTTCCAATCCGCCTGCCGTCCTCGAACAGGTCATCGAGCTGCTTCGCCATTGCGGTCCTTCCACCGGTCTCTTCCACGAATTCGAATTGAAAATCGCCAAAGAAATCGCAAAGCACATGCCCGCTGTCGAAATGTTCCGCATGCTCGGCAGTGGCACGGAAAGTGTCATGGCGGCGATCCGTGTCGCCCGCCTCGCCACGGGCAAGAAAAACATCATCAAAATGGGCGGTGCCTACCATGGCTGGTCCGACCAGATGGTGTACAGCCTGAAAATTCCTAAAACCCGTCGCTTCGAGGCCCACGGCATCCCACGGGCCTGCGTGAAATACACCACCGAGGCAGCGAATAACAACCTGAAGGATCTCGAACGCCGTCTTTTCAAAAATCGCTTCCGCGGAGGTACCGCCGCTGTCATTGTGGAGCCTGTCGGTCCTGAAAGCGGGACCCGTCCTGTGGCGCGTGATTACAATGCCGGTGTGCGCGAGCTCTGTGACCGCTATGGCGCCCTCCTCATTTTCGACGAGGTGGTGACCGGCTTCCGCCTCGGCATGGGCGGTGCCCAGGGCTACTTCAATGTCCGCCCCGATCTCACCATTTTCGGCAAGGTCGTGGCGGGCGGTTATCCTGCAGCGGGCGGCGTCGGCGGCAGACGTGATCTGATCCAGCGCATGGCCGCCGGATTGGAAAGCGGCAAAAAGCGCGCCTACGTGGGCGGCACCCTGGCCGCCAATCCGCTGAGTGCGGCGGCGGGCTATTTCGCCATTCAGGAAATGGAACGCACCAACGCCTGTGTCAAGGCGGGCCAGGCAGGCGATCGTCTGACCCGGGGTCTCCGCACCATGATTGAAGAAATGAAGCTGCCCTTTGTCACCTACAACCAGGGCTCCATCTGTCACCTCGAAACCATTGGCGGCATGTTCATCAAGCTGGACTATCTGCGCATCCTGAAAGTGCTCAAGGAGATCAAGGTGCGCAAGCATGCCATGGAAGAATACGGCGCCGCTTACATGGCGGAGGGCATCATCACGCTTGCGGGAAGCCGACTCTATACGAGCATGGCGGACACTGACGAGGTCATCGATGACGCTCTGGCACGCTTCCGCCGTGTCTTTGAAAAAGCAGACTGGGACGGGGCGAAAGGGAAGCAGTCATGAGCGATATTCACGCAGCAAGAAAAGCGGTACGTGCCATGGGGCTGCGTCTCTTGGAAACGGGTCTGGTTATCGGCACCTGGGGCAACGTCAGCGTGCGCGCCGGTGGCAAGGTGGTCATCACACCGAGCGGAGCCGACTACACCCTGTTACAGGAAGAAGACATGCCTGTGGTTGACCTGGAAACAGGCGCCTACGAAGGGGCGAAGCCGTCGAGTGAAAAAGGGCTTCACCTCGAAGTCTATCGCCAGAGAAAAGAAATCAACGCCGTGATCCATGTCCATTCACCCCATGCAGCCACGCTGGCGGCGGCGCGCAAGCCCCTGCCGCCCATTCTCGACGACATCGCCCAGCTCATCGGTCCCGGCGTGCGTGTTGCCGACTATGCCCTGCCCAGCACGAAGAAGATCGTGCGCAAGACCTTGCGCGCCCTTAAGGGACGCATGGCGGCGCTCATGGCGAATCACGGCGCCATCTGCCTCGGTCGCGATCTCGAAGAAGCCTACCTCTGCTGTCAGGTGCTGGAGAAGGGATGCAAGGCTTATATCGAGGCGGAGTTTCTGGGCGGTGCGAAAGGTATCAACTATTTCGAGGCGGCACTCATGCACCAG
This sequence comes from Candidatus Hydrogenedentes bacterium ADurb.Bin170, assembly GCA_002070275.1. Classification (GTDB taxonomy): domain Bacteria; phylum Hydrogenedentota; class Hydrogenedentia; order Hydrogenedentales; family CAITNO01; genus JAAYJV01. The sequence continues at coordinate 25,245 of MWCY01000041.1, forward strand.
TTTTTTCTCCGCAAATACTCGAGGCAATGGAAGGATAAAAGCCCGACATGACCCCTCCGCACTATCCGGCAGACTGCTGAAACATGAAAGCGGACAAGACATATGTTCTTGCCGTAGATCTCGGCACCTCAGGCTGCAAGACTGCCCTCGTCTCCCTCGGCGGCGAAGTCGCTGCGTGGCATTTTGAGCCCGTCGAAACACGCCTCTTCGGCAACGGCGGCGCGGAACAGGAACCGCAGGACTGGTGGGATGCTTTCCTCAAAACCGCACGGGCTGTTCTCGACAGCGCCGGAGCAGCGCCGGAATCGATTGCGGCGGTCTGCTGCAGCACTCAGGGCGAAGGTACGATCCCGGTCGATGCTGAGGGCAAGGTGCTCCATCCCTGCATCCTCTGGATGGATACCCGGGGTGCGGAATATCTTCGGGAAATCACCGGAAAAACCCTGCGTGTGGCAGGCTATGGCCCGCTCCGCCTCCGGCGCTGGATCCGGCTGACCGGCGGTGCGCCCTCCCTTACCGGGAAAGACCCCGCCGCACACATGCTCCTGATCAAACATGCCATGCCCGATATTTACCGAAACACCGCCAAGTTCCTGAATGTCCCCGACTACATGAATCTCCGGCTGACCGGACGCATTGTCGCCACACCTGATTCCATCCTCACTTCCTGGGTGACAGATAACCGTGATCCCGCCCGCATCGTCTACCATGACGGACTCGTCCGGAACAGCCAGATCGAAAAGGACAAATTCCCCGAGATCGTCCCCTCCACGGAAGTGATCGGAACGCTCCTGCCTGAAGTGGCGGAGCAGCTCGGCCTCCCTTCGACCGTGCCCGTTGTCGCCGGCTCCATAGACACCACCGCCGCCGCCATCGGCTCCAGAGCCGTGGCGGATTACGATGCCCATCTCTACCTCGGCACTTCTTCCTGGCTGGCGGCCCATGTTCCCTTCAAGAAAACGGATATCTTCGCTTCCCTCGCTTCGGTGCCCTGCGCATTGAAAGACCGCTATCTTATGATCGCGCTGCAGGCAACGGCGGGAGGCAACCTGACCTTTCTCCGCGACAAAATTCTCTATCATAAAGATGAGCTTCTTGCGGAGGCTTCCGTACCCGATGTGTACGCACTCATGGATCAGATAGTGGAAAGAACGCCGCCGGGAAGCAACGGCGTCCTCTTCACGCCCTGGAGTTTCGGCGAGCGCTCCCCTGTGGAAGATCCGCTCATCCGCGCCGGCATCCACAACCTCTCCCTGGAAAACTCGCGGGAGGATATCATCCGCGCCTTCTTCGAGGGTATCGCCTTCAACAACCGCTGGCTCCTCAAGCCTGTGGAAAGTTTCCTGGGGAGGAAGCTCGAGGCCATCACCCTGACAGGCGGCGGCGCCAATTCGGATGTGTGGTGCCAGATCTTCGCCGACGTGCTCCAGCGCCCGATACGTCAGCTCGCCGATCCCATACAGGTGAACGTCCTCGGTGCCGCCTTCATCGCCTTCCTCGGTCTCGGCAGGATCACAAAAGAGGAGATCCCCCGCATTGTCCGGCATAAGGCGGTCTATGAACCCCGCGCCGAACTGCAAACTCTCTACAACGACCTCTTCCGGGAATTCGTTGCCCTCTACGAAAGGAACAAAGCCATCCACCACCGGCTCAACCGGAAGCGCACCCGCTCATAACGCTGAAGAGCCGGCAGGTGATATGCTCCTCAACCGTTAATTGGCAAAGAAGGGTTCACCGCAGAGACACGGAGAGCACCGAGGCACACAGAGAATTTTAACCACGAAGAAACGAAGGTTCACGAAGAAAAGATAAGTAGTGCTCCAGCCAGTTACAAAGTTCCCTGCTATAGCCCGGCTTTCAACTCACCCCGGCGTCTTCCCGTTTTTTTGCAGCTCAGCACACCTATCGAGGAGTTAAGCCACAACAATGCAAAAAAATCCGTGAATAAATGCAGGAACAGATTACTAAAAAAGCACTGGCAGCCATCTGTTATTTGAGATAAAAAGCCTCTCTCTAATAAACTTAGAGAGTGCATTCTCTCAGACGGGTTAGTTCAGCACACCCGTTCCGAAGCCCCGGTTCTTTTTGATAGAACCAAAGACATTGACCGCTCTTAACATGGAGATACCCGCATGAATGAAAGGCATCCGATTATGAAGAGAACAGTGTGCGTCATATGGACATGCGCCCTTACTTTGGTGGCAATGGTACCGGTGGCGCGGGCAGGCGAATCGGATGATGCGGGTTCGCTGGCACTGCGTCCGGCAAAAGTGGAGCGCATTCTCCTCGGCGGCGTGGTCGGCGATCGCGTACAGGCCAATATCGACGCCTGGCTGCTCAGTGCGCCGCTTGCCAACCCCGGCATGATCGA
>MWCY01000042.1 GCA_002070275.1 Candidatus Hydrogenedentes bacterium ADurb.Bin170
GTTTTCCCATCATTACAGCACGCACACCCACTGCAAATCCCTCGTAACTGTCCCGCAGTTCTATAAGAGATTTTAGTCTTCCTTCTTCGCTGCTGATTTTTTCGCGCAGTGACTGCCATTCCTGGTTGATGCGGGCATGTTCCTGATTTAAATTTCTTTGCAGCGTCTGGCTCTCTGTTTTTTTAGTGACGATATCGGTAAGATTCGATTGAAGAACTTTTGCTTTTTCAGAGAACTGTTCAAGAAGGGTCCTGGCTTCCTGATGACGTTTCTTTTGGACGACAATGGATTCCTCAACAGTATTGCGCTGCTTATGAATATCCGTAATCCGAGTATTTACGGTCTCAATCTCGGTATGGGCTTTATTTCTTACGTTAATGGCTTCCACACGGCGCTCATGCAATGCTTCTATCATAATTTCGGTGTCTTGCAGAGCTTTAGTGGCGTTTTCCAGTTCTTTTGTCGACTTTTCCAACGCTTGCTTTAACGTTTGAATCTTAGTGGTATGCTCAAGCAATTCCTGAGATACGGACCCGGATCGGTTTTTGAGATTGGTGGACTCAAGAGTCAACCGCTCCGCTTCTGCTTGCGCTTCTACAGATCGCGTTGTGATGAACTCAATTTCTTTTCTATAGAGGGTAATCTGGTTTTCCAACCGCTCCATTTCACTATCCAGAGAATATTCTTTCTCTCTGCATTCACTGAGTGCACGGCTTGCTTCATGGCGTTTAAGGGTGATCGCCTCCAGTTCTGCCTCCTGACGGCTGGTCTTTGCTGCAAGTTCGTGATAATGATCGGTGGCCTCTGACAATTGAGCCTTGAGATCTGTAATTTGTCCGCTTAATTCATTGTATTGCAGCCAGGAGTTTCTGATCTCAAGCAGCCGTACTTGTTCGGTGAGTTCTCTATGCCTGATTGCAGCGTTGACCTGCCGCTTCAAGGTCCGCATTTGGCGGTCCACTTCCGCAATAATGTCAGCCAAACGAAGCATATTCTGTTCGGCAGACTCGAGCTTGCGCATGGCAACACGTTTTCTGGTCTTATATTTGATAATCCCCGCCGCCTCTTCAAGGAGGTAACGGCGGTCTTCCGGCTTGGAACTTAAAACCAGATCGATTTTTCCTTGTCCGATCAGCGAATAAGCATTTGTTCCGATACCGGTATCCATAAATAATTCCTGGATGTCTTTTAATCGGCAAAGGCTTTTGTTTAACAGATATTCGCTGTCTCCGTTCCGGTACACACGCCGTGTCACTTCAATCTCAGCATATTCCAAAGGCAATTTCCCGTCTGCATTGTCAAAAACCAGCGTTACTTCTGCCATGCCGGTGGCGGGGCGCCCTATAGAACCGCTAAAAATCACATCCTGCATGTGAGATCCGCGCAGCGTTTTTGCGCTCTGTTCTCCAAGCCCCCAGCGGAGTGCGTCAAGAATATTGCTTTTTCCACACCCATTCGGACCGACAATAGCGGTAGTTCCCAAGTCAAGAGTTACTGTAGTGGGATCTGCAAAAGACTTAAATCCATGAAGATAAATCTGTTTAAAATACATATCTGCCAGCCAGTCTATAGAGATAATTGTGAAAGAAAAGGGACTCAATCACAGTGTTATTTGTTACAGCCAACCATGGTAGTGCATACCAAAATCTTTGTCAGGAGTCCAGTTGCAGTATTTGCTGAATTCGCTTAACGGAGATAGCGCGCCCGGTCCGATCATCTGTTTCAACAAGAACTGCATTAAACTGCACAGGTCCGTCCGCTATTTCCCATTTAACGGGAAGTCCCGTAATACTTTTTTTCAGAACCAACTCACTTTTTACTCCCAGGATACTGTTGTACGGTCCGCACATACCAACATCAGATATAAATGCGGTTCCCCCGGGGAGGATTCGCTCATCGGCTGTTTGCACGTGCGTATGGGTTCCGAGCACAGCAGAGCAACGCCCGTCAAGATGCCAGGCAAGCGCCGCTTTTTCAGATGTAGCTTCAGCATGAACATCAACAAATATAAAGGGGGAGTCGCCTGTTCGTGAATCGAGTTCACGCTCGATCGCATCGAAAGGGCAGTTAGCCGGCTCCATAAAAACCCTGCCAATCAAATTTATAAGTGTACAATGCCTTCCATCGGGGAGCGTATAAACGGCTCTGCCTTTTCCTGGCGCATGCGTTGAAAAATTAGCAGGCCGGGCAACAGAGGGTAGTGCATCGATCCCTTTAATCATTTCAGGATGGCGCCAGGCATGGTTTCCCAAAGAAAAAAGATGGACGCCCTCAGCTTCAAGCTTTTTGATTAAAGGCGGAGTCGCGCCTGTACCATGGGCAATGTTTTCCGCATTTGCCATAACCACATCAATACAGAGCGTTTTTATCAGATCGGGAAGCACGACTCTGACCGCTTCGCGCCCCGGTTTTCCGACAATATCGCCGATAAATAAAACAAGCATGGGAATAACTTTATAGAAAAAGAGTTTAAAACGTACCGTACACTGTCACATGGGACGGAAAATTACTAACGGCATACACATAAAGCAGAAATAGACGCAGCCAGTCTTTACACTGAAGCCTGATACAATCAAAAAGAACAGGCGCAGGATCACACACGCCCGTTATTGGAACGTGGATTCAATGGATTCTGCAGATTTTAAACGACGTTGTCTTTCTTCATCTGGCATGCCGCTGCAAAGCCCCACTTCACTTTCACGCAGAAGCGCTTTCTTTTCTGAAACAGAAAGCGGTATATGCGCTTCCAATTTAATTTCCATGATCAGGGAGGAAAACTCTTCGAAAAGAGCGCCGGTATCCCATCTTGCTTTGTCCAGAGTGGCAATTGCTTCCAGATAACGCCCTTCCTCGCGCAGATCCAGAGCATCCATCATGAGCTTGCGCCCCTCACCGTAAGGGTCGTCCAAAGCATTCCAGGTATCCCGGGCTTTTTTCCAATAGTTTTCCGCCTGAGCTCTGAGCTCTTCGGCCTCAGCAGGATCCGATGATTCTTTGGCTTTTTTTCTTAACGTGCGCGCCTCTTTTTCGTAAAGCATTCCCTCGTTGCGCATAATGAAGCGTGGAGCAACTTCCACAGCAGTCATGCTGCCGGGATAGCGTTCGACATAATCTTTCCATCCTTCCAGCGCATCACCGTATTGACCATTCAGTTCCTGGCACAAAAACAGCTGTCTGGGCACCCACCTGTCGTGAGGCAGGCGTATCGCTTCCGACAGATATTTAACAGCATTGGGATAATCTTCCAGTTTCTGCTTGTAAATACCGAATCCAAGATCAAAATAGAGTTTGTAATTACGCGGGTTGCGTCGAATACCTTCCCTGAGGAAGTCAACGCCATAATAGTAAAAACGCTCTTTTTCGCCTAAACACTGACCGTATTTTGCGTTCCATTCCCTCTGTGGCCAGGGCGTGTCCTGCATTTGCGCCGTGGCATTATAGGATAAGTGCCAGGCGCCGACAAGATAGGCTTCCACAAATTGCGGATCCAGGGCGACGCAGGTACGCATAAGTGTTTGCATACGGTAGACATTACCCTGATGCCAGTACCGGTCAACTTCAAGCCACACAAGATTGGCAGCCACTTTCCTAAACCCAAAAAACAGGTTGAATATATTTACACCGCCCGCCTGTGCCTCTGCATATTCGATATCGGTGGCGAACTGAAGTTTTTGCTTTTTTGCAAGTTGAAGAAATTCAGCACGCTCCTCTTTTGCCAGATCAGATTCAGCAAAAAACCACAGACGTTTGTCATTCTCATAATTTTTGGCAATGCTGCCGATCATGCTCAACCCATCGACTTTGTCAGACGGGGAAAAGGATGGAAATTTTTCTGCAAGCGCTGTACAACGTGCAAAAAAAAGAGCATCTTCGGACGGATCCTCATTTTCCTGAAAAAGACGCTCATTAACGGCAGCAGCTAAAAGCCAACGGTAAAAAGCCTCAGATTCTCTTAAATGCCGTAACTGGTTGTTCAGAAGGACGCCAGCACCTAGAGAAAACAGCAAAACACCCGCCATAAGGGCTGTTTGGTATTTCTTGATAAAGTCCAGCATTACACCTCCTTGCGACGGAAGACAAGGTAAGCGCAGGAAAAGCCGGCAAGGGCGTAGACCAGACTGTACAACACGAGCCAGGGAATCAGAACATCTGTTGGCGGGTCATTGGGCTGGCCATTTACAATCTGCATTTTAATGCTGAAGTTCTGAAGGTTGGGTAGAATGGAATACAAGGCAGAGGCGATTTTACCGATCAGATTATCGAAAAACTGCCCTGTTTGCCCGGCACGGTGTTCAACGTCTTTAAGATATTCAGTCAGATTAGCGGTTATGTAGATAAAAAGCCCGCCCAAGGTGGGAACAAGCGGGGAAGTGGCTGCACAGGATACAGCAAATGTAAAAGCTGAAATAATTAAAAACTCAAAGTAGGTAAGGAAAATGCTCCAGAGCAACAAGGTTGGCATGATCCCCTGCCGCATATAAAGTGCGATGAAGAATAAACCACCCATTAACAGCAGATTGACAAGAATAATTAGCTGTATTCCCTGGAATTTTCCCAGAAGATATTGAACCCGGCGCACCGGCTTGGACAAGACGGTGTAAATCACTTTTGTCTCCATTTCTGCTGGAACAACGGAAGCAGAGATATATACGGTGATTAAGGCGCCGAAAATAGCAATTGCCGTCACACAGATATCTTTGATCAGCTTAAGATCGATGTCTGTTTCCGCACTCGGGTCGAGAAAGGAAGAAATAAAACTGGAGCCAAAGATAACAAAAAGGCTCAGGATCAAAAAGCCGATAAGAAGTTTTCTTCTGATACCTTCCCTGTAGGTGTAAACAGCGATGCACCAGGGTCCACCAAAAACAGATGATAAAAATGTCATTGCACCACCTCCCGGGCTTTTGACGCTGTGCTGACAATGCGAACGAACAATTCTTCCAGGGTTTCACGGCGTGGTGAGATGCTCAAGAGGTTGAGGGAGTGTGCTTTGCACATTTCTACACCATCATAACTGGACATGTGAAAAGGCAGGCGCAAAACAGCACGATTGCCGGTACGGTCTTCCACTTGAATTCCTTTATCAGTTAGATCGGAAACACTGCTTTCGCTCAGATGATCGACAGTCATGGAAAGTTCACGCTGCGTAAGCAGTTCAGCCATTGAACCGATCTTTTGCAGCACTCCTTCAAAAAGTATGGCGACTCTGTCGCTGATCATTTCCACTTCCAGCAACTCGTGACTGGAAATAAGAAGCGTAATTCCTTGTTCACGAAGTTGAAGCAGCAAGTCGCGAATTTCTTTTCTGGCTATAGGGTCTAAACCCGTGGTTGGCTCATCAAGAATAAGGATTTTAGGGTCGCTTATTAACGCTTGCGCAAGACCGATGCGCTGCCGCATTCCCTTGGAATAACCCCGCAGCAGTCGTTTTCGCGCATGCTGCATTCCCACTAATTCAATGGTCTCATCTACTCTTTTTTTCAGTTCTTTCCCTCTAAGACCATACAGTTTTCCATAGTAAGCCAGGATTTCTTCCCCTCTCAAAAAATCCGGGTAATAAGCCCCTTCCGGAAGATAGCCTATGTTCCTTTTCACGGTGGCAGAGTCTATAGACTCGCTTCCCAGAATTTCTATCTTCCCCGAAGTAGGGAATAAAAGCCCCAGAAGCATTTTGATTGTCGTCGTTTTTCCGGAACCGTTGGGCCCAAGATATCCGAATATTTCGCCCTGGCGAATGTCCAGATCAAGATCTTTAAGGGCATGTACATCCTGACCGCGAAATGCGCCTTCATAGATCTTGTTCAATGCGGTGGTGCGAATGACTGTTGTCACGTGAATTCAGCCTTTCCTTAGCAGTATGGCTCCTGCAGCCTGAAACAGAACTGCACAAATGCAACTACAGCGGCTCCAGCCACGCTGTACCTTTTTCATATAACCAAAACAGTACCATGGTAGCAAAAACGCGGGTTTGCTTCCAAACAGAACTAGGCATACGCTCTGTTTCGGGCGTTCTCAGCCGTTGTCTTCAAGAAATCTTTCGATTTCAGCATGTTCCGGGACTTCTCCGTTCCAGGACGCAAGTTCTCTGCCATTGCGCACAATCACAAATTTAAACGGATCATCGTCAATAAGCGTGAAATAAAGGAGAGCACGATCGCCCAGAGAATACGTGGGAAACAGGGGAGAGACCAGCGCAAGAAACTCGTCAAGGTCGCCAGGTGAATCTTCATAAACAAGGGCTATCATGGGGGGAAGGTCGTTGGCTTCCCAAAGTGCATTTAATTCAGGCACTTTTGACTTGCATTCCGGACAGGTCACACTCATTACAGGCACTAAATAGGTTCCGTCACTCAGATCAAAATAGCCGTCATTTGAGAAGATCTGAAATTGTGCATAAATGCCCGCTGCGCTATCATTGGAACGGGTGAGTGCCGTAAAGTCGCCTTGCTGCCATGCAATAACCAAACCGGCAATTCCGGCAAAGCAACTGAGCACAAATTTGACTGCTGATTTTTTAGATGCAGCAAAAGAGAACAGAGAAACAGGTGACAGCGTTTTCCAGGAAAACAGGATAGAGGCGAAAATTATAAGGTTTTTGAAAAGGCTTACCGGCGGAGACATGGCAATAACAGGGAAGCAGCCACAATCTTTTAAACCGTGAAAAATCCAGGAATACAGGATCATCCCGGAAAACGCAAGGATCATTGCCTGAACAAGAGCATAAAGCCATCCTTTGCAGCGTAAAGCAAGAAGTAAAGCCGCGCCTAAGGAAAATTCAAGAAAAACAGTAAAGAAGGAGGCGGCCAGAAGAAAATGCGGTGCTTCAAGAATTTTATAAGCAGCCATCTGGACGGAAAACTTATCAATATCCCACGCCTTAGGGATTGCCCCGGCAATGAAATAGAAGCCGACCATAAATTCCAGAAAACGCGCAATTGTCTGTTGTTTTATCTTCATTTGTATTCTAACAGATTGAAAAGAGTCGTGTTAATGTAAAGAAATCAGCGCACTTTCGTGCCGTTAAAGACTATTTCAAGTGAACCATGACTGTCATTAGGTTTAAAGTGTAAATCCACGCCATCCGGCCCTGAGGCTTTTATTTCCAGCACACTCTCTTTAACGGTCCATGAAACAGATACCGGCTCTTTGTTGTAACATGCGGTCGAACCGGAAGCCCAGGTTAAGCCGGTAATATCAGGGCTGATAGTAAAAGAAGCACAGCCGGCATTATCAGAAACAATACCCAGGATGATTCTATTCAAAAAATGAACAGGCGCCGAAGACCAGGCATGAGTGTGGCTTCGCGTGGGAAATGCGCCTTTATAATTCAATGCGCCGGCAAAGGTTTCCCAGACTGTGGTTGCTTCAATATCGAGCATAGGCTGATAAGCACTGCGAATACGCTGGATTACTTCATGCCCCAATCCTTCTTTTTCCAGGGCACTGAATAAATAAAGGATGGCAAAAGGGGAACCGATGCGTGTCATATTTTCCGGCGGATCCATGAGGTGCGCCAGCAGGCTCGGGCGCATCCTGTCTTCTGCAATATCAAAAAGCAGCGATAAAAACGCCGTATGCTGAGAGTATTTAGGACTTATTTTTCCATCCGCATGGATGCTATCCGGATAAGCGCCGGCATCTTCCTGCCACAGGGCATTTAAAGCGTTTACAAGAATGGAACGCCGGTCTTTCAGCCATGCTAAATCCTCTTCCTGCCCTAGTACCTGTGCGATCTTAGCTGTTGCGTCAATGGCTCCGACCATGAACATGCTGTTGTGAAGGACAGTATTATGTCTGTCATCTATACCCGACCAGTCAAACATATTCCAGAAAGGCGCGCTGAAAAGACCCTTTTCATCGGCGTATTCTGCAGCATTGCGCAGGTTTTTCATGGCATAGGGAAAAGCCCATTCCATAAAGTCTTTGTCTTTTGTGAACTCATAATAATCCCGAATCATGATGTTCCAGAGAAAACTCCAAACAGGAATGATTGTTTCCCAGGTGGTCGGTACCTGTGCAAGTACCATAGGATGGTGATCCAGCGAATGAGCTGCCAATTTGATGCAGCGTTTGGCTATATCGGCGCTGCCAAAAGCCGTATAACCGAAGAGCGCCTCGTTGCGGGAATCGCCAACCCACAGGGTCTGCTCGTAGAGCGGGCAGTCTGTGAAAACATCCTCCATACACAATTTCAGAGTGTATGCGGAAATTTGCCAGATACGATTCAACCCTTCATCGCTGCAGGCAAAGTGCCCTTCTTCCTTTACAGGATACGTTGATTCGATGAGCTTGAAATTTTTAAGTACGGCTTCTCTTGTCTGGTTCCTGAAAGTTAGAAAAAGGTAACGCTGTGACCGGCGATTTAAACTCAGAAAAGTATTATCGCCCTCCGAGCAAATATAGCGCATGCCATTGCGGTAGCGTTCCGTATGCTGCACGGCTCCGTCCGGTGCAATATACTCAACTCCGAACAGGTCTAGAATCAATCCCTCTTCCGCATGGAGTTCAAAGGAATAGTAACCGACATTCTGGGTTCCAAAGTCCAGGATTATTTCTATATCCCCCTTTTCTGACGGCTTTATGATTGTGCCTGATGAGGAAGAGAGGAGGGCATCCGCATTTACAACCCGGTCATTTCCGGAAGAAAGCACTTTTCTGTTTTCAAAAAGGTAGTGGGGAGAAGGGGTTATCTCGGCATCCGAAATGGTGCGCATTTTTTTATCCTGAACGAAGCGGGGAAAGCTGTCCAGATCCGGTGCTGCGTCCTTAAAGCCGGTGATACAGTCTGACACTTCTTTTTCTATGCGAGCCTGTTCTTCTACAGACAATAAAGCCCAGGCATAATCAGCAAAACGGTATTTCACTTTCGGATCGGGATAGATAAAGCACCAGGAACCGTTTGCAGCATCTCCCAGAGGATGGCTCAGGCGAAATGCTTCTTCGCAATGGATAATAAGTTCAGAATCATGCCGCCAGTGTCCCCAGGGCTCTGAAAGCACAAAATAGAGCAAGTGCCTGCCCGGCTCCACATGAAAGGCTTTGCCATTCGCATTCTTTCCGTCGAGGTAAACCTGATTGGCATCCGGGTTCATAAGAACTTCGCACGCCGTATCCACTTCGAAGACAGTTGCATAGGCGCCTGTTACTGCAACATGATTATTGGAATACACAATATCGCCATAGAGCCAGTTGGTTGTAGGGAAAATGAAACTTTTAACGGGCAGCTTTTCTACGACAGTAACAGCATGAACAGCGGCAGGCGACTGAACAATCCGGCTGAGAAAAGGACAGTCCCGACTTTCAAAGTTTTTCCAGGGTCCTTCCAGGGCTTTGCAGAGCACCGTAGCGGGCACAAATTCCTTGGCAGGCTGCCGCGCATCATAAATTTCAAAGGGGCCCATCTGCACGGATTGTTTCGGGGTATTTTGAATCCAGGCAACAGCGTCCCGCACCTGCCATCTCTCATCGGTGCCTACAGAGAAATTTGACCCGTCAGAAGCTGTTACGTCAAGTTGAGCCAGCAAGCCTGCCTGAACAGGAATCTGATGAAATGTTCCGATTCCGTAAAATTTGGCGATAATATGAATTGTATTTTCGCCTTCCTTCAGAAAGCCGGCAACAGGAATGACATCATATTGATAATGCTCAGGCCAGGAGCGGCTGGGCCCGTCTGCAACCCATTCGCCGTTAATCAGCAATCGATAAGAAGTATCGGCGGTAATTCTGAGCGTTGCCGCCTTGATTGCCGGAAGGGTGACTTCTTTTCTGGCCTCTATCGTGTCATTATAACAGGCGTAATTGTCCCGTTTGTTCCATATCCACGATGCCGTCCAGCGTGCCGTATCAGTATTTTCTGCAAAAGTAGCGTTCATAAAGAGTCCTGTAATAATTAAATAAACTATTGAAAAAAGGTAACGGGACACAGTATTTCTCCTTGTCTAAGGGCATACATATGGACTACTGCTTTTAAAGCATGAGGTACGATGACTGATGATACTCTATTTCAGGAAGAAGCGTCTAACTTTGTACATCCGCAGCGAGAAGCGCTGCTTCAACTGCCTGCCTGAAATTGCGAAGTCCGGAAAGCAGATTGTCCTGTGCCGCCTCCAGAAAATTCTGTAAAACCAGGGTTGAGGAAACCGTTTCACTTTCAATATGGCATACCCAAACGATGTCCGGTGCTGCCAGCGTCACTGTTTGCAGAGTATCCATAAAATTGCCTAAAGGTGCTCTGTCCCAATGATCGTACTGAAAACGGGCGATAACGGACACGCCGCCCAGTTCGGAAGTACCAAGCGCAAAATCGCCTCCTGCCTGTTCGCATGCAGCTTTAAAAAAGCTGAGCCCAAGCCCTGTTTTTTTCCCTTTTTTTGTCGTAAAAAAGGGATCCAAAGCCTGCTCGGGAGTAACAGGAAGGCCGGGACCGTCATCTTCAACAGACAGTGTTAAAAAACCTTCTTTTTTAATCACCGCAATTCTAATGATCGTCGCCTTTGCCCGCATAGAATTTTCTATAACATCCAACAGATGAAGAGACAATTCACGCAAGGCTGCATCTCCGACCGATGGCTCCTGCAAGAGCCAGTTTAACTTCCTGAAAACTCAAATTCTTCATTTCCAAAAAGCACCGCCCGTCTCCGATATTATCCGGATAATGGGCATCTGAAGAAGAAATCAAGGTTTCTTTTCTTGTAGAAAAATCCAATGCTTTCCCTTGTTTGTAACCTGAGGCACTAATTTCCAGTGCATCAAAGACAGGTGCAGGCGGGATAAATCCCAACTGACTGACCACGGAGAAAGACGGGCGATCCACATGGGCGGCGACACAGAGACCGCCGTATCTCCGAACAAGCAGAGCAGCATCGTCCAAGGAAAATGCGGATGCAAAAGACAAGAAACGATCGGCGTGCCCGATGACTTCTCCGGCAGCGTTCAGAATAGGCTGCTCTTTGCACTGTTCGGGGTTATTTGCCGCACAGGGCAGCGTTTTTCCGACTTCATCGGACGCCGCCAAGGCTGCCTCTACATCCGGAAAAAGCGCAACCAGGTGCACTTCTTCGCTCGTAGTAATTTCCATGCCGGCCAAAACAAGAAATAAATCGCCGGCAATGGAAAAGGCGGCTTCCTGAACCGCCTGTATATTAGCGGCGCTGTTATGATCACAAATCGCAATAACTTCCAGATCAGACGTAATGGCTTTATATACAATTGCCTCGGGAGTCATCTCATCTGAGGCGCAAGGTGAAAGGGCTGAGTGTATATGCAAGTCCGCAGCGACAACTCTCATTCCTTCAGACTTCTAACTCCATTTCTGTATAACATACCGGCGATTTCAAAAGCAGGAAGAGAGGAGGAAAAAAGATGGATACCTTCTTCAGCTGCTTTGAGACATGTGTTTTCGTCGGGACGACGGTTCATGGCAAAGATAATGGCCTTCTGGGCAGCGAGGGAAGCGACAGCAACCACATTCGCATGAACCTGTACCGTTATCAGCACTCCATCACCGGGAGCATTGCCCATAACATCACTCAACAGGTCGGACACATAAGCTCTTTCAATTCCTGCAGCCTCATCTAACGGCAGTTGAGGGGTTAACGGTGTCAAGCCTAATTCTTGAACTAAATCTGTCAGCAGCATTATTTATTTCTCCGTTGAGGCATTTTCTGATGCATTGGATTGCGAAAGCACCAGAAACGGGCATTCATAGTCCGTGGTACGGGCAAGAACAATATCTTCGGCATGGGTAAGGCAACTTGGCGAGCCACAGGCACCGCAATTGTTTCCCGGAAAGGTTTTAGCGATTTCATCGATTTTATTTAATTTCTGAATCGCTCTTTTCATGTCTTCATCCAATCGGGCTCCTACCCGCGGCATCAGCGGTTGAACCCTGTAAAGGGGATTGAGCTCTTTTTTCGCGCCTTCCATAACGTCATAATACCGTGAACGTTTTTCTGCTATGGCGCCGGGCGCTGTCCATACCGGAGAGCCGTAACATGCGCCAACGCAGGCATAAAGCACCACAAGCCCCGCATCCTGTAAGTAGCCGTTTTCTATCTGGTCTAGAAAATGGCACACCTGATTAATGCCTGTTACGACGAGGCAGTCCTTGGCAGGCTGAAAGGAATCAGTCTGAGGGTGCTGAGAAACAGCTTCTTTGTTTATCCGTTTTTCAAGAAGGGAATGGAAAAAACGGGGATGAACAGCATGAACCGCATTCAAGGCATGGATACCTTTGGCTTGAGAAAATTCTGCCGGACAGGATGGAACAATGACCAGATCGCTGTCGATAATCTTTTCTCGCAATGACAGAAGAGGTGTCATTAAGGGAAGCATATGCGGAAGAAGAGACGGGAAACGCAACTGAATGAGCCTGGAAATAGAAGGGCACAAGGGTGCTATTTTAAACTCGTTATTAACAAAACGTTTTCTATAGAACTCCAGATAGCCATTCATCCACCAGGTAGCCGTATGACTGAAGATTGTGTTCTCGACTGTCAGAGGTGAGAGGAGACCTCGAAGCGCATCCGGCGATGAAAGCAATGGGAATTGACCGCGCAACGCTTCAGGAAGACAATAAATTTGTCCTTCCTCAAATTCCGGGAGTGCATGATCTGCCTTGAAATCAAAAACGCCTGTAGGACAGACACGCATACATGCCGTGCAATCAACACAGAGGTGCGTCAGAATTTCAGGGCCTTTCCTGTGGACGCGCAGTGCCTGAGTCGGACAGACATGCACGCATTTTAAACAATGGATGCACTTGGAAGGTTCCATTGAAAGTGCTGTCCCGACCGCTCCGTCGGAACTGTGCGGCGCCAGAGAGATGGCAAAACGCATCACAGTTCCTTTACCGAGGGTAGACGACATCGAAAAACGATCGGTGTTGCGTTGGATATTCGGAAGGCCCATTCCGGCGCCGAAACCCATTTCGCGGGCACTGTCAGGCGCAGTGGAAAAGCCTGCAGTCATTGCCTGTTGCAAGTCAGCTATGCCCAGCCCCTCGTCTTCAATCGTAACGTCCAGAACGTCGCTGGCAATGGCAGCACGCACCTTTCCTCCGTTTGTATGAATTGCAACATTCATTTCCGCTTCGTACAGGGCAACCATGGCCCGGCGGATAATGGCAGAATCGACGCCTATCTGTATAAGAAGCTCTTTGATTTTTCTTGAAGTCCGCCCGGCATTGGAGTAATTTTCTTTTTCTATGACGGCTTCTATTTCGTATTTCATAACGAACTGGTGTCTTCTTTAAAAAGAGAATAAATGATACCGCAGCTTTCATACATGCCGAAAGGGGACACAATCAGAGGAGTGCCCGCATTTTCCGCCGCTTCCTGCAGTTCAGGGCAGGGGGGAGTTCCATTGAGAAGACATATGGCAGAGGCATCCATCAACTCAATAAGACGGATCATACCCTGATTCGAAAGGTGTGTGACTATAAGCATCTGCTCTGAAACAGCGCCCAGCAAATCACTCATTCTGTCTCCGGCAAAAATGTGATCTATTTCGCATGTATCACTGTTGTGATTTACGAAGACGCGCGCCCCGAGGGCGCTTATAATTGTAGAGAGCTGCATAGCAATCCTGTAGATGAAGCGTAAAAGTTACTTCTTTGTGCTGCGGACAACCAGTTCTCTTATTTTGGACAACAATTTGTTTGCTTCTGCCGGTTTAGCCATAAACGCATCGATATGCATGGCACGGAGATCGTCGTCATTTCTGGGAATAAAATCATAGCCATGACGGGTGGAAGCAGCGCTCATCAGAATGATGGGAAGCTCTTCATAGCCCGGCAGACTTTTTACCTTGGCTGCCAGTTCAAAGCCGGAGTCAAGATTGTTCATCATCAGGTCGGAAACAAGAATGTCGGGCCTGTTGACTTTAATTGCATTGAAGGCAATTGATGGATCGTTGAAACAATCGACGGTAAAACCATCTGCTTCAAGAATGATACGGCACCATTCCAGCACATCATCATCATCATCAATTACGACTACGTACATGAAAGCTTCCTCGTTTCATTATCGCTTTTCAGCAGCACTTATTGGAAACATTCGGTACTTATAGACACAGGACTTTCTGCGATTTTATTCTTCTTCTTCAGAAGGCAAACTGACACTCTTTCCTGCTTGCAGTACAAGCAGCGTTTTTCCGTCGGAGACAATAAGTTTTTTCCCTGCAGGGTCATATTCACTGGCTACCCAGTTTCCGACGACCTGCTCTCCAAGAAGAAGGCTGACACTTTCTTCTGTTCCGTCCGGATGCTGCAGCACGCCACGAAAACGCGGGTCTTTGCCGGGTACGTGGACAACACCATTCAGATGAAATCGCATTTCATTATCACGTAAAGGGGCCGTGGCTTCACCTTCAGCTGAGGACATGTCGTCTTCTTCTGATACGTCATCAGCATCTTCTGTCTCAGCATCCGTTATAATTTCCTGAGAATAAGTGCGGGGCAAAGGGATTTTTTCTGACGGATTAGGAGGAGTATTAGTAACAAGATTTTGTGAAAGAGTTTTATCTTGCGTGGTAAAAGCAGGGGAGAACAGCGCATTAACATCTTTGACTGAAATGAAAGCAATGAACACAGCGACAGTAACAACAAGAAAAGTAATAAACTGAACCGCCATCTTTTCACGAATTTTGCGGTGAACCATTGCAATAAAAGCCGACATGTTTCCGCCGTTGATCAGCGCAGCTCCTGCCGGAAAAAGGTAAAGAGCGAAATTATTGAGAACGGCAGTATCGGTAGGAACAACGGTGATTTTTCCTTGCAGATAGAAAAGACTATAGGCTGAAGCTGCCATTTCCAGCAACCAGAACAACAGGACGAAAGGAAGGGAACGAACCCAGACACTGCGCCAGAGCAATAGAAGATGGGAAAATAAAAGAAATGAAGGAAGAAGCGCCGGAAGGACGGGCAGATCAGGATCGACAAGATGAAGAATGAAAAAGAAACACAAAAAAGAACAGGTAGCCAGGCTTAATGCAAAAATTTGCACAATGGGAAAAAAAGTGGTTTCGTTAGCATCGGGCGCAGGCGCGGCAGTTACTCCTGTTTTCAAATCTTCGGGGCTGCTCGCTTTGAAAAATACTTCAAGTTCTTCCTGCCGTGCTATTAAATTTCTTGTTTCTGCCTGTAACGCAGACGTAAGTGATTTGGTTTTTCGCCACTCGGCCTTATTGCGCGGGATTTCATCCAGAAGAGTAATTTGACATTTAATGAAAGATCTGAGATCCAAGTCGCAATCTTCTATTATTTTCTCCAGACGGATGCGACAAAAATGGATTTGACAGTGTGTACGGGAAAGAAGTGAAGCGGCTTCGGTTGCAACGGGTTCTGTAGAAGCAAGCAGTTGTTTTTCTGTTTTAATCTGTTGGGAAAGCCGGTCTTTATTCTCAAAGGAATCTTTTAATAAAGAGCAATAGTAAGAAGACAGCGGGGTAGAGGGATGAGGCCATTGTGAAAATTCAAAACCACCCTTGAATTGCCTGCGGTCAAAATCTTCTAAAGTGACCTCGGCGGGCGGAAAAAGAATCGCATCCGGGGAATATTCAAACCAGCACTCCAGATTGTACAATTTTCTGGCGAGAAATTCCCGCTGTAGCCGCAGCTCTCTTACCTGCTGTTGATAATAAGCAAGAGCGACATCACCGTTGGAAAGAGACAGGGCAAAATCTGCAATTTCCTGAGCAATTTCCGCAATCTTTTTTTTGCTGTCCTCGATTTCTTCTGCAAGATAATTTTTTATATTGAGAAGCGCATTTTCTAAATCCAATTCCAGCTGCTCAAAATATTCTTCCTGTTCAGGACTTTGGGAATGCCGGGCCCGATTAAGTGCCTTAGAATAGCCTGCCCACTTTTGAAGGGGCTCGAAAGAATCCAGTGGAATATTACTTTCACTTGAATAAACGGAAGCATTCGATTTTGAGCCAATCAGTGTATCCTGGAAAAAGAGGTCAAATTCACTAGATTCGTCTTTTTTAGAAGCTTCGGTGGCACTTTCTTTCAGAAAAGAGATTTTCGAGTTTCCTGCTGACGTGGAAGATTCCTGCAGATCGCTGCTCAACACCTTTTTCTCGGGAATGTTGTCCCTGACATAAACGCCGGGTTTTCTGAGCAGTTCGAGATGATCTCTCAAATAAATTATTCGTGTGTCTTCGCCGATTTCGTGCTCTTCAGGAATAAACAATTTCTGTTTACAGGAAACACAATCGGCAGGGCTTCCATACATTGACGGAGCCACCTGCATTTTTTGCCCGCATAGGCATACGATGCGAAGATTCGGTTTTTTTATATCTGTCATAATGTTCTAAATGGGATATCGTTTGATGCACTTAGCATATACACTTTATATAGTATACATGCCCTTCACGGATAAAAAAAGAAAAGGCAATAAAATAAAAATCCTTGTAAACAACGGGACGCTGGTTACAAGGATAAAACTTTACAAGGCATTAAAGAGCAGGTTCAGAATCAACTGCTTCCGTTTTCTGAGGCGAATCAGTATTAGAATCAGTGGAGACAGGTGCCGGCGCTTCTTCAATACGGAAAACTTGCTCACCCGGGCGTGTCAGCTGGCGCTCCTGTCTGATAGTGGCTTCGATTTCCGTTGGATCGCTAACAAGGCTTTGAACTTTTAACCGGGCTGCAGAGACTTTTTCTTCAAGAGATTGAATCTCTTCTTTCATGCGCTCTATCTCGAGTTCAGTCTGCTGCAGTTCCTTGTAGCGGCTACTCATCTCACGTTGTTGCACATAGCCATAGCCAACCAGCACCACAAGCCCTAACCCGATTAGCCATGTAACTATCTCTTTAAGCATGAACTTTGTTTCCCGGGAGGGGATAGGATATCCCCTCCCGCTGTTTCTCTGTCACTTATTTGTGTTTAAAAGCTGCGAGACCGGGAAAATACGCCTGCTCGCCCAGCTGCTCTTCGATACGCAGTAATTGATTATACTTCGCGGTGCGGTCGCTGCGGGAAGCCGAACCAGTCTTAATTTGTCCTGCATTGATGGCAACAGCGATGTCTGCAATCGTTGAATCTTCCGTTTCACCGCTTCTATGAGACATAACAGTTGTGTAGCCTGCACGGTGGGCCATCTGGCAAGCATCCAGCGTCTCAGTAAGCGTACCAATCTGATTAACTTTAACCAGAATACTATTGGCAACGCCTTCTTTAATGCCACGGCTCAGATAGTCCACATTGGTCACGAAAAGATCGTCACCAACAAGTTGCGTCTTTTTGCCCAGTGTATCTGTAAGTGCTTTCCAGCCTGCCCAGTCGTTTTCGTGCAACCCATCTTCAATTGAAATGATAGGATATTTTTTAACCCAGTCTGCCCAGTAGGCGACCATTTCTTCAGAGCTCAGGGAGGCATTTTCGGCACCGAGAACATACTTCCCATTTTCATAAAATTCGCTGGAAGCCGGATCCAGGGCTATAAAAACGTCTTCGCCTGCTTTGTACCCGGCTTTCTGAATAGCCTTCAGTATGACTTCAATCGCTGCAACATTGGACTCAAGTGAAGGGGCAAATCCGCCTTCATCGCCAACAGCGGTATTTAATCCGGCATCTTTCAACACACTTTTGAGTGCATGGAAAATTTCTGTGCCCATACGCAGCGCTTCGCGGAAGGAAGGGGCACCAGCAGGCATGACCATAAATTCCTGCACGTCCACATTGTTGTCGGCATGCTGTCCGCCGTTTAAAATATTCATCATTGGAACCGGAAGGGTATGCGCATTCACACCACCGATATACTGGTAGAGGGGAAGCTCTAAAGCAGCGGCAGCGGCACGGGCAACGGCAAGGGAAATGCCAAGCAACGCGTTGGCACCCATTTTTCCTTTGGTCTTTGTTCCGTCAAAAGCAATGAGTGTGGCATCAATTTCGCGCTGTCCCAGGGCATCCATGCCGATTAATTCGGGGCCGAGCTCTTCATTTACATTGTTAACGGCTTTAAGAACCCCTTTGCCCAGATAACGTGCTTTGTCGCCGTCACGGAGTTCAACGGCTTCATTTTCACCGGTGGAAGCGCCTGAAGGCACAGCTGCTCTTCCACTGAAACCGGACTGTAAAAGAACTTCCACTTCAACTGTAGGATTACCGCGCGAATCGAGAATTTCCCGACCCTGTACACTCATGATCCTGGTCATTGCTTGTCTCTTTCTATGTTAGATTATGGTTACGAAGCTGCAGACACGGTCACTGCTATTTTACCTTACCACAGGGCAAATAAGAAGTGCTGCAGTTTCACTGTTACACGGTGTCGACAAATTACTGAATTGCGTCCCGCAAAATTCTAATTTCACTCCTCTGGCGCAAAAGGTTCATCCAGCGACGGTATTGCTCTTCAGCCTGTTTGCGACGTAAAAGGGGTTCTATGTCGATTCTGGCTTCTTCGTAAGGCGTAGTGCCCTCGGTCTGAATCTCTTCAATACGTAGGAAGTGAAAGCCGAAATCAGTCTCTAAAATGTCGCTGAGTTCATTGGCAGGAAGGGAGAGGAGGGCGCTGTTTAAGGGTTCGACCAAATCTCCAGGAAGCACCCAGCCAAGACTCCCGCCTTCAGAAGCTTCGGGGCCGTCAGACATTTCCTTTGCCAGGGCAGTGAAATCAGCACCGTCTTTTATACGAATACGGATGTCGTTCAGTCTTTGTCTGACTTCATCCCTCTTCTTTGCATCAAAAGGGGCTTTCAAGAAAAACCTTCTGACGAGATAACGGGTCTCAAACTTAAACTCTGATTTGTGATCCTGAAAATATTGAGCCAAATCAGATTCACTAATGATTGCCTCTTTTTCAAACTGCTGCTGCTTGCTCATCCGGACAGTATACGCCATCATCTGGCGCCGAATCCGCTCTCGCAGCGTGGACGGTGTCAATCCAGTTGCATTCAAGGCGGTTCTGAAGGCTTCAGCATTCGGAAATTGCTTTTTTAGGTCTGAGATGCGGTCTTCAATTTTATCGTCAGGAACAACAACACCGAGAGCAGTCGCCTCTTTAAAGAGAATACGAAGTTCAATTTCCCGCTCTAACGCTTCCTTATACAGCGGGTTTAAGTGTTGAACCATATCTTCTTCACTCATTTCGAGACTGCTTCGATCTCCCAGCTCGGAAAACATTTCCTGCATGACATCGCTGTAAAGTACAGGGTCGCGCCCGACAGAGGCGACGACGCCATCAACAAATGTTGCAGCGGCAGCGGTGCCTGTAGAAGACAAACTAATCAGATAAATGGCTATGGCACAAAACGAAATAAGAGACTTAAAGTTCTTCATATGTGCTTCCAGGTTATATCTGCGTCAGTTGTTTTCTTCATTGTCAGCTGTTTCAGTTGAGACATCGCTCTCAATATCAAAATATTCATCGAAATCTTCTTTGGGGAATTTCGCTGTAGAATTCTGATAATGGCGGCTGCCTGTTCCCGCTGGAATTAAGTGCCCTATGATCACATTCTCTTTCAACCCTTCCAGAAGATCGCTCTTACCGTGGATGGCAGCTTCAGTAAGCACCATGCTGGTCTTCTGGAAAGAGGCGGCAGCGATGAAACTATTGGTGGTCAGCGCCGCTTTTGAAATGCCTTGAATGATGGCGGCGGCTTCGGCCGGTCTTCCGCCGCGCATGCCAATCTCCGCGTTGATCCTGGAATGAAGGTTTTTGTCAACCTCTTCATGGGCAAGAAACGGGGTGTCGCCCGGATCAGCCTGAATGCGGACTTTTCTTAACATCTGGCGGATAATGATCTCAATGTGCTTATCATCGGTACGCACGCCCTGCAGTCGATAAACCTGCTGCACTTCGTTAAGAAGGTAAGTTCTAACTTCGTCCTCGCCAAGAACTTCCAGCATGTCGTCAAGAATCACAGAACCATCTGTGATACGGTCTCCCGCAGAAATGCGGTCACCCGTATGATAATTCACATGCTTTGCGGGCGGAATGCTGTATTCGCGCTCTTTACCCACAGGCGGAATTACTTTCAGCTTTCTATTACCGGCTGCTGTCGTGCTCAGTTCGACGGTACCTTCAATATGGCTGATAATAGCAGGCTGCTGCGGGTTGCGCGCTTCGAAAAGTTCTTCAACGCGGGGCAAACCACCGGTAATATCTTTTGTCTTGGAGAATTGTCTGGAGGTTTTGCCAAGGAGGTCGCCAGCGCACACCTGATCATTGGTGCGCACCTGAACCTGTGTGCCGCTGCCGACTGTAACGAAAGCAAGCACGTCGCCTTTTTCATCCACAATATTAATTTGCGGATGCACATCGTGCTTATGTTCCGTTACGATCAGTTCTTCACGTCCCGTTTCAGCGTTCAGTTCCAGACGGGTGGTAACACCCTCCAGCATACCCTGAAGCTCAATTCTTCCGGATTTCTCGGCGACAATCAGGTCATTGTACGGGTCACGGGTAAACAGGATCTGGCTTGATTTTACCTTGGCACCATCTTCTATCTGCATACGGCAGCCCGGGGTTACCGGAATACGCTCCGCGGTTTTGCCATCTTCCGTAAGGATTTGGATTTCGCCACCACGTTTGATAACAACAGTAAATCCTTCACTGTTCCGGGCTGTTTGCACATTGGAGAACTGAATGGTACCCGCTGTTTTGCAGCGTTGGCTTTCGCTTTCAACGGTCTTGCTGGCCGCACCGCCAATGTGGAAGGTACGCATGGTCAGCTGTGTTCCAGGCTCACCAATACTCTGTGCAGCGATAATTCCGACCGCTTCGCCAAGTTCAACCTTTTTGCCCGTGGCAAGATTACGTCCGTAACAAAGGGCACACACGCCCTTGGGAGCGTTGCACGTAAGAACCGAGCGGATTTTCACACCATGCAGCTGCTCTTCTTCAATACGTTTAGCAGCTGCTTCCGTGATTTCCTCGTTTGCCTGTACCAACGGCTCGGACTCGCCGGAGAGGTATATGTCTTCCAGAGCATAACGGCCGACAATACGTTCACTGAGCGGACTGATGACCTCTGCTTCTTCGATGAGGGCTTCACGGTAAATACCCGCCATCGTGCCGCAGTCTTCCATTTCAATCGTGACATCCTGTGCCACATCGACCAGACGTCGTGTGAGATACCCGGCGTTCGCCGTTTTTAAAGCGGTATCTGCCAGACCTTTACGGGCACCGTGAGAAGAAATGAAATATTCGACAACGCTCAGCCCTTCACGGAAGTTGGACATAATGGGCGTTTCAATAATTTCACCGGAAGGCTTCGCCAGAAGTCCGCGCATTCCTGCAAGTTGTCGGATCTGCGACTTACTGCCGCGCGCTTTGGACTGGTACATAAGGTGAAGGCCGGTAAAGCCCTGCTCGTTTTCTTCGAGCGCTTTGACCATGGTCTCACCGACTTCATTGTTGGTTGTGGTCCATTGATCAACGATTTTATTGCGCTTTTCCTTCGTGGATATAAGCCCACCTTCATACATTTCGTTGATTTTCTGGACACTTTCTTCGGCTTCACGCAAAAGTTTATATTTCTTTTCCGGGACAACCATATCATCAATGGCAATGGAAAGCCCGGACAGGGTGGCATATTTGAAACCTGTTTCTTTTAACCTGTCCAAAAGAGCGACGGTGCGTTTGTGTCCATGCCGCTGGTAAACTTTGGCGATCACATTTCCAATAGAGGTCTGATCATGCTGCCGGTTCACATCTTCAATCGTGACCTCGCTGCCTAGCGCTTCTGCAAAAAGAACGCGGCCAACGGTTGTATCGATTACTTTCCCGTTGAAATGGACTTTGATGGCAGCATGTATATCAACGACTCCGGCATCATAGGCCTGAACCACTTCGATCGGACTTGAATAGATCTGGCCGAAAGCAAGAATTTCGCCTTTTTTTCCTGTCCAGTTACTTTGCCATTCACCCTTTGCGCCTTCACGGACTTTAGTCATCCAGGCGATGCCAAGAACAATATCCTGGCTGGGCGTGACAATAGGCAGACCATTGGAAGGCGAAAAGATATTGGAAGAAGACATCATCAGCAGATGCGCTTCAAGTTGAGCAGGGGGGAAGAGAGGAACGTGAATCGCCATCTGGTCACCGTCGAAGTCCGCATTAAACGCACGACAGACAAGCGGATGCAGGCGAATTGCATTGCCCTCGATAAGTACAGGCTGAAATGCCTGAATGCCAAGTCGATGCAGGGTCGGAGCGCGATTTAAAAGAACGGGATGATCTTTAATCACCGTTTCAAGAATATCCCAGACTTCGTCCCTGCCTCGGGTAATGAAGGCTTTTGCGGTTTTGATTGTCTGTGAAATGCCACGGCTCATAATCTGCTGAATAATAAACGGCTCAAAGAGTTCCAATGCCATCCGCTTAGGCAAACCGCATTCATGCAGCTTCAACTCGGGTCCTACAACAATCACAGAGCGCCCGGAATAGTCGACACGCTTTCCGAGCAGGTTCTGACGGAAACGCCCCTGCTTGCCTTTAACGGTATCGCTCAAAGACTTAAGTTGGCGATTGCCGTTCTTGCCTGTAACGGGGCGTCCATGCCTGCCGTTGTCCAGCAACGCATCAACAGCTTCCTGAAGCATACGCTTTTCATTGCGCAACACAACTTCAGGGGCACGCATTTCCAGCATGCGTTTGAGCCGGACATTACGGTTTACAACACGGCGATACATATCATTTAAATCGCTTGTAGCATACAAACCGCCATCCAGCAATACAAGCGGTCTGAGATCAGGTGGCAATACTGGGATAACATCCAGAACCATCCACGCGGGGTCGTTTCCTGATTTTCTCAGGGCTTCAACGATTTTAAGACGCTTGTTCGCCTTCTTTTTTGCCTGCTGCGAGGTTGCTGTGTGAAATTGCACCTGCAGTTCAGAACTGAGGGCATTTAAATCCAGATCCGTCAGAAGGGCTTTAATGGCTTCTGCGCCCATAAGAGCGGTAAAACGGTCAGGACCGTATTTTTCGCGCTCTTCTTTGTATTCTTCATCTGTAAGAAGCTTCATTTTAGGCAGCAGCGTATCGCCTGGATCAACAACAATGTATTGCTCAAAATAAATGATGCGCTCAAGTTGTTTAATGGAAAGATCAAGCAAATTCCCGAGGGAACTGGGGTTGTTTTTCAGAAACCAAATATGGGTAACCGGTGAGGCAAGTTTGATACAGCCCATGCGCTCACGGCGCACCTTGGATTCTGTTATTTCTACACCGCAGCGGTCACAGGTAATACCTCTGTGTTTGACTTTTTTGTACTTGCCACAGCCACATTCCCAGTCCTTGGCAGGGCCGAAAATGCGTTCACAGAAAAGGCCGTCTTTTTCAGGCTTGTGGGTACGATAGTTGACCGTTTCAGCTTTTTTGACTTCTCCTCTGGACCATTTCAAGATCTCTTGAGGAGATGCCAGCCGTATTTGTATCGCGTCGAAGTGTTCCCCTGTGGTGGGTACATATTTAGCCACTTGCTAGTCCTCCATCGTATAATCATCTTGATCCGAAAGAGACTCGGATTTAACCAGTTTCACAATATCCAGACATAACGCCTGCATTTCGCGCACCAGCACGTTAAAGGATTCCGGCGTGCTCGGTTCTATCTCATGTCTGCCCTTCACTATCGCTTCATAGGCTTTGGTTCGGCCTTGAATATCGTCTGACTTAATGGTCAGCAACTCCTGCAAGGTATAGGCGGCGCCGTACGCCTGGAGTGCCCAAACCTCCATTTCGCCAAAACGCTGACCGCCGGACTGTGCCTTCCCGCCAAGGGGCTGCTGCGTGACAAGAGAATAGGGACCAATCGCACGGGCATGGATCTTATCATCCACGAGATGGTTCAGCTTCATCATATAGATCTGACCCACCGTTGTCTCATGGTGAAAATAATTACCGGTGCGGCCGTCGCGGAGTCGGATTTTCCCATTTTCAGGAAGGTCCGCTTTCTTCAGATATTCGCGGATAGTACCCTCGCTCACGCCATTAAATACGGGCGTTGCGGCCTTCATGCCCAACGCTCCTAATGCCCAGCCCAGTTGTGTTTCAAGCAATTGGCCGACATTCATCCGGGAGGGAACGCCAAGCGGATTCAGGAGAATCTGCAGAGGAGTACCATCAGGAAGGAAGGGCATATCCGCCGCCGGTAGAATTTTAGCAACGACACCCTTGTTTCCGTGACGTCCTGCCATTTTGTCACCGACGGACATGCGGCGTTTGGTGGCGACATAAACTTTAACAGTCTTATTGACACCGGCAGGCAATTCATCGCCTTTTCGGATCCTCTCTATCTGCGCATCGCGGACAGCTACCAGTTTCGCCTCTTCCATGGCGGCAAGATTTACAAGCTTTACGAACTCTTTTTGGATTTTCTTATCCTGAACTTTCAGCTGGGCAAGATAGGAATAATCGTAGCTGGACAGATATTTGGGCCGGATTTTTTTGCCTTTTTCAAAAATAAGATCACCGGAAACCATGTCATACACGTCTGCCAGAATCTGAAGTCCAACCATCTTCTTGCTTACCATCTCTTCGAAGGTGCTTTTGATTTCGGCAATGCGCTGATTGAATTCCTGAACGATCTGTGTTTCTTCTTTTTTCATCGCCCTTTTGGCTTGCGTATCCGAGCCTTTTTCCCGGCGGCTGCAGATTTTAACATCTACAATAACGCCCTGGGTGCCTGGTTTTACATACAGGGATGCGTCTCGGACATCTTCCGCTTTCTCGCCAAAAATGGCACGCAGCAGTTTTTCTTCCGGAGCAAGCTCAGTTTCACCTTTAGGAGTGACTTTACCGACAAGAATATCACCGGGGCCGACTTTAGCGCCGATACGGACGATTCCGTCTTCGTCGAGATTTCTCAGAATTTCTTCACCGACGTTCGGGATGTCGCGTGTAATTTCTTCAGGTCCGAGTTTGGTATCCCGTGCCTGCATTTCATGCATCTCGATGTGGATGGATGTGAAAGCATCTTTTTCAAGAAGCTCTTCACTCAGGATAATGGCATCTTCAAAGTTGTAGCCTTCCCAGGACATGAAGCCGACCAGAACATTTTTGCCGAGCGCCAGTTCTCCATGATCAACAGCAGGGCCATCAGCAATGATCTGTCCGGGCACAACTCTTTCATTTTTCTGTACGATCGGTCTCTGGTTAATGCAGGTGCTCTGATTGGAACGAGAATATTTCTTGAGCTTATGCACTTCCTCAATGGAATGGAACGGATTATCGCCCTTCTTTTCCTTGACCCTAATACGGATTACTTCGCTGTCAGCGTACTCGACCACACCTTCCCGTTCAGCGCGCACAACGGTTCCCGAGTTGCAGGCGGTAATGTGCTCCAGCCCGGTGCCGACTATAGGTGATTCGCTGCAAAGAAGGGGAACCGCCTGCCGCTGCATGTTGGAACCCATGAGCGCACGATTGGCATCGTCATGTTCCAGGAAAGGAATAAGAGCCGCAGCAACGCTGACCATCTGCTTGGGCGAGATATCCATGTAATCCACCTTCGCGGGGGCGACTCGCGGGAAGTCGTCCTGAAGGCGACAGAGAACCAGTTCTTCCGTAAAGTTTCCTTTGGCATCCAAAGGTGCATTGGCCTGCGCTATCGTGTAGTTTTCTTCATCAAATGCAGAAAGCCGTTCGATTTGATCGTGCTGAACACGTCCGTTTTCCACCCTACGATAGGGCGTCTCTAGATAGCCGTATTCGTTAATGTGCGCATATGTTGCCAGAGAAGCCATAAGCCCGATATTGGGACCTTCCGGGGTTTCAATAGGGCAGATACGTCCGTAATGGGTAGGATGCACGTCGCGCACTTCAAAGCCTGCGCGCTCACGGGTAAGACCGCCGGGACCCAAAGCACTCAAACGGCGCTTGTGGGTCAATTCGGCCAGAGGATTGATCTGATCCATAAAGTGGGACAACTGACTGCGACCGAAAAATTCCTTAATGGCGCTGTTAATCGGCTTAGGATTTACGAGACCCTGAGGATTAAGATTTTCTTCCTCATTGTAGTTCATGCGATCCCGGGCGGTTCGCTCCATGCGCGTAAGGCCTTTGCGCATTTCATTGTAAAGCAATTCGCCTATGGAACGTACCCGCCGGTTACCCAGATGGTCAATATCATCCAGATACCCTTTGCCGCTGCGAAGGCGGGACAGATACTGCATGGTTTTTACAACATCTTCAGCAGTCAGTGTTTTCGTGTCCGGATCGATCTGCAGTCCAAGTTTACGGTTGATTTTATATCGCCCCACCGATGCAAGATCATAACGGGATGGATCGTGAAAGGTCTTGTTGAAGTGCGAGCGGCATTGGGCTGTCGTGGTAGGATCTTCAGGCCGCGAATGCGAATAAAAGGCGTGAAGCGCCTCATCTTCCGTGGTCGTAGCATCCTGCTGAAGCGTATTGACAATAGCCTTGTCGTTAATCAGATCTTTTTCAGCAATCAGCTTCAGTTCTTTTACGGAAGAAGCGACAATCCGGTTCAGCTTGGCCTGTGTCAATTCTTCACCGGCATCAGCCAAAATTTCGCCCGTTTCCAGATCTATAACTTCTGCACCCAGAAAACGATTTTCAAGGCTTTCAAGAGGGACTTTTTTCTTGTCAATCTTCGGATGTCCCCGCTCAAAACGCACTGTCTCCATTGTATAGAAGATCTGGAGAATTTCGTCATGATCAACAATGCCAAAGCATTTCAGAAAAGTGGTCGCCAGTAATTTGCCTTTTCTGTTGACAATAACCCAAAGAGTGTCGGATACATCATATTCTATTTCAAGCCATTCTCCCCGATTAGGAATTATCCGGGCGAACAGCAACTCTCTGCCATTGGTATGGGTTTTCTTTTCAAAAGAAACACCAGGCGATTTATGAAGCTGGCTGACTATAACCCTCTCAGCTCCATTAATGATAAATGTACCTGTTTTGGTCATAACAGGCAGCTCACCAAGAAACACTTCCTGCTCCGAAACAAGTTTTTCCTGCTTTTCGTTGGTGTTCCCGATATCTTCAAAGCTGGAAAGACGCAATACGGCTTTCAATGAAGCGGAATAGGTCAGCGCACGATCAAGACACTCCTGCACACTGTATTTAGGAGGTGTCAAGGAATAACTGACAAATTCCAGCCGCATGGAACCGTTAGGGGAGACAATTGGGAAAACTTCCGAAAAAACCGCCTGAAGACCCTGGCACTTTCTCTCTTCGGGGAGCGTTTCCCACTGCAAAAAGTCAGAAAAGGGTTTTGTTTGAATTTCAATCAAATCCGGCAATTGATAGTCATCATGGATTTTGCCTAGGAAAGTACGTTCCGTGGGGGGGGCAACAGCCATTTACAGCACTCCTTGCTAGGTGTTTGATCATCGGCGCAACGCTTGTGGAATGGGAAAAAAAAACTGACACACTGCACCCAGAGACAGTTATTGTTATTTTAACAAAAATCGTGCCCAAAATCAAAATTGCGAATCAAGCCCTCTATAATGTTACCGGAAGCAGATACGTCAAGCCATATAAAATCTTACCAGGATTTCAGTAACCCTGGAGATAGTAATATGGCTGGAGAACGCTTAAAAAATGCATTGAAGAAGTACCGAGTC
>MWCY01000043.1 GCA_002070275.1 Candidatus Hydrogenedentes bacterium ADurb.Bin170
GCCTGGCCTCGATCGAGCAGGAGCCGCCTGGCGGCCGCCTGGCGATCGCAGAGAGGCCTCCAGATCTCGCCAGGCTGCCAGCGCCTGGCCTCGATCGAGCAGGAGCCGCCTGGCGGCCGCCTGGCGATCGCAGAGAGGCCTCCAGATCTCGCCAGGCTGCCAGCGCCTGGCCTCGATCGAGCAGGAGCCGCCTGGCGGCCGCCTGGCGATCGCAGAGAGGCCTCCAGATCTCGCCAGGCTGCCAGCGCCTGGCCTCAGCTGCTATAAGTGGGAGGCTGCAAGCAGTAAAAGGTAAATATGCCGTCAGACTCAGTGCCGTCTGCAGTCACTGTGATGGCAATTTGTGAGCGAGCTGGCAGCATGTAAGGCTTATCCCAAAAATTGCGATTAGCCACGAGAGAGCCAGACACATTGAAATCAGCGATATGACCGATGGGAGTGGGCGCATTGGTCAATATCCGCTGCCGCGCAGAATCCCTGATATCAATGGATGATTTGAAAATTGTTGCAGCCGCGCCGATCAGCAGCAGATCGAAATCTACAGGCGTGGTCACGCTCTGAAATTGCCTGCCAGCTGTTGGCGTAGTGCCGAGGCCTAGAGATACAGGCAGCCAGAAAGGCTCTCCCTCTCGCAGCAAAAAATCAATTCGCTGATGCCTCCGCATGACAGACTCAGAAAGCGGATCGCACAGGCTAGGCTCCTGCTGCATGCCGTTGTTTCCCGCGCCAGGCTCCTGCTGGAGGCCGCGCAGATAGCTGCCGCCTCTTGGATAGGTATTCCGAAAATTCATTTCTTCCTCTCAGTGTAAAAAAGCGGGAAAACAGATTGCGCTGCTTTCCCGCATCAAGGGAAACACCACTTTTCCTATCAGTAGGAAGTGACTAGGAAACGTCACGGAAGAGCAGGCCGCGCAGAATTACCTGCACGTCAAACGCTCTTGACGGCGTGAACGTGTTCACGAAGTTGACGATAAAGGAAAAATTCTGGCCAGCCTCGATGATGCGCGGAAAGCGCAGCATGCGCGGCTGCCCGAAACCATTGTTAGCCACGCCATCAGACGGCACGATGATGCCCGCCTGCGCTGTGCCCGTGAAGGCGCTGGTTGCATAGCCGGTGATACCAAACTCTGACGGGAACTGCATGAGCGGCCCCTGCTCGAAAAAGTTTGTGCCCACTTTCAGTTTTCCAACAGCGCCGCGCAGGATTGCCCGCTCCAGATTGGCAGCAATAACGCCAGCAGTGCCCGCAGTGGTCACGCCTGATGTCGGCAGAGTTGCGGGAAGTGTCGTGTTGCCGCTGCCTTGCAGAGTCAGATCGAAATTTGACGGCGTGGTCACGCTGACTTGAATAGACTCGATGATGAGGAGCTGGCCACGCTCCAGCTGGCTGCTCTGGACCATGTTTGTGTCCATCGCAGATTTCTGGAACGTCACAGCCGCATTGTTGATAAGCGTGTCATTGGCTCCCTGCTGCACAGAGAAAAACAGCACATCAGTGGACGGGAGCGCAGTGCCAGCCACTGCATATTTGGTGTCATACTGGCACCAGTCAAGCGCTTGTTTGATGTCGAGGCCAGCCAGAGCGGCCGCCTGCTCTGTGCTGATGCGGCCGACAACATTTTGAGGAAAGCCGCCTGCAAAATTGAAAGGCGGATATTGAACTAACGGATTCATGTCTTGATTTCTCCTTGAAACAGATTGATAGATAGTGAAAGCCTTTCACTCTCACAGACGAATTAGCCGCGTGAAACGCCCGGCATGGATGGCAGGCTGATCAGCCCTTTCAGTGTGGCCACTTTATCGCCAACAGCCTGCGGCTGAGCGACAACAGGCGCAGGAGCCGCAATCATCGGCGTGCTGCCGAAATACGGGTCATACTTCCCTGCTGGCAGACTGACGAGATCGCCCATGCCTCTGCGTCGCATGCGGCCGAGGCCAGAGGCTCCAGACAGATTGAGACTGTTGGCCACTTGCGAAGCCCAAGGCACGACAAAGGAGCTAACCACTTGCGCGGCCACAATGCTCCAGCCAGCCAGCTGGATGGAGCGTTCCCAATTGCGCGTGTAAGGCGTGAATTTCGCCAGCGCTGCCAGGCCGTAGGAGGTCGCCAGCGTTACGCCTGCATCAGCAATTTTGCCCGACGGCAGAAAACGCCCCACGATGGAGCGCACCCAGGGTTGTGCAAATCCGATCACAGCGCCGCTGACTGCCAGTTTTGCTCCCTCCGCAACAATGCCCGTATTGAATGGGTTACGCTTGCGGCGCGGTTTTGAGGGATTGGCCTTTTTGCCTTTCCCGCTGCCGCTGGAAAAATAGGTCACGTTATGCTTGCGCGGCTTTCCCGCTGCCGGTTTTTTGCCGCCGCTCTTTTTGGCTGTTGCCATGTTCTTGCTCCTTTTTGTTGGATTGATCAGAGTAAGCACTGCCGGTGATGGATTGGCTACTCTGCGCAGAATTGATGCCATCTGTATGGCCTCCTTATTGCCGCTAAATTTAGAGTGAGTGGTGAGAGCCTGCGGCGTGCTTCACGCACAGCGTAAGCAGAGATCAGCCTGTGATGCCTTCGCGCTCGATGGTATAGGAGCCGCCATGAAAATGGAGATCGCCCCTGTTATCGGCGCGCAGCTGTGGCCGCCTGCCTTCAAAATTGTGATAGTAGATTGACTCTTCAGGCTCTCCTAGATGAGGCTTAGAGCAGAGGTACTCTACTTGCTTTATCGTTCCGAGATTGCCAGCGCTGCCGCTGTAAAGAGGAGCCTTTGCCTCAGTGCCGATGTACAGCCTTCCCTTTGCCGATTGGCAGAGCCAGGCCTGGCCGCCTGTGGGCGCAAAGGTTTTGCCATCTGTCAGCTTGATGGAGACAAGCGGGCCGAGTGTTGAGAGGCCGCCAGGCGTGCCTTGCGGAAAATACAGCTGCAGATCGCCAGTGTATGCGCCAGAAAACTGCTCTCGCCTCTCTGCGGCTGCATTGTTTCTGCGCCTGCTAGGATTGCGCACTGCGCCGCTGTAGGTTTTGCGTTTGCCTTTTAAGTAGGCTCTGGCCTCTGCAGCCTTATCGTGATCATCAGAGAGGCCGAAGTTATACGCTGTAAGATCATCTTCAGCTCTGATGTACGTTTTATCTGATCGCAGTGCAGAGCGCTTGCCGCTGCGCGATCGAGTGCCGCGTGCGGGATTGCTTTTTTTGTAGGCTCTGGCAGCTCTGCGCTGTTTCAGCTCCTCTGAAATCTTGGCCAGATAATCATCAAGCCTGGCCACATAGCGGAATGCCTCTTCACTGGCTTTCAATCGCTCCTTATATATGGCTCTGTCTTCAGTCGTGACTGAGCTGGAGCGAGTGATAAAGTCATCAGCCTTGCGGTAGGCAGCCAGCGCCTTTTTCTTGCGGTCCTGCGCCATTTTCATGGCCTTTTTAGCCTCTGAGTATTCAAAGGCCAGATCTCGATCAGACATGCCCTTGATAGGCTTAGGCTCCAGCCGCTGCTCAAAGGTGGGATTTGCCATTGCCTTGCCGATACGAGAGAGAGCCTTGCCAGTGCCCTTGAACAGCCCTTTTGCGCCTCTGTATGCAGCACTGCCAGCGGCGCGCAGCACCTTGCCAGCCTTGCTCTTTGGATTAAGTTTGACGCCAGGATAAGCCTGGCGCTGCTGTGCCTTCAGAGCTGCCAGGCGTTTGGCGCTGAGCGTAATAGGCCGCGCCTTTGGCGTTTCACGTTTGGCCAGGCCGCTGCCGCCTCCTGCCTCCTGCTGAAAGATCTCTTTCAGCTCCTCCAGCTGTTTGCCTGAAAAGCCAGCGGCTTTCATGTTTTTCACAAACTGAAGGTAGGACTGTCCTACTCTGATCTGATCGCGCACTATTCGCGTGAAATCAGATCGAGGATTTGAGCGCTTTTTGCGTTTGGCCTGGCGGCCGTTTTTCTTGTACAGAATGGAAAGCGGCAGGCCTCCCTGTCTGATCGAATACTGCAGAGTCCGAGGCTTGATAGTCGCAGGCGGATTATCATTATGCATCAGCGTGATTTCACCAGCGGCCGCCATCTGTTTTAGCGCCTCCTGTATGTCTGGCCAGCTGTAGCCATCCTCTCGCAGGAAATCCGCAACATCAGCGATATACACGCGGGTTGGATAGATTGGATCTGGAGAGTAATGCCTGATAGCAGCTCTGGCAGCTGCATAGATGTTGCCCGAATTGCTCAGCCTTTTAAGCTTCTTCCCTGCTCTCTTTTTATGCTTGGCTGATATGCTCATTGTGTAGCCTGCCTCCTCTGCAATCTGTTTAAAATTTGGATAAGTGGATACGGGAAAGCCTGCCAGCGGCAGCGGTTCATGGCCTTGCTTATGGCGGACAGTCAGCGCCAGGCCAAAGACTTGAGAGGCTGTTACAGCATCAGCGCCGCTGAAGTACATCCACTTTCCGCCTGTTATGCCTTCTTGTGCATAAGCCTTTAAAATTCGTTTTTTCTGTTTTGCTGCCATAAAACCGATGCCTATATGTTGTGGTCAAAATTCCGCCGGCTGCGACAAAAAGCACAAGATATTGTGGTCACTTCACGGCACGAAACAGGAGCAATGCAGCAGCCAGGCCGCCGATGATTCCCACTGTTGCGGCTGTAGTCGGAGTCACGCCCAATTGACAGGCTAGATAGTCCGTAAGCTTCATGCTGTTGAAATTGCAGGAGCCGCCAGCGCTGGAGCTGGAGCCTTGATTGTTTGATCCTACATCCTGCGTGGATTGCTGCTGGCCTGTGGTCGCGTTGTAAGTGGTCGCGTAGAAATTGATTGATCCAGGCGTGATCTCATAGCCTTGCGCAGCGATTACATCAGCGATCGCTTTTTTCAAGTGGCTGGCGCTGCCGTATTCCCTGCCTGATACTCCCTCGATCACAAAAAATGGATTGATGACGCCAGACACTTTTTCAACGGTCTGCGCCTGCGCATATCCAGATTGATTGATTGCGGCCTGTATGCGCGCAGCATCAACATCAGGATTGAGATAATCAGTAATAGAAAATCCGTCTATCTCTGCGCCGAATGAATACCATGCCCCTTGATGTATAGGAGGGAGATCACCAAGCAATCCAGAAAGGCCAGAGAGCAAGCCATCTGATGGGAGGCTATGCCAAAGGCCATCATATGAGATCAAAGACTGATCTTTGCAGCATTCTCCTCCACAGCCACAGCTCATTATTTCCCCCCTTTGGATTGCGAGAAGAAAATCAGAGCCGCCGCGCCAGCGATCAATAAATAATGAGTTTTGATACCCATGATGGTATCAGGCAGGCCAGAGCTGGAGCTGGAGCTGGAGCTGGAGCCTGTGCTGGTAGTTGAGGCCTGGCCTTGCAGATCAGCCTCAAAAGACACGACTACGGGAGCCGTAAAGTCATTCACGATATCCAGCAGAGCAGACTCATATAGAGCGGCCGCCTCAAAGTCTCTGGAGGCCTTTCCTGTCAGCGTGACTGCATTGGCCTCCTGCACTATTCCAACAGCGCCGTTGAGTAGATCGCTGTTATCAATCGCCAGCTGCAGCTCTGACAGATCGACTGCAGCGCTAGGCGTAAAGCGCATGCGCCATGCAGAGTCTTCAGGCAGCGGCTGTGATTTATTGCTATCCGTGATCATTTGCAGGCCAGAGAGGCCAGAAAGGCCAGAAAGCATGACTATCTCCTCAATAAGAAAATCGCGAGGCCAGCAGCTGCAAACAGCCACAGGAGGCCGCTGCTGTTGCTATCCTCATCAATTGGTAAATCGTTGTAGACTGGCGCTGTCTGCTGGCCAGGAGCTGGAGCCTGGCTCTGCATCTGTATGCATTCGCCCGTTTCAGTGTTGCGGTAAGTGCCTTGCGGACACTGCAAAGGCACACATTTTTTAGAGGCAGGGTATCGCGCCTGGCCAGACGGACAGGCAGCTACATCAGGCAGCGCTGCCATTTTGGCGTTGAAAAGGTTGCGCAGATCTTTGGATTGATTATCTATCCGAGATTGCACAACAGACTTTGTAGCCAGGGTCACAATGGCGGATTCAAACTTATTTAAAATCTGTTTGAAATATTGCTCAGCTTGCGCCTTTGTAATGTTCTGCTCTCTTACTTGCAGCTCCAGCTCTTCAATGGCCTCTACAGATTGCTTCAACCATACGCCTGATGCGATCTCATCGCGTTTGCGCTGGCTGGCTCCCTGTATCAGGCCGCTGGCTACAGAGCCTATAGCCGCAATGGCCAGGCTGATGCCTGCAGTTGCGGCCGCGCCTGCGCCAGCAGCGCCTGCAGCAGCGCCTGCAGGCAAAAAGCCCATGCCTGCGGCCTCATCCCTATCGTAGCCACAAAAGTTGAACGCATAAGGCTCTGAAGATAATCCAGACAACATCAGCTCCTCCTTATTGCCAGCAGTGCGCCAGCAGCCAGCAGGAGCCAGAGCCAGCCGCTCGATGAGCTGGAGCTGGAGCCGTAGCCTGGCGCAGTGCAGCGCCTGGCTGATGCGTCATAAACAGTGCCTTGCGGGCATTGCGCGGCCGCCTGGCGCAGTGCAGCGCCTGCAGCGCCTCCAGCCTTTACGCATTGCCCTGTTGCTTGATTGCGTGCAGTGCCTTGCGGACACTGCAGCGGCGCGCACTGGCCTGTATACGGATATCGCGCCTGGCCTGTTGGACATGGCTGCTGGAGCTGGCCAGCTCTGCGCTGCTGTGCCCTTCCCTGCTGCGCCTTTGCCTTCTGTGCTGCGCGCCTGGCGGCCGCATCCTGTGGGAATGGGACGCAGGCCATAGGGTCACTGGCTGGATGGTATGTACCATTAGGGCAATAGCCTGGCAGCGATGGCAGCGGCCGCGCAGGGATCTCTCCTGTATCATCGGCATCAGGCCGAAAGATTGACGGATCTGGCCCGGGGATTCCCTGCGGCGTGGGAATGTAAACCGGTATTTGCTGAGAGGCAGGCAGCGGCGACGGCTCCCATGTCTCAATTGTGTCAAACGCTGGCCCAAGATACTGGCCCGGATCTCCGAGGAGGCCGCCAGCGATCATCAAAGCGAAATCCTCATCGTATCCAAGATTCAAAGCCAGATCGAAGACTTCCCACAGATTCCAGCCAGGGTCATCACTGCCGCCGCTCTGCGCAAATGAGCTGCCAGCGTTGAAAGCGTTGTAATAATCGGCAATGCCCGAATTGTTGCCGTACCAATTGAAGCCTGCAGCATCACTGCCACCAAAGAGAGGAGAGATAAAACCGAGGCCGCCAGGCTCCTGGCGCTGACAGCGCTGTGAATCCTCATCCCAATAGCAGCCAACAGCCGCGCAATCTGGAAGCGGCTTAACTCTTCCCTCTCTGTTGTCGTGATATCCAAAGAGCATGAGTTATCTCCTGCGGCCGCCTCCGCTGTCGGAGCTGCCAGACAGAGCCACAATAAGCACAACAGCGCCGAGGCCGACGAGTGCCGCCTTTGGCACTTCCCCGACTACAGGGAGTGTGACATCACCTTCAAAAATGTTTGTGATCGAGTCCAGGAGGCCGCCAGAGTCAGCGCCTGCAGCGCCAGAGCCGCCAGCGCTGCCGCTGCCGTTATTCTCGTATGCCTGCGGCATGCGATCAGGGATAGGAGCCACTTGAAAAGATACGGTAGCGTTTTCAAGCGGCCTCTTTGGGTAGTCGTTAGGAATAATGATCACGTCTTTGCGCCAGGAGCCGACATGCGTGTCATTCCAGGCCTGCGCTGCAGGGATTTCTGCAGCGCCATAATTATCAAGCCATTGGCCATAAGTGGCTTGATATTCGCCAGTTGGTTGCCCGTTCAAATAGGATGTCCATGCGATTGTCGCGCCAGGCACGCCTCCTGTAAGCCTGTAAAGCGGCTTTTCTCCCACTTGATAAACAGACTTATCCATTGACAGCTTGATTGCGCCCATGAGGCCGCTCAGTAGTCCGCTCATCGCCTCGATGCTCCTCTGTTCTGGCCAACCATAAAAAGCAATACGCCTCCCACGATCAGCATGAGTGTTGTGGTTGATAAGTGGATACCAGCGCCGTCAGAGTTTGCAGCCGCACGAATGGGAACACTGCTTGTAATAACAGCTGCCTGCTGTTGCGGGATTTGGCTAATCGGTACGCGATCACGAGGAGCGTTAGCACGCACAGCGCCAGGATTGCCATATATGCCGATGAGAACATCGCGCACTGCGCTGGTAATCTGCGCGCCATCAAATCCACTATCACCCCAAAATCGCAAAGGTACATTTAATTCTGCGTCATATGGCAGGCCGCTTTCATCGTAGACAACAGAAATGTCCTCTCCTGTGGTCGGATCGAAGTAGTAGCCCTGCTCATCAATTGCGACAAAATAATCATCCATGAAAGATCTCCGATGATGTCTCGAAACCATAATCAGGCAGCGCCTGCCGCCAGCCTATTTCTCCGAATGGTCGCCCCATAGTGCCGCTGGCTACAGGGTCAAGCCCTATCCAGCCCTGAGCAGTCAGCGCCTCCACATACACATGATTAAATTCATTTCCTGTGGGAGCCTGAGCAACAAAGCGGGAAATTATTCCTTGAGTGGCTAAGAGGGTAGTGAGGCACACAGATTTACTTACACAATCGCCAGTCATGCGCTCCAGCGTGCGCCTGGCGTCCTGCACCTGTTGCACGTTCCAGGGATGGTCTAAATAAGCGATTGCATCACGGCAAAAAGAAAATAGCGCCTGCAGTGCGGCCTCTGCGCTGTATCCCTTGCCGTATGCCGTGATGATGCGAGCAGCGGCCGCTCTGATGTATGGGTCACTATATCCAGAGTAATCAGGCGGACACTCTCCACGCACTGCGGCAGCCATCAGCGCCAGCGCTTGAAAAGTGCCGTCAGCGCCATCAAGTAAAGGCCAGGATTGCTCTGTATGAATGGAGCTGGAAAAAAATGGCTGAGGAACGCCATCACGATTGACCGAAGCATCATTTAAAGGGTCGGAGCTGGAAAGGTTTGCTCGCACAGCCTCCGCGTGCGTTGATAAATTGCGCTGGTAGCTTGAAGCCATGCGAGCAAAATCGAGAAGTGTATGTGAGCCAGCTGCAATTTATCGGCCTCTTTTTGCACCACAATCAATAGTGTGTCAATAATTTTTTTGCACAATACATAGTGTGCGTGCAATAATTAACCATATTCCTCATGGCCTTTCACATGGACAAGGCATGACATTTCAAAGGAGCATCACATGACAAGATCACGCAAGAAAAAAAATATTTCAGATGATGGAACAAGCATTCCTGCAATCACTCCAGCGCCTGCGGCAGCAGTTATTTCAAACGCAGCGCCAGCGCAGGAGCCGCCAGCAGCAGCGATTGCGCCAGTAATGGCCACACAACAACATACAATCGTCACAAAGTTCAAAAAAGCTGTGCCAGTGGCTGAAAATGGCCAGATACTGACTGATGATGATGATGATGATGATGATGATATCTATGATTCTGAGGAGGCTGATATATACGCAGAGGCCACATTACACGATGATGATGATGATACGCCTCCACATATCAGGGAGTTTATCAGGGAGAGAGGCAGCGGCTCTGATAGGTGGGAAATGGTAGTTTCCCGCATGGTCAAGTATCACATTGATGGGCGAACAGACTCACAGCGCCGCACATTGTTGGGCCGCATCCCATTCACAGAGGATTATGAGCTGGAAATACAACAGCGATGGGCGAGAGCAAACACAATCAACACTTTCCTTGTAGTCATAAAGAAAAATGGTAAATACGTGAGAGGCGGAACACTGCCAGTATTCCACTGTGAACCATACCAGCCAATTGAAGGCCAGGCAGCGGACAGCAGCAGCCAGGCGGCTCCAGCTGCAGCTCCTCCTGTATATGTCTTCCCTGACTCGCCAGCGCCAGCTCCAGCTCCAGCTCCAGCGCCCATATCAAATCTCAAGGCCTTGCGTGAGTTTGTAGAGAGCCAGCGATTGCTTGCTGAAGCTATTCCGGGGTTTGCAATAGGCAGGCAGCAGCAGCAGCCGCAGGCACAGGAGGAGCCTGAGCTGCTGCTGCTCAAAACGCTGGCAAAAGATGATGACGCAATGGCGCGCATCAGAAAAAGTGCCATCAGCAAGCTATTAGGGGATGGAGCCGCCAGCGCTGGAGATCGCGATCAGTGGGCAGAGGTCGCCATGGAGGTTGTAAAATCTGGCCAGGCATCAGACATCATATCAAAAGCGATTGAGGCCTTTTTCCGTGGCATAAGGCCAGGCCAGGCTCCAGCTCCCTTCCCTGCACAGAGCCAGGCTCCAGCTCCAGCTCCCTTCCCTTCGCAGAGCCAGGCTCCAGCTCCAGCGATCGCGCAGAGCCAGGCTCCAGCTCCAGCGCCAGGCCGCTCATATTTGCCAGCGAATCTAGACAGCTTGCCGCTCGAACATCAGGCGCTGTGGCTTGCTCTCGATCACTGCGCTAGGCGCATTCCGCCAGCGGTCGCATGTCAACGCCTGCTGATGTCAGCAAACGAGATCAACGAAAACTATCCAGCGCAATCAATTGATGAGTATCTGGCCATATTTGCAAACATGGATACAGAGATAGCGCTGAACTATGCATCATCATTGGGCGATGATGCCGCGCAGATTATTGCAATGGAACACGCTGCAGCATATACGGCAGAGCTGCAGCAGCGCTTGCGCCAGAAAATGGAAGAGGCCGCCAGCCAGGCGGCTCAATAGGAGGATATAAACCATGTCTATTTTAAACGCAGTAAAACTACTCGCACGATTGAAACAGCTGCATGACATCTGTTTGCCTCCTCCTGATGAGACAGGCCAGGCCGCACGCTGGAACGCTTTGCAGGAGTGGCTGCAGCTCAATCCTGACTTTCGCGTACATCTGGAGAATGTGCTGCAGGCAGAGCCAGAGCCAGCGCTGGAGTATTTGCTTACAGCGCTAGGCCTCGATAAATCAATGATTACGCAGTTTGATCCACGCAAGGAGCTGCAAGGCCAGGCTGTTGAGACAATCAAACAGTTGCAGGCAATCTATAAATCAAGACAACAGGAAGGATAAAAAATGATCATAAAAAACGGTAAAGATTCTACAGGCGTTTTCAA
The DNA here is from genome assembly GCA_002070275.1 of Candidatus Hydrogenedentes bacterium ADurb.Bin170. GTDB lineage: Bacteria > Hydrogenedentota > Hydrogenedentia > Hydrogenedentales > CAITNO01 > JAAYJV01. Next base: position 11,066 of record MWCY01000043.1, read on the forward strand.
TCTTGGCCTTATTCAGCAGCTGACAGCTGGCGCAATGGCCTCATTTATCATTGGCAATCAAATGATTATCTTGAGCACATTGGAACATGTAATTGCAAACAATGACGGCACGCTTGATATGCATTTTATCAGCGGCCGCCTTATAAAACTGCAGCATGCTGAGGCCAAAGAGCTGCAGAGCCTATTAGAGGCCGCAATTCAACAGGCAATAGCCAGAGCACAGGCAGAGGAGGCAGAAAGAAAATTCGGATTAAGCAAAGGCAGGAATTGATGCAATCATTTTTAGATTGTATGCAAAGTTATGCGCTGATGGTTTGCTAATCATCGCATAGATCTGATATAAAAATTTCGGCTCAACCGTCGCGCCTCTGCGGCTGATGGTTGAGCCTTATTTTTTTGGCTCTCCATTGCCAAAAATAAAAAATTGGCCTGGCAAGCTTCGCACACTCGCCAGGCCGCTCAATCGCTGAGTTAGCAGCAGATAGAGCTAATGGAGCCGTATTCTGCTGCTTTCCAGCCATAAAGGAAAGCACATGATCAAATTTTGTATCTGTATATTTTTGGCGTTTGCTGCCTGCTTATGGATTGCAGGCAGCATTACGCATGTCTCTAATTCCCTTCCCTTACCGCTCAAGGCCTCTATTCCCGTCAGTGTCGAAGAGTACACAGGCCAGGAGCCTCCAGCGCCAGCTCCTGCACAGGAGCCAGCTGGCGCAATCGTGACATCAGACGAATTTTTACGGGAAAACATAAAGCCCGGTCCTGATGGCCAGCCTAACAGGTTTTTTCATACGCCTGAAACAGCGCGGCGCGCAGGCGTAAAAAAATACACGTCTGGACAATGCCGCAATTACTATCAAGGTGAGGAATGGTGGTGCAAATAAATCACCAGCAGCAGAGAGCTGGAGGCCTCCAGCTCTCTTCCCTATCAACAATCAATAAGAAAAGGAAACATTTACATGCGAAGTTTATTTGAATTTGGAAAAGCGATTATGCGCGGACAGCGCCAGGAGCGAGCAGCGGCAGACTTGAAGGCAGAGGCCGCAAACATGAAATTGCCGTCAGATGCAGGCTATCTGCTCTTTTTGAAATATTGCCTCTTTGTGCTGTTTGGCTACTACAACGCTAGGCTGTTTATAGTCATCAGGCCAGGATTTGAAGGCTTATTCACAGCCTTTTTTGCGCTGGCTGGCGAAGCTACAGCCCTTTACTGCATCAACACTTTCCCGCGCACTGTCGGCGCGCACAAGTGGAGTGTTGGAATCTTTGGCGCATTGCTGACTGCCTTTTCAGTCACGCATGCAACGATCTCATTTTTCAATCTCGATCAGCATGCAGCGGCCTCTCATTTCATCACGCTGTATTGTGAAAAGATTGCCTTCCCTCTCCTCTTCTCTCTCCTCCTGGCGGCTGCCGTTGTAATTCCGCTGACACACTGGCGGAAAAAGGCGCTGGCAGCCAGAGCCAAAGCGATCACCGAGATTGAAATAAGCAAGGCTGAAGTATTGACCGAGACTGCCGCATTGCAGGCGGCTGCTTTGACTGAACAGGCCAGGCTTGATTATTTAACGCAGGCGCTGGCGATCGAGGCCGAATATGTAGACAAGGTTGAGCAGTATGCACAGCTCAAAATGAGAGAGAGTAAAGCGCTGGAGGGTATCAGCGATCCAAAGATCAGAGAGGAGATTGCCAGGCTGTTAGGTAGATCGAGCATTCAGCCTGCAGAGAAAGCGCAAATCAAGGAGCTGCCAGCGTCTGGCTGGAACATTCGAGGAAACTCCTCTCACTGATCAGCCGAATGGAGACAGCGGCAGAGGGAAAGATGAGGCAGTGCCCGCCTCCCTTCCCTCCTCCATTTCGGAATTAGTGCCGACACAGAGCCAGGCTCCAGCTCCAGCGGTCGCACAGAGCCAGGCTCCAGCTCCAGCGGTCGCACAGAGCCAGGCTCCAGCTCCAGCGGTCGCACAGAGCCAGGCCAGCACAAATAAACGTACTGCAGCCGGTAAATCGCGTTCCGGTAGCGGTACATTTTTACCTGATATTGAAAATTTACGGTGGGAGGCCAACAAAGCAAGAGGAGGATATGAGGCCTGGCACAGGCCGCCAGGCGCAACACACAGAAAAGATCAAACTTACCTTTGCTATATAGGGAAAAGAAAACTGCAAGAGCTTGAAAATGATGCAAACAGAACACGCACAGTACAGAAATTGATCGAGGAGGCAAGGCACAAAAAAGGCATCACAGCATAAACAGAAAAGGCTGATCACTGATCAGCCTTTTCTGTTTTTAGGCCTCCAGATCTCGCCAGGCTGCCAGCGCCTGGCCTCGATCGAGCAGGAGCCGCCTGGCGGCCGCCTGGCGATCGCAGAGAGGCCTCCAGATCTCGCCAGGCTGCCAGCGCCTGGCCTCGATCGAGCAGGAGCCGCCTGGCGGCCGCCTGGCGATCGCAGCAGAGGCCTCCAGATCTCGCCAGGCTCCAGCGCCTGGCCTCGATCGAGCAGGAGCCGCCTGGCGGCCGCGAAGGAGCGCCGCCCTGTAGGGGCAAGCGACGACCCCCGGCACCCGGCAGTGAAGCCCTGCGGCGCGACTTAGCGACGCGGGCGGAATGGAGGCGTGCCAGGGCCGCCTTGTGTCTTCCGCCCGCCCCGCCCCGTTCTCGGCTACGCCGGATGGCGCTACTCATTCGGCCATTCGCCGCGTTCTTTCAGCGCGGCAGTTACGTCAAATCCCGCTGCCGGTGTAATAGCAAATCCGGGCGGATTCGGTTTCTTTTTGTGAGCCTTGAGACTCATTGCCATATTTTGCGCGAACTCAATCACGGCTGGATTGCCGTTCGATGCGGCGCTATTGATAATCCAGTCCGCTGCCCAACTAAGGGCATTGTTATATCCAAGACGGTCGCCTTCCAAAAGCAGCCGCACTGTTGTTTGTGCAGTTTTTTGCAGAGCGATTTCACTTGCGAGTAGTTCTTTTTCGGTTTTGCTTTTCATGAGGTAATCAATATCAAGAAACGAGTGAAACCGGAAATCTTTTCGCCAATAGCCCATTCAAGAAAACCCAAAGGGGCGGGCATAGTAGAAACGAGCGATGCCCCATAGGGGCTGAAAGCGAGTCACGTCTTAGCGGGCGGAACTCCGCCTGGCGATCGCAGCAGAGGCCTCCAGATCTCGCCAGGCTCCAGCGCCTGGCCTCGATCGAGCAGGGGACGCCTGGCGGCCGCCTGCATTCAATCCCGCGGATTGAAAATTGCATAAAACTCGAGCGTTGAACATTTCAACGGCGCCGCATATTACAGCGCAGAAAATAAAGTGCCACACGTGTGGCAAACATGATTGACAATAAATCTAATGGAGCATTATTCTGCAGCTGCCACACCTGTGGCAGATCGAGCAAATGGAGAAAACATGGGAACTGAAACCACACAACAAAGGGGAAGTGCAGAGTTGAGGTTGAATGTAATTTTATCAGCGTTAGGGATTGATAAATCACAGATGGCTGATGAATTGAAGATAGACCGCACAACACTGCACAAAGTTATCAGCGGACAAAGGAAAAGCCCGCAAGTCAGAGCCGCAATATCTAAATTTATTGCATCAAAGATAGACGGCTTATGGCCTGCGCCTGTACAGGATAGCAGCGATCAATAGAAACTCTGCGCCAGCAGAGCCAGGAGCCGCCTGCTACATTCACGGCTCCGAGGCCAGGCCGCTCTAGAGGCATCGAAGAGAGCAGGGAGTGAGGCCTGCAGGCCTGGCAATTATCGAGTTTCCACGCTTACGGCTGCTGCGTGGAATGCTTCAGGGGAAAAAGCAGCCCTTTCAGCCTGGCGCTGAAAAAGTGTAGTGGGGAGTCAGCGCCAGGCCTTTTTTAAAGGAGTAAAAAAGCATGCTTATACTTCCCAAACTTACATGCAGTGAATGCAGCAATACTGCTTATGCGGCATGCGATCATTTCATCGGATCAAAAGATAATGACGCCTGTGAGCGTGTATTCTGCGCTGAGCATGGCACTGCCAGCAGCGCCAGCGGCTTTCATTTTTGCACTGAGCATTCTCTGGCAGGGAAGAGAGCAGCAGCAGACAGGAAGGCAAAGCGAACCGCGCACAGCGCGAAGCAAAAACAGGAAAGTTTATATCAATGAGTTTCAGAGCCTCCAGCTCTGAAAAAAAAGCTGGAGCGCTTTCACCGCACTGCGCAATAGCAGCGTGATGGTTGAGCCAACAACAGAAAGCGCTCCAGCTGATCAATTGAAAAAGAAACAGTCAAAGCTTTACAGACGCGAATCATGCAAAGTCAATTGACGCAATCATTCTACCTAAAAGAGAATGATTGCAAAAGACTTTGCTGTATTGGGATTTCTCGATCGCCCCAAAGAGATCGAAGAGCAGCAAAGATAAGGAGCTATATGAAAAATAATCCCTCAAAAGATCTACACACAGAGCCAGCATGGAGCCTGCGGCCTCCTGTAGGCAACCAAGCAGTTATTGCGGTAGATAGTCCCATAAAAAAAGAGAATCGCCCCGTCCTTACCATCCTAAATCCTCATAGAGTGGCTGAGACTGACATGCAGCTTATCCTTGCAGCGCCGAAGCTGGCCAGCTCTCTGCACGCATTACTGCAGGAGCTGGCAGCCATCCCTGAGCAAGAGCTGGAGCGCATCCTGCCTGTTCTGCATCGAGCAGAGCAGGCCTTACAGGCTGCAGGCAGAAAATAAGCCTATCACCACAACAGCGCAGCGCTGGCCTCTGGCTCCAGCACTGCGCTGTCTATTCTTGTCTTGAGAGATCACACCATGGAAACCACGACAATAGACACAAAGGAATTGATAAAGGCGCTGTTTAAGTATGGCGTAAATGAGGCCACTGCAAAGCAGCTTGTTAAGGCTGATGCGGCCGAAACAATTCGGCAGCTTGATGCATTGCCATTTAGAGAAGGCGTACGCCAGGCGGCTCCATTTTTGATTGATGCCATCAGAAAAAAATATCCGCTTCCGGCGGATCTGACGCAGAAAAAAGAAGAGGCTGCCAAGCGTGCAAAGTTCGAGCAGGAGCGCACGCTGGCAACAAAGAGGGAAGAATACAGGCTGCGCTTTTTAAACATTTATTTTGAATATCTGCAGCAGCATCTGGAGGCCTTGCAGATCGAAAATAGAAAAGCATACAAAGCATTTCAGAAATCATGGAATAGCCTGGCGGAAATGCTAACGCAGATTGAGCCTGATCAGCTGGAGAGATTGCGCCTGATCGAGTTTGAGCAGTTTGCTCAAGGCCATGCCGAATTAGGGATTGCATCATTTTGGGAATGGGACGAAAGATACAATTTAGAAAGAGAAGAGATAAAACTGCAGGAGCCAGCAGCGCCAGAGGAGCCAGAGCCAGAGCCTGCAGCCTTCTCAATAAAGAGAGGCGGGAAGGTAGATATTGTGGCACTGGCTCAAGAGAGAGCGACATTTTTTCATGATCTCGATGACAATCATTTTGCCGATGTCAGAGTTGCTGATCATATTGAAACATATCCTCTTGAGTCTCGATCATTTCGCATCTGGCTGGCGGGTCAATATTTCAATGAGACTGGCCAGCCATTGTATGGAGACACGCTTAAAGAGGCTGTAGCCACGCTGGCAGCGATCGCACGCTATGCAGGCCAGACGCAGGAAGTATGCATGCGCATTGCAGAGGCTGCAGGCAATATCTATTTTGATTTATCTGACAGCCAATGGAGAGCTGTAGAGATCTCTGCAGCTGGCTGGCGCATCATTCCCGCAGCAGAAACGCCTGTGCGCTTTCTCAGACGCCTGGCGCAGGCACCACTGCCAGAGCCAGCCAGAGGCGGCCGCCTCGATGAGCTGCGCTCATTCATGAATACTGGCGATGATGACACATGGACACTGATCAGCAGCTGGCTGGCAATGACAATCAATCCTTCTGGACCTTTTCCGCTGCTGATGATTACAGGAGAGCAGGGAAGCGCAAAAAGCACAGCCACTAAACTTCTAAAGGCCTGTATTGATCCACATAAAGCAGAGATCAGAGCATTACCCAAAGACGAAAGAGATCTGATGATTGCTGCACAAAATTCATGGGTACTTGCCTTTGATAATTTGAGCGGCATAAATCAGGAAACATCAGATTGCTTATGCAGGATAGCCACAGGAGCCACTTTTGCAACGCGCAAGCTGCACAGCGATCAAGAGGAAAGCATCATGAGCGTTAAGCGGCCTATGGTCACTAACGGCATCATTGATACGAATGATTATCCTGATCTGCTTGACAGAGCATTGTCTATATTTCTTCCCTCGATCTCTGATAGCAAACGCAGAGAGGAGCGTGAGCTGTGGACGGGATTTTATGAGGCCAGGCCGCGCATATTGGGCGCATTGTTTGATGCCGCTGCATCAGCTCTGAAAATTCGCGATCAGATCACGCTTGAGAGGCGGCCGCGCATGGCTGACTTTGCCCGCTGGAGCTGCGCGGCCGAAAGTGGCCTAGGTTTGCAGCCAGGAGCCTTCTGGAAAGCGTTTGATAGAAACAGAGCAGGGAATCATGAAAAGGCGCTAGATAATCCGCTGGCGATTGAGCTATGCAGATTTATCGACATGCAGGAGGGGAAAGCCTGGCAGGGAAAAGCCACAGAGTTACATCAGGCGCTGACTCGATGGCTTACGGGAAAAAATGAGTTTGAGTATGCAAAACATTGGTTCCCTCGATCGCCAAACGCACTATCAGGCAAGCTGCGCAGGATTGCACCCAATTTGCGTGCCATAGGCTATGAAATGGAGTGCGGCCGCAATGGAGGAGGCTCAACAATCGCGATTAAACGCTGTTTGTAACTTTCCCCATGAAATTTAGAAAAAAAGATCGTCACATCGTCATGTTTTGCATTATCTCATTCAAACTATTGCAGTTAAGCCATGACGATCTCAAAAAAAAGATCGTCATTGATCGTCATTGATCGTCATGCCCATGACGATCTCATGACGATCTCTGACGATCTCATGACGATCTTTTGAAATCTGTAACTTCTTTACTCACAAAGGCTATGACGATCAATGACGATCTTTTGCCATTTTTGGCCTATTGCGGGGGGGGAATCCTTTTTGAGCATTTTCTGGATTAGTCAGGAGCCGGAAAATATTTTTTCAAAGCAGGTAATTTTGCCGATATCACCAGATCAAAAACCATTGTATCCAGCCAACTGGCGAGAGATCAGCCAGCGTATCAGATTTGACCGAGCAGGCGGCCGCTGTGAGCGCTGCCAGGCTCCTCATTTGTGGTACAGAGCAGGAAATGAGCTGATACATCCTCTCTGCATCGAGCTGGCCATGGCAATCTTGGAAATAGAAGGCAGGCTTGATGATGTAAAGATCACTCGCATCGTTCTTACCACAGCGCATTTAAATCACAATCCTGCAGACTCATCAGATGACAATCTGGCGGCTCTCTGTCAGCGCTGCCATCTGGCGCATGATCGTCTGCACCACATAACAACGATCAGAAAAAAACGAGAGGCAGCCGCTAAGCAAGGCAGGCTGTTTGCTCGATAAGGGAAACACACATGACAAAGAAAAAAACATCTAAAAAAATAAAAGTGAATAGCGATAATAATGCTCTTGTGCAGACACGCATAAGCAGAGAGCAGCTGGCAGGCCTTGAAGCGATCGCGACATCAGAAGGCAGAACGATTGCATCGCTGCTGCGCGTGATGATCTCAAAGGCTGTCAGTAAGCACAAGCTGAGTGCTGGCCTGGCTGGCCTCTCCTGTGGTCCGCAACAAATGAAATCATCGAAAAAAGGAGGCAAGTAAGATGCTGCAATTTGCAAGGATTGAAGCGTATACACGTGAAAAAGCAGGCGTATATACGCATATAGGCCTAATGGATATCAATTTGGCTATGGTGCAAAGCGTCGAAGCTGTCGATTATAAGCAAGTATTTGCAGCTGACTATTATCTGCTGCGTTTTCAGGATGGGAGAGAGATCTGCACAAATCGCGAATGGTACGAGCGCATCATGTGGAGGCTGAGCGCTGCTGCCATTGCTGAAGCGCAAGAGTGCGAGAAGAGAGCCAGAAATGCAGCAGCGAAATATTCCGAGCATTTAAGCGAACGAAATCCAGAGCAGAAATATCAGCTCTTAACTGCTCAGTATGGCCATGTCCTGCAGACAAGGCTGAGGGATTGCGACCGAAACGCCTATGCAGTCTTAAAAGCAGGGATAGAAAGATATCAGGCAAACGCTTTATTGATAGAGCTGGCAGAAGCACGCTGGAGCCTTGAGGAGGCAAAGATGCAGCTCGCACTGCGCCAGGAGTGGGTAGGCACTGCGCGCACAGATTTAGAGAAAGCGTTTTATCACAAGCAATTTACTCAAACATTTGCAGAGCTAAATCAAAACATCGAAAAAGCGCAAAAAGAATACGATCAGGCAATGCAGGCCTATGAGCGCTCCTGCAATGCTTAATCAATCAATCAATCAATATAAAGGGAAACATCATGTTTGTAAAAGTAAAAGGCGTATTTGTAAAAGGCACTGTTAAACAGGATAAACTTGAAGAAATAGCAAATATTGACAGACATGGAATTGATGTCTGCTTAAACGTGAATAAGGTAGTCAGCCTGACTGAGTATTTTCTGTCAGCAGAAACGAAATTCAATGTAGCGCTATTTTCTCAAGACTACGGATTAGTAGTTAAATCAGATGATGCGCAAAAGATTGAGGCCGCCATGGCTGTGTGCTCTGATGCGATCAGATCGCAAACAATGGGATTGATGCAGTACAGAGCCGAAATGAGAGAAATGCAGATCGCGATGTACAAGGCGAAGATTGAGCTTGAGATGTGGAAAAGAACGTCAGGAGCTGACGCAGATGCTCATTGCATGCTAGCTGCGAAAGTGAAAGCAGGATACGCCACGCCTCTTTTAGTCGCGTATACAGATGCATATGCGGAATATCAGCAGGCAGTAATGCATCTTAACTATCTAAATCAGTGGGAAACGTCCTCGCCATCATTTGAGGAGAGAGCGGCATGGGAGAGCCTTCAGCTGCCGACACGGCGGGAACTGACAATGCGCATGGGGGTAGCGCTAGAGCAGTGTCAGCACCTAAAAGAGGAGTGGGAAAATGAGCTTGCGCAAAAAGGCCAGGCCGAAATCAAAGAGGCCTGGCAGGAGTATCTTGATTCAACAGGCCAGGCTACAGAAGGCATCACGCCAGACACTGCGTCATGAAGAGATAACGCTGCATTGCCCCTGCTGCCGCGCAGAGTCCGAAATACTGCGCGGCAGCGCTTATGATCATTGGCTGAAGACAGGCCGCACGATCTGCAGCGCCTGCGGCAGGGAATACGATCAGCCCCTGTTTAAATCCAAAGTGGTCACTGTCATATTGAACGCGTAAGGAGGATACATGTCTGGAGGCTCATTTAATTATCTTTGCTACAAAGATGAAACAGATTTATTTGCATCAGAGAAAGAGCTAGAGCATATGGCTGATGCATTGGCAAAGGTGGGATATGCTGACGATGCAGCAAAAGAAACGCTTTGGCTGTTGCTGCACATCAGGCAGCAGCGAATAAGGATCAATGTAGTTATTAGCCGATTAAGTGGCGTATGGCATGACATGGAATGGTGGCAGGATGGAGACATAGGCGAAGATAGATTTAAAAAAACGCTGGCAGAGTATCGGAGAGAAAATCCAGAGGAGCCAGGCAAAATAGAATGAATGCAGAAGGCATATTTTGGATTATCTTTGCAGTAGCCTGCCTGCAGCGGCTCCATGTCAAATTTCAAAAGTACTGGCTAAGGCTTAAAGCTGATGAGCTGATGTCTGAGCTGTACTATCAAGCATCATTGCAGATATTGAAAGAAGAGGCGAACCAATGAAAAAGAACAGTCAAAGAGCAGGGAAGCATCAGGCCAGGCCTAGCCAGGCGCTGACAGCTGAGCAGATCGAGGCCAGAGCGTTTGATTATCTGGCCTGGCAGATCTATGCAGAGGAGGCAATACTGCCTAAGCCATGGGAGAGCCTGAGTGATGGCTATAAGCGATCTTATAGGCAGCGTGCGCGCAAACAGATTGCGCAATGGATAGATGACACAGGCTTGATACTATCTGGCTTGAGTCCGCTGCAGGTTGCGCTGCAGCGGATATCAGAGCGGTTTAAGGCCAGCAGGGAAGCAGCGCCGATTATTGAAGTAAAACCAGAAGGAGGCCAACAGTGAGCGAACGAAGAAAACAAGTCATGAGCATGTTGTATGAGCTGCTAGCCGTGACGCCTGAAGAGCGCGAAATCATGCGCGCAATTCGCGAAGTGTCAGAGAAAAACGAAAGCTTGCAAATAGAGTCAAGCCCCATAATCTTATTTACTGTTGTAGGAGCGCTGCAGCTGGCGCTGAGACATCCAGAGTATCCAATGATCACAAAAGCAATAGTGCGCGACTACATAGAAACAGTGCGCCAGGCCATGAATCATCCTGTGATAGATCGCTTGATAGAGCAGGGGTATCAACAGGAGATCGAGCGGCCGCCTGATCTGGCCAGTGATAAAGTGATGTAAAAGGAAAAGGCCTGGCGATCGCCAGGCCTTTTAAATTGTGGGAGTCCGTTAGGCCTCCCATTCAGCAGCGTCCTCAGCCATTAGGGTATCTACCGCTGCTAATTGCGCGCAGTATGCTGCCGCTGATTTTATTTTGTCAAGCCTTGCCAGCCATGAGCTGTTTAGCGATCGCAGGAGCCAGGCCTGGCACTGTCTGGCCTGCCAGTACTCTCCTGATAGATTCCGCAGCGTATCGAAGGATAAGCCGCAGTTTGCCCGAGGCCTTAAACTGAGCGATTGCCAGCACAGAGCTGGCTACGCGCAGTGTGATCACAATTCCGCCAGATATGCGCTCAGTTGTCCCTTGCAGGAGGATTTCTGGCAGATCTGGCAGCGGCTCCTCCTGCTCGATCGAGGCATGCGCATCTGCAATGTAGATCAATAATTCGCCGATGAAATCATCAGCGCCTGTGTTGTTCTGATCTGCATTTCGCAGCTCATTGCCAGCAGCGCCGAGGAAAGGCGCAATATCAGAAAAAGATAGGTTCATGTTTTCTCCTTTGTTGTAACGGCGGCTCATATGAGCTTGCCTTGTGTGTCTTCAAGTCTTCTGATGTTTTCCTCCATCAGAATAAGCCGCCTATCGTGATCAGGCGTCCTGTGAAGACTGACGGATTGAACGTGAGAGAGCATAGTGAGTTTGTAGTCATATAATGCTTGCTCCAGCTTGTTTCTGACATCCCACAGGAGCCAGATAAGCGCACACAGAGCGAGCAACACAAGCAGCAGCAGCAGAGCTGCCAGCGCTATTGAAGCGTGAGGAGCTGTCAATATTTCCTCCTTTTCTTTTTTGTGGTGAGAGATCTGCGCGGCCTGCGCCAGGCCTTGCGCGATTGTTGAAGGATAGGCAGGGAAGTGAGAGCCGCAACGTCTGGAGATACTGGCAATGTGGCGTCATAGACTGGGGAGCCTTCATAGATCTCTGCAGGCGTTGCAGCGATCGCAGAAAATAAAAACGCTCCAGCGAAGGCCAGCAGGAGCAAAAAGCACAGCTTAAACATGAGGGAATCTACTACTTTCCGAGGCATAGAATTTAATCGCCAGATGGAATGATCAAAAACACAAGGAGGAGTACTCCAGCGCCGATCAGGAGAGGAGCGGCAGCGCTTGTGCTGCCGCCGATGATATCGGATGGCTCATCAGTAGGCAGCGTTGCATCATCATCCTCATCAAATCCTATATCAGGATATTCAGACTCTGGCAGGCCAGAGCTTGAGCCGCCTGGCGTGCCTTCAGATAGAAATAGCTCTTTCTCAGCTGTGCGCCTGCGCTGAAGGCCTCTGGAGTATACGCCTCCAGATGTCACAGGATGCTCTCCCAGTCGTTTGGCAGCGGCCGCATAATCGCCAGCGTTGAGATATTGCAGCAGTCGAGACTGAGGAAAGCCGCGCCAGTTGAAAGCCAGAGATACGAGCGCATCAAACTGAGATTGATTGAGAGGAACACGCACAAGGGAATTAACGAGACTGACATAATAGGCAACATCCTGCGCCAGTATTTGCTCTCCCTCCGCTCTGGTGATCACGGTAAAACGTTCGCCAGGCTTGATGAGATGCCCATAGCCAATAGTGATGCCTCCATAGCCATCATTGTAGGGCCGATCTCTAAAACCTTCCCACTGCTTTATAAAATCCAGGCCTCTTTGAGATAACTGCATGCTCTCCTCCCATTCCGCGGACTTGAAAACTGCATACGCCGGCGGGTTGAAAACTTCAACGGCGCCAGGCGGCTCCTGCTCGATCGAGGCCAGGCGCTGGAGCCTGGCGAGATCTGGAGGCCTCTGCTCGATCGCCAGGCGGCCGCCAGGCGGCTCCTGCTCGATCGAGGCCAGGCGCTGGAGCCTGGCGAGATCTGGAGGCCTCTGCTCGATCGCCAGGCGGCCGCCAGGCGGCTCCTGCTCGATCGAGGCCAGGCGCTGGAGCCTGGCGAGATCTGGAGGCCTCTGCTCGATCGCCAGGCGGCCGCCAGGCGGCTCCTGCTCGATCGAGGCCAGGCGCTGGAGCCTGGCGAGATCTGGAGCCTCTGCTCGATCGCCAGGCGGCCGCCAGGCTAAGCGCTGGCTGGAGCCTTTGCCTCTGCTGTTGCTGCCTCGATCTGCTCAGCTTTCTCTATGTCAGCAACGAAGCGCAGCAGCTCATCAGCATAAAACTTAAACGTAGCAGAGCGCAGGCGGCTTAATAGCAATGTGTATTCCGATTCATCAAGGATTAAGTACCGTGCTGTCGAATCACGCAAAATCTTGTGCATGCGCTCATATTGTTTCATTTCATCAATTGTGATGCCATCAGGAAAAAGAGAAATGAGCTGCAGCAGCTCTACTCTGTAGTCGAGGTTCTGGCCAGGCCTGGCCTTTAAGATCTCTGCATTTGATTTGATTTGAATGGATCGAAGAGTGATTTTTCTAGGCATGGTGTTTCCTCTATAAAAGTGTAATGGGTTGCTCTGAATTGTTTTCTAGCTGCAGCTGAGCATAGAAGACAGTTGTAGCCAGTGATGACGTTGGATTCACGCGGAATGTAACTTTATTGGTTCCATTTAGAAAATTGAAAGTGGCAGTCAGTGTGCCAGCGCTAACAGCGGTAGAAATAGCGATCTGATCAATATCAGATGTATAAGTGCCGCCTTTATTCACGGCTGCAAAAGTGAGCTGATAAGTCACACTTTGCACGTCTGTGCCGTCTGTTGCGTATAGCGTGATACAGACGCGTCCTGCAGCTCCCTCCAGAGTGGCCAGCGCAATCTCAAAAAGTGAATTATCTGCGCCTCCTGTAAGGTTGTATCTGTGGCCTCTGGCAAGATATCGCTGCACAAATGGAGACAGGCTTGCGCCTGTGTCTTTTGATGGATACGTGCCGAGAATGACAGCCGCGCAATTGTCGGCGCTGTTTGTGGCTCCTGTGCCTCTGGTAGCGCCAGATCTGACAATCGTGTTTCCTCCAGCGGTATTGTTGAGGTTTGATCTGTTTCCCTCGAAAGATAATGCCGCAGGAGAGCCGATTACATCATCGCCTCCATATCCAAAGAAAACTGTATTTACAGGAGCATTGCGGGAGCCTGCTGCGAACGTGTTAGCGCCTGCAGAATTGCTCTGGTAGCCGATTACGATAGAGCTGTCATGAATTGCCTCAGCCTGATCGCCAAAGGCGCATGATTGGTCTGCAGTGGCTCCTGATAAATCGCCAAAGGTCGCGCCAGTGGGAGAGGCTGAGCAGCCAACACCAAAGCGCGCGCCCGTCAGCGGTCCTGTGTCGAGCTGTGGCGTTGAAGGCGTGCCGTTAGCATCGACAGCAAATACAACAGCGGTTCCCGTTGGATCTGTGATCTCAAATAGATTAGCTGTTTGACTTGTCGAAGATTGTTTTAATTGTAGCGGCGTGATTGCATTTCCTTGCGCTACTATCAGCACATTAGGCGTGCTAGCCTGATATTCAAAACCTGTGGCTCCTCCGAATGAGCCGCCGCTGTTGTACTGCACTTGCTTGTTTGAGCCGCCTGGCGCAGTGATCAGCGCTTTATATGCGCCTCCATTTTCTGACGCACGAAAAATGTTTTGCGTATCGTCAAAATAGATTGTGCCTTTTCCCGCAGCGCTCAGCGCTGGCTCTGTAAATCCCGCAAAGGATACAGCGCCGTCAGTCGTGTTTTTTGAGATCTCTGCAAAGAGATCATTCAGCGTAGATTTTCTATCGTCAGTGGGAGCGAAAGGCGATCGAGCGATATAAACAAGGTCTGCAGGCTGCTGGCCTCCTGCGTAATTCGTCAAGGCTGTGATGTTCGCGCTGCTCATTGTATGACATCCTCCAGAGCTAAAAAGTCAGTGCCGCCGCTCTGCAGCAGCAGGAAATCATCATCAGAAGACTGCAGCGCCAGCGCAGAAAGTGACGTGCATGACAGTGGAGTCAGGCAGCCGCTCTGCAGCAGCAGCAGCTCTGAGGAGGGAGAGGCCAGCAGTAGAAAGCAGCAGCCTGCAACCGGGCCGCCGCCAGGCATGCCGCTGTACGTCCATGTCGATATCAGCATTGCAGTCTGACGCCTGCTTAGTCTCATGATTGAAGCCAGGAATATACGGCAATAGTGCTGCCGTAAGTCGTGTTGTTAGTGTCACACATAAACCCAATTTGATTGGGCGTTAAAAAGTCAGTGCGGCCTACACTAAAAATGTCAACAAAGACTTCTCCATCAGCGCTATAGGAGATGACTCTGTTTGTATTATCGTCAGTGTACTTGAGGAACTGCATGCCGAAATGAGGGGAAAGCCCTATTGAGTAATAATTGCTGTTATAGGATGAAACAGAGTTCCACTTGATGCCGCCAACAGAAAACGCCCCATTGCTTGCACCGAGGCCGAAAGATGCGCATGCGCCTCCTGCAGAGTCTCTGATTATCAGGCCGCAATTGAAAAAATTAGCCTGCACCAAAATAGGCATAAAGCCCATAACGATGCTGAATGGCGCTGCAGGATAGGCCTTAACTCTGCAGCGCAGCTGATCGCCAGAGTTAGGAGGAGCGTAGATCACAACAGCGCCTTTGCTGTTTGTGGTCACTGTGGCACCTCCCTGATTTACCCATGCGAAATCAGCATCTACTACAGGCGTTAGCGGATAAAATGAGCCTCCTACTCCTCCGATCAGATCAGTGTAAGCCGCGCCATTTTGTGAGGCCTTGAACGTGTTGGATACGTTGTCAAAGTAAATGGCTCCAGCGCCTGCAGCGCTGACAGCTGGCGCTGTGCTTCCCTGCCAGCGCAAGGCCTTGTCAGTAATATTGCGCGTAATAATCGAAAAAAGATCATTCAGCGTGGATTTTCTGGAGCCAGTCACGCCTGCAGATATATCGACAACATAGGCCAGATCATCAGGAGCCTGGCCGCCTGCCAGATCAGGCAGTGCATCAAGTTTTTCAGATGCCATGCTGGCCTCCTAAAAGTTTGTAGAGTGCTGGCGCATGATCGCTGCCAGGCCAGAGGGGATAAGATAGCCTTGAAACTTTGCCAGAAAATTGAGGCTGTTTGCTGTCTGCGTGCTGCCGTTAGGAAACAGCGTAATTTTGGGGACGGTCTGCGTATCGAAAACGATTAGCAGCGGCGTGTTAAAAATGGCCTGGCTCTGCAAAGGCGCAGTCACTTCAACATAGTTTGCTGATGAGTTTGCTGCATTCCTGTAGAGGATTTGAGCTGTTGCCTGATAGTTGAAACCAAAGGCAATAGCAGTGCTGCTCTCATCAGCTGCCGCTGTATATCCGCTGATGTATGTCCAGATCAGCGCCTGGCCTGCTGGAATAGTGAAATTATCAAACAGTGTAGAGCTGGAGGCAGGAGGCCAGAGCGCATTATCAGCCACTGAAACAGGGATAAAATCCGCTGGATTGGCTACAGCGCATCCTTGCCTTGACTCACCAGCCAGCAGGCTCAAAGCAATTTTCTCAGCTGCTATAGATTGCGGTTCAAACATTATTTTCTCCGATGATAGGAAAGGCCTGGCCTCGATCGAGCAGGAGCCGCCTGGCGGCCGCCTGGCGATCGCAGAGAGGCCTCCAGATCTCGCCAGGCTGCCAGCGCCTGGCCTCGATCGAGCAGGAGCCGCCTGGCGGCCGCCTGGCGATCGCAGAGAGGCCTCCAGATCTCGCCAGGCTGCCAGCGCCTGGCCTCGATCGAGCAGGAGCCGCCTGGCGGCCGCCTGGCGATCGCAGAGAGGCCTCCAGATCTCGCCAGGCTGCCAGCGCCTGGCCTC
>MWCY01000044.1 GCA_002070275.1 Candidatus Hydrogenedentes bacterium ADurb.Bin170
CAATAGTGAAATTACCTTTAGAGGAGCATATTTTTCTTTTAATTACCTGAGATTTATATGGGCTCCACACCAAAATGCTCTGACTTAAAACATAAAATCAGCCAGCCTGAAGAACTGCCTTTCTCCGTCGGTACTCCTGTACGTACCGCCATCACCGTACTCGTCGCTGCCCCTGAATTCCTCCGGCATTCCCGCACGCCCCGTCATGCCTGCGAAGGCAGGAATCTTAATCCGGATATGGACGCCTTGCGCTGCACATCGCCCTGATCCACACCAAAGGCTGCAAGACATACAAACACAAAGAAATCCCCACTTTAAAAGGCTTTCCCGCGTAGTTGACGGCAACAGCATGACCCTTATAAATAGCATCTCGCGTTAAGATTCCTGCCTGCGCAGGAATGACGAGGGGGGAGGCAGGTATGACAGGAGAAAACAGCAATGACGCCAGGGGGTGGACATAACGTCGGAAGGGAGACATGACAGTGTCGTGTGTAGGACTGATGGAGGAGATATGTCTCAGGACATCACTCCGCGGCGAGTCTGAGTGACTGTCTTAATCATGACCCGCTTGTATGCCAATGCGGAGATTGGCGTTCCCAGGCTGGCTGATTTTATGTTTTAAGTCCGAGTATTTTGATGCGGAGCCCATATAAGTCTCTGGTAGAGATTCGTGTCCCTTTGTGTTCATTCGTGGTTCTGCCTATGCCAATCGGTCAATTTGCGTTTTCAGGAGAGGCGACGACGGCTTAATAAGACTGGGGTCATGCAAAGTCCACTGTGTCCACTGTGTCCCCTCTGTCCACTGATCTTGGTGTGGAATGCAGTCCTGTGAAGCAAAGACGTCCATGCCCTGATTAAGATTCCCGCGCGCGCCGCTGTCAGATAAATGCTGGACTTCGCCGGGTTGATTCTGCCCCTGTCTTTATCTGATCATAGGCTTTCACCATCGGGCAAGGAATATGGTCTATTCTGCAAAAGCAAATAAGGGGTTGCTTCTCCTTCATACGGGTTCCCCGGCAGCGCCGGAACCTGCCGCTGTTGCTCCCTATCTCCGTCGTTTTCTGATGGATCCCTTTGTGCTTGAAATGCCGCGGATGATTCGTGCCCTGCTGGTGCACGGGATTATCGTTCCTTTCAGGGCACGGAAGTCAGCAGAAAAGTACAGGCGTATCTGGACGGATGCCGGTTCTCCGCTGCAGGTGCACACCGATGCCTTTGCCCGGGCATTGGGAGCGCTCCTTCCCGGATGGAGCATCGAGACAGCCAGCGCCTACAGTGTGCCTTTTGTGTCGGACGGTGTGCGCGCTCTCTGCACGAAAAAAGTGGAGGAAATTATAGTCTTTCCTTTGTTTCCTCATGATGCGGGCGCGACCCGGGGCTCTTTAAAAGCCATGGTTCAGCAGGCGCTGGAAGAACTGAAAGACGAGGTGCCGCCTCTTGTCTGGTGCCCTGCGTTTTATGACCGGGCGGAATATCTGGAGGCAATGGCAGCCCTCTGCTGTCCTGCGCTCGAAGCATTTCATCCGGACCATGTTCTCTTCAGTTACCACGGGCTTCCGCTGAAGCAGGCGCATCGGGCACCTTCAGAAGGAGGGGCTCTCACTTACGAAGAGCAGTGTGAGGCGGGAACCCGTCTTCTTGCAAGGTATCTGGGACTTTCGGAAGAGAACTGGTCTCTTGCCTATCAGTCCCGCTTCGGCAAAGGATGGCTTGAGCCTTCCACCGGGAGCCTTCTCCTTCGTCTTTTGGCATCGGGCAAAAAAAGAGTGGCACTGATAGCACCTTCTTTTGTGGCGGATTGTCTTGAAACGCTTGAAGAACTGGATGAAGAGCTTCGCGTCACTTTTCTTCAGTCAGGCGGTGATGCCCTGCTGCGCGTACCCTCACTGAACGCCCACCCGGCCTGGATCCGCGGGGCGGCAGAGTTGATTTGCCGTCCGTTGCCTCAGTGAATGTGTGCGATCTCCGATTCTATAGCTTCTTTGGTCCAGGGCAGCTCCATCACACAGCGGAAACCCTGATCCGGGCTTCTGCTTTCAAAGGGCCGTACATCGCTTTCATAGAGCAAGCGCTGGCGGTTGAAATTGCCGCCGCAAATGGGCATCAGTACTCCGAAATCGGGCGGCTGTGCCGCTGCCGGGTCAGGCCGCAGCCATTCCGAGAGGTTTCCCGCAAGATCATAACAGCCTGACCAGCTCAGATCTTCAGGAAAACTTTCCACCGGTGCGCTTTGCCCTGTCTGCACATTGGCGACACCGGCCTTCCAGTCATTTCCCCAGGGAAAGAACTGTGAGCCGTCGTTGTCGCCATAGGCGGCCCGTGTCCATTGCGCCCGGGTGGGTAAAAAGCGTCCTTTCCAGGCGGCATAGGCCTGTGCGTCAAACCAGGACACACAGGACACGGGATGATCGGACCAGTTTTCCAGGCCGCTGCCCAGTTCGTCAGGGACAGGCCAGCCTCCGGGCACCTGCTGGCAGAAGGCGGTGAAGTCGCTGATACTCACTTCCCGCCGGTCAATGAGGAAGCCGGGTACAAAAGTACTCGTCCCGTCAATCTGTACAGTGCCTGCAGGCATCAGCACCATATTGTCGGGGTGAAGCAGTACGGCGAGCAGGTGCTGCAACGCGCTGAGTCCGATCTTCTGCGCTGCGGCGGGATCGTTGCGCGCCATGCTTTGTGCCTGTGTCCAGAGGGTGCCGCTGTCTTCCAGCCACTTCTGCTGAAGGCTGTTTTTTTCTGAAAGTGCGGCGGCGCTTGCCCGCATCCGTTCCGCCAGCGGTTTGAGTTCATCAAGCCCGCTGCGCCCCCGGGAAAGAAAGCCGGGAACAGGAGACGCCGCGTTGTCGGCATAGGATCGATTTTGAAGTTCAAGTGCCCACAAAGCGGCACCGGTAAGGGCGAGCGCCAGCACGATGCCGATAGCCGCCCAAAGGTGCGTCGGCACTATAGGCTGCTTTTTTGTCTGGTAGATTTGCTGCGTTTTGATTTTAGTCAGATCTTTGCCCTGCTTCAGCAGCTCGATGACCGGCGCCAGTGCTTTGCGCATCTCTGTGGCATTGCTGAAGCGCTTTTCCCGATCAGGATCGATGCATTGTTTCAGCAGGTCATCCATGACAGGCGGGACGTCCTTAAAAGCTTCAGAAACCGGTTTCGGCACCCCTGTGGGAACACTGCCCGTCAGCAGTTCATAGAGCATGATTCCGACGCTGTAAATGTCTGCCCGGGCATCAACGTCGCGTGTGTTTTTGTACTGTTCCGGGGACATATAAAAAGGCGTGCCCATCACCACGGATGCGGAAGTGCTGAAACGGTTGTCCATCAGTTTGGAAATGCCGAAGTCCATCAGTTTGATCTGATTGTCCGGCGTGATCATGACGTTTTCGGGTTTGATATCCCGGTGCACCGTGTAGCGATGGGCATATTCGAGGGCGACACACAGCTGATCAATAATGTAGAGCGTCTGCTGCAGGGGAAGTCGCTGTCCCTTCGGCAGTTTCTGGAGCATACCCCTGAGTGATTCCCCCTCGACGTATTCCATGGAAATAAAAATACCGCGTCCCGCCGTACCGATGTCATGGACCCGCACAATATTGGGATGCGTCAGTTTACGGGTGATCCGCGCCTCGTTCAAAAAGCGGTCGACCACCATTTTTTCGCTGGTGAATTGTGGCAACAGTGTTTTGAGTGCCAGATCCTCTCCCAGCACGTTGTCATGCACTTTGTAGATGCAGCCCATGCCGCCCCTGCCGATAATGCCGAGCACTGTATAGCGGTTGTTTACCACCTGTCCGCGCGAAAACTGCAGGGCATCATTAGCACTCGGCTGAGGGGCTGCCGCTTTGGGCGGCGGGGAATTACGAAAGGCGACACGGGGCAGTGCCTGTTTGCATTTCTCGCAGTTTGTTGCGTCATTGGGATTTTGAAAAGCGCATGCGGGACACTTGACGGTTGCCATACTGCTACCTCGGCGGACTATTGAAAATGATTGCGAAAGCACCTTCATTGTACCACAAAGCGGGCGCCCTGCCGCCTCGGATAGAAGGCTCATTTTTCAGATTTGTCCGAAACCGCAGCGTTCTTCGCTGTGCCTTCCGGAATCTGCTTTACAGCAGCGTCATTTCATCGTGGCGATTGCCCGATCCCAGGCCTCTGTGTTTACAGGCTCATAGCGTTCCGGCTGCTCTGATTCCCGGATGACCGCGCGGAAGTCTTCAAGACCGGACAAGGCGCCCACCGCCATTGCCTGCACGCCGATATTGCCCAGAGCGGTTGCTTCCACGGGGCCGGCAATGACCGGGATACCGCAGGCATCAGCCGTCATCTGGCACAGCAGTTTGTTCTGTACGCCGCCGCCGATAATATGCAGCACACGGGTTTCTCTGCCGAGGAGTCCGTCCAGCGTTCTGAGCGTTGTCCGGTATTTTACAGCCAGGCTCTCCAGGGCGCAGCGGATCAGGGCGCCCCGTGATTCGGGTACCGGGTAGCCGGCTTCCTTGCACATGGTCTGAATCAGGGCGGGCATATTGTCGGGTGCCATCAGTCTGCTGTCGTCAAGATTGATGAAAGAGACGAAGGGCGCGGCTGCTTCCGCCTGTGCTGTCAATTCGCCGTAGTCCAGCGACGAGCCGTCCGCTTTTTCCCAGGCACGTCTGCATTCCTGCACGAGCCACAGGCCGAAAATATTTTTGAGGAAGCGGATGGTTCCGTCCACGCCGCCCTCATTGGTGAAATCTTCCGCCAGGCTTGCATCACTGACATGGGGACCGTCGAGCTCCGCACCGAGCAACGACCAGGTGCCGCTGGAAAGATAGGCCCAGGCTTCACCGTCGGAAGCAGCAGGTACGGCGGCAACGGCAGAAGCCGTATCATGAGATGCCGTGGCGATCACAGGCACATCCGGGTTTACGCCGGTTTCTTCGGCAAGTTCCGGAAGGATCGGCCCCAGGACAGTACCCGGCATCACAGGGTTCAGCAGCAGCCGTTTGGGAATGCCCAGTTTATCCAGCAGCTCACGGTTCCAGGTGCGGGTATAGGGATCAAGCATCTGGGTGGTGGAAGCGTTGGTGTACTCACAGCTGCGCACACCCGACAGCAGGTAGCCGAACAGATCGCCCATCAGCAGGAGTGACTCGGCGGAATCCAGCAGCGGCGACTGGCGGCGGGCATAGCCAAGCAGCTGATATACGGAATTAAAGGGCAGAAACTGAATGCCTGTGGCGGCATACAGCTCCGGGCGCGGCACTTTGGCAAAGGCATATTCCTGCATGCCGTCATTGGCCTTGTCGCGGTAGTGGCGCGGATTGGCGAGCACGGTGCCGTCCGATGCCACCAGCCCGAAGTCCACGCCCCAGGTGTCGACGGCGATACCGTCCAGATCCGGTCCGTGCAGGCGTACGCACTGGCGGAGCCCCTGACATATTTCTTCGTAAATACGTGCCAGATCCCACTGACGTACACCGAGTATGGTCAGCCCTTCCGTGCGGAAGCGGTGCACCACTTCCAGCGAAAGTCGCCCTCCCTGAAGCGTACCTAAAACGGCACGGCCGCTTTCAGCACCCAGATCAAAGGCAAGAAAACGATGTGTATCCTTCATGATGTGCTCCTCTTCAGCCGGCATCCCGGGGTTGTCTTCTACAGATACCATACTTATTTCACAGGCATTCTTGCAAGTTAAGACGGTGTTTTCTGTGCGGTTCGTGCGAAAGAGCGGCGGACCGGGTTACCATGAGAAGGGGAGCGCTTTCCTTGCATGCGACGTTTTGTTGTCCCGCTCCTTTTATTTGTATTCTGGACTACAAATCAATGAGTGCTGTCTAAGCGGCGCCCCAGGCAGGTACTGCATGCCTGTTTCTCTGTAAAAGACGGGATAACAGGCAGGGAGCCTGATATAAAGAGGAAGGTTATCTTCTTCAATATCAATATGATAGACTGATACTTCGGGCGGGAAAGGGCGGTGGATTTGTGTCGCCATAATTTTCCGTGGAAGTGGAATAACGGTCCCGGAAATATGTTATACTTTGTATAGACAGTTGAATTACTCAGGTCTTTGACCAATCATGTATCCCTGTTCCGCTTCCGTACCGGTGCGGCTTTTCGGGCACATCGGGCTGCGTAGCGGTTATAGTGAAAACTAGAAACAGAAGTCCAATATCTTTGTTAACCTTTCGTTCTTCGCGAACGTTTTCAAAGTAAGAACGACAAAATAAAACCGTACATGAGCAGACCCATTCCTCGCAAGAGCGCGGACCGTGCCTCCCTCCTTCCCTCCCCCGCCATACGGTCCGCGCCAATTTTTTTTGCGTTCTCCCTCCCATAATTTCTACAATGCCATTATTCAACAGTGCGCCGAGAGCACCTTTCCCTGAAAGAGCCGTGTCTTTTGTGGTGACAAGCCGGTTCCGGAAAGGCGCTGTTTTTTTTCCGGGAGAAAAAATGATGACAGAAGATCTGGGGTATATCGATTACCGTACCCTGCTGGACTTGCAGGATCATTACAAGCCTGCCGATGTAATCCGCACCTACCGTAAGAAGATCAAGCAGCTGATGGTGCAGATCAGCGAAGATAAAACCGCAGAAGATCATCAGGACCGGTATCTGCTGCTGATGGCGGAGCTGAATGCGGCGTATTACATTCTCCGGAACCGGGCGCTGGGCGAGCAGTATATTCAGGAGCGGGAAGAGGTTGTGGCACTTGAAAAAGAATGGCGTGCTCTGGATACGGCAGACCCCGGCTTTGATGCGCTGCGCCGGCGTTATGATCAGGCGCTGCGTTCCTTCCTTGCGCGTTACATGGAAGAGCTGATTCTGGAAGCGGGCCGTGATCCGGAGTGTGTGGAGCACAGCGGGTGGGGTCCTGCCCATGAACGTCTGGCGGGCAGAGTGCTGCGCCAGTTCAGGCAGCAGCGTTATCACGAAATTCACGAACGGCTGCCGTATTATGATATTACCGAGCCTCAGGTGGACTGGGAAGAGCGGTCGCGCTTCGCCGCCGCCCTGATCAGCGGGGGACAGCACAATGGCTGAAACTGTACCGACAGAAAAAAATATCGATTATGCCCTGCTGGATCGCTGTCTTGCCGCCGCCATTGCCTGCGGTGATATAGTGAACCTTCGCTTTCTTTTTCTTCCGGCATCTCCTTTCCGGCGGGATTCGTCCGAGGATATTTCCATGTCCAAATATGCATACCTGCTGGCGGAAGAGGAAAGCGACGCTCTGGAAGCTGCGCTGCGTCTGGTGCAGCAGGCGGAGATCTCCCGGCAGGTTCGGGAGCAGCTGGAGAAAAAAGGGCCGCCTCAGCTTCCCTGGGAACTTCTGCAGGCCCTCGCCGATAATGCTTTACGTCTGGGCAAATATACGGCTGCGTCACAGGCTTATGAACTGCTTCGCACCCGGCGGCGCATGCAGGAAATATTTCTCGATCAGGCGGATGCCGCTCTGGATCGCGGCGCGTATGCTGAAGGGGCACGGGGGTATAAAATTGCTGCAGGGCTGCAGTATGACTATGCCGCCTTTCCGGAAGCGCTGCCTGCCGTGCTGAATTATCAGGAGAAGGCGGTTACCCTTCACGGAAAATACCCTGTGGTTCTTGAGGGGGAGACACTGTCCGATGACAGAGCATTATGCAGAAGCAGTCTTCTGTTTCTGCTGCAGGGTGCCGATTTTATTCAGCGTCTTGAAAATCGGGACGACGAAAGCCTCATACAATTCACGGCCGAGATGATCCGCTGTCTTGATCCGGCGTGGGACCGCTTTGTTCCTGCATTTCAGGAAGCGTGCCGGCTGATCAGCCCCTTTGCGGAGCTTTTCTCCCGCATCAACAGTTATACGCAGGAAGCGCTGGAGGTGCTGCTGGAAGAGATTTTCAGCGATGAGGAGAAAGAAACGCTACGGGGCATTTCCCAGTTTTTTGCGCCGGGCATTGCCGAGGGAAGCGCGTGGCAGCTGGTCATGCGCACCCTGGCTTATTATCATCCCGGTGCTGTGTCTTTTGTCCGGCGCCAGCGTTTATCGGCGTCGGAAGAAATTCTGATTCCTGCGCTTCCGGATACGTCCCGTCTGGCACAGCAGCTGGGGCTGTTCCCTTTGTGAAACCGGCGAGTCGTGTGTCTCTCTTCTTCTTTGCCCGAAAAGGAAACCGGTATTTTCGCGGCATTTTCACGACAGCCATGCTGACGGAAGGAATTATTCTTTGAATTCATTTACAAAATTCCGCCTGTCCGTCATGATGTTTCTTCAATATGTTGCGCCGGGCGCCCTGATTCCCATCCTTACGCTGTATCTTCGGGACCATTTGCACTTTACGTCCTACCAGTCCGGCATTGTGATGGCAATGCCCGCATTGGCAGCTGTCCTGGCTCCTTTTGCGGCGTCCCATATCGCCGACCGTATGTTGTCAGCAGAGCGCATGCTGGTCTGGTGCCACCTGCTTGCAGGCGGGCTGATGCTGCTGCTTGCGCGGGTGACGCGCTATCCCGCTTTCGTAGGGCTTTATTTTCTTTATGGCGTAGCGTTCATGCCTACCTTCGGTCTGACCAATGCCGTGGCGCTTCACAGGATTTGCGATGCGCGCCGGGACTTTGGCGGTATCCGGCTCTGGGGCACAGTCGGCTGGCTTGTCATTGCCTGGCTCTTCGGCTATCTGTGGGTCGGCGGCGGTACGGGCCAGGAGCGCATGCCCCATGCCCTTCTTTTTTCCGGTGGCGCATCTTTTCTTCTTGCAGTTTTTTCTTTTATTTTTATTCCGCCCTCCGAGGCGAAGCGGGATCGTGTGATTACCGATTACGGTGCTGTGCTCCGTATTTTCATGAAGCCGGAAATGCTGCTCCTCTGCCTGCTCACGCTTCTGACCAGTGCCTGCCATCAGTTTTACTATTACGGCATGAGCCCTTATCTGAGTCAGATCGGTGTTGCGGATCGCTTCATTATGCCTACTATGAGTCTGGGGCAGGCCTCTGAGGCGATCGTGCTGGGCGTGATGGGCTGGTGCCTGTTCTACCTGCGCATTAAAACAGCCATGGTTCTGGGCGTGCTGGCGCAGGGTATGCGCCTTCTGGTCTTTGCTTTTTTCCCGCAGATCGCTTCAGTCCTGGGAGGCATCGGGCTGCACGGTATCTGCTATGCCTTCTTTTTCACAACGGGCTACCTTTATGTAGAGCGACACAGCACCCGTACGACCCGGGCAGGGGCGCAGCAGATTCTGACTATTATGATCTCGGGTCTGGGTGTGCTGCTCGGTTCCTGGTCGGCGGGGTGGACGGCGCAGATTTTTTCGGATGCGGGCAGCGGGCATGTTGATTTTCGTATGTTCTGGCTCGTACCCGCCGTGCTGTGTATCTTTATTACACTGGCACTGGTGGCGGGCTTTCATGAACGTCCCGCTTCTGAGCCTGAGCGGGAAGACGTCTAGTTTTCGCCAGTCGGGCTTTCCCCGGACGACTTTTCTGTTTCCCCTTCCAGTGCAGCGGAACTGCCTGCTGCGACCGCCGCCGCCTTTTCCTCGTCCCTGTAGCTGGCCAGTATTTTAAGCCAGAAAATCAACGGGATTTTCCGGAAGGCGGCGAGTCCGCGAAACATATGATACTGCAGCAGGAAAAGAAGCAGTACGACCCACAGGAAGGCTTTGAAAGCAACGGCACCGGTCAGTAAATATCTGAAAAAGGGCACAGGAATAGCAAGATACAGGGGGAGATGTTCCACATGGACAGGGAAAAAAGCGAAGAAAGTCATCAGAGCCACATGGGTTGATTTCAGAATAGCGTAGTCGTCGCTGTCGCCCAGAAGCCTGCAGCGGCTGTAGGTGAACCAGCTCAAAAAACCTGTTGCGGCGAAAGTGATGAACAGGGGTGTGTTGGTGAAGGCTTCTTTCGAGATTAAATGGGCATACGCCCGGACTTGAAGGAAGACGATTTCCGGAAACAGCCCGATCAGAAAAAGGAGACACCAGACGATAAAAGAAAGGCTGTCCCAGATATCCGGCGTATGTTTTTCTTGTGTCACAGGTAGTCCCGGTTTGAAGTTCGTAAAGTGACTTTTCTGCCCGCACTTCCGCATTAAGGCAGAGGCTGCCTGGCTATTCCTTCCACAATCGGAAAAGACGCATTATTGTACTTGCCCGGGGCGGGTGTATGCCACTTTTCTCTTTTTGTGTGTGCGGGGAGATGCTGAAACACGTCTATTCATTTTGGCAGCCACCCCTGCGGCAGTGGCGTCTCGGGGTCATAATAATAGTCGCCGCCATGCTGGAGCAGGTAGAGCGCCCGCAGCGCAAAGGTCATGGACACATGCTGTGATTGCCATTGCGCCACGTAGGGATGCACTTCTGCCTCGGTAAGTGTGCCGTTTTTATTGGTATCGGCAGGATGCGGCATTTCCACGGGCTCTGCCGGGTCGGGATCGGCAAGAGCCTTAATACAGATGTTGATATTTTCTAAACCGGGCTTGCCGATGTCCTGTGCTTCTGAAAAGAAGAGGCCGTCAGCGCTGAGGTAACTTTGCCCCCGTTCCGCTTCTGCCGGGATATAACCGGGTACAGGTGCTTCAATGGGCATGACCGTCGAAATGGTGCTGTTTTTCCACGAGACAACTACGGTGAATGGCTGCCCTGCCGATACGGAAACAGGATGCGGCAGCGTGATGGTATGGTATCCTGCGCGCTCAAAAATGCCGCTGGTCTCAGCCAGAAGTGCGCCGGTTGTCCCGTCGGCGCGAATGGCACCTTCGTATACTGCCGCCGTGTAAACGGTGTTGTCGGCAATGGCAAGAGTAGCGAGTGCGCTAATCTTCTCGTCCTTTTCCGCAGTAAAAACATTGGCGCCGAAGGCGGGCGCATTCGCGGCATAGCCGATTTTTAATACAACACCGAAGGGATCGTAACTGTAGAGTGTTCCGTAGTTTTCGGGCTGTGCGAGTTTATCTATGCCCATGCAACTTTTCACGGAACCTCCATCGTAAAAGGAAAGATAAAAAGATCCGTTGTCGCCCCAGCCTGCTCCCCAGCTGTTTTTGCAGATCCAGGCGCCGGATGCGGGGGCTCCGGCAATCCATTTGGTGTCGTCCCAGCCGATCAGCGTGATGCCATGCCCTTCACCTGCACTGCCTGCGGCGTAGTATCCGTTTTCTGCGCTGTTGTAAAACGCATCCGCCCACATCATACTGGTCGCCAGGGCGCCGTGTTCATAGAGATACTGTTTCAGAAGAGAGATCTGACCATATGACGCACTGAACATGGAAGCCTGCAGAAGGAGTGCCTGAACCCGGGCGCCCTCTCTCAGATGGGATCCGGTGCCCGGCGTATAGGGGTCGTCCGTTTCCAGATAGGGGCCGCCCCACCGTGCGAGATAGGCGAGCGCCATTTCGTTGTTGCCGCCGCCGCAGGGAGGCCAGAGAAAGCCGTGGGTGTGGATCAGGTGGTTTTCAGAGAGGTCGGGAAAGAAGCCCCATTGTTTTTTCATGCAGCCTTCCAGTGCGCTGCAGGCGGCGAAAGCCCAGCAGGAACCGCAGGTTCCCTGATTTTTAACCGGACTCACGGCTCCGCTGTCCCGAAGGTCAAAGCGGGCGGGCAGCACCGCTTTCTGCGACTGCCCGGGGTCATTGTGATAGTCGAAAAGTGCAGGGACGTACCCGCCGTGCGTTACTGATTCCGCTGTTTCCAGCCATTTAAGAAAGTCAGGATTGATGGGCTCTGCGATCAGGACAGGCGCCGCGCCGCTGTCTTCCTGTGCCGCTGCCGGGCTGAAGCCGGACAGGAAAGGGGAGAGCATCACACAGAGTAAAAACAGCAGCATACCGGGTTGGCGGCGTATTCTGCACGGAGCAGCCGGAAGCAGAAGGAATACATCGGGCATCTTTTGTCTCCGAGGGGACTTTTTCAGTTTGTTCATGACAGTTTCGGCGCTTTTCGAAGTGTGAACAGCGTCGCTTCAGGGGGGCAGAGATAGCGGACAGGCAGATCGGTGGTGCCCAGACC
The DNA here is from genome assembly GCA_002070275.1 of Candidatus Hydrogenedentes bacterium ADurb.Bin170. Lineage (GTDB taxonomy): Bacteria > Hydrogenedentota > Hydrogenedentia > Hydrogenedentales > CAITNO01 > JAAYJV01. The sequence continues at coordinate 11,967 of MWCY01000044.1, forward strand.
CGCACTGGTATAGCCCTGCATATTTTTATACTGCCACCAGCCGAGAATCTGGCTGCGGCGACAGGAAGCATTATAACTGAGCGCACCGATAACAGGCAGGCGGATCTGACCGCCGTGCGTGTGACCGCATAGATAAAGTGAGAAACCCAGCGCTTCCGCTTCACGCACCTTCTCCGGGGAATGAGCGAGGAGCAGCTTCCAGGCATTTTCGGGTGCGCCTGCTGTCGCTGCTTTCAAATCGGTACAGCGGAATATGTGGGGATCGTCTATGCCGCCGACCCAAAGAGTGTCGGCACCGAAGGGGAGTGCGATGCCTTCGTTAAATAATAAAGGAATGCCCTCTTTTTCCAGAGTCTCTCCCATAATAAAAGAGTCGTGGTTGCCGAAGACGCCTACCACTCCGTACCGGGAGCGAACACCGGATAGAATGGTACTGATCTGTTCCGGTGCATGGTCCACGGGACCGAAGTAGCCCCAGCGGTAATCCCCGGTCATGACACAGAGATCAACGGTCAGTCCATCAAGCAGGGCTGCCGCTTTTTCCGCAAAGGCGGGGAAACGGCGCGGCAGGTGCAGATCAGACAGGTGCAGAATACGGACGCCTTCGAGCCCTGGCGGCAGATTCTGAAAGAAGAGCTCCTCTTCGTTCAAGCGCAGATCAAGCGCATTTTTTCGCCCTTTTTCATAAAGACGGAGCAGCTTCAGACCCAGACGAAGCACTGCCATGAGAATGCCCCTGCCCAGTGTAACAGGATCTGTTTCACTCTGGCCCGGCAGTAGCGATCTGAAGCGTTTTTCGATCTGAATGCGCTTAGCTGTAAGTTCCGGATGCCGCTCCGTGAGAGGCGGGCGCTGGCGCAGTGCTGTCATCCAGGGGGTCGGTGCCAGACAATACGCATACGCCGTCGGATCGGACAGGGCTTTTGCGTTGGATTTTGTCATATCAGAGAGCCTTGTAGAGATCTTTTTACTGCCACACAGGAAAGCGCTATTGTATCTGTCCCGGGGTATCAGGCTCAAAGCCGATTTCTTCTCCCCAGTTTGAACAACAGGCACCTTTGTTTTTTTCGAAGCATCCTGCTCAGTTTCTGACAGAGAGGCCCCCTGTTTTAATTGGAATAACCATAATGCGTAGTTTGTACAAATACTGTTCTGTTACTTTTTATAATACAACGAAATCTATTTTAATTTTCCGGTGTTTATGACTAGGCAGGTTCATTGATTTAAGAAATGATTTTGAGCAGTTCCATGAGGAAACGCCCTGATCGAAAAAGGAATTTACCGATGAAAAAGCGAATAATTCTTCTGGCTGTATTTTTTTCGTTTTCTGTCCTTTTTTCAGGGGCTGCTCTGGCTGCCTACAGTGGTGGTGACGGTACCGAAGAGACACCTTTCCAATTGAGTACTGCAACGGACTGGGTAGCGCTCATCGCCACCACTGCCGACTGGGATAAACATTTTATCCTGACCGCTGATCTGGATTTCAGCGGCATTGAAGTAGTTCCTATCGGAGATTCCAGTACTCCTTTTACGGGTGCTGTGGACGGGGGCGGGCATGCGATGAAAAATATTGTGATGACAGCCCTGAGTTCATCGCTTTTTTCCAGTCTGTCGAATGCGACAATTCAAAATCTCCGGATAGAGAATATTACAGTAGACGCGGAAAATGAAGGAGCGGCTTTGTCTCTTTTTGCATCCAAAAGTACTTTCAGCGACTGCAGTGTTTCAGGCAGTATTTCCACGCGGAACCCCGCCGGCACAGCAGCGGGATTGGTGATAAGGGCCGAGGATTGTACCATTACGCACTGTACCTCCACGGCGGAAGTAAGCGCTTTTCGTGCCAGTGGCCTTGCGGGCACTTGTGTAGTTTGCATCGTTACCAACTGTGCAACTTCGGGAAAAATTACGGCATCGGGAGACAACGCTCACGCAGGAGGACTCCTGGATTTATGTGGAGCTAATACTCAGATAACGAACTGTGTTTCCACAGCAGAAGTAACCGTTTCAGGCAAAATGAGTTTTGCTGGCGGGCTCATAAGCGACTGTGGCTCGTCCACACTCGGAAGTTGCTATTTTAAAGGCAGAGTGAGTGGAGACGGTGAAAACCTCAGGGTAGGCGGATTGGCCGGTAACGCTGCAGTGAGCTCCATTATGCTCTGCTCTTCTAAGGCAGAAATATCCACTTCCGGTGACAAATCGAGTGTGGGTGGTCTGATCGGCGTGGCTGTATCGGCCGTTATGTTGCAGTTATGTACGTCCTTCTCGAAGATCACGTCCACAGGAGAAGGGCAGATAGTTGGCGGCATGGCCGGTTTTACCGGCAATACGAATTTTCAGTCCTGTTTCTTTTCCGGAGAGGCGCATATACAGACCGGGAGTGGTATAGTCGGTGGTCTGGTAGGATATGGCATGAACAGCGCTCTTATAAACAGCTATTCGAAAGGTATCGTTGATGAAGCACAGCAGAACGGAGTGGCAGGCGGTCTGGCAGGTGTGCTTTATTCAGACGACCCCGCGGGGGTGGTGAGGTGCGCAGCAGTAACGGACGTGCGAGGCTATACTGCAGGCGGTCTGGTCGGACTTTCTATACAATACAATTACATCAATTGCTATGCGCTCGGGACGGTATCCGGTAAATCGTGTGCAGGCGGTCTGATCGGCTCTGTTTTTCCCACCTATCAGCCGGCGGAAGTCAGCTATTGTTATGCGGCAGCGCTGGTAGAGGTTGCTGAGGAAGACGGACTTGCCGGTGGTCTGATCGGTGAAAACGAAAACGGTCAAGTCACTTCTTCTTACTGGGATACGGAAGTGTCAGGAATTTCGGTCAGCGCCGGAGGTGAGGGGCGTACAACTGCCGAAATGACCTGGCCTTATGCCGAAAACTGCTATGTGGGCTGGGACTTTGAAGAAGTATGGGGAACGGATCCCGAAACCGAAAAACAGGGTTACCCGCAACTCCTTTCAAGCCCGTCGACCCTGTACGAAACCGAAGGCGAAAATGAGGGGGAAGGTGAGCAGCCTGTTACGCCGGATAAGCAGGAGGGCTGCGGCTGTTCGCCTAAAGATCTTCAGACTGTGACCAAAGCCTTGCTTGCCGACTGGCTGCTGATTGCCCTGTGCCTGGGCGCACTCCTTTCAGGCAGTGCTGTCCGGGGAAAATTCTGAGACGCGCTTGCATGAACATTTTAACGATTCTGCGGGTGCACCGCCTCTGTTCTTCAGAACCTGCTGGAGCAGTACCAGACGGTCTGTAAGAATATAATCCACGCCGGCATCCGCAAGCAGTGTCATAAGCGGCTCTTCTTCGGCGCTGAACCAGTTCACCCGGACGCCTGCATCATGAAGCCGCTTAACATCGTCTTTAAGACCGTCGGTGCCCTGTGTGCGGGTCAGCTGAATAAACTGACAGCCTTCTTCAATGGTCAGATTGATATAGGCTTTCCGGTCTCCGCCCTGCCGATCCATATTGCAGATCATGATCTCGGGTGCGACGGCACGGGCTTCCTTCATCTGGCTGACGGTGCAGGCAAGAAAACAGTGGCTCAGCCGTCCCATATCTTTGATCAAGGTGGCTGCCGCCTTTGCTACGCCGGGCGCATTTTTCAGATGAACATTGCAAAGAATGGTTTCGGGAATGATTTCCAGCACTTCTTTTAAAGTAGGGATTTGCGTACCGGCAAAAGATGCATCAAACCAGCTTCCTGCATCGAGGGCGCGCACTTCCTCAAAAGTCATATCTGCAATGCTGCCGCTTCCATCGGTGGTCCGGTCAACGGTACTGTCGTGGATAATTACCAGCTGACCGTCTTTCGTCATGTGCACATCAAATTCAATTTGGTCTGCCGTCAATGTGACAGCCGCCTGAATGGCAGGCAGGGTATTTTCCGGAAAATCGGTGACATTGCCGCGATGGGCACAGGTATGCGTTCCCTCTCCCGGTGCGGGAAAAAGGACTGCGCAGAGCGTGAGCATAACGTGAAGAATCATAATCGCCGAACTCCAAAACCCTGGTGTATATTGGCTGTTTCGGGTATACCAGAAAAAACGACTGCAACGCAAGGGCAGTGTAAAGTTGCGAAGCGTATTCCCGGTGTTTTACAGTAGGTGGCGGTGGGAAAACTCAGGAGATATGTCATGGCTGATTTACTGAATTTACTGGCAGAACGGAAACTGCTTGTGTCCGATGGCGGCTGGGGTTCTTTCCTGATAGCAGCGGGGATGCAGCCCAATGAATGCCCCGAACGCTGGAATCTGGATCGGCCCGATCAGATCCGTGCTATTGCCGCCATGTATGCGGAAGCAGGGGCAGATCTGGTCATGACCAACAGTTTCGGCGGCTCTTCATTGAAGCTGGCGCCCTACGGTCTGGCGGATCAGGCGAAAGCAATTAATGAGGCGGCGGCGCGGCTGACCCGTGAATCCATCGGTGAGGGGCGGGTGGTTCTGGCATCCATGGGACCTACCGGCAAGCTGCTGATGATGGGCGATGTAGGTGAAAGTGAAATCTACGACAGTTTTGCGGAGCAGGCACGGGCACTGGAAGCGGGCGGCGCCGATGCCGTTGCGGTGGAAACCATGTCCGCGCTGGACGAAGCAGCACTGGGCGTGCGGGCTGTGAAAGAAAATACAGGGCTGACGGTTGTTGCCTCCTTCACTTTTAATCATCATGAGGAAACAGGGTACCGCACGATGATGGGGGTTACGCCGGAGGAAATGGCGGCGGCCATGCTGGCGGCAGGCGCTGATGTGCTGGGCGTGAACTGTACCCTTTGTGCGGGAGAAATGGTTGCTCTGGCAGCTGCGGTTCGCTGTGCTGCTCCGGACACACCGCTGCTGGTGCATCCCAATGCGGGTCAGCCTCAGCGCAAGGCGGACGGCAGTGTTTTTTATCTGGAGACGCCGGAAGAGCTGGCGGCGCAGGTGCCTGCTCTGGCAGCAGCGGGGGCGTCCATTATCGGCGGATGCTGCGGCACGGGACCGGATCATATACGTGCGATCCGCGCTGCCGTGGAGCGTATTCATGGTTGAATCTGTTGCTGCTTCTGCGAAATCTCCCATGTTTCATGTGATGGCGAAACCTTCCGGCGCCGCCTGTAATCTGCGCTGTACGTACTGTTTTTATCTGGAAAAAGAGCTGCTCTATCCGGATCGGGGCTCCATCATTATGGATGACCGGGTACTGGATGCCTATGTACGCCAGACGATTGAGGCGCAGGCGCATCTGCCGGTTGTTGATTTTGCCTGGCAGGGGGGTGAACCGACGCTTGCCGGGCTGGACTTTTTCAGAAAGGCCTTCGCACTTCAGCAGCAGTATGCGGAAGGCAAAGAGGTCTATAATTCGCTGCAGACCAACGGTATACTGCTGGATGAGGAATGGGCAGATTTTCTGAAAGAACATGAGGTGCTGGTAGGTCTGTCGCTCGACGGTCCTGAGCGCTTTCACAACCGGTGCCGCCAGGATGTACGGGGTATGCCCACTTTCCGTCAGGTGATGCAGGCACTGGAGGTGCTGCACCGGAAAGAAGTGGACTTTAACCTCCTTGCCTGTGTTAATCGCTATACTTCCGCCGCACCGGAGGAGGTGTATCCTTTTCTTCGTGCTCATGGTGCCGGATTCATTCAGTTTATCCCGGTGGTGGAGCGTCGTCTTGCGGAAACGGTGCCGGGCGAACTGACCCTGCCTGCGCCGGACGATCCCCGGGAAGCGGCTGTGACGGAATGGAGTGTGCTGCCTCATGATTACGGCAGGTTCCTTGTTTCTGTTTTTAATCAGTGGGTTTGCCGTGATGTAGGCTCCACTTTTGTCCAGCTTTTTGATGTGACTCTGGAAGCCTGGATGGGCATGGATCCCAGTCTCTGTTTTTTCAAAGAACGCTGCGGTGATGCGCTGATTCTGGAGCGCAACGGCGATCTGTATTCCTGTGATCACTTTGTTTATCCTGAGCACCGGCTGGGGAATATTCTGGAAACGCCCATGACTCAGCTTGCCGGGTCGGAGCAGCAGCGGGCTTTCGGCGATGCGAAGAGAGACCGGCTGCCCGGGCAATGCCGCAGCTGTCCCGTCCTCCATCTGTGCCGGGGGGAATGCCCAAAGCATCGCTTTTTAACAGATTCTCAGGGCGAAGCGGGGCTGAATTATCTCTGTGAGGCGTACATAAACTTCTTTGCCCATACGGGGCCGTTTATGCGTTTTATGGCGGAAGAAATCCGGAACCAGCGCCCGCCCGCCGGCGTTATGGCCTGGATTCAGGCACAGCAGATGGAGTCTGCAGGAAAAAGGAGCCCTGCCCCCAATGATCCGTGCCCCTGCGGCAGCGGCAGGAAATTCAAAAAATGCTGCGGAACTGCCAAAGGCTGATCCGGCTCTTTTCTGAAATCTTCAGGGGCAATCAGGTGTTATACTGTGAGGAGAAGGGAGGCGGTGCGGTTTTGCCTCATTTCCTGGCAAACCGATGAATTGGAAAAAGCGAAGCCATACCTGTATCATATTCTCGTACATAAAGTTGAAATACAATTAATTCAGGAAAGTGCCGATCATGGAACCTAAACAGTCCTTCAGTACCTCTGATGTTGCAAAATATTGTCATGTGACCCCTGATACCATCCGTAAATGGTCCGAAGCGGGACGTCTTCATGTTTTTAAAACACCCGGCGGACACAGGCGGGTCCGGCGTGAAGACCTGATCCAGTTCATGAAGACCAATAAAATCCCGCTTCATGAAGATTTGAAGAACTATGCCACGAAAGTACTGATCGTGGACGACGAAAAAATCGTGATCTCTGTAATTCGTCGGTTTCTGGCTCAGCTCGATACGCCCTTTCACGTGGAGATCGCTACGGACGGTTTCGATGCAGGCAGCCTGGTGGGCACCTTCAAACCTGATGTTGTTTTCCTCGACCTGCGCCTGCCCGGCATTGATGGCTTCGAAGTCTGCCGCCGTATTAAAAGCAGCCCGCACCTGCAGTCTCCTGAAGTGATCGCCATGACGGGATATTATGACGGTGAAACGGCAAAACGCGTGCTGGAGCTTGGCGCCTCTCTCCTGGTTCAGAAGCCTTTTACCCCTGAAGATCTGGCGACAGCTCTGGAGCAGGTGGGCGTAAAAATCGGTTAACCGTGTCCCTTAATTTGTCGGCAGCCGGAAAAGGTGCCGCTGGAAAAGCCGCAGAGAAGAAAGCGCAGACCATGGCGAAAGAGGTCATCGTCGTTTCCGGTCTTCCTCGCAGCGGAACTTCTCTGATCATGCAGATGCTTCAGGCGGGCGGTGTTCCCCTCCTGACAGATCATATCCGATGTGCCGATAACAGCAACCCTCGCGGCTATTTTGAATATGAACCTGTCCGCTTTCTGAAAAAAGATGCCTCCTGGCTGGCGGGCGCCCGGGGTAGTGCTGTAAAGATTGTTTCACCTCTCCTGAAATACATTCCTTATCCCTGTCCCTGTAAAATTATTGTGATGAACCGGCCCCTTACGGAAGTACTCCTTTCCCAGACCCGGATGCTCCTTCAGCAGGCAGTTCACAAAGGCATTGAAACAGCCAGCGCTTTGTTGGAGCAGACGGCGGCGGAAAACGAAGCGCTCCGGCCGCTGTACGCAAAGCACATGAAGGAGCTGCAGTTGCAGCCGTCGCTGCGCAGCGACTTTTCTTTTTTATCGCTCGATTATCACGCTGTCCTGAAAGATCCGGAAGAAGCATCTGAAGCGATTACATCCTTTCTCGGCGATGACCTGGACATCGCTGCTATGGCTGCTGTGGTGGATCCGGGTTTGTATCGCTGCCGACTGGACGGGGATTAAGAAAATCATGTATTTTTTTTGTATCTGCTGAGACTTGGGCGGCTTCAGGAAGGGTGCTTCGGCGAATCTTCGGGTTGCTGAAATAAGTCCAATGATGGTCACAGCCACGGGAGAGAAGTTATGTGTCTTTTTGAGAAGCGTACAGGTCTGGTGTGGTGTCTCTTTTTTTTGTTGCCTGCGACCGTTTTTTGTGCCGATGATTTCGGTCCGGGGAAGCGAACTGTGGTGGAAGCCCACAACTGCTATCCTTACCGCGGTTTCTGGGCGAACCGCCTGGATCTGGCTTTGAGTTGTCCCTTTCCAGTGGGCGTTGAGCTGGATCTTCTGTGGCATGGCGCCGAGAATGAGGGACAAGGCAGGATTGTTGTCGCCCATGGCGGTCCTGTTGACGACCGGGACTATTCGCTGGAAAGTTGGTTTTTTGATCGGGTTCGCCCTCTTGTAGAGGAAAGCTTTGCCAAAGACACTGCGGATCGTTGGCCCCTGATCACGCTGAACCTTAACGATATACGGGGACATAGTGAAGCGTTATATCCGGAGTTGGTCTCACTGATAGACCGACATGGACACTGGTTTTGCAGTGCTGTGAAGGGAGCAGATGATACTCCGGCATCCCTTCGCCCGGCACCTGTGCTGCTTCTTACCGGAGGCGGTGCCCGCGAGAAGCAGTATTTTTATGATGCGGTGCCGGAGGGAGGCGTGATCCGTGCCTTCGGCTCCGGCTCGATTCATGAGAAAGCGGACAATTTCCGCCGATGGATCAATTATCCCTGGAGCGCAGTGGAGCCGGAAGGTCAGCCTCATGCGGGTGCGTGGACTCCGGAAGATGCGGCGCGCCTGCAGAAGCTGGTTGAGGAGGCGCATCAGCAGGGTTACTGGATCCGTTTTTATACGCTGAATGGTCATTCAGCGGTTTCGGTTGTGCGCAACGGCTGGTCGCCCGCCTATAACTTTGGATCTCCGGATGCAGTCCGTTTGCGCTGGACAGCTGCCCGCGATGCGGGTGTTGATTTCATCGCTACGGATCAATGTGTTGAAGCGGCTGCCTGGCTCTCACGGTGATTTTTGCAGCGATGCTGTGTTTCCTGTACGATCTCCGGAAAACTGCATGGCACAGTAAGGAAAGAAAGCGATGAATACCGTGCTCTCCTGTCTATGCGGCCGCTTTGACCGCCGCTCCATAAAAATTTATCTGGCGTCAATGAGTGTGCTGTTCTGGAGTCTGATTTTTCTTGCCTGGCTGGGTTATCCGACCGAGCACAAATACTCAATCATGACCCATACCTTCAGCTTTCTCGGGAGTTATGATCCGCAGCACAGCCCGGTCTGGTGGTGGCTTTTTACTGTTGCCCTTATTCTATGGGGCATGACGACTATTCCGCTGGTTTTTTATATTCACCGCCACTTCAGCGAGCTGTCCACAGCAGGGGCGCATACGGGGGCAGCCTGCCTGCTTACCGGCGCCGTCTGCATCATGCTGGTGGGTATTTTTCCGGACGTGAAAACGCCGCTGACTTCCACGCTGCGGGTAACGGATGTGCATGAAAAAGTGGCGCTCCTGGCGGCCGCCGGTTTTATTCTGGGCAATTTTACGCACGGTTTTCTTCTGCTGAAAGATCGCTTTTCAGGACGACAAAATCTTTTTGTTCATCGTTACTTTGCTGTGCTTTACGGAATCTGGCTTTCCATATTGTTCACCGCTTCCTACTTTCTGATTAAGTGGGAATTTGTCTATGCGCAGATGAAAGCGGCGGCTCAGGCAACAGGTCAGCCCATTGGTAGTTCCTGGTCTGAAGCGATGAATACCATCTATTCTTTTCCGCTCTGGGAGAACATTCTCATTTACAGCTTCTTTGTGTTTCTGGTGTCCAAGACCCTTATTCTGAGCAGCGACGGACCTGCCGTCGAAGACTGACGGCATTCGGGCTTATCCCTGTCCGGCCGGAAGCCGGGTCAGCTGCACCTGCCTGGAGGGCAGGCTCAGCATAAATCCGCGCTTCGGTATGGTGCGTATGAGTGTCTTCCACGCAGGATCCGCTTTTTCCAGCCGCTGGAGCAGCATGCGCTTCTGGTAGTGCATCTGATTTTCCTCCACAACCAGATCGCCCCATATCTGCCTGTAAACACGGTCATAGGCGACGCATTCGCCCGGATGAGCTGCCAGCGTCCGGATCAGGCGATACTGTTTTTCCTGAAGCGGAACAATTCGCTCCTGCCATTGAATCTGGCCGGGAAGCCGGTCATCAATTACGAGAAGCGGAGCCGTGTCGTTTGAGGATGCCGTTTCTTTTTTCCCGTTCCTTGTTTCTCTTTCGCCCATTTTCACTGTCGCAAGTCTCTGGAGTGCTGCCGCTTCCCTGCTGCTCATCCACCGTTCCAGAAGTGCCGCGCTTGCACAATGCAGCGTTTCCCAGGTGTCGAGGCCTTCTGCAGCGAGGGCTAAAAGAGCATTTCGTGTCAGTGAAGGCACTGCTTCCGCCAGAGGAACCAATGCGTCTCTGATGCCGAACTGGAGCCGCACAGTGAAGTGCCGGAGCGAAAGAACAAAAGCAGGATTGAATCCTTCCGCCTCCGCCAGAACGGAAGTGGCATCGGCGAGCCAGGCAAGCTGATCAGCGGCTGCGGTGATCTGGCCGGCGCTCACGTCAAAGTGCTCCTCGACCGTTTCGAGAGCTGCTCCCTCAAGCCATTCACACAGAAAGAGCGCTGTTTTTATGCCCCGTGCCTCGTCATAAAAAGGCATGATCCGGCAGTTACGTAAACGGTTGACAGGTATATCCACCCGCAGTTCCTGCCCTTTAGTTGCTTCCTTCATACGGCGGGGATACTCGTCTTTTTCATATTCCCGGCGTGACAGCGGCACCTGCCTCAGTCGTGCATCAGGCAGCAGTGCCAGCATGACCAGCAGATCCAGCGGGTACCAGTCGCGCTGTTCGGAGAGGCGAAGCCAGTGCAGGATGGCACGGAAAGAAGGAAGGGAAACCCCTTTGGCGGCAATGACCCGGCCTGAAGGCGCCGCTTCAAAAAAAAGCGCGCCCACCGGTTCATCGGGCTGCGGTGCTACGGAAGCGCCTTGTTCATTCCGGGCGGACACGGCACCTGCCTCCAGGCATCGCTGCAAGGCGGAGCGCACCCGGAACCGGATCTGTTCCGTATTGTAAAAACCATCCCAGACGAGCCGGGCGGAAAGTGTGGCTAAAAAGAAGTCGGTCAGTTCTTCCAGAGTCGCTGCTTTTTGTGAAGCGATCAGCTGCAGTACGGCATCATCGAGGGAAGCCTTGTCAAGGCGTGGCTGCACGGGTTCCCGCTGCCCCTTGATATAACGCTGCCAGAGCGCATCCCGCTCAAACCGGGTTGTGGCAACGAGCACCGCCCGCCCTTCTTCTGCTGCCCCGTTGTAGCGCCCTGCCCGGCCGCTCATGTTTTCAAATTCACCCTGCGAGATCGGGGCGCGCCAGGGAAGGTCCAGCCGGGGATCGTAAATCCATTTCTCCACGCTGACGAAGACATTGCGTGCCGGAAGATTCATGCCGGCGGCAAGCGTGCCTGTTGCCATAAGCACCCGGATTTCTCCCCGACGGAATGCCTCCTCTACAATGCGCCGTTCTTCCGTAAGCAGGTCGGCACTGTGGAAAGCAGTGCCTGTTTCCAGCGTCTGAAGCAGCAGATTGCGTGCGCGGGTGGGTGCCAGTACCGACAGGGCCTCCCGTGCTTCAGTGGCGGCGGGCAGTTGCAGATGACGGGCAAGCAGTTCCGCTCCCCGGCAGGCTTCGCGCCGTGCTTTCACAAAAACAAGACAGCTTTCTCCCGCATCTGCCAGACGCCGTACAGCGTGCACCACTTCCGACCAGCTGCTGTCGCCCTGTCCGCTTTCCCAGCGCTCTTCCGATTCCTGCGGATTGTTGTGCCCGCAATAGCGGTATACACCGTCAAAGAGCACGCCGTAATGCAGCTCCAGCGGGCGCCGATCCTGTTCGAGCAGGCGCGCCTGCAGCCAATGTGCAAGAGCGCCCGGATCGCCCAGTACGGCAGAGAGGCCGATGATGCGCACACCCTCCTGAAGGAGCCGGGTCAGCAGCACTTCCGCCTGAGCGCCCCGCTCCGGGTCGGAGAGCAGCTCCAGCTCGTCGGCAATTACGAGCGAAAGTTCCTGAAGCCGTTCGGGACGGGTGACTGCCAGCTGTTCCAGTTTTTCATACACCGCTATGGCCATGTCGTAACGCCCTTCTTCAAAAGCAGCGTCAAAGCGGCGATGGTCCCGGGTACAGATAATGGTGCGGATGCCGTAGGCTTCATACTTGTTGCAGAACTCCCGGTACTTCTCCTCTGCCAGCGCTTTCAGGGGCAGCAGAAAAGCGCTTTTTTTCCCTGCCAGTGCCGCACGGACAGCTGCCAGTTCACCGACAAAGGTTTTTCCTGAACTGGTGGGCGCCTGCACCAGCAGATTGCCTTCTTCAAAGAGTCCGAAATTACGCAGCGCCTTTTCCTGCAGCGGCAGCAGCTTTTCGCCCTGCAATGTGCGCCATTGGCTGATCAGTGAGGCGGGTATTCCGTATCCGCCCAGTTCTGTTATATTCATGTCCGCAGCTCCTCAATTCCATAAGTTGGTCTTATCAGTATACTGAATATTTATTCAGTTGTCAAGGAAGAGACGAAAAAACAGGGGCATGAAAAAAGGCGCACCGCTGAGTGCCGGTGCGCCGGGAGGGGCCGGGAGAGATTGTGCTTATTTCTTTTTCAGCGCTTTGCCTGCATCGCCTGCGACGCGTACTTTAATGCCGAGGTTGCGGCACAGGGCAATCAGTTCCTGCAGGATATCGCCATAGCCGATGACGATGTGATTGGACATGTGGGACGCCATGAGCTGATCGCGTCCGTAGCCGGGCATGTACACATTGGCAATAGGCCATTGCGGATCTGTTTTGTCGAGGCGCTCACGCACTTCCTTTTCGGGCAGGTCAACGACTTCACCGGTGCCGCAGTCCATGCCCATTTCGCCGTAGGCTTCATAGCAGCGCGCCCAGGTGATCACGCCGGGCTTGGACACGCCGGAGCAGGTGCCGCCGCCGAGGGGGAAGTAGCCGGAAGGCTGGCGGTACACATGAGTATTTTTCCAGCCGCCGAAGTGAGCCGGGGGCGCACCGCCGGAGATGAGGAAGACCCAGACAAATTTGCCGTCATATTCCCTGCCCCAGCGGACATCATGGAGCGTTGTTTCCTGCGGCATTTTTTTCGCTGCGAAGATTTCGCTCATGAGCAGCTGCGGCACGCCGGCGCCGATATCGCCTTCGTTGAAATGGGGAATGGGTTTTCCGGGGAAGACGATTCTGTTGGTTTCCGGATCACGCACGGGCGGCCGGTCGGCGTTGTTGAGCATGCCTTCGACCAGGTCGGAAGCGGGCACGCAGCGTACCAGCCCGTACTGATAGGGAATGCCGATGGTGCTGAGTCCGTAGCGCGCCACGAAGCGGCAGGCGGCGGCATACATTTTCATTTGCGTGAGCACCTGATCATAAACGAGGTCGGTGAATTTGTTGGTGCCCCAGTGGAAGGTGGTGCCTTTTTTCAGCAGCCAGTCGAGATAGCTCTGTGCTTCTTCGTCGCTCACCAGATTCATTTCTGCGAGCAGGTCACTCTGGTTGAGATATTCGATGGGCATTCCGGCGGCACCGAGTTTGGCGGGATCCATGACGGCATTGAGCATGCCCATGCATCCGGGATCAAACTGACCCATGATACGCCGTTCTTTTTTAATGGATGCGGCGAGGTCTTTGCCGAGAGTTTCCGCTCCTTTGGAGATGCTCACTTGTGCATCATCGATCATGTGGCTTTCGTTGTAAACAATTTTCCCTGTCTTCAGCCATTTCTCCAGATGTTTCATAAAGAAGGGGTCGTCGCTGAAGCTTTCGCTCCAGAGGCGGGAATGCCTGACATTGAGCCGGTCAAGGGAGGCGGAGTGGTTGAGGAGTGCCACCAGCCCGGGATAGGTGCCGTCGAAGTTGGCAAGAAGCAGGATCGGCCCGCTGTGTGTTTGGAGCGGGCCGGACACATGATGCGCATATGCCCAGATATTCAGCAGCACAATGACAGGCGCTTTGGGATCAATCCTGGCAAAAGCGGCGGTGCCTTCGCACTGTTTGGTGAGAAATCCGTGCTTGTCTTTGGCATTGTATTTGGGCAGTATTTCGGCATCGTAGCCGAGCTTTTTCAGTGCCGTCTGCAGTTGACCAAGCGTCTTCTTCTGCAGGGGCCAGCCGTTGACACAGGCGGGGATACGGAAGTCACCGTTGGATACGACATACACTTTTTTCTTATCAGCCATAATAGAAATCTCCTGATGGGTTTTGTTGTGTGCTCAGCCATTGTATGACGTTATGTGACTGCGGTGCAAAAAGAGCTGTTGACGCACAAGCGGATCATGACGAAGAGAGTCGCTTCAATCCGCAGCGGAATCATGTCCCGGGACATATCTTTTCCGTGGGGAAAGGCAGGAGTGGCGCCGTGGACGGAGTGACGCCCGCCCCCCTCGTCATTCCTGCGAAGGCAGGAATCTTAACGCGAGTTGCTCTTGATGAGGGTCGTGCCGTTGTTGTCAACTGCGCGGGAATACCGTCAAGGCATTTCTCATTTGCGAAGTGTGTTGAGTTATGTGC
>MWCY01000045.1 GCA_002070275.1 Candidatus Hydrogenedentes bacterium ADurb.Bin170
GCGTATGGCTGTCTCAAGCACATAACTGTCGGGCTGCAGAGAAAAGCGTTTTTCCAGAAGGGCATAGCCTGGAACCTCGAGACGAAAAACCAACACTCCCGGTTCGGATGATTCAACGCTTTCCCAGCGGCAATAATTCAATTGATCGCCGAGTGCCCGATCGCTGAAAAGTATGGACAAGGGATACACGCTTTCCGCATCATCGGCAGGCTCTGCATCGGGCACCAGTTGGATGGAATCCTGTCCGTTGCTGCCAAGCAGCACGGTTGCCGCTTTGAGCCGGGCGCCCACCCGGGTGAAAGTCAGCTCCAACTGATTGTTGCTGAGAAAGAGTTCGTCATCGGAAGGGCTTTCAGGAGGTGAAGCAACAGGCGGAATCTCCGGATATCCTTCCGGAATAGTGCGCGCATTTTCTTCCGCTACAGTGCGGTCTGAACGGTCAAAAAGACCGGCACCTGCCCGTTCTTCCTCTGCGGTGGATTCCGTGCCGTCTTCCTGCCGGGGCGGCGCAGGCGGTGGCGCAGCGGGCATGAAAAAATATGTCCAGACGAAGACCAGAACGGTCATCAATACAATGGCAAGCAGCTGATTTCGCTGCAACTGCCTGTCTCTATCATCTCCTAACAATACACTGGTACTCCTGCCCCGCAGCCGGGGGCTGTCTTCGGAGAAATCAATTTACTGGGGATCACGGGATTGAGGAAATGCTTTACTTGACGGCGGCACCGGATCATAGCCTCCCTTGCATAAAGGCTGGCACCGCAGCAACCGCCACAGGGTCAGAAAGCCCCCTTTTAAAGTGCCATGCACCCTTAAGGCATCAATGGCATATTGGGAGCAGGACGGGACGAAACGGCAATGAGAGCCTAAAAGGGGCGAGATCCATTTCTGGTATCCGCGGATCATCAGGATTAAAATGTTAGACATGGCGCAAAAATCGCTTCAGCGTGGCATTTAATTCAGAGGCACAGGCTACGCTGCTCTGGCACGCACCGGAAGCCCGCGCTATGATGACCAGCTGCATCCCCGGCTGCAAGCGAAAATAATTCAGCCGGAAAAACTCGCGCAAACGCCGCTTTACCCTGTTGCGCACCACGGCATTTCCCACTTTCCGGGAAACAACCAGACCGAGCCGGGCCTCCCGGGACGGATCGAGCAGGACGTAACAGATATAAGAACGCCCCCACAACTTTTCGCCCTTACTGAAGACAAGATCGTATTCATGCCGGGCAGTCAGCCGCTGTGTTCGCAGAAATCGGAGGCGTTCACACACGCGGAAATCTCTACCGCGGAATTGAATCGGAAACGGTCAGGCGATAGCGTCCTTTGCGCCGCCTGCTGGCAAGCACCTGACGTCCGCCGGGCGTCGCTCTACGGGCACGAAAGCCGTGCGTGCGTATGCGCTTGGTATTTGACGGCTGGAATGTCCTTTTCATAGCAAACTCCTGCACTCTATCGAGCTAAAATTAACATATGCGTATGGGAAAAACAGGCATGCATTTCGCTGCCTGAAAAGTCACCTGGAAACTCCGCTTCCTGTCCTGTTTGCTTCTTGCGAAACAGGCGGAATACATCACCCCCGTCGCCATGGACTATAGTGTACCTTTTTTAAAGAGAAAAAGTCAAGAAATGACAGAGTCCCTGTCGGAGAAGCTCCATTATTCCCGGATCTTTCCTGTTTAAAAAAGACTCAGCCAAAGATTCCGGCGATACACGCCGTCATAAAAGCAGCCAGCGTACCGCCGGCAAGGGCACGCAAACCCAGCCGAGCCACCTCCGCCCGCCTTGCGGGCACAATAGCCGAAATGCCGCCAATCAGAATTCCCAGGCTGCCGGGATTGGCAAAGCCGCACAGAGCATAGGTGGCAATAACAACACTGCGGGGACTGAGACTCCCATCGATGATGTGAGTCTGCAGCTGCTGGTAGGCAATAAATTCATTGAAGATGGTTTTGGTGGCAAGGAGCTGCGAAAAAGCGGGCAAATCATTAAACGGGACGCCCATGGCAAAAGCGAAGGGATAGAAAAACCAGCCCAGCCACTGGGTCGCCGGGGAAGAAGTCAGCGCCAGGGAAGCCTGATCCAGCAGGTGAATCAACCCGACAAACACAATGAGCATCGCCGCCACGTGGAGTGCCATATTCAGCCCCAGAGAAGCCCCGCCCACAGCGGCATCAAAAATATTTTCGCTTTCCACCGGGATAGATACGGAGACATCACCCAGCGTTTCAGGCTTTTCTGTTTCGGGAATCATGAACTTTGAAATCAGGATGGCAGCAGGTGCACTCATAAGAGACGCCGCCAGCAGATGCCCGGGCTCCGCTCCAAAACTTGCATAAGCCACCATGACGCTTGCCGCTATGGTAGAAAGGAATGCCACCATCACGGTAAAGAGCTCGGAGCGGGTCATCCGCTGCAGGTATGCGCCCACTGCGGACATGGACTCAATTCCCGTAAAAACAAGCAAGGCTGTGGCAAAGGTTTCCGCGCCTGAAGTCTTCAGTGTACGACGCATAAGCCAGGCGCAGGCACGAACGACGGCCTGAATAATGCCCAGATGCTGCAGGATGGCGGCAATACCGGCGACAAAAATAATGACCGGCAGAACATTAAATGCAAAAATGGCATTGATGGCAAAAGGTTCCTGCGCAGCCATCACGCCATCAGGGCCGGGAACCAGAACCCGCTCAAGCATAAAAAAGCGTGAGAGATTGCCAAAAACAAATTCCGCCCCTTCCGTGCTCGCTTCTGTCAGCAGATCAAAAACACGGCGCACACCGTTAAAAAGCCCTGTGCCCAGTCCGGTCCGCAGCACCAGCAGTCCCAGAAGTGCCTGCAGTCCTATTCCCCAAAAAAGAAGCCGCCACTGAATCTTTCTGCGATTGTCCGATAACGCCCAGGCAGCGCCGAGCATAACCCATAAGCCACCTGTACTGAGCAGCCGCAACAGCGTGTCCTGCATAATACACTCCTTCCGGCATGGCAGCTTTATCCGGCACGATCACCGGTTTTTGCACTCGCCCGGGGAACAACCAGCACGGGGCATGCGGCTTTTCGAACCACCTTTTCAGTCACATTTCCAAAAAGCACGTTTTCCAATGCGCTGTGCCCGTGGCGCCCCAGCACAATAAGATCTGCTCTGATTTCTCCGGCGTACTCAAGAATCTGCAGATAGTCTTTTCCGATACGCATGACAACCTCAAGCGATACAGAGTCGGGCACATGCGGGCGGTAGTCTCTTTCAATTTTCTGGTCTATGGCGGAGCGTGCCTTTTCGTCCACTCCTTCCACATTATAGACGTAGGTCTTCCAGAACTGCGCTTCCGGTTCCGGAATCACATGAAGCAGGTGCAGAACGGAACCAGGGCGCCGCACTGCCGCATCCAGTGCAAAAGTAAAGGCACGGGCTGCATTTTCAGAAAAATCAGTGCAGCACAGGATCGTTGTGTAAGGACTCACCGGCAGTTCATCACTTGCCATGACAGCATCCTCCATCGTTGGATTATTTTACCAGTCCGGGAAGAAAGAGTGATATCTGAGGGAACAGCGTCAGCAGCACAGCGGCAACAATCAGCGTACAGAGAAAAGGCATAGATCCTTTAAAAATGGTTGAAAGGGGGATGTCGCGCTCGATTCCGCCCACCACATACACATTTACGCCCACGGGCGGGGAAATCACACCCATTTGGGTGACCACAACAATAACCACTCCAAACCAGATGGGATCATAGCCCAGTTCAACGATCACCGGGTAAAAGATCGGGATGGTAAGCAGCACCAATGCCAGTGCATCAACAAAGCATCCGGCGAGCAGGTAAAAAATAATCACCAGAAAAACAATCATTGCACCCGGGAGCGGAAGATTGCTCAGCCAGTTTGCCAACTCATAGGGGATTCGGGTAATCGCCAGAAAACGCCCGAAAATCACGGCGCCTGCTACAATCATCATCACCATGGAAGAAGTGCGGGCTGTTTCCAGCAGTGAGCGGATCAGAATTTTAATGCTGAGTTTTCTTTTGACCAGCGCAATGATCAGGCTGCCCGCAGCACCGACCGCCGCCGCTTCCGTAGGCGTAAAAAATCCGAGAAACATTCCTCCCATCACCACAATAAAAAGAATAAGCGTCTCGGCAACGCCGGCAAGAGAGCGTATCTTTTCTCCCAGAGAGGCACGGGGACCCACCGGTCCCATCTCCGGACGACGCCGGCAGTTGATGTATATGGTCAGACAGAAAAGTGCGGCAATCATCAGACCCGGCAGAACCCCGGCAATAAAAAGTTTTCCAATAGAGGATTCTGTCAGAATGGCATAGACGATAAAAACCACACTGGGCGGAATCAGCATCCCCAGACTGCCACCCGCAGCAACCGCACCGCTGGCAAGTTCCATGCTGTAATTATACCGCCGCATCTCCGGGATTGCCACAGATGCCATCGTCGCTGCTGTTGCGGGGCCGGAACCGCAAATTGCGCCGAAAGCCGTACAGGCTCCCACTGTTGCCATCGCCAGACCGCCCGGAAGGGCTCCCAGCCATTTGTAAGCGGCATTGAACAGACTTTTGCTGATCCCCGCATGAAAAGCCACCTGACCCATAAAAACAAAGAGCGGAATGACGGTCAGGCTGTAGGAGGAGAAGGTTTCGTAGAGCTCCGCTGAAGCCATACTCATGGCAGCCGTAGAGGTCGTCAGCATGGCGAAGCCGACAATACCGACCAATGCCATCGCAAAGGCGACGGGCATGCTGGAAATCAGGAAAAAGACAAGGGCTATGCCGCCAAGGATACCGGTCTGAATGGGAGTCATGGCTTGATCATCTCCCGGCCGGGGTGCAGCAGATTATGCAGCGTTACAAGCATGGTGAGCCCCAGCGAAAAAGCAATGATGTATGAAAGCCAGAAAAGAGGAACGCCCAGCGTGAGCGACACTTCCCCGGAGCGCTTCAGCGCGTTGCCGTACAGCAGACACTGCCACGCAAAAGTGCCGAAAAGAGCCATAATCACAAGCCTGCTCAGGCTGTCAATGACAATCCTGCCACGACGATGCAGCTTCAGAAAAAAATACTCTATGGCAACATGACCTTTTACCGCTGTGGTATACGGCAAAGCACCTGCTATGGTCAATGCACCGAAAATGCGCACCAGATCATAGCAGCCTTTCAGAGGATACCCGCCCAGGCGGAAGAGGATGTCCACGCAGGTAATGCACATCATGGCAAGAATACATAGACCGGACAGCACTGCCAGCGCATATACAAGAAAGCGCATGCTCTGCCAGAAAAAGCGCCCGGCAGCCTGCAGAGATTTCAGACAGGAATTGTGGAATATACTCATGTACTATTTAGCGGGAAGCAGCCGCTATCCCCTTCTGCAGGTCGGCAAGAAATTCGGCTCCGGGCAGGTTTTTGGCGGTACAGGCTGCAGTGTACTCATCCAGTATAGGCTGCACCGCTTCGCGCCAGCGCGCCTGCTCTTCTGCGCTCAATGCCGTTTCCGTGCGCCCGAGTTCCCGTATGAAAGCCAGCCCTTCTTCATCTGCTTTGTCCCAGGCGGCACCATGGCGGTCAACCCATTCTTCACTGACTGCGGTGATGATATTCTGAATGTCCGCTGGGAGGCTGTCCCATTTCCCTTTATTCATGGTGACGAACATGGCTGTCGTGTAACCAATCACAGAGCTGTCTGTAATGGACGAAATCACTTCGCCCTGCTTCCAGCCTTTCAGTGTTTCCACAGGGCACAATGTCGCCTCAACAACGCCTTTCTGCAAGGCTTCATAGGTTTCAGGCTGGCTCATGCCGACCGGCGAACCACCCAACCGCTCGATAATTTTGGCGGAAAGGCCGGTGCCGCGCACTTTAAGACCAGCCATATCTTCCAGAGATGCAACAACTTTTTTGGAGGCGAGAATGCCGGGACCGTGAGCATGCACATACAGCAGATGGGTATCGGATGTCTCCGCAGGCGCATATTTCTTTGCCAGATCAGTCGCAAGCCGTGTGGCAGTTTTGCCGTCGGGATAACCCACAGGAAGATCCAGCCCTTCCAGAAGAGGAAAGCGTCCTCTGGTATAGGAGAAGCAGCTCATGCCCAGATCAGAAATGCCGGAAACAACACCTTCATAACATTGCGGCGCCTGACTCAAAGATCCGCCCGGATAAATGTTTATTTTGACTCTGCCATCCGTGCGGGCTTCCACTTCCTTTGCCCAGGCTTCCGCTTCAAGACATTGCGCATGGGTAGGAGGAAAGAAAATGCTGTAGGACAGGACAATGGGTTTTGCTTTTTTGGCAGAACCGTCCGAAGGTGCCGGGCTGCCGCATCCCGCCATTACCAGCAGCGAACCAACCGAAAATAGAGATACAACACAAGTCAAGACAGCGATTTTTCTGAACATGGCAATTACTCCCGTTTTACCGTCGCAAACATGTTCTGCGGCAGAAGTTTCGATGTCTGCAGTATAGCCCAGTAAGCCGGGCGTGCGCAAAATAACTGTTTCACTTTTACTTTGCATTGATCCATATTGAAACGGTTTTTCCCGTGTATGCGCCCTTATCTTCAAAAAACACACGCCAAAGCCTGAAATCTACCCCGTTTCCTTTTTGGCATGGTTTGTGCTCTGTAAAGAGGTGCAAGACGACACCATTAACCGAAAGGAGAAAGAACATGTCAAAAACAATCGGAATTGACTTAGGCACAACCAACTCGTGCGTTGCCGTTATTGAAAATGGCGAACCCGCCGTAATCCCGAATCTCGAAGGATCCCGTACCACGCCTTCCGTTGTGGCATTCACACGGGACGGCGAACGTCTGGTGGGCACAGCGGCCTGGAGGCAGGCTGTCACCAACCCCGCCAACACCGTCTTTTCCATCAAGCGTTTTATGGGAAGACGTTATGACGAAGCAGTCAGTAAGCATGAAAATACGCCCTACAGTGTGAGCCGCGCTTCAAGCGGTGACTGTCAGATAGACATTCAGGGCAAGGGATACCGTCCGCCGGAAATCTCCGCCATGATCCTGCAGAAACTGAAGGAAGCCGCAGAAAGTTATCTGGGCGAAAAGGTCACCCGAGCCGTCATTACGGTACCGGCGTATTTTAATGATGCACAGCGTCAGGCGACAAAAGACGCCGGCCGTATCGCCGGGCTGGAAGTGGCTCGTATAATTAATGAGCCTACTGCCGCCGCACTTGCATACGGACTGGACAAAAAGAAAAAAGAAAAAGTGGCTGTTTATGATCTGGGCGGAGGCACCTTTGATATATCTATCCTTGCCATTGAAGAGGACAGTTTTGAAGTGCTGAGCACCAGCGGAGACACCCATTTGGGCGGTGACGATTTCGACCAGGCGGTCATCAACCATCTGGCAGATGAATTCAAAAAAGAGCAGGGCATTGATCTCCGCAAAGATCTCATGGCGCTGCAGCGTTTGAAAGAAGCGGCTGAAAAAGCGAAACGTGAATTGTCGTCCACCCTGCAGACCGATGTGAATCTGCCCTTCATTACCGCCGATGCCTCCGGGCCGAAACATCTGAACTGCCAGCTGACCCGGGCAAAACTGGAACAGCTGACAGCGGCACTTATTGATCGCACAAAAGTTCCCTGCGCCAAGGCTCTTGCAGATGCCGGTCTTCAGGCCGCTGACATTGATGAAGTGATTCTGGTGGGCGGCATGACGCGTATGCCCGCTGTGGTGCAGACTGTAACCGACTTCTTCGGCAAAGAACCACATCGCGGAGTGAATCCTGATGAAGTGGTCGCCATTGGCGCGGCAATTCAGGGCGGTGTGCTTTCAGGAGAGGTGAAAAACGTTCTTCTTCTTGATGTGACGCCGTTGTCTCTGGGCATTGAGACGCTGGGCGGTGTCTTCACGCGCCTCATTGACCGCAATACGACCATCCCCGTATCCAAAAGCGAAATCTTCAGCACAGCTGAAGACAATCAGAACGCTGTGACCGTCCATGTGCTTCAAGGTGAAAGGGATATGGCGGCAGGCAACAGAACCCTGGGCCGTTTCAACCTGGAGGGCATTGCTCCCGCACCCCGGGGGCTGCCGCAAATTCAGGTGTCTTTCGACATTGACTCGGACGGCATCCTGCATGTCTCTGCGAAAGATCAGGCGACGGGCCGCGAGCAGAAAATTCGCATTGAGGCTTCGTCCGGACTCAGTGAAGCCGAGGTGAATCGCATGATAAAGGATGCAGAGCAGCATGCCGCTGATGACAAAAAACTGCGCAAAGAAGCAGAAACACGCAACCAGGCGGAACATCTGGCTTTCTCCGCGGAAACACTGCTGCGTGAGCATGGTGATAAGATTGCTCCGGATCAGAAAAACGCTCTGAAAACGGCACTTGCCAGCCTGAAAGATGCGGTTAAACACAATGATCTGGAAGCAATGGAAGCCGGCTTGGAAAAAGTGTCCCAGATTTCTCAGGCACTGTCGCAAGCCATGTACGCTGATGCCGCAGGAAAAACAGGAGCATCAGGTTCCCACTGCGGATCCGGCGCCAGCTGCAGCACGCCTCCTCCTGCCTCTTCCGGCGGAAACACCATGGACGCCGACTTTACCGTCCTCGACAACTAAACCAATCTCCCTCCTTCCTGCCGCCGGACGCGCTCCTCAGGAGATGCCGCCCGGCGGCCTCATTTCTCTTCCCTCTGAAAAATCATCTTTGCTTCATTCTGCTGATTTCATCAAGTAAGGGCGGATAATAAGCGGACACGATATGTTCCCAATCATACACGTCCTCTGCCCGCTGCCGCCCCCGGGCTCCCATTGCCGCACACAGATGCCGATCTTCAAGGAGTCTCTCAAGACATGCGGCGAGCGCCCGACTGTTGCCCCGTTCAAAAAGGAAGCCCGTCTCTCCGTGAACAACAATATCCTGAAGGCCCCCTGTCCGGGATGCGCAAACAGCAATCCCGGACGCCATCGCTTCCAGCGCAACCAGCCCGAAAGGCTCTTCCCATAAACTCGGCACGACACAAATATCCGTATTCCGGTAGGCTTGAGGCATGGAGTCATAATCCAGCTTCCCCACCGCCTTCAGCCAGGGCGGACCCTCATAGCCTTCAGGAAGAGTTGCCCGAACTTCAAATGCAATTCCTGAACCCGACACCTTTTCCGCTGCCTCAAGAAACAGAGAAAAGCCCTTGGCGGGATCCTCTATCCTGCCCGGCACAAATAGCACAGGCACCGGACGCCCGGCACGTTCCGGCGAAGGCAGAAACCGCCTGATATCGACACCGTTGGGAATCACGGCGATCTCTTTGGTCAGCAGTTCCACCGGTGCGCGCATGTGTTCGGTGGTCACAATCACTTTGCTGCACTGCGCCATTGCCTGTTTAAAGCGGCTGTAATAGTCTTTTGTCCACGCCCGACTTTCCACATACTCCCTGGTCCAGGCATGGGCCGTTCCCGCAAACAGGCTTTCACGCTGGCTGGCTAGCGCACAGCGGCGACATATGTCCGGGCTTTCCACATAACAATGAGGACAGGGCGTTCCCTCGCGGAAACGGAGGATGTCTTTGTGGCAGCTGAGCTCATGGGCATAACATCGGGAAATGATCGGGTAGTCTTTCAGAGCTTCAATAAGGGCTGTCTTAAGAAAATAACCCTGTGTCAGAAAGACAATATCCGGGGAAAAACCGGCAACAGCTTCGTACAACCGGTTGTGCAGGAAAGCCTCCGTAAGCCCCTGTTCACCCAATTCTAAAAGGGTCACCGGGAACGGAAGGGCACCATCGCGAATATCGCCCCGCTCCCAACTCCCCTCCTCTGCTGTTACAAAAAGATGCGTATCATAACCGAGACGCATCAGTTCCTGCATCACATAATAGACGTCCACATCCGCTCCGCCATGAGGCGGCCAGGAAAACAGCAGGTCTACAACGGCAATGCGCATGAAAAGACACTCTTCCGGATTCATAGATACTTCAACAGGACACAGTAAGCAGCGCCTATTATTACAAATCTGTTCCTTTAATGGAAACGTTATTTCCTTGTCTCAGGCAAATCAATTGTCCCCATCCGGCCTCAATAGTAAGCCAAGGTACAATTAAACAGGGAAAGTTTCTTTCGTTGCTGCGAATATGTATAATGATTTACGAATTTTCCGCTTTGCTTCTCAACCCTTTAATTGGAGGCTGGAAAGTGGCAGAAATACCTGAACTCGAGTACAGTGTCATCGCCGACCGTTATGTTGTCCGGGAAAAGCTCGGGCGCGGAGGAATGGGATCTGTTTATCTTGTCCAGGATAAACAAACCGGGCAGATGGTCGCTTTAAAAACGCTGCACACCAAATATGCCAACAGCAAACATGCCATCGCACGGTTCATCCGGGAAGTCAATACTTCGCGAAAGTTGAACCATCCGGGCATTGTAAAGGTATATGAAGCGAGCAAGTGGAACAATACGCTTTTTTATACCATGGAGTACATCCGCGGCAAATCCCTCCGTCGCTGGCTGCAGGAGCGGCACAATCTTGAATTTAATTCAGTGGTGCGTGTCCTTTGCCTGGTCGCCGATGCCCTGCAGCATGCCCATCAGATTACCATTCATAGGGATCTCTCTCCGGAAAACATCATGGTTCTTCCTGATGGATCCATCCGCCTGCTGGACTTCGGTCTGGCAAAGCTCGATGACCAGTTCAAAGGGTTGACAGTAGTCGGTGCCAATCTGGGCAAAATTCATTATATGGCACCTGAACAGCAGCTGAACCCTGCCGGAGTTGACTACAGGGCGGATATTTTTTCTTTGGGCGTGATGTTTTATGAGCTGCTGTGCGGGCGTTCCCCCCAGTCCGGCTATAAAGTGACGGAGATCCGTCCGGAACTGCCTGTGGAATGCAACGCATTTGTGGAGAAGGCGACTCACCCTGATCCCAACCTTCGTTTTCAGTCATCGCGGGAGTTCAGAGATGCCCTTCTGAATCTCTACAGAATTCAGGAAGCACGCACCAAGAAGACCGTTAAAAAGCCTGAAGGGCTGTTTGGCAAGATCAGCGCGTTTTTTACAAATCTTTTTTCTCGCCCTCAAAAGAGCGGCTCACAACGCAAGCGGGGCAGATAAGATGTATTCCATGGGAAAAACCAAAGCCATTGCTTCAGCCACTATTCTTTTATCTCTTGTGCTCTTTCAGACGGACGGCTGCGCCGAAAATGATGAAATTACAGATCATTACCGGCGTATGATGGTGTATCACGAATACATGGACGGCAATGTGCCCGACGGCGCTGTTGTTTTTATTGGTGACAGCATTACACAGGGGCTCTGCGTCTGTGCAGTAACACCCCTTGCCGTTAATTACGGCATCGGAAGCGATACCACTTACGGGGTTCTGCAAAGATTGCCCAAGTATAAATCGCTGGAACACTGCGCCGCTATTGTCTTTGCCATTGGCGTCAACGATCTTTCCAGACGCAGCGATGACGAAATCATCAGCAACTGGAAACTTATTATGCAAAGCATCCCGGAAGATATTCCCGCCATTTTCAGTGCCATGCATCCTCTGGATGCCGAAACGAAAAATATCTCCGAAGAATCCAATCAAAGGATTGTCCGGCTAAATGAGGCGCTGAAAAACTTGTGTGCAGAAAACAATCAGTATTTTGCCAGTGCATTTACGAAACTTGTCAATGAAAAGGGCAACCTTGATCCGGCTTTTCATACGGGCGATGGCGTGCACCTCAACACAGCGGGATATCAAGTGTGGATTGCTGTGCTTCAGACTGCACTGCAAAGCATTCCGCAGGAATAACACAGTATCCCTCCCCCCCGTCCTCGCCTCACAAATTCATTTCAATTTATCTTCCAGAAAACACAGATATGGGTTATAATAAGTGCACTGTCTTGTGCATATCCGCACCGACAAAACCGTGGAGGGTAGTTTCATGTCAGATGATCTCACCGCCAGATTCGAACGGGCAAGCAAAGAAGTCACAGAATTGTCTGAAGCTCCGGACAGCGCGGCGCAGCTGGAATTGTACAGCCTTTACAAACAGGGAAGCGTCGGCGACTGCACAGGTGAACGCCCGGGTATGCTTGAGTTTATTAAGCGTGCCAAATATGATGCCTGGAAAGAGCGGGCGGGCATGAGTCAGGACGAGGCAAAAGAAAAATATATCGCCCTCGTTGAGCAGCTTAAAGAAGCAGACAAAAAATAAACACGGCTTCCGGATCCGAGCGCAACAGCCCGGCGGCGGACATTTTTATTTCATCGCACTTTCTTTCCATGGTATGATTATCGCATACGGTTACCGGTGTATAGCCGGATGGAAAGGAAAAACCATGAATGTCGATATCCGTCGCTTTCTCTGTGGGCTGCCTGTTTTCCTGCTTCTCTGCATGTTTCCCGTATCCGCTTTCAGCGCCGATGCTGGAGCCGATGCCGATCCGGACAACCTTTCTCTTTTTAACTCGCTCTCGGCAGCACAGGTCTTCGAGGCGGCCCGGGCATCTGTAAAAGAAACTTTTTCAGGGATACCGGAAAGTTTTGAATCCGGTGATGTGCTTGTGGTTCTCCGCAAGCAGGAAAAAGTGACGGTCCGCCTGTACGGTGTAGACTGCCCGGAAGAGGGACAGCCTTTTTTTGAAGAGGCTAAAACCGGCGGACATTCTTTTCTAGGCGGGGAAGCCGCAGAAATCTCCATCCTGTCCGTTGACAACAAAGATCTTCCTGTCGTCCTGATCCTGAATAAAGAAAAACAAAGTCTCAGCCATTACCTTGCGGCGAAAGGACTGGGCTGGTGGGATGAAAAGAATGCACCGAAAGACGCTTTGCTCCGGAAATTGAGTGCCGGCGCCGTTCTGAAAGGACAGGGTATTTTTTCGCAGGCAACACCGCTGGCGCCCTGGGATTACAGGAAAAGCAAAGAAATAGAGGACTTCACCTATACGCTGGAAACCGTGGCAGAACCCGTTCCCGACAAAAAAACCGCTCGTTCCGATTCTGAGTCATCGGAAAAGTCCCTAAGCAAAAAAGGCACAATGGTTGAAAGCGCACCGAGAACCGCGCCAGTACAACTGAAGGCCCCTGCTGAAAAGATCGATGCCGGTGCCTTGATGATGCGCCATCAGCCCCGCATTTCTCGGGATGAATCCGGACGGCCCCAGGGCTTGACAGCTACAGACATCAGTGCCATACCCTATGCGGCGCAGCTCGGCTTTCAGAACGGTGATATCATCTCCCGTGTAAATGGCATCGCCATAGAGAGCGAGGCGCAAATTATGGGGCTTATCCCTCAATTTCAAAATGTCAAACAATTTCAGGTGGAAGTAATCCGGAACGGCCGCAGCATAACAATTCCAATTTCCATCCCCTGAATAAGCATTTGGATTCACTATTTGTCACCGTGATATAGTGTTTGTGGTGCGTATGTGTTTTTCCCGTCCGGCAACAAGCCGGGCGACGTGTATCCCTTCAGCGTCTGCTGCCCATAACAGCGCAATCAGGGGATCAGATCTTTTTACAGGATGTGTGTTTTATGAATAACTGTTCAGTTTCAGTTGCGGACAAAAAAGAAACCGCATTGTATCGGCTGCGCCATTCTCTTTCTCATTTGCTTGCGGCAGCAGTGCTGGAAATCCGGCCTGATGCCAAACTGGCTTTCGGCCCGCCTGTGGAAAACGGCTTTTATTACGACTTCGATTTCGGCGGCACGCCTGTAGGAGAGGCGGATCTGGCGGATATCGAAACACGCATGAACGCCCTGATTAAAAAGCGCATTCCTTTTGTCCGGACAGAGATGCCTTTTGAAGCCGCAGTCAAGCATCTGGAAGCGGGCGGTGAAGTCTACAAAATCGAATATGCCCGGGAACTTTTAGATAAAGGACTGGCTGTTAACGGCTCTCTTTCTTTTTATACAATGGGCGACTTCATCGACATGTGCGAAGGGCCTCACCTGGAACATACTGGCGAAGTTCCAAAAAAGTCTTTTAAACTGGACCGCATTTCCGGAAGCTACTGGCGCGGCGATGAAAGCAGACCCATGCTGACCCGTATCTACGGTCTGGCATTTGAATCTGCAGACGCCTTGAAAGAGTATCTGGAAATGCGCAAACTTGCCATGGAGCGGGATCACCGGAAACTCGGTGATGAACTCGATCTTTTTATCCAGGATTCTGAAGTCGGTGTAGGGCTTCCCCTTTGGATGCCGAACGGCACCATCATCCGCGATGAACTGGAAAAATGGGCGCGTGAAACGGAATTCCTGGGCGGATATCAGCGGGTTTCAACGCCCAGCGTCACCCGGAAAGAACTCTATCTGCGCTCAGGACATGTACCCTATTATCAGGACAGCATGTATCCGTCCATGCCCGTCGACGAGCACGATGACTATTATCTGCGGCCCATGTGCTGCCCGCATCACCACAAAATCTATGCTTCGAGACTCCGCAGTTATCGTGAACTGCCGGTGCGGCTCTGTGAATACGGAGACGTGTTCCGCTACGAAAAGCACGGCTCTCTTTCAGGGCTGCTCCGAGTTCGCGCCATGTGCATGAATGATGCTCATATTTATTGCATGCCCGAGCAGGTGGAAGATGAATTCCGGGCTGTGATTGATATGTATCTCATGTACTACGGGCACCTGCGCATGGGCAACTTCCGGGTGCGTTTATCACTCCACGATAAATCCAGCGACAAGTTTGTTGATAATTATGATGAATGGGAGCGCACCGAAGCCATTGTCCGGAATGTGCTGAACAATCTCGGAATCGCCTATGAGGAAGAAAGCGGCGAGGCAGCCTTCTACGGGCCGAAGGTGGATATTCAGGTTAAAAATCTTATGGGGCGTGAGGAAACCGTCTCCACGTGCCAGTTGGACTTTGTTATGCCGGATCGCTTCGATTTGAGCTACATTGATGCGCAGGGAGAACGAAAACGGCCCTTAATTCTGCATCGCGCGCCCCTCAGCACACACGAACGTATGATCTCTTTCCTGATTGAGCTGTACGGCGGTGCTTTCCCGACCTGGCTGGCACCTGTCCAGGTGCGGCTGGTTCCTGTCAATGATGAAGTGATGGACTATGCGCGACAGCTGGAATCCACGCTTCGCAATGAGTTTATTCGGGCTGATATCGACACAAGCCATGAAAGCTTCAACAAAAAAATCCGCAACGCCGTCACAAGAAAAATACCGAATATCTGGGTTCTCGGCAAACAGGAACTGGAAGGGCGCAGCGTCACCTGGCGGCGGTATGCTGTGAAAGAGCAGCAGACTGTACCTTTCGACAAGGCTTTTGACGCATTAAAAATCATGCGCGACAAGCGGATTATGGACAATTTTGCCGATGTAAATCTGCCGATTTAAACGGATTTACCTGAAAGCTCCGCATTTTCTGCTGACAGCAATCCTCTGCGCCATGCTGCACATACCTGGGCGCTGGCGTGGCTATGTTTTTCTCTCTGTATCCGATCTGAAAAGTCGTATCCCCGAAACGCCTAACGGGCAGAAAATCAGACTTCTGAAGAAATTCGTGCCTTTCTGAAATAAATGATGCCTATTTGACTTAAGTCAAAGAACTGCTGCGCCCGTCGGGTTATACTACGGCAACAAAGCAGAACGCTGCATAAAGAAAAGGGTCAGATTTATGGCTATCAGAGAGATTATCAAAATTGATGAAGAAAAATGCGACGGCTGCGGTCTTTGCATTGTAGACTGTGAAGAAGGCGCGCTGGCTATCGTAGACGGCAAAGCCAAACTTGTCAAAGACAGTTACTGCGACGGCCTCGGTGCATGCATCGGCAGCTGCCCTACCGGGGCATTGACCATCGAAGTGCGTGAAGCAGATGAATTTTCTCTGCCGCCCGATCATCCTGCCGCTCAGGCGGCTGCTGCCGCCGCGCCCGCACCTGCTCCAGTAAGCCACGCCCCGTCGGGCTGCCCGAGCGGGGGAGCACATCCGGCTGCTGCCGCTTTTTCCGGAGGCTGCCCCGGCTCCCGTTCACGCCAGTTTCAGGGAACTTCCGCGCCCGCTTCCCCGACAACGGCCGGGCAAACAGCGGCGCACACTCCGTCCGCATTGACCCACTGGCCGGTGCAGCTGCACCTGGTCAATTTTAACGCTCCGCAGTTTCAGCAGCGGGAAATTCTGATCGCTGCCGACTGCAGTGCTTTTGCCTGCGGCGCTTTTCATCCCAGACTGCTGCAGGGCAAGGCGCTGGCGATTGCATGTCCGAAGCTTGATGACCCTACCGGCTATCTGGAAAAACTGACTGCTATGTTTCAGAATGCGGCACCGCCGAAAGTGACCGTTGTCCGTATGGAAGTGCCCTGCTGCCGGGGCATCACGCAGTGGATTGTTTCCGCACGCGCTCAGGCAGGCAGCTCGGTGCCTGTGGAAGAAATCATTATGGGTGTTGAAGGCGATCTTCTGAGCCGGAATACCTATTGACGCTATCTTTCGTGTATCCTATTTGTTCGTGTATACAGTGTCTGGTTCCTACGAAAGAGGAAAATACTATGTCGATGTTTTGTTATCAGTGTGAGCAAACGAGCCGCTCTACAGGGTGTACAGCCCATGGCGTATGCGGGAAAGATCCGGAAACAGCAGCCCTGCAGGATCTGCTTTTGCATATGGCAAAAGGCATCAGTCAGTACGCACACAAATTGCGTGCCGCCGGTGTGACCACGCCTAAAGCAGACCATTTTGTTATTAAGGCGCTGTTTACAACCGTCACAAATGTGAACTTTGATGCCGCCACCATTGCTGAACTGATTCGTGCCGGTGTTGCAATCCGCAGCGAGCTGAAAGAGTCCTGCAAGTCAATGGGCTGCACCAACGAACTGTCCGGCCCTGCCACTTTCGCATTCGCGGAGAGTCAGGATGAAATGGTGCGTCAGGGAGAGACTATCGGCATCGAGTCCCGCCTGCCCAAATACGGGTCTGATGTTACCGGTTTGCAGGAACTTATCCTTTACGGACTGAAAGGCATGGCGGCGTATGTGGATCATGCGGCAGTGCTTGGCGTTGAAGATGACAGTGTCTATGCGTTCACCCATGACACGCTCTCTTTTCTTGCGGATGAAGTCGATGATGTGAATGCTCTGGTTGCCCGTGCTCTTGCAGTGGGAGAAAACAATCTGAAGGCAATGCAGCTCCTCGATTCCGGAAACACCGGTACTTACGGTCATCCGGAGCCGACACGCGTCCGTGTGACTCCTGTAAAAGGAAAATGCATTCTGGTATCCGGTCATGACCTGAAAGATCTTGCCGCACTGCTGCAGCAGACAGAAGGCAAGGGGATCAATGTGTACACGCACGGCGAAATGCTTCCCTGCCTTGCCTACCCCGGTCTGAAAAAATACAGCCATCTGGTGGGTAATTACGGCGGTGCCTGGCAGGATCAGGCAAAAGAATTCGATGCCTTCCCCGGTGCCATCCTGATGACAACCAACTGCATCCAGCGCCCCCGGCAGAGCTACCAGTCCCGCATTTTCACCACCGGACTGGTACAGTGGCCTGGCGTTGTTCATGTAACCAACGACGACTTCAGCGCTGTAATCAATGCGGCGCTGGAAGCGGAAGGCTTTACAGAAGACGGACCCGAACAGTACATCACGATTGGCTTCGGGCACAATGCTGTCATGAGCGTTGCCGATAAAGTCATCGATGCGGTCAAAGCCGGAAAAATTCGCCGTTTCTTCCTGATCGGCGGCTGCGACGGCGCCAAGCCCGGACGTGATTATTACACCAACCTTGCCACCAGCGTCCCCGATGACTGTGTTGTCATGACGCTTGCCTGCGGCAAATACCGCTTCAACAAACTTGAGTTTGGCGACATTGGCGGTATTCCTAGACTCCTCGACATCGGTCAGTGCAATGATGCCTACAGTGCGATTCAGATCGCCGTGGCCCTTGCAAATGCTTTTGAATGCGGTGTCAATGATCTACCGCTGTCCATTGTGCTCAGCTGGTACGAGCAGAAAGCTGTCGCCGTGCTTCTGACACTGCTTCATCTGGGTATTCAGGGAATGCGTATCGGACCGTCCCTGCCTGCTTTCGTAGGCCCCAACGTGCTTGACGTTCTGGTGAAGACTTTCGGGCTGACTCCTATTGATACTCCTGAGGCCGATCTGGCTGCCATGCTCGGGTAATCAGTACATGATCCCAAGGATAAAATGAGTTCATGAGTTCTTTTCATGCACCTGAATATTATGAACTGTTAGGAAATCGAGGCGGGCGTCTTGATCGGGAAGGTCCTTTCCTGCTCGGGGCGCTCGCCAGCGCTCCTTCAAACCGCGTGCTGGATCTGGCAAGCGGTCTTGGACTGCATGCACACTATCTCGCAGAAAGAGGCGCAGAAGTTTCCGCTTATGATCTGAGTGAGGGCATGACGGAACATGCACGAAAGCAGCGCCCGCATCCGAAAATCCGTTATGCGGCAGGAGACATGAGATATCCCCAGGGCGGTCCTTATGGACTTGCGCTGTGTGTGGGAAACTCCCTGTGCCTGCTGGACGGACGGGACAGTCTGGATCTTTTCTTTCAGGGAGTTGCCGGGGTATTGCAGCCAGGCGGCATTCTGATTACCCAGACGCTGAATTATGACAAGCCCGCCCTGAAGAAGCCGCGTATCCGGGTGGAACAGGAGCAAAATGACAGGCAGCATCTGGTAGCTGTCAAGTCCTTTCAGCCCGCCGATACACAAACCAGACTGACCATTGATTATTTTGAGGCAGTTTCGGGCTCTGTACGCAAAACGAGCGAGGAGTCTCTTCTGCAGCACTGGACTGCTGAGCTCCTTACGGAGTGTGCGGCAAAAGCGGGAATGAAAATGGAATCCGGCAGAGGCTCCTACGACGGTGCGCCTTTAACACCGGATTCCACTGATATCATTCTTCTTTACCGGAAAACGGACTGATCAGCCTGCCTTGCCCTGATTCGCCACTGCTTCCGCTGCTTTTTTGATGGCTTCGGGATCGCCCAGATAGCGATGTCCCAGAGGCTTCAGATTCTCGTCCAGATCATACACAAGCGGAATACCGGTGGGGATGTTCAGGCTGATAATGTCCTGTTCGGATATTCCATCCAGATATTTGACCAGTGCACGCAGGCTGTTGCCATGAGCAACAATCAGGACCCGCTTCCCTGCTTTTACCTGCGGCGCAATATCATTTTCCCAGTAAGGAATGAACCGCGCCACTGTTTCCTTCAGGCTTTCAGTCAGCGGAATCTGGTCGGCACTGAGTCCGGCATACCGCCGGTCGTGGGCTGCGTTTCTGTCGTCAGCCGCTTCCAGCGGCGGAGGGGGAACGTCGTAGGAACGCCGCCAGATTTTGACCTGATCCTCCCCGTGTTTTGCAGCCGTTTCCGCTTTATTCAACCCTTGAAGCGCACCGTAGTGACGCTCATTCAGCCGCCAGTCCCGGATAACAGGAAGCCACATCTGATCCAGCTCATCCAGCACGTGCCACATGGTGCGGATAGCGCGTTTCAGCACCGAAGTATAGACCAGATCAAATTCAAATCCTTCGGACTTCAATACTTTTCCTGCTGAAGCAGCTTCACTGCGTCCCTGTTCGCTCAAATCCACATCAGTCCATCCCGTAAAACGGTTCTCAAGATTCCATGTGCTTTGCCCGTGTCTGATTAATACGAGTTTGTGCATAAACATATTCCCTTGTTTTTATGGGCACTGCCCTGTTTTATACAGTTATCTGCCAAATCCATCGATGCCGGTCCGCATGCCCGAAATGCCTGATTGAACAGGTCGGATCGAGTCTCCGTGCATACTATTTATTGTTTTGCGCACCGCCGGACGCAATGCACATTCCGGCTGCAACCCGGCTTCTGTCCTTCATATGCGATGCCGCTTATAAACAGAGTTAAGAGTATACCACAGCCGGGAAAGAGCCACGAAATAGCAGGGCACCTCTCTGTTTTTCTTCAGGAAAAACACCTATTACCGGGCACCGTTACCGGCCTCCATTGGTACGCCCGGCAGTCCCAATGCCGCCGGAAAAACACGGACAAAACGCAGCTGCTCATAGGGGTGGGTTTCGCCGCATTCATACAGACAGGCAACACTGCCGTCAGGCAAAACGGCAAGAGAAGAATAGGCACCGGGACCCGAATGAAACAGCAAAGAGTATTCCCAATTTTGCCCGCCGTCGGTACTGGCGCGTAAGGTCATGGCTTTACGGTGCTCTGCACTGGCAGGGTTGGAAAAAAAGAGAATATCTTTCCCCTCTCTGCTTTGCCGGGGATAGCGCACCAGCGATGCCTGGCAGACAGGCTCGATCAGCCCGAAGTCAAAGCTCTGCCCCTCCCATTGCACTCCGCCGTCAGTGCTGTATGCCTTTTGCCTGACTTTATTTTCTGCATAATAATTGCGCATATTCAGAAGCAGGCTGCCATCGCTTAATTCCGCCACACAGCACTCATTCACCTGCGGCTCCGGCACACTTCCTCCCAGATGCCAGCTCCTTCCATGGTCATCGGAATAAATAACATGAGAATAATAGGCGTGTGTGTCCGCTTCAATGTGATCACAAGGGATGACAAGCCGCCCCGGATGCGGTGCTTTTTCTTTTTGGATTCCGTTCCCCGGCCCGGTGGCATACCAGGTCCAATTCGGTTTTTTAACGCTCTGCGTTATTTCCGTCGGCTCGCTCCAGTGCTTTCCGTTATCAGAAGACGATGTAATAAAAACACGGCGTGTATCCCTGCTCTCCTGCCGGATAATTTTATCCTCTCTGTCCTCTCCCAGATTCCAGGTCATCAAAAGCCACAAAACCCCTGTGTCCCGGTCCGCTACAGCACAGGGGTTGCCGCAGGTGTTTCCGGGGTCATCCCAAACCACCTGAACCGGGCTCCAGCTTGCCCCTGAATCTGTAGAAGTTTTCATAACAAGCGCAATATCTCCTGTATCACTCGCAGAGTGCTTCCTTCCTTCACAAAACGCCAGCAGTGTACCGTCATGGCTGACAATCAGGGCGGGAATTCTGAAAGTATGAT
The DNA here is from genome assembly GCA_002070275.1 of Candidatus Hydrogenedentes bacterium ADurb.Bin170. Taxonomy (GTDB): domain Bacteria; phylum Hydrogenedentota; class Hydrogenedentia; order Hydrogenedentales; family CAITNO01; genus JAAYJV01. The sequence goes on from MWCY01000045.1 coordinate 20,959, forward strand.
ACCCGCCCTCTTCCCGTGCGAAGACAGGAACCCCTGAAACTTCTGCAGACAAACCTGCCGGATAAAATGCAGCAGCAAAAAGAACAGACAATCCGATCTGTATGACTTTTATTCTCAATCGCATTTTCACTGCCCTTTTATTTCTGCAGACATCAGGCGGCTCACCTTAGCGGCGCTCTCAGCGTGCATCAGATCTTATAGTTCATTATTGCTTATACCGCATCTGATACTCTTTCGGAGTCATGCCTGTATACCGTTTGAATATTTTGGTAAAATTGCTCTGATCCTGTATTCCCACGCGCCGCGTAATCGCTGTAGCCGAGAGCGAAGTACGCCGCAAAAGTCTCTGTGCCTGCATCAGCCGGATCCGCTTCAGCAGTTCACCGAATTTCATGCCCGTCACACATTCAAGGCGGCGTGCCAGCGTCGTCGGGTGAATCTGCATCGGCTCCGCAAGGCGCTGTAGCTGCAAGTCTTCCCCGTAACGCCTCTCCATCTCCTCAAGCACTTCCGGCAATTCCGCACCGTACTTCAGCAGCGTTTTATGCGGTGAAACAGATTTTACGAACCGATCACACAGCTGAAGCAGTCCGCGGGGTATATCCTCCTGATGCACCGCCGCCACAAATTCGGGGAACCGATCCCGGCAGGATTCAATATCAGCCCCGCACTGATGCAGGTAATCCAGCACTTTCGAAATGCCTGCAATAACACAGCTCTGGCGGGTCTGAGGACTTTTGCCCGTCTCCTCCAGCTGGTCTTCCAGGACAGCGTGCAACACCCGGGTTTTACCGAAAAGCAGATAGGCAGCGGCTATCCGAAGACGGGGGTCTTCACCTGCTACCTCCGGCGAAGGAAGTCCGGCAGCATTTTTTTCTGTCATGTCATCCGGGAAATCGGTGGCATCGTCCCCTTCTTCCCGGACATAGTCGCTGTAAAGCTGTGCCAGCCCTTCGAGGAGCCACTCTGCAGCGGCAGCAACACTTTCATCACTGGTACGCCGAATGTCGGCAAGATCGAAAGGAAGGGCTGTTCTGTCGGTGCGTTTGCCCTCCAGCTCGCCGACTCTCCTGCCCACCTCCGCCTCTATGGCGTGAACCCCCTCTTCGGGCATGTAAGGGCCAAAGGTGAAAAAATAGGCTTCGCCTGGAAGCGCTGCTGCCGCATAACAGGTAAAGCCTGCATGGCATACAAAGGTAACCGGAACATTGCTCGCCAGTGCCAGTCTGCCCGCTTTCATACGACAGCCGGCACATAATTCTTTCCCCTCGGGAATTTCCTGAAAAAAACGGCAGGCTTCACACGTTCCTTCTGTTTGGATAGCCCAGTTGCTTTTATGATGCAGTTTAATCGGGATGGACAGGATTTTTGCCGCACGGGCGATCATCTGCTGCACCTGTTTTTCCTGAAAAAAGGCACGCAAAGAAGTCACGGGCACACCTCAAAAGTCGGCGTTGCGCGGTCAGGGGGAGCCACATGAACAGCCACATCATAGCCCGTCACCGCTTCTTCGGCAAACGAGCGTGCTATTTCGGGCGTGTTATTGTCGCGGCTGATGTGGGAAAGCACGACGAGCTTCAACGAGCCTCCGCACAGTTCTCTGAGCAAAGCCTGCATATCCAGATTGGAAAGATGCCCCATACGACTGCGGATACGCTGCTGCAGCTGAGGAGGATATTTTCCTGTCCGGAGCATATCCGGGCAGTAATTGGATTCCACGATCAAAGCGTGCACATCTCTCAGCCGTGCCCGGGCAAGTTGCGAACAATGCCCGAAATCAGTGGCGAGACCCAGTCGCGCATTTCCGGAAGTAAACACATAATTGACAGGGTCGGCGGCATCATGCGTCACGGAAAAGCTGATAGCCGACAGCGAACCGAAAGAAAGGGTGTCTCCCGATTCAAAGTGGCGAAGATCCGGGATTTCTCCTGTTCGGGGGTAGGCTGCCAATGCACAGCCACGGGTCATAAAGACAGGCACTTTCATCTTTCGCGCCAGAATACCCACCCCATTGACATGATCACTGTGCTCATGCGTAACCAGCACTGCTTCTATTTCTTCCACACTGCGGTTAATCCCTGTCAGGGTTTCCGTAAGTTTTTTAAATGTAAAGCCATTATCCACAAGAATACAGGCATCAGCACTCTCGACAAGCACAGCGTTGGCGCTGCTGCTGCTTCCCAGAACTGTAAAACGAATCACGAATCCATCTTTCCTTTTGCATAGGCTGCCAGTCGAATGAGTTACTCTTCCGGACTGATAAAACCAAAATAACGGCCTGTCCAATAACCCAGCAGATAATCATGCCCGTTGTATTCCATGAGAGAATCCGTATCCCGCGAGCCGATCTCATGATACGGATCCTGCACCCACGCTGACCAGGTTCTGGATCTTCTGTCAATGGGAACAGTTTTTTTTGCTTCGGGCGCCGGGCTTTGTACCGGCAAAGCCAGGGACACTTGAAAATGCTTTTCATACTGCTGCCGCGTATCTGTGTTCCACTTCATGTCGAAGGGAAACCAGCGGAGGGTATTTTTGGCTTCTTCAATCCTGACGGTATCCCCCAAATATTTTGCAACAATAAAAGCATAAAAAGGGTTGTCTTCCGGCTGCACTCCGGGATGTTTCTCATCCCCCTCCCAGGAACGTCGGACGCTCCGGTGCACTGAATCAAGAATTTCGGAATCTCTTTCCAGCAGAAGCAGTGGAACGTATCCCAGAAAAAGAAGCATGTCATCACTATGGTTTACCGCTCCTTTTATAGCGGGATCAAGAAGGCGGCGTGCCCGTACTGCCGCTTGCGCATAGCCCTGATCCAGCGCCCAGCTGCGGTAAAGATCGGCATATTCCGGAAGGCCGCTGGTATGCGCAGCAGTCTTCAGTGCCTGCAGCCACAAAAGAGCATTCAGTTTTTCCAGGCGGGCGGCATATTCAGGCCCGTAGCGCCCCCACTGCGTCGGTTTCCCGTCAGCATCACGGATACGCATTTTATTGTCCAAAACATGCTGAATCAGGGCTGCAGTTTCTTCGCCGATTTTTTTCTTCTGCTCATCGTCGGCGATCAGTTCGTGGGCAAGAGCGAAACCAAACATGGCACCGCAGACCTGATCCGTGCTGACATCGCCGCGCCACTGATACGACCCATCTTCAGAAAGGCGCCAGATGCCGTCATCTCCAACAGGCTGACCTGCAGGAAGCACAGCACGGGACCAGAGCCCGGGAATGCCGCTGACAGAACAGAGGAGATGCAAAGCATTTAAGGAGCGCACTGCTGACTCCCGGTCTTTTTCATCCTGGGTCACAGCATATTTCATTGCCATGGTTCCGAGATAAATTCCGGTCATATAGCAGTTGTCAGGCATATTATACGTGACCGGGTCATCTGCATTTTGCGGATGCCGCAGTTTGCATAAAGCCTGGCCTTCAAGAAGAAAGCGCTGCTCCATGTCATACTCAAATATAATCGCCTTTTCAAGCAGGGTCATCCCGGAAGCGGCGAATTGCTGCCAGGCAGCCGCCAGAAAAATAGCAGACAGAATCAGTTTTTTCATCATAAAATACATCAGGAACCTTTGCCCGGTCTGGGAATAAATTCCTGCCTTTTATCGGTGACAGAACTCCATTCCTCTGCGCTGGGCAGGGGGCCCTTTCCATCACGCAGAACAGGCCATTGCGGCGCATAAGTCGCATTGAGCACTATGAAATCCTGCCATTTTTCAGGAACTTCTTCATCACAATAAATTGCCCGAACCGGACATTCCTCAACACAGACACCGCAGTCAATGCATTCTATCGGATCAATCACAAGCATATTTTCACCTTCGTGAAAACAGTCAACGGGGCAGACAGTTACGCATTCGGTATATTTGCATTTGATGCAAGGCTCGCACACAACAAAAGCCATAAAAACGTCTCCTGTATCGTTAACGCAATGCCCCATATATGGTATGCCCTTTTCATCATATGAAGCAAGAGCACCTCTGAACAAATGCCGGCACTACAGATCTGTCCATAAGAGAAAAGGCCAGCTGCTCAACGGAACAGCTGGCCTGCACATCAATCAGAGAGTACCAATCACACTTTCGGCGGGCGAATATTGCCTCCACCAAAGAGTGAGGAGAACAGCATTGCCAGGAAGGCAAGGATCGTCGTGAACAATGTTCCCGGACCCCAATCGAAGCCCTTGCAGCCACCCTGCTCTTCATCATCAAGGGTGACGGTCGCCGTACCTTCGTCTTCCACTTCGTCATCCAGAGTTTCAGAAACGGCACGGGCAATGTTCACAATCTCACCTGTGGCAAGGTCAGCTTCCGTAATACTGTACTCAACCGTGAACACTTTATTTTCGCCCGGAACCATCTCCGAAACCACTTCTTCAAGGCCGACCATTTCGTCAGTTACCCGCACGTTCCGCAATGTAATATCACCCGTATTCGTTACCGTGATGGTATAGGTGATCACATCGCCGACAGCGCTATAGGTTGCAGGCTCAGCCGTCTTCGTCAAATCAATGGCTGCAATGCCTTCACCTTCAACAGGCTCTTCGCCTTCAGCATCGTTCACAACTACAATGGTAATAGTCGCCTCGTCACAGATAGTAACCTGTCGGGCAAGTGAATCGATGCCGTCCACGAAGCCGCCGTCAAGCGCTTTAGAACCGCCGCCATAAATTGCGCAGATCTTGTATACAATGGTATAGGTACCTTCGGGCGTACCAGCAGGAACACCCACGTTACCCGTTTCTGTATCAAGCTCCGGCACAGGGCTGCCAGGGGTCACAGGCGAAGCCGGTGTGATAATGCTGATGATCACATCAGAACTGTCAACAGGAGCATCGAACAGTGTGTCGTTATCCAGAGCGTTGCCGGCATTCGGATTGCCCGTAGTGCCGTTCACTGGCTCATAATGATCGTCTACCGCCTGGATGAAACCGTCGATAACATCAAGGATCCGACTGTCGTCATCTTCCACGGGATTACCATTCGGATCGTCACCGGTTGCCGTAGCAACGTTCACAACACTGCCTGCTTCAACATCGGCCGCTGTAACGGTATAGGTCGTGATAAATTCGCGTCTGTCACCCGGTGCAAGTGCAGGAATCTCTTCGTGCAGACCGGTCAGCGGATCTTTTACCACGATATTGGTCAGCGTCACATTACCGCTGTTGATTACAGTGATGTAGTATTCAATCTGTTCGCCCACTGACGGAGCATAGGCGCTGTCAGCTTCTTTATAGACGCTCAGCGAAGGATCCTGATCCGCAGGCACTGTCACATCGTCGTCGCCGGGTACATCTGTGCCCGTGGGATCTTCACCCAGCACAGACACGGCATTCAGCACGGCGCCCGCATCAAGATCGGCC
>MWCY01000046.1 GCA_002070275.1 Candidatus Hydrogenedentes bacterium ADurb.Bin170
CTGATTAAGATTCCTGCCTTCGCAGGAATGACGGAGGGAGGAGCAGGAATGACGGAGGGAGGAGCAGGAATGACGAGAAAAGGCAAGCGTGGCAGGGAGTGCGGAAATGGACGCCGTGGACGGGTGTCGCTGTAGGCAAGGGTGCGACGCGAACGGGGTGACGCTGTGGACGGGTGTCGCTGTAGACAAGAAGCGAATCCAACAGTGAAAAGCTACTCCATTTCGACTTCTGCCCGAAGAATTTCGCCGTGCAGCGGACCAAAGATGCCCTGACCCCAGTGCAGGCGGGCTCGGGAACCGTAAGGCAGAGCATTGTTGCCGCGAGAGAGCTGAAGTACCTCTTTGTCGTCTGCAGACAGAGTCATTGCTTCCGGGGTAATCTGGATATCGAAGGCTACGGGCGCTCCTGTCCAGGGGATATTTGTTTCCGCATGTCCGGGCAGGGTGAGGCTGTAGACAGCGCCGTATTCTTCCTGGGCACAGGAATCCAGAAAATCATATTCCTCATCGAAACACGCACCGTTCTTGCTTGCTGTAGAGGCATAGAGGCTGTTGCCGAAAGGAACGAGGCTCGTGACACGCTGACCCCAGATGTTGTACACGGGGGCGCTGCGCTCGTTCATCTCCTTTTCATAGGGTGCGGTGATATCGGCACTGACGGACGGCCGGGTAAAAAGGCGGGCGGCATAGTGCCAGTTGCCTTCACGATGGGGCAGCCTCCAGACTTCACCCCAGGGCCAGATGCCCGCATAGAGTTCACCCCGGTAGATCGCCAGTGATTGCGCTTCCCGAAATAAAGGGGAACTGTTTTCGGGTCGGGGCGGCACGCCCTCCCAATGAACAAGCCGGTCCCCCTGTATATCAAAAAGTTCGCCTGTTGGATACTGCCCCATCAGCAGGCTGTCATAATAATTGATCATGGTATAAATCTGAAAACTGGTTTTGGGATCAGCGGGGCGCAGGAGATACCATTGCCCCTCAGAGAAGCGAAACACCCCGCCGTTGTTCGTTGCAACGAAGACATCTCCGTTCAGCTGTCCGTACGCATAAGGGAATTCACCCGGCACCGTAAGTGCCTGCACACGTGCCTGATCCAAAGAAAGCACTTCACCCGTTTCCGCCTTCCACGGGCAGGCATAAAGGGCTGTTTTCCGTTCCTCTCCCGGAAAGCGCACCTGGAAAAAGAGATGGCCGCCTCCATAATAATAAATACCTGCCGTGCCCTTTTCAGGTTCAAAGGAAAACACTTCCTTTTCTCCCAGTCGAATCACGTTGCTTGCGGCCATGTAGCGATGCGTGCCGACCTGAAAGGAAAAGCCCTCTGCTGCTTCCCATTGTCTTTTTTCATTCTGCCAGCGCTTGAAGGGAATATCTCCGGTGTAACAGGTGGCATGCACGCCATCGGCTGTACCGAAGAGATAGTGCAGAGATCCCTCTGAAGGGCGGGGCAGCGGCTGAAAGGAGACTGCTTCTCCGTCGGGCCCGGGGCGCTCCCAGAGCTGCAATGAAAAGCGGTCGCCGGGATAATGGGTGTTCCAAACGCCCTGAAACCCGGCACCGATACGGGCATGACCCTCTTCGTCGGTGATCTCAAAAAGCGTACCCCGATTCTGTCCCTGATCAGCACCGAAGTCCACCGTCATACGGAATCGGACCGGGGAGCTGTCCAGAGAAGGAAGCGGGTGACTGAGCTTAAAATAGCCCGCTTCGATAATATCATTCAGAAAGGGCTTCATCCCTCCCCAGGCAAAAGCGGCGACTCCGGAATAGCCGAGGGTGCGGGCGCTGGCGAGATAACGGGAGATCTCTCTGGCATCAGCAATGGTGCCGTGGCTGGTGTGAACGCCGAGGGCAAAAGATAGATCCACAGAGGCGGATGCATTCTTCGCAAGCAGCGCGGCTTCTTTCAGGCGTTTTCTGAAAACATCCAGATAAGCATCGCCGTAATTATCGGTATAGCAATAGCCGGAAATATTGATCAGGTCGAGGAGCCCTGCAGCAACCCAATCAGGCCAGGGCTGCGCCACATTGTGTCCTGAAGTCACATGTGCTCCCCAACTGTAAATACCCCGGCGGATCTCTTTTTTCTGATGCCGCAAACTCTCCGAAATTTCCGTCATGAGCAGGGTCGTGGCCGATTCTTTGACTTCCTGCAGGGCGGCGCTCCTTGCATCCGCTTGCGCATCACCCTGCGCCTCCATAAAGTTCTTGAGATTTTCAGTATCAAGGGTTACGTCAGGCTCATTGGGAAAACGCAGGTAATCGAGCATGATTCCGTCGGCATCCACATGGCGAGCCAATTCGGAGATGCGCTCCACAATCCATTGACGCGCCTCGGGATGGGCAGGCGAAATCCAGCCGATCGCCGTCCCTTCTTCTTTCTGCAGTGCCCAGTGCGGGTGTTCTTTCAGAATGCCGGCAGGTTCATCGTGCCCGGAAACGAGAACACAGTAGACCGGTATAATTTTTAATCCGCGCTGGCGTGCTTTGGCACAGAGAAGTTCTAGGGTATCCGGCCGGGCTGCCTCCTCTACCTTTTCGACCTTCACCTGCCAGTGCTCTTTCCCGGAGGAGGTGTTTGCATAAGGCAGAAGAGCAGTAAACCCGCAGGCACAGATCTCATCGAGAGTGCGATCCATGAGCGCTTCCGCCTCCTGCCGTGACAGCGCAGGATCGGCAAAAATGTCAGGATGCAGATAAAGCGCTGAGAAGGGCTCGTTGGCCTGTGCCGTTGTGGCACAGGACAGCAACAGAAAAAGCGAATACAGAAACAGGTTTCGCATGACATCTCCTCCTCACCCCTGACCGGGGAACCTGGCATGACCCGACTGCACCGTTTTCAGCTCCGGCGCTGCACCTGCCTGAAGAATCAGTCTTTGTCAGGCAGATCGGCGCAATCCAACAGGCGGGCAGCCTTCACTTCGTCCAGCCGTCCCACAGGCAGGTTTTCCGGTGCACGGTGCAGGGCATCGGGATCTTCTTCGGCCAGTCGGGCAATATCCATCATGGCCTCACAAAAAGCATCCAGCGTTTCGCGGGATTCTGTTTCCGTGGGCTCAATCATCAGCCCTTCTTTCACAGTCAGCGGGAAATACACGGTGGGTGCATGAAAGCCCCGGTCGAGAAGCGCTTTTGCGATATCGAGTGCGCTAACGCCCTGCTCTTTCTCCATCTTTTCCGCTGTCAGCAGGCACTCATGCATACAGAGTCCTTCGTAAGCGGAAGGGAAACGCTCTTTCAGCCTGTGCAGCACATAGTTGGCATTCAGCGCCGCCAGTCTGCTGACTTCCTTGAGGCCTTCACCGCCCAATGCACGGAGGTAGGTATAGGCACGGACCACCACCAGAAAATTCCCGAAAAAAGGAGCCATTCTTCCGATGGATTTTTCCGGACGGGTCAGCGTGTAACGGTCGCCGCTGCGGATAACACGCGGTCCGGGCAGATAGGGGGCGAGCCGTGCATTAACTGCAATCGCGCCGGATCCGGGACCGCCCATGCCGTGGGGTGTCGCAAAACTTTTATGCAAATTGTAATGCATGACATCGAAACCCAGCTCGCCGGGACGTGCCCTGCCGACAATGGCATTCAAATTGGCGCCATCGTAATACATGAGCGCACCCGCTTCATGCGCCAGTGCCGCCATCTCTGCCACATGAGGCTCGAAAAGCCCGTGCGTATTGGGACAGGTCAGCATGACTCCGGCAACATCTTCACCCAGGCACGCTTTAAAGGCATCAAAATCAACCACACCCGACGGCGTGGACGCCACCTCGCGCACCTTGAAGCCTGCTATGGCGGCGCTTGCCGGATTGGTTCCATGTGCCGAGTCGGGTACCAGAATGGTATCCCGGCCCGTATTCCCTTTGTCACGGTGATAAGCGGCGATGAGCAGCACACCGGCGAGTTCGCCATGGGCACCTGCCATCGGCTGGGTGCATCCGGCTTCCATGCCGCCGACCTCGGCAAGAAGCTCCTCCATTTCGAATACGAGGCGCAAAGCACCCTGACAGGACCGGAGGTAGGATTCGCAGGAAAGCAGCTGCGGATGGAGCGATGCGAAACCCGGATGGGAAGCAGTTACTTCCGCCACTTTGGGATTGTATTTCATGGTACAGGAGCCGAGCGGATAAAAATGGGAATCCACGCCGAAATTTTTGCGGGAGAGCCGCGTGAAGTGGCGCACCACATCCAGTTCGCTTAATTCGGGAAGCGCCAGATCGGTGCTGCGACGGAGGTGCTCCGGCAGTTCCACAGCAGGCACATCCAGCGGAGACGGCATAACGGCTTGGCGACCGGAAACGCTTGCTTCAAATACGGTGCGGTTATCCATGACAGCACTCCTTCATGGCTGCGGCGAAGGCGTCCAGTTCTGCTCGGACACGCTTTTCGGTTACGGCGATCAGCAGGTCTCCGGGCTCCCAGCCAAAGGGCTCCAGCGGAATACCGGGAAGGAATCCCCGGGGCTGCAAGGCCTCGATCACTTCCGTTGCAGGCTTCGGCAAACGTACCGCAAATTCATTGAAAGTGGGGTGTGTATTGAGCAACGGAAGAAAGTTCATCTGTTTTTTCAAATACTCCGTTTTAGCATAGCAAGCCTGCGCCGTTGCTTCAAAGCCCGCTTTGCCCAGAAGGCAGAGATGAATCAGCGCTCGCAACGCACACAGCGCCTGATTGGAGCAGATATTGGACAGCGCTTTCTCCCGGCGGATATGCTGTTCTCTTGCCTGCAGCGTCAGGACAAAACCGCGCCTGTCCCTGTCATCAGTCGTTGCCGCTGCAATGCGCCCCGGCATTTTCCTGATGTGACTTTTTCTGGCGGTGAGAATGCCGAGATAAGGGCCGCCGAAACCCAGAGGAAGCCCGAGGCTCTGCCCTTCCGCCACGGCAATATCAGCGCCCATGGCGCCGGGCGTTTTCAGAATTCCGAGTGAGACCGGGTTAAAGGCAACTACCAGCAGGCATCCCTGCGCATGACATTCTTCCGCAAGATCGGAGAAGTCGCGGACATCACCGATAAAAGAAGGATTCTGCACAATCAGACAGGCACTTCCTTCCACGGGGACATCGCCAGTTTCCACCTGAAGCACTGAGCCGGCAGCGTGGGTTTCAAGCATCTCTTTCCAGACCGGATGCAGGGAAGCGTGTACGATCACCCGGTTGCGCCGTGTAATCCTGCATGCCATTGCCGCTGCTTCATACACGGCAGTACCGCCGTCATAGAGGGAAGCATTGGCGCATTCCATATCCGCCAGGCGGCAGACCGCCGACTGATACTCATAAATCGCCTGCAGGGTTCCCTGAGCGCATTCAGGCTGATAGGGCGTGTAAGCGGTGAAGAATTCGCTTCTGCCCGCCAGCGCATCCACGGCGGCGGGGATATAGTGATCATAGTATCCGCCGCCGAGAAAGGAAACCGGTGCGGGTGTGTTGGCTTCCGCCAAAACGGCAAGATGCGTACGCAGTTCCTGCTCGCTCATGCCTTCAGGCGGCACCTTCCAATCTTTCATGCGCAGGCTGGCCGGGATGGCTTCAAAAAAAGCATCTGTTGAGGCAAGCCCCAGTTCGCTCAGCATATCCTGCTGTTCTTTTTGTGTGGCGGGCGTCCAGTCCATCAATGGTTTCTCCGGAAGTCAAAAATCTGGATTTTGTGCTATTCCACTGTTTTCAGATAGCCGCGGTAGCTGCGGGAATCCATAAGCTCTTCGTATTCTTCCACATTCACATCTTTGAGTTTCAAAATCCAGCCTTTACCGTAGGTGTCTCTGTTGATCAGATCCGGTTCCATTTCCAGGATGTCATTGACTTCCGCCACAACACCGGTCACCGGGCACAGAACGTCGCTGGCGGCTTTTACGGATTCCAGCACCGCCGCATCTTCACCCCGCTCAAGGCGGCGGCCGACTTCGGGCAGCTCGACAAAAGTAATTTCGCCGAGTTCATCCACGGCATACTCGGTAATGCCGACAACGTACAAACCGCGCTGCTCAACGATCCACTCGTGGTCTTCCGTGTATTTCAGCGTATCGGGATTCATGGTTTTCCTCCATTAGGGTTGCAGATGATGTGCTTCGATTCTGTTACGTCCTGTAGACTCTTTATAGAAAGGCGGCGTTTCAATCTGTACGGGCAGTTTCCGTGGCCCCGCTTCCAGCATGACACCCGGCTGCGCCAGTGCCCGGGGCACATACCCCAGACCAATCCCGCAATTGACCGATGGACCGAAGGTACCACTGGTCACCACGCCTGCTGTTTCGCCGTTATAAACCAGTTCAAAGCCGTGCCGGGGTGCCCGTTTGTCCGCACTTTTCAACAGTGTCAGTACCTGATAGTCCCCGCTATCCCGTTGCGCTTCCATCCGTGCTTTGCCGAGAAAATCGGTATCCCAGGCGATAAAACGGTCAAGCCCCGCTTCCAGTGCGGTGCGGTCTGCGGTGAGATCCTGTCCGCTCAGCGGATACCCCATTTCCATGCGCAGGGTATCACGTGCGCCGAGACCGCAGGGTTTTACCGAAGGATGGGCCGCCAGTTCCTGCCATAGGTCGGCAGCGCCTTCATTGGGCACGAAAATCTCATAGCCCCATTCACCTGTATATCCGGCACGGGTAATGATCAGATCGAGTCCCTTCCGATACAGTTGCGCACCCGACCAGAAAGTCAGGCTCCGTACACATTCAAAACCGAATTCTGAAAGAATCCGGGGTGCGAGCGGGCCCTGAATGTCAATTTTTGCGAGATCAGCGGAAAGATTCTTCGCACCAGGCACTTTCTGCTGAAACAGCGCCGCCACACTATCCAGAGCCCCGGCATTGGTCACGAGAAGCAGTTCCTCTTCAGACAGGCGGAGGGCTACACCGTCGTCCAGAATGCCACCGTCTTCATGCAGAAGGGCGGTGTACCGGCATTTGCCCACAGCAAGCGACGTCATACTGCCGATTACAAGACGGTCCAGCGCCGCCATGGCATCGGCACCCGTAAAAAGGAATTCGCCCATATGGGAACAGTCGAAGATGCCGGCTTCGGTGCGCACCTGTTTATGCTCTTCGATAATACCGGCAAATTGAAGCGGGAGTGCCCAGCCGTGAAAATCCACCACACGGGCATTGTGTTTCGCATACTGTTCAAAAAGAGGAGTCTGCTGCATAGTTCGCCTTTCACGGAATATCCATCACTGCCCATGCGTGTCTTGCCCAAAAGACACACAGGAGATGCCCAGGCGAACGGCACTATAACGCGCTCTACCGCTCCATCGTGGTTGCCTCCACGCTTGATCTCGCCAGTTACGGCAGGCGCCCGAATTCAGTACCGGATAACTTTCTGAGCGTCGCATCCGGTACGATTGCCCGGTATCCGATGCCCTTTCTTCCTGCTGAACCTTCTGCTGTTTCTGTTTCAGCAGGCATCTCAAAAAGTGTTATTCCAATGCCAGTGTGTCACCTGCTGTAAATACGGTTATGCGGGCACGCGGCGGAGGCGTATCAGCGGGCGACGTGTCCCAGAAAACATGTACCGGATTTTCACCCGGAACCAGTTCGGGAACGGCACCGGCCGGTGTCACGGAGGCAACCTCCTCCCCTCTTTCGTCATACAGCACACAATCCGCCGCAGCGTTGAGCTCCAGGTATTGCCCGCTCCTGAGCGTGACCGGAAAAAGCAGGGTTTTTCCTGCGATGGTGATACGGGGATTGCGGAGCTCCGTAGCTTTCAGCGGCAGCGCCCGGACAGAACTGAGCGCAAGGTTTACACTTTTGCCGACAGGAAGATTGTTCAGCAGAATATTCAACTCGGTGATGTCGCTGTAATCCACCCAGAAATGGTAGTTTCCCATGATTTCATGAAAAGGCGGTATTCCCTCGGTACCGGGGCTTTGCCGCTGTGAGTAGGGCCATCCGTAGTGACTGATACGATCCGATTCCGGCTCGACCAGCAGGCAATAGCGCCAGCCTGTAAAATCGACAGTGATGTAGTGATCACTGAAAGCATTGTTTTTATGCGGCGGGTTTTTCAGTTGGATGTTCAGTACCGATCCCTGCCCGTCACCGTGTACCCACAAGCCCAATGCACTCCTGCTCAGATCTCCGGGAGGGGACAGGGTTTTGCTCACCTGAACCCACGCCAATTCGTCTTCAGCACTGGTGTTTTCCACAATGAAAGAAGCACAGAGCAAGCCGTTTTTACCAAGATCCGGCGTTAGAGAGAAAGCTGCCATCACGCCGGATTGGGAGCTGACTTCGCTGAACCCGCACTGTTCCGTAAAAGCGCCGATGCTCTCAGCTTCCGGCGCATCATAATCGGAAGCGGACATGAGCGCCTCTATGCGAATACGGGGCATTTGAGCAGAAAAGGGATTGTTGATTGTCCACACACTGCTGTGTCCGTCATCAATGATGTGCCTGAAGCGCTCCACCTGGCGCAAGGACTGCTGCCCGTCCGAGTCTTCGATCAGTTCAAAAGCATCCCCCGGAATACGCATTGTCGCACGCACCTCTTCCGGGACACGCCCCGACAGGCGCCGTTCTTCATACTGCTTGATTTTGGCGCCCAGACGGCGGATATAAGAAGAGCGTGTCCAATCTTCCGGGGTAAATCCCACCAGAAAAGAGAGGCTTGAATTGTGGCCGATGCTTCTGGTGCAAAGATAATCGATGTCTTCCGGAAAACTGCGCTCAGGCTGCACGGGGCTCCAGCCGAAAACGCCCCACCATCCCAGATTGGAAGGCATAAACATGCGTGCACTTTCCGTATTCGCCGCAGCGTGGATATCAATAAAACGCTGAGGAGCCCGGGCAGGCACATCCCAGGCACCCATGCGCGACCGGGCAAACCACAGATGGTGCATGAACGTGCTCATTTCAAAAAGTGCCGGGCGCATGAGTCTTTTGTTCAGTTCAACTACAAATTTTGCAGCATAGTACCAGGCGTACTCACCGCCCGCCAGAATGTCCGAGCCGTCCAGTGCATCCAGATAGACCATGTCAAAACCGCAGTAATTAAAAACCTCAGCTGTACGGGCTGCCACTTCGACAAAGAGCTCCGATTCGCCGTCAGGCAGAAAAAGACCGAAGCACTCTTTCAGATGATCAATCTGCGTATTTGTTTCGTGGGAGGCTGCGGTAGTACCCCAGGCGCCGCGTCTGCAGCCTGTAAGGGCAAAGGTCGGTTCAGTGCACACGCCCGAAAAAGTAATCAGCTCATCACCGAGGCGAACCGTGTCGCTGTTGCGCACCTGAAATCCGGTGACGGGAGAGAGTCCATCCGGTGCCTCGACAAGCGGAATAATATCCGCTGCAGCATCCACCGCTTTTGCCAGAGTGAAAGTGCGTGCCACTGCCAGACGGGGATCCGGTTTGGGGGAAACCCATCCGGAGTCTTTGGCAATGTAAAAAGCATAGGTATGCAGCCCTGCCAGTATACCGGCAGCATGCATCTTTTCCACCACTGCCTTCACGCTGTCCAGTCCACACGGATATGCCCGGAGATCCGGAACAAGATCTCCGAACCGCAGCGTCTTTCCCATGTGGAAATCTATCTGCCCCACACCCATATTCTGAGCCAGTTGGATCCAGGCATCGGCTGTTTCTTCTGTCAGTTTCCCGTCAATGTCGATGAGGTAGGAGCCATAATTGGCGGGAACATCCAGCGCCCAGGGACCGCCCCATGCGGACCGGGGTATATCGTCGGAGCAGAGCACCACCTTCTGCATGGTTTCACGCAGACGCTCCCGGGGCACAGAAAAAACAGCCGCCTTCGCCCCCTGAAAGCCGAAACGCTTATACGCCGTGGCGGTGAGTGTGCTCATGGGTCCCGGCAATTCGGGTACATTGGTCTTCAGATTCAACGCCAGAGTACAGGCGGCAAGGGGGCTGTCTTCCAAAACAGGGATATCCACAAAAGTGAGTGTGTCCACGCCCTCCCCGCAAAGGGAAATAACCTCCATGGTGAAGAAGTACTCCTCTGCAAGGGGGCGCAGCACCGCCTCTGCACCGGAAGCACCAAAGGAGATATGCCAGTCAGTGCCGTTTTTCACAACCTGCGATGCAGGATAGTACTCTCCCCCTTTTTTTATGGATGCACAGGCACTCCCGGGTGAAGCCAGCACATTCTGCTCCTCCGGCAATCCCGTAAGCACGGCATTCTGCCCTTCCGCTGTCACGCCGTAACGCATGAACCTGTTTTCGATGATGAACAAGTCGTCCTGTGCGGACAGGGCAGTCTGGATTAAAAGTGCTGTAAGCAGAAGGGTACCGGACACGCATTGTCTCCCCGGCTCGGACTGGTGGTAAAGGCAATTCCTGTGAATGCATTATTCTACAGCACTGCGCATCACTTGCGGCAAACGCAGGCAAACCGGCTGTAATCCTGCATAGCACAAACTTTGTCTGCCCGCACCGAAAGATGGTTGATCTCTTTTTCCCGGGATCATGCGACTCCGGATTAAAAGATTGCTACCGGCGGTTTATGCATGTATAATGAAAACATCGGTCCGGGATTTCTTGTGCAGGAATTCCGGCTAAGAGGGAACCCGGTGTGAGTCCGGGACTGCCCCGCAGCGGTAATCGGGAACGACCGACACCGGAGGCGTGCCGCAGGCATGCTTCTCAAAGCACTGGGCGTGTTGATTGCCCGGGAAGCGGTGTCCAGTAGGCGTACTGTGAAAGCGCATGTGAAGCCCGTAAGTCCGAAGACCTGCCGATAGTACTACGGCCCGGATGCCTGTGTGCACGCAAAAGACTTTCGCGGGAAGGTCGGTGGTTTTCGCGCGGCGGCAACGCCTCTCTTCCCTCTATATTCTCTTCTGTGCCCCTCGGACTCCGGTCGAAAGCGAGGGCTTGACAGATGAGACATTACGGTTTAACATTCCTTGCCGCCTTATTCCTCTTCCTGGCGGCCGTACCGGCACAGGCTGCCGTGCACCCCTGGGTCGCCCGTATTTACGACTACCATGCCATTGACCCGGTTCCGGGCTTTACCGATCCCGGCAAAGCACTGGGCAAACCGGCAGGAGGCGGCGTATACGCGCCCGATCAGTCTCACGTTTATTCCATCGGTCGGGCAGGCGCCGGGCAGGGAAGCTTCATTGTTTTCGGTTTTGAAGCCGCCATTGAAGACCATCCGGACAATCCGCAGGGTTTTGATTTCATCGTTTTCTCCAATGGCTTCTGGGTCGGCGGCAGCGCACAGCGCCGCTGGATAGAGCCTGCGCTGGTGCAGGTCAGCGAAGATACCAACGGAAATGGGCTGCCCGATGATCCCTGGTATACCATTCCGGGCAGCCGCAATCTTGCCGCCTCGATGCTGCCTCAGGGTATTCCGGACTTATCCCCGCCTCTGTCGGGGAATGTACTTAATCCGGGGCCCGGTACGGAGGAATTCAACTGGGGTTATGCAGGGCTTGCACCCACGATGCCGGAATATCTGGATAATTACATGCGTCCGGATAATCCTTTTGAGACGGGAATTACTGAAGGCAGCGGCGGCGGTGACGCCTTCGACATCGCCTGGGCGGTAGATGATGCCGGTAACCCGGCAGGGCTTTCCCGGATTCATTTTGTCCGGCTGTGCGCCTTTATCGCCGGAAGCCATGGCCCGCTCGGCGCAGTTACTCCGGAGGTGGTCGGCATTGCCGCCATCGCCCGGGATGTGGATACGGACGGGGACGGCATTCTGGATGATTATGAAGTGCGTGCTGCAGGTACTGATCCTCAGCGGCGGGAGAACACAGTGCTTCCGCTGGAACGCCCTCTTGAATGGGGCGGCAGTCCGGCAGGCACCCTTCTGGGCCGGGCGGAAGATGCTCAGGGCAACGCCATCGCATTTTATTCTTCCGGGCTTAGAAAAGGGAAGCGCGCCTACAACTGCGCTGTGGATATACAGATTCCCCCGGAAATTCCCGCCGCAAGTCTCCCGGACGGCCTCCTTGCCAGTGGCTGTGCCCGCCTTTTTACTGCTTCGGAAGAGGATTTCACTGCCGCACAGATCCAGACGGCAGAGTTTACCCTCGCCTACGATGCAGCACAGATCGCAGGGCTGGACGAAGGGCGACTTGAAGCGCTGCGCTTTGACGGAACTTCTTTCAGCCGGACGGGCATTGAAAACATCACCCGCGACCCTGAAGAAAACCTGCTCAGCTTCCGGTGCAGCCGTCCGGGTCTTTTTCTGCTGGCATCGGAGCCCGGCATCGGTGACACCAGCCCGGGCAGGGTAACCATTCCATTAACTGCGGAACCTGTAGACGGTGTCATCGCCGACGGCAGTGCTGTCATCGTGGTCCGATCGGACAGCTTTCTGCTCGCTGACGGCAGCAGCCCCGATCCGGCAGCGCTGTACACCCTCGCTCTTTTTCCGGAACATCTGGCATCTGTTGTGAATGAAGATCTTGATCCGGATACGGCAGGCATTCAGCTTCTGGCGAATTCAGGCATTATCACGGCATCCCTTCGCGCAGGCACACAAGCAGGAAGTTTAACTGTGATGCTTGCCCTTTCCGACGGCACCGCTTCCGGAAGGCTGATCGTGCCGCTGCGCGCCGGTACTGCTGCAGCGCCTGTGACATTGGAACCGCTCAACCCTCGGGCAACCGCCCCCGGCCCGATTCACTTTACCAGCGATCCTGTGACGGATCAGTTTGGCAATCCCGTTACCGATGGAACGCTGCTCACTCTGGAAGTAATTGGAGGCCGATGCATTACCCCGGATGTATCCTCCGCACAGCCGGGGCATCAGGTAACGGTAACGCAGCACCGGCTGAGTTTCAGCATTCTGGCGGAAGCGGAAGACGGCAAGGCCGACACTGTCGCCGTATATCTGAAACTATATGCTGATCCCGGAAAGACGGTCCTGATCGGCAGCAGCTTTCATGTTTTTGACGTGGTGACGATGCCTTTACAAAAAGCCTTCTATCCTGCCCTGCTGCTCCTTCTGTTTGCGGGCATTTTTAAAGCGCCCGTCCGACGCCGGCGCCGCCTTCCCGGACGGAAATAGCCATGCAGAAGAAACGGCGGCGAGATGCCTTCACACTTATTGAACTGCTGGTGGTCATTGCCATCATCAGCATTCTTGCCGCCATCCTGCTTCCGGCGCTGAGCCGGGCACGCTCTCAGGCACGATCTTCCCAATGTGTCAGCAATCTGCGCCAGCTCTTCCTTGCCAATACCATGTATGCGGCGGAACATAACGGACATTACGTGCCTGCAGCGGCGGACATGTACGATTTCATGCTGAGCGGTGCCGACCCCGATCATTTCGGCGGCAGACTCCGCTGGCACGGCACCCGGGAAACACCGAACCCGCGAACCCCCTTTGATCCGAATACGGGCCCGCTGGCGGAATACCTTCCCGACGGCAGGGTGAAACAGTGCCCTGTTTTTTTTGAATACCGGGAACACAATCCGTTGGAGAACACCTTTGAAGGTGGTGCAGGCGGCTACGGGTATAACATGGCTTATGTGGGTTCCATGCTGTCTCTGGTGAAAGATCCTGTCGAAGCGGTTCGGCTCGGCATGCCGGACAGCGCCATCGCCCATCCTGCCCGCACCATCATGTTCACCGATGCCGCCATTCCTCTGGAGTCCGGGCTGGTGGAGTACAGTTTTGTCGAACCGCCTTTTTATGTATCCGCCGACTATCCGCAGGGCAGGGCGGACTGGGTGAATTCTCCGACGCTGCATTTCAGACATTACGGCCGGGCGAATGTGCTCTGGTGCGATGGGCACATCACCAGCGAACGCTGGGGCTGGGCACCGAAAGAAAACATTTACGGCGCTTCCAACAGCCGCTGGAATGTGGGCTGGTTCGGTCCTGAAAACAACAGCCTTTTCGAAGCGATGCCCCGGGATAGTACAGGCCGGTAAAGACGCATGGGAAAGATGCGTTCCCCCTCCCTTTCCGCCCCGCCCACAACTCCGGGTATAACAAGATCGGAAAGGGCAGTTGTAACACAAAAAAAATCTGGTCAAAGTAAGAAAGCAAATGGCGTGACGATAACTGCTTCGGTAAGATTATCAAATGGCCTGACAGGATATATTACAGAATAACGGAACCGGGAAACGCTGAAAGCTGAATATTGAGCTTCCGTGAAGTGCGACTGAAAACGGGCTTTCCGAAACTTATGTTACTCGAACCGATCCTTGGACAGGTCGTGCTTTGTATGGGGGCGCAGAGAAGTGATGATTGATCCGTGCAGTCAGCCACACTGCAGTAAACTCGTCAATCAGACCTTCTTTCTGGGACTAAAACGGAGGGGGCGGATCTTCCCCGAAAAATGCCGAATAGTCGCGCCGGAAGTTGGCCGGAATATCGCGCTCGTATTGCCAATACTCACATATCTGGCGAATCACATCCATTTCGATATGCTTTGTGTCGAGCATCAGGCGCATGAGTCCGAGTGTGGTTGATGTGGCTATGCCAAAATCATCCGCAAGAGCGAGCATATCCTGATCGTCCGTCACAATCTGAATATCCAGCACATGCGCCGTGGCAAGAGCCATTATGTCCACGGAGGATGCTCCCAAACCTTCTGTGCGTGCATGGTTAGCAATATGGTCATAGGTTTGCTTGATTACTATCTGATCTTTTCGCGAGATTTGGATCTTACACGCCCGATTGTCACGATATTCCTGAGCGTCTACCCAACTGAATTTGTTCTGCAAGCGCCTGCTTCTGGCGAATTCCTTCTCCAAGTCGGCAATGACATAAAGGCAATACCGCTTGGTGCTCCCGAATTCTTGGTTGAGAAGAGGATGAATGCTTCTCGCAAGCCGAAAATAAGCATTGCTATCGAGGAGGATATTGCTGTGAGCCATTCATCGAAGCTCCTCAACGATTTCCATCGCATCTCGCAGCGGAAGTTGCAGTACTGTTTCCACGAAACCCGCTGAGACATTCGTTGACCGGACATATCGTTGAAGCGCGTCGAAGAAAGGGCTTTGGAAATTCTCACGGCATGCTGATATATATTGCTTTGCACTTGGCGGCATCTGAGGGAACAAAAGCCCAGAAACGGTGTTGAATTCCTTGTTGAAGTTCATCGAAGCAGGGTAAATATCTTTCCCCACGTCGACAGACTCAACTCCACGTTCTCGCGCATACTCCTTGAGGGCGAGATTCACGGTTGTCGGCGAAATCCCATATTCCCTCGCAATATCCTTGATACGGTTAATCCGCGCTCCTTTTCCGCGGATATTGCTCAAGTCATCGTGCGCCGCCTGAGCACTTGCTTCCGGGAAAAGGAGTGTCTGCGCGAAAGCATCAGCGAAATCCTCGCCTGCGTCTCCACAGAGCGCAGGTGCATAAACATGCCCCAATTCATGTGCCATCCAAAATTTGAAGTCATGAATGTTGCTGTCCAAGTTCAGATAAACCCAGGTAGTCATTGAGTCCGGAAGGTGGATGTGAAGCGCATTTTCATGATGACTTCTGTCACCCCAGAGAACGGGAACGATGACCGCATGAAGTTGTGTGAACTGGTCGATGATATCCCGGAATTGGACAGGCTTTGTAGTCGGGATATTTATTTCATGACGGATCTTTTCTGCAACTTGCTGAAGATAGCGATATGAACATTTGGGGTTGCGCAAGGTTGCGGGGAGTGCTAGTTGATCAAAGGGAAGCAAGGCAGCCAAATGGCGTAACAGCATACCCATGTGCTTCGCCCGCTCCAAATGATCCTGTGTCGTTTTTCTCCCACCTTTGCGCCGAAAGGCCACCACAGGCTCCATCGGATCATCTGATTCCTTAACCAATTGTTTGAAACTGAGTTTAAGCAATATGCCCAGTTTCAGGAGCTTGTCTGGTCTTGGAAAATCCTCCAAGTTGAGCCACTTGGTCACTGCGGCACGAGTGACCCCGATTTCTTTGGCTATCCACGCTTGATTAAGACCTTGTTCCTGCATTGCGATCCGCACGGATTCTATGTTGAGTGTCTTTCTCATGTCTATATCATATCCGATTTGTTAACTTTTGTCAACTTTTGGTTCGGATAAACGGCGGATTCAATAGTGAAGCGCTGTTTTGCTTTGAATGAATGCTTCAGCAGGTGTGCAGGAATCCAAGTTTTTTCCTGGCCTGTTATTCAATTTATCAACGACCCGCTGCAGGTGCTTCGGATCAATTTTATCAAAACTTTTTTTAGAGAAACAATGTCGTAGAAGGACGCCAGTACTGTCTTTTCTGTCTCTGCCGTTTGAGCAGCAAGGCCTTGCTAAGTGCACCGCAATCCCCATCTTTTGTGCTATTTTTTATGGTCTGCAAATGCAGTTCCATTAGCAAATGGCAATTGAAAATAAACTCTTTTCTTTAAAGAACCTCAGAAGATGGATAATAACCTCTGTCGCCAACCCGGCAGAAAAGCGCCTTTCGATCCAACAGGCTCCCCTTTCCCAGCACAAATACAGGAGGAATGGCTTTCCCTGGAGATCGGGTTTCAGATACTGAAAATTAGAAGCAGGCCAGGAAAAACCTGTTCCGGCTTCCTGACCTGCTTTTTTGCATGATACTGGAAAGGTGCGATGAGCACCGGTGTATGCGCAGCGAACCCTTATACCTTTGCAGACACCTGCGGATCGTAGAGTTCTTCCGGGATGGAATGGGACAGCAGTTCCTCGCTCAGCTGCGCTGTGGGCGAAGGATAACGGGGCGGCATGAGTGTGGCAGGATTCGGGATAATCGGCTGGGCATACCACGCCCACTCATCAATGATCGCTGTTCTCTGGCGGATCTTTTCTTTGGAGACATTCAATACGAGAAGGTCTGTCGCAATCGTGACAGGTCCGTCATAAAAAAGCCGTATATCCTCCATGGCGGGCCCCACTGTATCCGGGTTGACCTGAAAATGGGTAGGCACACCAAGTCTCGGACGGGTCTGAGCAAAAATGTAGCCCAGTGCCTTTTGCGGCGTATGCGAAGAATCTTGTACTGCCTTGGCATAGGCAAGCGCCTGGGGATAGCCGGGATCGCCTTCCTTGAGTCCGGAGTTTTTGGACGCCCAGACCTCCGGCGGAACAACCATTTCATGAATCAGCACATCCACACCCTGCCCCTGCTGAATCATATAATCGTTGGGCTTGGTATCGCCGCTGAAAATCATGGACATGCCATTCCATTCCAGTTTGTAACTGATGGATCCGTTTCTGCAGTGAACCGCCGGGAAATGCGTAATTCTGACGCCGGTCTCCGGATTATCATAAGCAACACCACCGACAGTCATATAGGGCAGTTCCGTCGGTATGATATCGTAGCCGTCGCCTAAACCAATGGTACCGGTACGACCGAAGCTGAAACTTTCAATGTGCCAGTGCATCATGCGGGCGAGATTGGCGCAGAACGCATTTGTCCCGTCTTCGGCGCTGTCTCCGGAGGGCCCCCAGACCTGAAGCGGCCATTTCCTGTCCTGAGATGGACCGAAGCAGTAAATTGTCACGATGTCGCTGGTATGGTCGCCATGAAGATGGGTCAGGAAAATCTTGTCCATGCGGGCAGGCGTAACTCCCATGGCGTTGTACTTGGAACAGACACCGGAGCCGCAGTCGAAAACGAAACTGTCGCCACTGCCCACCTCGACAAAAACGCTGTTGCATTCCTGTTTCTGCCGGGGCACGACAGAGGTTCCCATGAAAGTGATGCGCATTTCATTTTCATCGAGTGGCTCCCCGATAGGAAACACTTCCTGCGGCGGAATCACGGGGCAGCCTGTCAGGCCGCCTGCCACTACGGCACTGCCTGCACCCAGTGCGGACAGCTTCAACATGTCCCTTCGTGTAAAATCAGTTTTCATCGGTTACTCTCCTTTGTTGAAACTCATACGATGAAAGGGAAACACCTGGTTTCTTTTTTCAGGAGAATTATAGGGAGTTTTTTTTAATCTGTATGCCGTGGAACCCGGACATTTCTGTCCGGGAAACCCGGACATGCTTTGCATCGGAGCAAGGACTACCGGAACTCACTATGGTGGCTTTCTGCAAAAATACGCAGTGCCCGCATCCCTTCCAGATCGAGCTTCACACAGATGCGCTCGCAATAGGACTCAACTGTCCGGACACTGATCCCCATTGCCTCGGCAATGCTGCGGGTGGACTTACCCTGTTCCAGCAGACGGTAGACCTGTTGTTCCTGAACACTCAGTTCCGTGAGCGGGTTGTCTTTCGGCCGGGACACCGCATATTCTGCCAGTGCCACAGCGGCGCGGGGGCTCACATAGCGGCGACCCTGTGCAACCTCCGCAATGGCATGCACCAGAACGCCGTGCACTTCCCGTTTGGTCACATAGCCCTGAGCGCCCGCCAGAAAGGCATCCGTGATTTTGCGCCCGTCCTCATACATGGAATATACAAGAGAAGGAAAATGATTGTTGTGCAATTTTTCCAGAAGTGCGGTACCGTCTTCCGAACCTAAGGACAGATCAACCAGTACGACATCCGGTTTTTCTCTTAGAACAGCAGGCAGCGCTTCTTCACAGGAGCCCGCCTCCGCACAGACGACAATTCCTTTCGGATGAAGCAGCAGCGCCAATCCTTCACGGACAGCCGGATGGTCGTCCACAATGGCAATGCGGATGGCAAAAGAGGAGGATGATTTTGTTTTTGGATCACTCATGATGCTGCCTGCTCTTTCGTAAAACCGGATTTCGGCTGAAGATGTCGCGGCACCCGGCACAGAATACGGGTACCGCCTGTCTCAATAGATGCCGCCGTCAGTTCGCCTTCCATCAGGTGCGCGCGGTAGGACATTGTCTGGAGCCCCATCCCCTCATGCGTTCCGGCGTCCGACAGCCCGACACCATCGTCTTCAATTCGCAGTTCAATAAAGTGTCTGTCACCTGTCAATGAAATCAGGATGGTGCCTGCCCGGGCATGTTTCACAGCGTTGGATACCGCCTCCTGCGCAATACGGAACAGATGATTTTCTTTCGTGCTGTCCCCCGGATCCGCATTGTCCGAACACTGAAGAATACAGTCTATACCTGCCGTCGACTGAATTCTTCCGGCAAGCCGGCGCAGGGCGGAGGGCAGCGCATCGGGACCCGGCTGCAAAGGGCATAGCCCCTGTGCCACCACATGCGCCTCATTCAGACTTTCTTCCAGAAGCGACGTGATTCCGCGCAACGACTTTTCAACAGCGGCATCCATCGGTTCCAGCTGACCTGCCAGCGCTTCTGCCCGAAGCAGCGAAGCGGTAATCATCTGGCATATTCCGTCGTGGATTTCGCAGCCCAGGCGACGACGTTCCTCATCGGCATGACGCGCCAGCTCCTGTTCAAGCACAAGCCGCTTCTGCATTTCATCCGTCAGATTCTGAGAGGCACGGGCGCGCTCGGTCAGGGTCTGCTTCAGCAGATTGTGAAACTGATTCAGCAGAAGCATGAGCTGCAGCAGAATCGCTGTCTGGGCAACGGCCTGAAACCAGACGAAGGGCGGTACAGACGGCTTGTAGATCGACGGGTCAACCAGAATTCCTGAAAGGAAAGAAAGGGTGCTCAGAAGCGGAGAAACGAACAGCATTGCCGCGCTCAGCAGCGCCGCCCCATAGCCTGCTTTTTTTTCAAAGAAGACCATGGCAATCAGAGGAAGTACCAGTGGCAGTGTCTTGATAAAGGGACCCTGTGGCAATGCAATCCCCACAACAAAAGCAATCAGGTACCCCACAGCCAGATTAATTCCTATGCGAATCTCGGGCTGCCTTTTCCAGAAAAGAACATTGGACAAAATGGCGCCGTAAAAAAGATAAACACTTATTTTGGTGAAGAGTGTTAGCGGAGGGCCCTGTCCGGCAGCAACAATCAGCACAACAGGCAGAAAGACCATTGTGTTGGCAAACGTCAGAATACCGGCAGCTCGGGTGCGCCAGGCAGCAAAAGCGGCATCAGCGGAAATATCTTCCATCAAATCACGTTTGAGCATTGCCGGCAGACTCCCTCTATTCAGCATGAACAGAATACTGCTATTTTAAATCCTCGGGCACCGGCAGATACACTTTTTATCGGAACATATTCGGGCAGGGCATTTCCGGAAGACTTATTGTTGTGTACTCTTTTCTTTTCAACACAGAAGAAATCCATCAGAATAACCAATGAGCGGGCCTGCTGGAAACCCTGTTTTACATCCTGACCGACAGAGGGCTCCCCACTGCCCGGACTTCCCTGTTTGGTTTAAATGCCTGAATTGTGGTATTAAATGGTGCATACGCGTTGCCCTCCATTTTTGAAGTTGTGCTTTTCAAAGATACCAACCGAGGGGTAAACGATTTCTTCAGGTAATCAGCGAGGACGGTACCTGTCCTGTTATTCGAAAGAGTGGCATGCCCAAAATACATGAGACAGCCATCGTGCACCCCGGTGCGGAACTTGCCGATGACGTTGAGATTCAGCCATTCAGCATTATCGAGGCGGAGGTTGTGCTCGGCCCCGGCTGTATTATCGGCCCTCACTGCGTCATCGGAAAAGGAACCGTGATGGGTGCCAACAACCGCACTTTCAGCGGGGCACAAATCGGGATTCCCCCGCAGGATCTGAAGCATCTCTCCGACAGGGCGGGCAAAACGATGATCGGTGACGGCAACACATTCCGGGAAACGGTTACCGTCAGTTCCAGCACGGTCTATGCAGGGGACACGGAAGAAAAATCCACCCGCATCGGCAACAACTGCCTTTTTATGGCATGCGTGCACATCGCCCACGACTGCACGGTCGGCAATCAGGTGATCATGGCGAATAACAGTGCATTGGCGGGGCATGTGGAGATTCATGACGGCGCCATTCTGGGCGGGCTGGTGGGCATTCACCAGTTCTGCCGCATCGGCACCATGGCCTTTATCGGCGGCATGGCACGGGTCAACATGGATGCACTGCCTTTTATGATCACCGAGGGGCATCCTGCACGGTGCTACGGTCCGAATGTAGTGGGGCTGAATCGGGCAGGTCTGTCCAAAGACTCCGTTTCACTGATCCGACGCATGTTCAAACTGCTGTACCGTTCCGGATTGAACACAAGCCAGGCAGTGCAGGAAATTGTTCAGTCCATAGAGGATTGCCACGAAAAAACCGTGTTGCTGGATTTCATTACCGGATCCGGCCGCGGCATTGTCCACTGAAGTATTCCAGGAAAGATTCTGTCCTTTTCCCGTTTCCGCCTCAGGAATTGCTGCGCCGTTCCTCATAAAAATCGGACAGATAACTCCACAATTTTTCCGCATTCTCCTGAACTACCGGCACATGCGGCAATGATTTCAGGAAAGCCTTTCCGTAGTACTTTCTGATAAGGCGGTTGTCCAGCACAACCACAGTTCCCCAATCGCTGCGGCGCCGGATCAGTCTGCCGAATCCCTGGCGCAGTTTGATCACCGCCTGCGGTACCGAATACTGCATAAAAGAATTGCCGCCTGCCTGCGCAATGGCTTCGGCACGTGCCTCCAGAACAGGTTCGGAAGGAACACGGAAGGGCAGCTTCGTCACAATCACACACTGCAGCGCTTCTCCGGGCACATCCACACCTTCCCAGAAACTGTCGGTTGCAAAAAGCACGCTCGATGTATCGCGTCGAAATACTTCCAGAAGCTGGGAGCGGGTGGCTTTCCCCTGACACA
Organism: Candidatus Hydrogenedentes bacterium ADurb.Bin170; assembly: GCA_002070275.1. Lineage (GTDB taxonomy): Bacteria > Hydrogenedentota > Hydrogenedentia > Hydrogenedentales > CAITNO01 > JAAYJV01. The sequence continues at coordinate 21,571 of MWCY01000046.1, forward strand.
GCGGGGTAATCCCCAGGTCTTTCAGCTCCTCTTCCATCTGCCTGAACGTATAATCCAGCGCATAGAAGGACGTGAACAGGACAAAAGCGTGACCCCGGGTTATTTTCAGAATTTTCCGGATCTGCTCTGTTGTTTCTTCAACATACCGGCTGTCTTTAGGATCGGGGCCGTCGCAAGGCACGCACAGAAGGCATTGACTGCTGTAATCGAAAGGCGTATCCAGCAGCTCGGTAATGATCCGCTTTTCGGGCATCAGATCCAGCCCTACCCGCTCCATAAAATAGCGAAACTTCTGCTCCACCGCCAGCGTCGCCGACGTAAAAACAATGGTATCCATATGGGTATAGACCCATTCGGAAAGGGGCTCGCCGACAGACAGCGGACAGCGGACGACCCGGATTTTATTCTCGTCCCTGCCGTCTATTTCTATCCAGCGCACCGTATTGTCCGCAAGCGATTCATCCGTACATTCAATGAGTGCTTCCGCCACGCCCTGCAGCCGCCGGATATAAGCGAAAAGCTCCGCTGTCTCCAGCTGAACCGGCGATTCTTCCCCGGCCTTCAGCGGCAGAATGGAACTCAGTTTTTCATACAGCTCCTGACCCAACCGGATCACGGTGCGGGTCTGATTTACCGCCGGCACAACAACCTCATCGTGAATCATGCGCAACTGGGGCCCGGCAAGGATATCCGGAGTGAGCCGCCATTTGATCTCTCTGCCGATCTGTCCCGATTTTTCAGCGGTGTATTCACGAAGCGAATAAAAAGCCTCTTCCAGCGCGTCCTGACACAGCAGCAGCGCCGGAACCAACCCTTTGTCGATGAGCTCAATATATGCGTTGTATTCCTCCGTTGTCACCTGAGGGCAGTTGCGCATCAGCTTCAGCTTGAGGAATGGAAGCAGTCCCCGCTGCTGCTCGAATTCAATGCGCAGCAGCTTATTCATGGTTTTTCGCATGCCTGCCAGTGTGGCGGAAAGTCCGAAATACTCCGTTGCCGCATCTTCAATACTGTGCGCTTCATCAAGAATGATACGGCTGTACCGGGGCAGCACCGCTTCCGCAAGAAAATCGCCCTTCTCCTTTTTCACGGCAACATCGGCAAAAAACATATGGTGATTGGTCACAAGCAGATCCGCCCGTGCCATTTCCTTGCGGGCATTCATGAAAAAGCATTCGCGGAAGTAAGGACAGGCAGAGCCCGTGCATACGTCGGATTCACAGTTCACCCGTTCCCAGACAAACCAGGAAGGCACAAAAGGCAAATCGCTGGTGCTGCCTTCTTCGGTTTCATCTGCCCACTCGGCAATGGCGCGCAGCTGCCCCGCACTTTCTTCATCTTCAAAAAGAGTGATTTCGGAGAGGGTACGCTCCATCTTCTGCAGACAGAGGTAGTTGCCCCTGCCTTTCACCAGGCAGGCATGAAAGTCTTCTTTGAGACAGCGTTTCAGCAGCGGCAGATCCTGATACATGATCTGTTCCTGCAGATTGATGGTGCGGGTGGAAACGACGATCCGTTCTTTATTGCGCAAAGACCAGTAGATCGCCGGGAGAAGATAGGACATCGTCTTCCCCACACCGGTAGGCGCTTCGATAATGGCAATGCCGTTTTCATTAAAGGCTTTTCCAATGGCGGTTGCCATATCGATCTGCTGCGGACGGGACTCAAAGCCCGGCAGCTCCCGGGCAAGCGGACTGTCCGAAGAAAAGGCAGCGGACAATTCACGGCTCGTGAGTTTAACGGCCGCTTTCGGCAGAAAGGGCTCAACAACCACATAAAGACGCGTTGCTTCATTGTCGATGATATAAACACCATGCCCGTGGGCACTGTAAATGGATGCCAGATCAAGATCGGCATCACTGGGCGTCAGGTCGCCGGAAGGATGGTTATGGAGCACCACCTCGCGCAGGTTCAACTGGGCAAAGAGAGCAGGCACCGCATTGGCATTTCCCCGGGCAAGTACTCTCACCGCTGTCAGCATGCCGCCTGCATCCGCCGTTCCGGCAAAGAAGACTTCACACCCGCCAGCGTCACGGATATGTGCGCAAAGGGCTGCGGCAGTCTCTTTTGTCATTCGCTTCAGTATGGGTTCGCCGTCGGGCATAAAAACATCTCACTCGTTTTGCGCCATCGCCCGGCTTATCAGGCACGGGGATGAAATTTCTTGTGCGCCTGAGTCAGCCGCTCGGTACTGACATGGGTATAGATCTGCGTCGTGCCTATATCCGCGTGGCCCAGCATTTCCTGCACCGCCCGCAAATCCGCACCGTTGTCAAGCAGATGGGTGGCAAAAGAATGGCGCAGCATATGCGGCGTTACATTCTGCTGAATTCCGGCCGCCGTCGCATATTTTTTAATCAGCGTCCAGGCAGTGGTTCTGCCCAGCCGTCTGCCGCTTTTCCCTATGAAAAGCGCAGTGTCACGCAGTGCCCATAAAGTACGAACAGGCAGCCAGCGCCGTATTTTTTCCATGGCATCTCTGCCCAGCGGGATCAGCCGGGCTTTGCCTCCTTTTCCGGAAACACGGACAGCGGATTCTTCGAGATCAACGGCTTTTACGGGCAGCGCGATCACTTCGGAAATACGCAGACCGCATGAATAAAAAATTTCAAGAAGCGCCTGATCCCGAATCCCTTCTTCCGTATCCGCCAAAGGCGCATTAAGCAGCGCCTCCACCTCGGCAGCAGAGAGACAACGCGGCAGGCGTCGCATCATCTGAGGCGTGTCACAAATCGCCGTTACATCGAACGGACAGAGCGATTCGGCTGCAAGAAACTGATGAAAGCGACGAATGGCACTGAGATGGCGCGCCAGTGACCGGGCGGAAAGCCCTTCTGCCTGCAGCATCCCGAGATGATCCAGCACGTCTTCAAAAAGGATGTCTTCTGCCCGGACAATTTCCTGTCCCATCATCCGCTCACAGTAGCGATGCAGATCGGAGGCGTAGGCTTCAAGCGTCTTTTCCGAAAGCCCCGCCTCAAAGACAGCAGCCTGCAGAAAACGCTCCATATTTTCCAGCAAGGGCACAGACGGTGCCGACATAGGCGAATGCCTCCATTTAAAAAAACCCCGATGTCACATACGGACACCGGGGTTTGAAAATAAACCGGTTAATCTACGCGGCCGTATCAGCTGCCCAGCGTGATTTTGAACTCAGCGCGACGGTTAAGCTTGCGGTTCGCTGCGGAGTCGTTCGGGACTGCCGGACGGTCGAAGCTGAAGCTCTGAGTCTCGATGCGGGCGGCATCAATACCGCTGTCGATCATATACTTCTTGACGGCGTCGGCACGGCGCTGACCAAGACCCATGTTATAGGCATGGTTACCGATGTCACAGGTATGCCCTTCGATGACGACCTTGTCTTCGGGATATTTCTTCATTTCGGCAACGAGTTTGTCAACTTCGGCTTTGCCTTCGGGTTTCAGAACGGCTTTGTCGAAGTCAAAGAGCACGTTGTTCAGGATGATGGCGGTACGCTGTGCCGGAGCAGGCGGAGCCGGCGGCGGCGGGGGCGGAGGAGTCACTTCAGCTTCGGGTTTTACCCAGTTGCGATAGACGATACCGCGGTTGCCCCACAGCTCGGAGTCATCCACATTGCTGGCGGGCTCTTTCGGCCACCACCAGTATCCGGAACGGGCCATCTGCGCCGGGCAGCGACCTGTTTCAATGTGCGGCTCAGGGGTTGCGCCCGTGTTGCCCCACCAGGACATGTCGTCCCATACTTTGGCTGCCTCTGCGGGCACGCCAAGGGTCATCATTGCCACTGCAATGGCGACGATTAACAGTTTCTTCATTTTGCTTCTCCTTCTTCTCGCTAAAGGTTCTTAGGTAAGCGCCCTTCCACAAAAACTCTTGACAGATACAACAACGAACGCACATACTTTCTAACTACATTAAACCAGATTTCATTCCCGAATGTCAATATTGGAAACGGTCAGCGAGCGCAATTACTTCCGTCCCCATTGATCAGGAACTTTCACGCCGTATTGTAGCATATTGACAGAAGAATCGCAAGTCAACATTCCTAAAGTTGCGGTTATCCCCTTTTTCCCCTTTTTGGCTCCGCCATTTTTTCACCTTCTCTCCCCTGCCCTTTTTACACAAAACCGCCGCTGAACAGCGTACAGCACAATCGGAAATCGAAGCGAATTAAGATCGATCCGCATCAATTAATTTTGGGTCCAGCAGCAAGCAGTCACAACACGGCACATACGATGGCTGTCGAAATATTGTATTGCGAAAATATAGAACAGACCTCTTGCTTTAATTCGTTCTATAGAGTAGAATAACAGATAAATTCCCGACAATTGGGCGGGAGAGTATGTTGGCGGGAAAAAGATTGATAACGAGTAATAAAAAAACCGCCTCTTTCGAGGCGGCAGCAGGGACGTTGTTACCAACGGAGCCCACCGTGATGAATCCTTACTATAATCAGTAATGAAATCACCGCTCAGGTATACTA
>MWCY01000047.1 GCA_002070275.1 Candidatus Hydrogenedentes bacterium ADurb.Bin170
CTTACTTTCAAAGATTTTCACGCGTAGTTGACAACAACGGCACGACCCTTATAAATAACGCCTCGTGTTAAGATTCCTGCCTGCGCAGGAATGACGCCGGAGGGCGGACATAACGCCGGAAGGGAGAAATGACAGCGTCGTCTGTAGAAATGACGGAGGAGATACGTCGCAGAGCATATTTCCGCTGCGGGTCTGAGTGACTGTCTTCGCCGTGATCTGCTTGTGTGCCAATCTCCGTATTGGCAGGGGCTTTTGTCGTCTGCGATATTGTGTATACGTCACAGAGCATATTTCGGCTGCGGGTCTGAGTGACTGTCTTCGCCGTGACCCGCTTGTGTTCCAATCTCTGCGAAATAAATTATTCTATGCTTTTTTCCGTAGTCTCACCCTGCATTTATAAGAGACTTGATACATAGCCCCGCCTGTGTTACTCTGAATAAGGAAAAGGAGTCCGCGTTCGGGGCATAAGAGAAAATAGAGGGGATATGATTTTTATGGATCCGCTTAAAAAGGCCGAAAACGACGAAGTGTCTTCGAAAACGCCAGCCCTTCCGCAGGATGGCAACGTCCGAAATCTTCTTCTCTTGCAGATGTCGGGCCTAGGTCTTGCTGCCCTGCTCGAATTAATCGCAAGAATAGCCCTTGTTTTCTGGGAGGATGCCCACGGCTTCCGAGTAACCTGCAGTTTTCTGGCTGTTTTTGTCTGGGGCGGCGTTTCTGTCTATGTAATTTTCCATCTAGGAACTTCCCGCTCCATTCGGCGACTCGTTCTTGCCGGAACGCTTCTTATCTGCTATTCCCTTTTTCAGGAACTTCTGTTTTATTCGCAAATTGCTTTTTTCCCCTTTCTCGAGGAGACATTTCCCCATGCATCGAGATTAGTGGAAGAAATCAGTTTTGTGTGCGGACTGGGAGCGCTGATTGGCAGTTTCTATTTGTCTCTTTTCGAAAGCAGTCGCGCAAATAATCTGCTGAAGCGGGAGCAACAGGGGCTGCAGGATGAAATAGCAGAGCGGCGTCGGGCAGAAGAAGCCCTAAGTAAATCGCAGTCGGCTTTGCATCGCGCTAATATGGAACTGGAATTACGTGTAAAGCAGCGTACCCAGGATCTTACCAATGCGAACCAACGGCTCGTCGAAGAGATGGAGCAGCGGGAGCATCTTGCTCAGTCGCTCATAACAAGCGAAGAAAACTACCGGACGCTTGTGGAGAATACGAACAGCGTTATAATCCGGTGGGATGATACCGGCACGATTCTCTTCATGAATAGCTTCGGTCAACGCTTTTTGAAATATGGCAGCAATGAGCTCATAGGTCAAAAGGTTCAGGACACTTTTGTGGTGCTGGATTCTGACGCGTTCTCGGTAGAGGATTTTGCAGCGCACATACTTCGCGAACCGTCACAGCATATAGAGAGTGCGCAGAAGCATATTTGCAAAGATGGCACCGAAGTATGGGTTTCGTGGACGCATAGCAGCGTGCCCAAAAGGGCGGGTGTCGGCATGGAAATAATGAGTATCGGTCATGATATTACCTTGCGTAAAAAAGCGGAAATGGAACGGGAACAGCTTTGGAAACAAGTGCTGCAAATACAGAAACTTGAGTCGCTGGGCCTTATGGCAGGCGGTTTTGCCCATGACTTCAAAAACATGCTTGCCATCATACGGATGCGCGCTGAATTGGCATCGCAGCAGAGGAATCTGCCTCAGGAAGTGCAATTTCATCTTCAGTCAATACAGACAGCAATACAGCACAGCGCTGAGCTGATCGGAAAATTGCTTGCCTTTGGCCGAAACCAGCAGGTTTGCCCGATGGTACTGGATTTGAATAAAGAAATTTCCGAAAACATCCACATGCTGTCTCCTCTTTTTGTCGGCGATTTACAGCTGGTATGGGAGCCGGGAGACGATCTTCTGCCCGTGCATATTGACCAGAGCCAGCTGAACCAGATTGTGACCAATATAGCAGTCAATGCTGCAGACGCACTGAACGGCAAAGGCGTCGTGCATGTGTCTACAGATACCGTTCAGCTGGAAGACAAGCCGCTTCTGGTGCGCTCAAGTCTGCCGTCCGGGCAGTATGTAAAAATAATTATTCAGGATACAGGACCCGGGATCGATCCTGCGATTGAGTCTAAAATACTGGAGCCCTTTTTCACGACCAAAGCTCCTGGTAAAGGAACGGGCATGGGGCTTGCCGTCGTGTTTGGCATTGTCAAACAGAACAATGGGTTTCTGGATATTCGCAACACGCCGGGGGAAGGAGCGGCTTTTATCATTTATTTGCCTGCCTGTACTGACAGAGCGGTGGCTGAATCGGAAAAGAGATCTGCCTCTGTTGACGGGGTGACGAAAACGGTCTGCATCATAGAAAGCGAGCCGGATCTGCGTGACTTATTGGTGGAAATACTCAAAAAAGCCGGATATACGGTGCTTGCGGCTTCTTCTTTCGAAGATGCAAAGACGCTGATAGCGCTGGAACATGAGGTAATAGACCTTTTTATTATAAATGCGGTAGAGTTTTTAGCTGACGATGCAGTATTGGCAGAAGAGATTTCCAAACACTGCCCTCAGCGGAAAATACTTCTCATGTCCACGCTCGCGAAGGAGGAAGCAAGCGTGCATCTTTTTGATCCCGAAGTCTGTGCGATAATAGAAAAACCCTTTTCTCTGGATGCTTTTTTCAGACAGGTAAACGATTTAATATAAAGAGATGTGAAATGCCTTTTATCGCAACCCCCTTGCTGCTGTGCAGCCTGTTGTTCGCTGCCACCGATGCCGAGATCATTGCAGATCCGAAGGTGGAAAAGTCTATAGAAGAGGCACTGGCTTCGGCGCCAGGTCATCCGCGTCTGCTCATTACTGCCCGTGATCTGGAGACTTTGCGGAAAGAAATCCCCGCTGACAGAAACAGAAACAGGATTCTTGAGGTAGTCGTGGCGGAAGCGGACAAGATGCTGGAGAAAGCGCCGTCGGAACGTATAAAGCAGGGGGTCAGGCTTTTGTCTGTGTCCCGCGAAGTGCTCAGGCGTGTGCTTTTTCTCAGTACGGCCTATTTGTTTACAGAGGATCTGAAATATGCGGAGCGGGCAGTACTTGAGCTGCGCGCTGCCGCTTCATTTTCCGATTGGAATCCGTCGCACTTTCTGGACGTTGCTGAAATGACGACCGCTTTTGCGCTGGGTTATGACTGGCTTTTCGCACAGCTTTCTGAAGAAGATAAGGGGCTGCTGCAGGAAGCGATTGTCACTAAGGGACTGAATCCCTCCTTTCAGGGACGTGCTCATTGGGCACGGCGGGACAACAATTGGAATCAGGTATGTAACGGCGGCATGCTTTTCGGTGCGCTGGCACTGGCGGAGCATGAGCCGGCTCTGGCAAAAAAAGTGATTGCCCGGGCTCTTGACGGGCTTCCCTATGCCATGGCGACCTACCAGCCCGACGGCCTTTATGTGGAAGGCCCTTCCTACTGGGAATACGGCACTACCTACAATGTGCTTGCTATTGCCGCCCTGGAATCATCACTGGGAACAGATTTCGGTCTGGCGGATTTTCCGGGATTTAAAGAAACAGGTGCTTTTCCGCTTTTTATGACTGGACCTACCGGTGACCATTTCACATTCAGTGACTGCGGCCCCAAAGGTCAGGCGTTTCCAGCTGTGTACTGGTTTGCCCGCCGCTGGCAGGATTCCGGCATTGCGTCTCTGGAGCATCGGTGGCTCCAGAAACTGCTGGACGGCAGCACCGATTACGGTGGCCGTTTTCTTCCCCTGATGCTGTTCTGGTGGCAGGGTGATACGCCTGCTCAGCCGAAGCAGTCTTTGGCATGGCATGGGGATGGATTGAATCCCATTGCAGTTCTCCGATCTTCCTGGGAGAGCCCGGATGCTGTTTTCATTGCGATGAAAGGCGGCACGCCCCGGGCAAACCATGGCCATATGGACGTAGGCTCCTTTATACTGGAAGCGGACGGTGTCCGGTGGGCGGTTGATGTTATGGGAAAAGGCTACGGCGAACTGGAGGCGCTGGGCTTGAGCCTCTGGTCCATGAAACAGGAATCGGATCGCTGGAAAATTTTTGATTACAGCAACCTCAGCCATAATACGCTGGTAGTAAACGGCACCGGGCAGATTGTGGGCGGAGATGCGCCTCTTGTCCAGTTCTCCGATGATGGGGCGTTTCCTTTTGCGGTCTTTGACATGACGGCGGTATATCAGGATCAACTTGCTAAAGCGGTTCGGGCAGCAGCCCTTTTGCCTGATGGACGGGTGGTGATTCAGGATGAACTTGTAAACAAAAAAGAGCCCTCTTCTGTCCGTTGGGCGATCAGCACGCCTGCAGTATTGGAAGCGACAGGGGATACGGAAGGAATACTGCACTGCCGTGATCGCCAGCTCCGTATGGCTGTGACCGCCCCTTTGTCGGAGAAACTGCAGACTTTGCCGGAGCATGCCTGGCAGGAATGGGACAAGCCCCGGGGGCATCTTCGACAAGTCGGCTTTTTTATGAATCTGGCACCGGAAGAAGAGGTGCTTTGCAGAGTGGTTTTTACCCCGGGCTCTGCTGCCGACAGTGCCGACGGCATCCTCCCTGTGATGCCTGTGTCCCGATGGGGCGAGAGAGCAGAACAGGAATAGCCCCGGGAATAATCTGCCTCCTTTCCGGCTTGTCCTGAAAGCATAAACCACTTCTTTTAATCATAACCCTTTGCCTGCTACCATGAAAGCCAGGCTATACCTGTTCTTTTTAACAGATTTCCGTAGGAGAATTTGAGTGTTTATCATACCCCGTTTTCGAGTGTTTTTTGGTTTCTCATCTTTTTTACTCTTTTTTTGCCTTGCTGCGGCTATCTGTGCTGACGTTCCCGTTTTCGTTCCTGAAAAAATTCCGATGGAAGGAGTTTTTCCGGAAGGGCAGAACGATGACTTTCAATTCGTAATACTGGGTGACAAAAGCAGCGGTGGCGAAGATCTCTGGCCTTTGTTTGATCAGGCCGTGGATTCGATCAATCTTTTGTCCCCGGACTTTGTGATTACCACGGGCGACCATATCCCCGGGCACATGGAAGAACGCAGGCAGTGGGATCTGGAATGGGCAGAATATAGAGAGCATGCCCGTCGCCTGCAGTGTCCTCTGATTATGACACCGGGCAACCACGATATTTCCAATACGCAATGCCACCAGTTCTGGATGGACGATTTCGGCGCCACCTATTTTCAGTTCACTTATAAAAAGTGCCTCTTTCTTGTTTTAAATACGGAGGAAGAACGCTTTGACGGAAGAGGTCCGCGCTGGGAGGCGATGATGCAATTCGCTGAAAAGGCGCTGGAAGATGCAAAAGACTGTCAACATACATTTCTGTTCTTTCATAAGCCCATGTGGGATGATCCCCGCTTTCTCCGGGACTGGGGGCAGCTGCTTCAATGGCTGGGGGAACGCCCCTTCACAGCCGTTGCCGGTCATGAACACTATCTTTCCGTGTCACGGCAGGGCAGTAATTTGCTGATAGTCATGAATGCAACGGCGGCGGGAGTTCATGAAAGCGAAGTGCTGCCCTTCGGCGGTTTTCATGCTTTTGCACCTGTGACGGTACGCAGCGGCAAGGTGCATGTCTCTGTCATGGAGCCGAATGGCATTATTCATCCTGTGGACATAGCACCGTCTTCTTTCAGAAAAAAGATAAACAGGGAAGTGGTCCTCCCTGACGCGGATTTTCCCGATTGTTCCGATCCGGAGTTTGTTGAGACAAAGCCTTTTGCGCTGGTAAAAAATCCTTTTGAAAAACCGATTGCGGTACGGCTGAACGTGACTTCACTGCAGGCGTGTCGCTGGGAATTGAAAGATCCTTCCGCACTGGATATTAATGTGAAGAGCGGTGATGCGCAGACGGAAGTGTCTTTGCTGCCCGGAGAAGAAAAGCGGATTTCTCTTGCATGCCGGGTGCCTGCGGAGCGTATCGGTACACCGCCTCTCCTGGAGTGGGAAGTGCAGTATGAGGGACAGTGGCTCAAAAAAGAAATCATGTATATGGAAGAGGAGGCTGCTCTTCCCCTGTACCCGGCGCATTGCTGGAAAATGGCACCGGCGTGGCAGCAGACAGATCCGTTTATCATAGGCGATATTAATACGGCAGCACTGCCCCGGGATCCGGAAAAGGCCAATCTGTGGTTTGTAAATGAACTGGGACCTGAAAAAGGCTATGAAAAAGGAGTGCGCTATGACGGCGGTCAGCAGTGGCACCCTGCTGAAAGCTGTGCCCGGGGGCTTGTCAATTTAAATGGTCTTTTAGGCACATTGGATCTTGCCGCAACCTTCAGCAGCTGCCGTGTATTCAGTCCTGAAGCGCAGAACACCCACGGATTCATGTATGCGGACAACTATGCACAGCTCTACCTGAATGGATCCCTCGTTGAGGAAGGGCAGGCACTGCGAGGACCCTCGCCTTTTGTCTATGTTCCTCTGCACCTTAATGCCGGCTGGAATGTCCTCTCCATCAAAACGGTGAATAACCGGGGTGACTGGTTCCTTCGTTTTTTGGTGGCGGACGCTCAGAACAACCTGTGTTTTGACAGCTGGCAGGAATCTGAACGCAGTTCGTAACTTCTTGCCGGTATGCTTTTTTTTAAACTGAAAAAGGGAAGCAGCAAAAAAAACATTTGTTTGCTTATCTCTTTTTAGGGTATCATCTGGTAACACCATTCCATCGCAACCAGCGGTATGCAGTCTGCTGGTTCCGTATCGCTTTCGTGAAATGACTCAGGCAGGGTTGCCTGCCACGGCGGAACGGATGCTCTTCAGGCAGACTGAAAAGTACTTGAAACCACTACTTTAAAGGAAACGAGCAATGATTGACTGGATGTTGTCACGCCCCTCTATTCTTCCGGCATTAGACCCTGATTTCAAGCCGCCTGTGCTTGCTCATCGGACTTATCTTCAGGCAGTCAAAGATGCCGGTGGTGGCGTGCCTCTGGTTCTCGGGCTTGAGCGGGGCGACGGTTCTCTGTCACGTTTTGAAACCCGGGTATTTGAGGAGTCAGATCCCAGAACAGAAGCTTCCAAGTTTTATGTGGAGAGGCTTGTCAAATTCCTGCTGTGGCAGCGTGGCGGCTGGCGGGTCTATGTGGGTGGTCCTAAGAGCATTGGCGAGCATATCCAACAGTGTTATCAGGCAGGCGGCAGCCGCGCTTTTGACTTTGAATTTATGGGCGTGTCTATTTACGACAAGGCTTTTACCGTGGTTATCTGCGACGCGGATGAGGTGCCTGCCCAGAAAGAAAACGCAAGCGCGCTCGGGCGGCATCTCGAAGGTTATCGTATCGGATTTGATCTGGGTGGATCAGACCGAAAAGTCAGTGCTGTAGTGAATGGCGAAGCGATCTACAGTGAAGAGGTCATGTGGAATCCTATCCAGACTGCCGACCCTGCGTATCACTATAATGAAGTGATGACCGCCATCAAAACGGCGGCGTCTAAAATGCCGCGTCTCGATGCCATCGGCGGCAGTGCTGCGGGCGTTTATGTGGATAACCGTGCTCGCATCGCCTCGCTTTTCAGGGCAGTGCCGAAAGAACGCTACCATGAAGTGCACGATCTTTTCCCCCGAATCAGCCGGGAAATGGGCGTGCCTCTTGTGATGGTGAATGATGGCGAAGTGACCGCGCTTGCCGGATCCATGTCTCTGGAAGACAACGGTGTGCTCGGTATCGCCATGGGAACAAGTGAGGCAGGCGGATATGTCAACCTGGACGGTAATATTACCGGCTGGCTGAACGAACTCGCTTTCTGCCCCGTAGATTATAATCCTGCCGCCCCTGTGGATGAATGGTCAAAAGATTACGGCGTAGGTGCTCTTTATTTTTCCCAGCAGTGCGCCTTCCGCCTTGCTCCCAAGGTAGGCATTAGCCTGCCCGACAATATTCTCAATGCGGAAAAGTTGAAAATCATTCAGGACAAGATGGAAGCAGGCGAAGAAGGGGCACTGAAAATCTGGCAGAGCATGGGCGTGTATCTCGGGTACACGCTGGCACATTATGCGGACTTCTACGACATCCGGCATGCCCTGATTCTGGGACGGGTTACCTCCGGCAAAGGCGGAGACCTTCTTCTGTCCGGAGCGCAGGAAGTGCTGGAAAAAGAATTCCCCGCACTGGCGGAGTCAATGTGTGTGCAGCTTCCCGACGAAAAAAGCCGCCGTGTCGGACAGTCCATAGCCGCAGCCAGCCTTCCCGATATTTCAAAGTAATGAGCGTCTTTCCGGTCCGGAGGCAAAGCAGCTGAGAAAGGAAATTTCTTTCCATGGAAAGTGTTTCATCAGTACTGCTTTGCCTCGGTTCCAATCTGGGTGACCGCCTGACGATGCTCAAAAGAGCTATCCAGCTTCTTGGCGGGCATGCATCAGTGCGTGTCGTGCGGAGTTCTTCTGTATACGAAAGTGAGCCCTGGGGCTTGACGGATCAGCCGAAATACTTTAATATAGTAGTGGAGATTGAGACGGTTCTGACACCGCTTGAACTCCTGAAAACAGTCAAAGATGTGGAACAGCAGCTTGGGCGCCAACCTTCTGAAAAGTGGGGACCCCGCTCCATAGACATTGATCTCATTCTCTGGGGGTCTCATTGTATGCGCACTCCGGAGTTGACGATTCCACACCAGTTATTCAGGGATCGCGCATTTGTTCTGGCCCCGTTGGCAGAAATCGCTCCTGCCGCCGTAGATCCGGAAAGCGGTATGACTGTTACCGCTCTTGCAGGCAGAGTTGATGCTGGCGGGTTGGTGCAGATAGCGGATCCTCTTTTCTCTTGAACCGCTCCGCTTGGAGCCCAAAAGGGACCGGGACGGAATCGTCACGGTTCAGGAAAGAACGAGCCATGCTTGTAACAACACAAACTTTCAGAAAGAAAAAAGAGGCGGGGGAAAAGATCGCACTGCTGACGGCGTACGACTACCCGACAGCAATGCTGATGGATGAATCCGGTGTAGACGCTGTGCTGGTGGGCGATTCGCTGGGCATGGCAGTCATGGGTATGGAAAACACGCTCAATGTGACCATGGACATGATGGTTCATCATGTGAAAATGGTACGTGCCGGGCTGAGCCGCGCCATGCTCATAGCGGATATGCCGTACCTGTCCTATCAGATCAATACCGCAGAAGCGATCCGGAATGCCGGACGCCTTATTGCGGAAGGCGGAGCCCAGGCAGTGAAGTTGGAAGGGTCGGCAAGGTTTTTCGGAGAAGCCATCGCCGGACTCGGCCGTGCGGGCATTCCTGTCATGGGACATCTTGGACTGACCCCTCAGTTTATCAATCAGCTGGGAGGCTACAAAATCCAGGGCAGAACGGAGGAACAGGCACGTCAACTTCAGACGGAAGCGCTGGAATTGCAGAAAGCCGGTTGTTTTGCGCTGGTTCTTGAGTGTGTTCCTGCAGAGCTGGCGATGCAGATTTCCAACAATCTTTCTATTCCCACCATCGGCATCGGTGCCGGCAACGGCTGTGACGGGCAGGTGCTCGTGTGGTATGACATGGCAGGCTGGGGACGGACTAAATTTACCAAAAACTTCAAAGATGTCCGTTCCCTTATGCTTGACGCATTTACGGCTTATGTCGAAGAAGTGCGCCGCGGAGAATTTCCCGGTAAGGAACACAGCTTCGAATGAATATCATCAATGATCCTCAGGAAATGCGACGCTGTGCGGATCATCTGCGTGCAGAGGGCAAAACCATCGGTCTCGTTCCCACGATGGGGGCGCTGCATGCCGGGCATATGAGTCTTGTGCATGCTGCACTCCGGGAAAACGATGTGGCTGTTGTCAGCATTTTTGTCAATCCGACTCAATTTGCCCCCCATGAAGATTTCGGAAAATACCCGCGCACTTTTCAAAGCGACATTGAACAGTTGAAAGCCGCCGGGGTCTCTTATGTTTATGCACCGTCCGCAGAAAGCATGTATCCGGAAGATTTCGTCACTTATGTCGAAATCGGAAAAGTGACTGAAGGGTTGTGCGGCGGAAGCAGGCCTCAGTTTTTCCGCGGTGTTGCGACTGTGGTGATGAAACTTTTTCACGCAGTAAAACCGCATCGCGCCTACTTCGGTCAAAAGGATGTCCAGCAGTGCGCTGTGATAAAGCGCATGGTTCGGGACATGGACATGGGTATTGATATTATTATCCTCCCTGTTGTCCGGGAGCCCGACGGTCTGGCAATGAGTTCCCGGAATGCCTACCTGTCGCCCGAAGACAGACGGCAGGCGCTCGCCATTTCCCGGGCATTGTTCGAGGCAGGCGAACGGATGTGTGGCGGAGAACGGGACAGTACCGAACTTATTCGGGGAGTTCGCGAGTGTATGGCAGCCCTGCAGATTGACTATGTGTCCCTTGTCGATGCAGAGTCTATGCAGGAAGTTTGCCGGATAGAAGGAAAAGTAGCGCTTGCAGCGGCCGCAGTACTGCCCACTGCAAGACTTATTGACAATATTATTTACGATCCCGTTGAGAATCGTGTGTTCTGAAACATGAGGACGGAAGCGCGAAGGTCTTGCCGCTCTGTACCTTGAGGATGAAATCTGAAAATGTTATTAACCCTGATGAAAAGCAAAATACACAGGGCGACGATCACGGAAGCAAACCTGAATTATCAGGGAAGCCTGACGCTGGATCGCGATCTGATGGACGCGGCGCATATACTGCCTTATGAGCAGGTGCATGTTTTGAATATTAACACGGGCGACCGGTTTGTTACCTATGCCATTGAGGGAGAACCGGGCAGCGGTGTGGTTTGCCTGAATGGCGCTGCCGCCAGACTCGGACATCCCGGAGACCTCATCATCGCCATCAGTTATGCGCAGATGGGAGAAGAAGAGGCGCTGAATTACGTTCCTTATACGGTGCATGTGGATGAAAACAACAAGATCCGCAGCAGCAGCCGGTAAGGGAAACGTTTTCAACTCCCTTCGCAGATGCTCTTTTTTGTGTGTCTGTCTTTCTTCCGGTATTGGCTTTTCACGGCCGGCTTCCGTTATACTTGATGATGTGTGTGTTTACAGGCACTTTGCGGGGCGGGCAGGTTCTTTGTCGAGACAAGCAAAACAGCATTCTTCGAAGCATTTCAGCGCTTCTCTGATGTGGTCCAACCAAACAGGATAAATCAAATGAACTTCTTCACCAAAACCGCCATTCAACTGCATACGCTCAAATGGCTGATGACCTGGAGAAAACATAACAACCACTGTGTGGTTCCAGTGAAGGATAATCCCAAGTTCATGACCCCGTGGCAAGCGGCGGGCATTATTCCGCCCGGGGCCGTGATGGGCACTTCCGGTCTGGGTGGCAATCAGCGCTGTTCCGCCATGTACTGGGCGATGCGCGAGCGTTTTCAGGCAGAAGGCACACCGAAAGATCTGACTATTGTCAGTGTTGGCGGCCAGGGCGGTCGCGGCAAAATCCCGGGAACGCTGGAAGAAATTGCACTCAAAGGCTTAATCAGGCGTTTTATAACAGGGCACTCCGAAACTTTTAAGGCGCAGCTTAAAATGGCTGATGCCGGGGATCTGGAACTTCAGATTTTGCCGCAGGGAACCCTGACCCTTCTTCTGAAGGCCCAGGGTGAGGGAGTGGATCATGTGATTAACCGGACAGGTGTCGGCACTTTTCTGGATCCCCGTGTCGGTCGCGGAACCCCTCTTGTGCCTGAAAACGCAGAGCAACTGGTCGAAGTTCTTGAAGACGGGTCCTTCAAGTATCATCTGCCGCCCATTGATGTGGCGGTGTTTAATGCGCCAGCGGCAGACCGCAAAGGTAATATTTATTTCAAGGACTGCGCGGTGCTTTGCGAAAGCCTGGAAATTGCCCGGGCAGCCAAAAAAAATGGCGGCAAGGTCATTGTCAATGTCGGATTGATTGTTGAAGAAGGATATGATGAAATTGGCATTGCTGCGGACGATGTGGACGCTGTTGTCTACTGGCGGGACACCGAGCAGTCGGCGACGATCAAACACCGTGCGAAATGGGATTGTCTGACGCTTAACAGCCGCAAAACGGAAAAAGAGGGTCTCGCCCGCGTCAAAGTCATTAACGCTTTTCTGAAAGTGACACCGCGCCGTAAAGCAGTTGACTCTTTACTGGCACGGCTGGGCACCTACATTTTCGTCCAGAATGCGAAAAAAGGCGATCATGTCGACATCGGGGTGGGGCTTCCTGAGGAAGTATCCCGGCTGCTCTATGAAAATGGCGTGCTTAAAGATCTGACCATGATCAACGAGAGCGGTGTTTTTGGTGGAGTTGCCGCGCCGGGCGTTTTCTTCGGCGCTGCTGTCAATCCCACGGAGATCGTTTCTTCAGCGGAGGCCTTCTGCCGTATTTACAAACGTCTTGACTGGGCGATACTGGGTGCGCTGCAGATTGATTCCAGCGGTAATGTGAATGTGTCCAAGCGCGGCGACGGTGCCAGAAATTATGTGGGGCCGGGCGGGTTTATTGATCTGATTACCAACGCCAAATCTCTCCTTTTCTGCAGTGCCTGGGGCGATCGCGCTCAGTTTGAGCTGACGCCCGATACCATCAAAGTAACCGACAGCGGAAAAGCCAAATTTGTCGATGTTGTGGACGAGATCACTTTCAACGGCAGCGAAGCGCTTCGCCATGGCAAAAAAGTGTTTTATATTACCCATGTCGGTGCGTTTCAGCTTACAGACCGGGGGATGGAACTGATTTACATCATGCCCGGTATCGATCTTCAGAAGGATATCCTGGACGCTACTTCGATGAAGATTGTGCTTCCCGAATCCGGAGAACCGGAATTGGTTCCTGGTTTTGTTATGACAGGAAAAGGATTCAACATGACGCTTCCTGATTGAGGCGGATGGAATCCAAGCCCCCTGCTCAGGTATTCTACTCATCAGCCGGATATGCCGGACAGACGACAGGTTGCATATTCGGACGAAGGACAGACACTACGGAGATCAGAGAATGCTGAAAGATAAAATCGTACGGGTGCGGCTCCGCAAGTTTTTCAATGAGCAGAAGCCCACATCCTATGTGGGGAAGTGCGTTGTTTTCACTAATGACTGGATAGTGATTGAAGGCTTCGGTATCATGCTGACCCGGGCGAGCAAAAATGGCGCGCAGATAGACGCGCGACCCAGCCAGACCGCCATCCCGAGTTCCAATATCGAGTCGATCCGTGTTCTGCCTGATGACTTCGCATACGGGAGACTGCAGCTGAGCACAGAGGGGCAGCAGCTGGTGATTGTAGTGCCCAATGCACAGCCTTGTGTGATTGGAGAAATCGGCGAAGGCTGAGTCTGTGCCTACTCATATCCCAGAACAGCGGCGAGCCTGGCGGGGTAGTCCGTCAGAATGCAGTCCACTCCGTGCGATTCCAGATGTTTCATCTCATCTTCTCTGTTCACAGTAAAAAAGCAGAGGAGTATCCCACGTTCCTGAAAGCGCCGCAATTCTTCCCAGCTCAGATCAAACTGCTTCTGCAATTCCAACGACAGAACAAACATTCTGTGCGGCGGTGTGTAGCTGTCCCAAGCCCCATTCCTCAATGCGGCAATGGCTTCGGCGGCGTCCAGCACATCGTAGCAGGTGGCAATCTCAGGCGCCTCAGATTTGAACTCGGCAAGGGTGACCGGATTTACAGTCGCTACAAAGCACCGTTGCTCTGCGCACGCTTCTCTGATGGCGGCGGCGGTAGCTTTTGCAACTTCCGCTCCGTCCTTCATTTCGATCAGAAAAGGGTGATCCGGTGCGGCAGCCAGGGCTTCCTGCAGCGTGGGAATGACGACGCCCTGCCCCCGGTATGGATACTCTTTTCTGTCGCGCGTGAATTGCCAGCCCGCATCCAGGGCGCGCAATGCTTCAAACTGCATGAGCATGGCAACACCGCTTCCGTTGGTGACGCTGTCCACATCCAGATCGTGAAGAAGAATCAGTTTTCCGTCGGCCGTGGTCTGAACGTCCACTTCTATAAGGGCCTGCTTCCATCGGCCTGAAAAAGCCCGGATGGCAGTGACTGTATTTTCCGGCCATTCCAGTCTGCCGCTTCGATGCCCTCCCAGACGAATGGAAAAATTGCCTTCTATGATACTGTCAACGGTCTGAGACCAGGAGAAGAGGGGCACGAGAAAAACGGCGGTTATGAGCAAAGAGATTCGTTGGGCAGTCACAGAAAAGCTCCTTTCCGGCACAATACAGCTCTGTTCTCAAGACCTGAAAGCGTAAAAAGAAGTTTCGTTTTCCGGCGTTTTCGGAAAATTATTCTGCGCTGCTGCGCTCCGGTGCTTTGTGTATCCAGTAAATATTCCGGAGATATACCACTATCGTGCTCGCTATGCCCGTGGCGTAAAGCCATTCGAGCCGCTGCAGGTGCGAGCTCATGAGAAGGAGGGAAGCAACGAGACTCAGGTACCAGAAAGAAGCGGGGACAATACTCTTGCGCTTCAGCTCGGTGACCGCCCACTGAATCAGAAAACGAAGGGCAAAAAGACCCTGACCTGCCACACCTACAGCAATCCAAATCCAATTGCGTGCCTGATCCACCACTGGAATATCCCGGGTGCTTTCATATTCGTTCAGCCAGGTCCAGGCGACGAGTAGTGTTCCTGCTCCGATCGTCAGCAGAACAGCCCCCTGAAAAAGCAGGGAGCGGCGCGGGGTCAGAAGTCCCCGTTCACGCCAGATGTGCACCAGATTGCGTGCATAAATCAGGCTGTTAAAGCAGTGACTCAAAGCACCTACCGGAGAGCTCAGCCATAGCGCTCCGTATAAGAGCAGAAAAATGGAGCCGATGCCGCTCATGTACCAGAAGCCGATGGGAATGACACTTTTTCTCTGCCGCTCAGAAACGAACCACTGCAGGTAAAAGCGTCCGTAAAACAGCAGAGCACCGATATAGCCCAGAACGGGAAGCAGCAAAGCAGACAAGGGGAATCCTTTCGAAAAAAAAGAGGGAAATGGATATTCCATTTCCCCCATCATACCAATTCGGGAGGGTGACGTGAAAGAAGGCGGGCTAAATAAATAAATTAACGTTGGACTGTTCCGCCGTTCCGAGGTAAGCACCGACCCCGCCTATTTCAATCCCGTCGATAAGTTCGTCTTTGTGGATGCCCATCACGTCCATGCTCATGGAGCAGGCGACGAGGCGAACACCGGCAGCGCGGGCGGCAGCTACCAGTTCTTCCGGCGCCATGACCCGTTTGTTTGCCATCACATAGCGCATCATTTTTGAGCCCATGCCCGCCATATGCATTTTGGAAAGTTTCAGCTTTTCCGGACCTTTAGGCATCATCATGCCGAACATGCGGTCGAGGAATCCTTTTTTCACCGACGGCGGTCTGGATTTCTTCAGCACATTCAGACCCCAGAAGGTGAAGAAAATAGTGACTTCGCTGTTCATGGCAGCGGCGCCGTTGGCAATTACAAAAGTCGCCATCACACGATCCAGATCATCACTGAAACAAATAATAGTCTTGGAATTTTTGCCACTGGTGGCTGCTGATGCAGAACCCGACGCTGCCGGGGCAGTGCTTGCTGCCGGGGCAGTGCCGCCTTTGACCAGCCGGGCAAGATAACGGTTTCCGTCCGGGCGCGCTTCCAGCAGCGTGTTTCCGGTGCTCTTGCACCAGGCCGGAATGTCGGCAATGAAACCGACATCCGTCGAGGTTACTTCCAGCGTGTCGCCGGGATTCATGCCATCCATGAGTCGTTTCACCTGCGTTATAGGACCGGGGCACTGAAGCCCGCACACATCCAGCTGGGTCACTTTTCCGGCAGGGGCGGGTGATTTGCCTGGAATGGCACCGCTGCAGGGGGAACAGTTTTGCCCGGTGGCAGGTGCAGCCCCATGGCTCCACGCCCAGGTGCGGTAGCCGCCATTGATGTTGATCACATTAAAGCCGTAGTTTTTTAATTGTCTGTAGGCGACGTATCCGCGAAGGCCGACGGCGCAATACAATGCAATGGTACGGTCACGGGGCAGTTCATTATGGCGATTTCTCAATTCATCCAGCGGAATGATTACCGCACCCGGAATAATACCGCATGCCGTTTCATCAGGCATACGGACATCCAGCAGAAAATGTTCTTTGGTCAGATCGCGGCAGTCAATCTGCTCCAGATCTTTTTTCACCACATTATTGGCGGTAAAGCCAAGCATGTTGATGCCGCTTTTTGCCGCGCCGAACTGAGGCGCATAGGCAAGTTCGGAATGCTCCAGATCGGCTGCCGTCATACCGTTTGCCAATGCCATGGCAAGGGTGTCAATCGTTCGGCACACTTCTTCCGGCCCGATCACCTGCGCCCCCAGCAGTTTCCCTTCGGGGCTGAAAAGCCCCTTAATGCTCACTGGCACGGCATTGGGATAGTACTGAACGTGCTGCATAGGATGGATATAAACACTGAAATACGGGACGCTTTCATTTTTCAGTTTCTTTTCGCTCCAGCCTGTGCACGCTGCCTGCTGATTGAACACCTGAACAATGGAAGTGCCCAGCACGCCCGGATAGGCAGCTTCACGCCCGCAGATAACGTCAGCGGCAATGCGCCCTTGTCGATTGGCGGGTCCTGCCAGAGGAAGCGTTGCCGGAGCTTGTGTTGCCCGGTCCCACACCTGTACAGCATCACCTGCGGCAAAAATGGAGGGGTTGCTGGTACGCATCTGCGCATCCACAACGATATGTCCGGAAGCAGCCAGCTCAAGCCCGGCATCCCGTGCCAGCTCGCTGCGGGGACGCACACCGGCAGACAGGCAGATCAGGTCGGCAGGAATATTGGTTCCATCACTCAGCGTGACTCCGTGAGCGTCAATTTTTTCCGCACGGACACCCAGCCTCACTTCCACACCGTTCAGACGCAGTTCCTGCAGGAGCGGCGCAGTCATTTCTTTATCCAGCGGCGGAAGAATCTGATCCAGCATTTCCACCAGCGTAACGTTAAGCCCCAGATGCCTGAGGTTTTCTGTCAATTCCAGACCGATGAAACCGGCGCCGATAATGCAGGCACGCTGCGAAACGGCAGCCTTCGCCTTGATCTTATCCATATCGTCCAGGCTGTTCAACGTAAGCACATGTTCGCTGTCGATTCCGGGGATGGGCGGGCGAATAGGTTCGGCTCCGGGCGCTAGAACCAGCGTATCATAGGAACGGCGGTAGGTTTCACCTGTTTCCAGATTGCGCACCTCCACCTCTTTTTCTTCAGGCAGGATTTTCGTTACTTCATGCCGTACATTAATTTCAAGATTGTACCTGCCCCGAAGCGTTTCCCGGCTTTGAACAATCATGTTGGCGCGGTCCGCAATAATGCCGCCCACATAATAGGGCATGCCGCAGTTAGCGAAAGAAACAGCGCTTCCTTTTTCATAAACGATGATGGTTGCCTCTTCATCCAGACGCCGGATTCGCGCTGCACAACTCATGCCGCCGGCAACACCGCCTACTATGACGATAACTTTTGACATGCTCTTAAAACTCCTTTTCCTGTAATTGACGGAATAATGGGTTTCTGTATGACTGTGGAAAACGTCAGGTGCCGCCTGTCCGTGTAATTTCCTGCGTCTAATTCGCATACCGGTTTGCTTCTATGCAAGTGCGTTTTGCAGGACACCGGACAAAGACAGTTTTTGACTTCTAATGATGAAAACACTTCCTCAGACGGCATTTTTTATGAAATAACACCATTTGACAGGAATTTATTCATCGGAACATGCGGCAGGCTAAAAGTTTTTTAGCTGATCTTTAATGGAGTTTACGAGAGCGCCGATATCCGCTTCAAGACCCGACGGAAGCAGAGCGCTCTGAAAAGGATAGGCGCTGTAAAAAATGCGGGTAAAGTTCAACCAGAGGCACACGCAGATGATGAGGCCACCCAGAAGAAATCCTGCGTATCGAAGCGCAAGACAGCTGAAGATGCTGAGCTGCAGTCTTTTCTGCTCCACCCAGGCCTCCTGCAGTTCATGGCGGCGTGCATCTTTCAGAAAAGCCCGCAGTGTTGACAGGGGATAGTAAATGCCGAAGAAAAGGAGCAGACCGACACAAAGAATTTCGCCCAGCAGCTGCATGGGATACTCCCACACATATTCTCTGTTGGTGCTGTACAGAGCAGGCATCAGCAGCAACAGCAGAAAAAGTGCGGTGAAGCCCGTGAAAAGCAGTTTCTTTCCTGTTCCGGTTACCGGCAGAAAGGGCAAATGCGTGCAGGGTTTCAGGAAACGACGCAGCAGAAGGAGAGCAAAATAGAAGAGGGTGAAAAGCACGACACTTTCGAGAATAAGCACAAAAGGAATCAGAAGACGTCGGGCATACTTTTGTGCAAGAGCGTCACCGGAGGCATTGAACTGATCCAGTTCCTTCAGCAGATTGAGGAGCTTTTGCGACCGTTCCGCATACTCCGGCTCGGCGGGAAGCCCGAAGTTGTCCGCAAGCCTCCCGCGCTGTTGATGCACTGCCAACTGGATCTGGAGAGCGTGCTCCAACTGGCGCAGGGCAGGCGGCGAGTCTCCCTTATTCATCCCCAGAAGGCGCATACTCATGGCTTCGATCTTTTCGAGGTGGCTGTTCAATTCCGCCGCATTTTCCTGAGTTGCCTCCCTATCCAATGCAGCGCAGAAAAGAAGAGCGGAATTATGAATGGTCTCAAAAATCCGATCGGCTGTCATGTAATATTTATGCAGGTAGCCTTTTCCGTGGCGTGGCAGGCTGTCATGCCAAAGGGGTTCGGGAACAAGCAGGGGATCGCCGGAAGCATTGGCCCGGGCAATCAGAGCGAGGGCATTACTGCGCTCCTCTTTTCCTTCTGAAGAGGCAAGGAGCGCCGCCGATTCCAGATAACGCGGCAGTAAGTTGCGGGGCGGATTGATGCCCGCTTCCCGGAACCGCTCCCGCGCTTCGCCATACTGCCCCATCTCGTAAAGATGACAGCCGTAATTGATCAGCAGCGATTCGCTTTTAGGATTGCTCTGATAGGCGCGCGCATAGGCGGGCAGCAGTTTTTCCGCCTCTTCCACTTCTGCCAGCGCTTCGAGATAAAGCGCAGAGGGTGTGTCTTTTTCTTTGCTTTCACGCTCCACAACGGTTCGCAGAATAGGCCGTGCCTGTGCCCGCTGCAGAGTCAGCGCCATTCTGTATTGCGTTTCGCTGTGGTCGTAGCGCAGGTAGGATTCTGAAAACCACCAGGCCGCGGTAAGGACAAGAAGAAGGGTTACCGTCATGCGGAAAGCGCGCTGTGACCGGCGAAGTTTCGTGTGGTCACAACGCGGTATTCCCTGCAGCGGATTCACGCTCACGCTTCACCTCCCATGAGGCGGCGGGCAATCTTCTTGCCTTCCTCCACACCGGGCTGGTTGAAGGTGTTTACATGGTAGAGCCGTCCTGCCATGGCTGTCTCCACTTCAAGCAGATAGAGCACCTGTGCCACGGTATAGGCATTCAGGCGGGGCAGGATAATCCGCACTACCGGGCGATGACTCGCCTTCAGCGCGTCCATGGTGCCCCGCAGTTCCGCTGCCATCAGTTTGTTCATGCTCTTATTGCGCAGGTAATCCAACTCTTTAATGGATGAGAGCGTGTCGGGGATGCGGAGGCTTGTATTGAAACGGCGTACTTCAAGAATATTAAAGATCTTGTCTTTCGGTCCTTCTCTGTAGAGCTGCACCTGCGAATGCTGATCGGTGGCACCCAGCGCCTTGATCGGTGTTTGCCCTGTGAAAACATCGTTGCCGTCCAGATCTTTCTGTTTTCCCAGACTTTCCGCCCACAGCTGCCGGTACCAGTCGGCGATGTCCCGAAGTGCATCTGCGTAGGGCATCATGACAGACATGGTCTTGCCTTTGTTTACGTCCATCAGATACTGAATGGCCGCACGCAGATAAGCCGGGTTTTCCATCAGCGACGCCCTGGAGCAAAGGGTATCCATGGCGGCACAGCCCGCCATCATGGCATCAACATCCATACCCATCATGGCAGCAGGGAACATGCCCACCGGCGAGAAAACGGAAAAGCGTCCGCCCACATTGAGCGGGATGGAAAAGGAGGTGAGCTTGTAGTTTTTGGCAACGGGGTGAAGCAGGCTTTTGGGCGCGCCTTTTCCGGTGGGACTGGTCGTGACGACCAGATGGTCTTTCATTGCCTTTGTGCCGACCGCTTTTTCAAGAAGCGCTACAACGATCATCAGCTGGGACATGGTTTCCGCCGTTTCTCCCGATTTGGAGATCACATTGAACAGTGTCTTTTTGGGAGGGCACAGCCGCAGCATGGCACGGAAGGTGTCCGGATCGATATTATCCATGACAAAAAGGCGCGGAGCTCCTTTGCGCCGCTTTTTGCTCAGTGTGTTGAAGTAAGGCGGATTCAGGGCGGTCTGCAGTGCGGTGATGCCGAGGGCGGAGCCGCCGATTCCCAGTACTACCAGGTTCTCGTATCCGAAGCTGCTGAAATGCGCAGCAGCCTTTTTTACATCCGCCAGCGTTTCTTTGTCTTTGTACAGATCATAAAATCCGTATTTCCCTTCCTTGCGTTCCTGCTGCAGGATTTTGTGCGCAGCCAGCACGCGCTCTTCGATAGCCGCAAATTCGGCAGGCGTGATACCGTGTGCCGCACTTACAGCACTGGACTTTGCACGGGAAATATTTATTTCAATGTTTGCATATACGGGTGCCTGAATCTCTTTCATGGGCGCAATCCTTGTACCTCTGTCTGGGGGTTGTGGTGCTTGTCAGTCGGTGAACATATAGGCGGCATCAACCGGGCTGCATTTTTGCATGAAAACAAAACATGCACAAAAAAGACATCTTTTCCGTGTCATGCCCGGACGATACAACACGCTATTGTAGCATATTCAGGTTTTTCAGAATCGCTCTCAGTTGTCAATGAAACCGTGATACAGCCCCATATAATAGGGCAGCAGAAAGACGGTGCCGCTTCCCAGCGTATGGCCTTTTCCGCCGTAGTTCAGATTCCAGGGATCATGATTCCAGTGGTTGAAATAGCGTTCGGAAACAGGCAGAACTTTTCCGTTGACCCTGTGTCCGCGCTGGGGCACTTCCGATTCATAAGGTTCCGTTGCCTGCTGGCGGGGCAGCAGCACGATATCCAGACGATGGCTGTTATGGTGATCCCAGGCGACCCGATCCAGCGGAAAATCTTTCAGCGTTTCAACAGAATCATCAAGCCAGCCTTCCCAGGGGCTGATGTCGTAGGTGTCCCAGGGATTGGTGTGCTTTGCATCCCGCCCGAAGACTGCATACATAAAGTTGAAAAGGGGATTCATTTCCGGCCATTCATTGATCCAGGCGGAGAAAAATGAGTACAGAATTTCATGTTTAAGCGCTTCATCCTGACTGTATTTCAGGAGATTGTAGTAGCACATAAACGCCATTTCATCGTCTGAATGATTGCCTGATCCGGGGCCGAAATGGATTTTATAGATCATGGCGTTTGTTCTGAAATGGTGCTTTTCAATCAGTTCATTGGCAATCTTCCCGTATTTGGGATCGCCTGTGACATGTTCTGTAGCGGTCAGATAGGAAAGCATGCTCAGCGATTTAAGGCCACGCTCTTCCCACCACAGCGGATCTTTGTTCAGCGAATCCGGATTATAGATAGACCAGCGTGTCGGTGTGCCGTCAAAATCTACCAGATTGAAATCGTGGTCGATAAGATGATCCATCAGATCACGGATGACCTGCTGTACCGCTTCTTTTTCTTCTTTCGTTTCGGCAACAAGGTCATAATAGGCAGGGTAGAAGAAGAAATGCCCGTCCAGTTCGTCCGAGCTTGTGTCGCTCTTCCAGTACCATTTGCCGTCACCGCTTTTCGGCCAGCGTGGCTCATAGACTTTCCAGAGCACGTCATGGTTGTCCCGGTGATAGGTGTCCCGTTCTATCCTGCCTTCATTGGGATCCTTCCCGTCGGTTGGAAGAATTGTGCGGGCAACATAGCCTTTGGGGGGGCGATGATCGCCTGTCTGGGGAACGGTCTGCAGAAAACGAAGCGCTTCAAAGGCTTTGTCAGCACGTTTTTTGGCTTCAGGATCACGGGTAGCGCCATAAGCAAAGCATTCTCCGGCGCCGTACATACTTGTCCACAAGCCGTCATTGTCGCTGTCCGTATACACGACCGTGGAGCGGTCGCCTGCTTTTTCCAGCTTCACCTCCGAAGTATAGCCGAAGGGCGTGCGCTTGATGTATTTATCCAATTCCTCTTCGTAAAAGGCTGCTTTTTCCGCCAGCGTCATGGGCGTGAAGCCGATCCAGCCGATGCCGTGCTGTGTTGCCGCCCAGGCATTCCCTGCCTGATCCACCAGCAGATCATTGACGTGATCATCCGGCAGCCAGCGCCGTCCCTGGCGATAATGCCAGGTCCCGTTTTTAAAACGGACGATTCCTTTGGTAGTGCCGAACCAGACAGCGCCATCAGGACCGGCGGCTATGCTCGTAAAGTCATTGT
The DNA here is from genome assembly GCA_002070275.1 of Candidatus Hydrogenedentes bacterium ADurb.Bin170. Classification (GTDB taxonomy): domain Bacteria; phylum Hydrogenedentota; class Hydrogenedentia; order Hydrogenedentales; family CAITNO01; genus JAAYJV01. The sequence goes on from MWCY01000047.1 coordinate 22,444, forward strand.
AGGGAAGCCCTTCGTGCCCTGTGTAGAATTTCCAGCCGTCCGCTGTACGGCAGGCGAGCCCTGCAAGCATGGCAACCCACAGATTTCCGTCGCTGTCCAACGTGACACCGCGGACATCGCAGGCACCCCAGAGCCTGCCCTGTCCGTCACAGGCAGGGCTTTTTTCATATACACCCTGATCATTTCTCAGGAAAAGACCTTCTGCCGCGGCAATGGCAACAGGAGCTTTGGCGTCTCCGGCGAAGGACCGGACAATCACAGCGCCTGATCCCGGGGCAGCTTCTGCAGGTGCCAGCGTATAGGCATCTCCATCGGGAACGAGCACAAAGCGCTGAGGCGTGAAATCCCGGACAGGCTTCCATGTTGCCCCTTCCAGTCGGCAGGCGCCTGCGGCAGTCACAGCCACAATACCCGTTTCGTCCTGGTGCAAAGAAAGGACTTTCTGATCGGGTAATCCGTCTGCCACACTGTAATTCTTCGCTATTTCCTGAGGGAATACGCCTACTTTTGCCGGAACCTCGTCGGCTGCAAAAACTGCCGTGCAGCAAAGCAGTGCAACAAGCAATCCAGTAACACAATTACGCATGATTTCTCCTTTAGACAGTTTCAGGGTTTTCGCCGGATAAAATACAAATACAAAAAAACACCCTCTGCACCTCGTCTATTTGTACCATACCCGGATGATGGAAAGGAAATAAAGGGAAGGCAGAATTCATGCCGGCACCTCCGGCAACAATTAAACAGAGTGAGTCAGTGTGGTTACTGAGGGCGGGCGTTGCGTGCCAGGATCCGTTCTGCGCCGGACTGCAGTGCGGCGGCCGCTTTTTCCGCTGTGGTGACGCCTGCCATAATCTCAGACACCGCCCGCGTGGCAAGATCGCGTACTTCCTGCCATCCCGGCGCATTGGGTTCTGTCCGTGCAAAGGCAAGGCAGTCATAGGGCACTTTGTTGCATTCCCATTTCTCCCAGTGCTGCTGCAGCTCAGGCTGGTGCAGCGTGCTCCGGCGTACGGGCAGGTAGCCTGTTTCCAGAGACCAGCGTACCGATACTTCCGGCGAGGTGAGAAATTTCATGAAAGCCCAGGCTGCCTCTATATGCGCTTCGGTGGTATTGAAAATGCAGACATTGGGCCCGTACAGCGTGGTGCCCGGTTTTGCAGGATATTTTTGCGGAATGGGCGCAATACCCCAGCGTTCCGTATCTCCTTCCATGAGCAGCTTCATATCGCTGAAGCTGGAACTGGATCGCATGACGAAAGCAATTTCGTCTTTTGAAAGCGCCACATTATCTTCGTATGAAGAGGGCGAGACCAGCCAGGCGAGGTTTTCTTTTGCCAATATCTCATAGATCCGGAAGACGGCAAGTGCTTCCGGGCTGTCATACAAGCATTTACCGTCTTTCAGCACATCGCCGCCCTGACTGAAAATCATTCCGTTGACAGTGGAACAGTCGGCATGGACACCATGTGCATATTTTCCGGTTTTTGCTTTTATCTGTCTGCACTGATTAATAAAATCGTCCCAGGTGGCGGGGGGGGCTGTAATCCCGGCATCCTGCATTACTTTTTTGTTGTAATAAAGAATGAGCACACTTTTAGCAAACGGAAAGGCGTACAGGTGATTATCGTGGTTGGCGAAACGGTTGTTTTCCAGTGCACCAGGGATGTAATCAGCGAGAGCTTCAGCGGAGAGCCCCGCTTCTTCATCCGCCAGCAGAGGCTCGAGATCAACGGCAGCGCCTGCATTGATGTAGTCGTTGGTCATGCTTTCATAGGCAACAGCCATGGCGGGGAGTACGCCTGCGCGGATACTGGCGGAGACTTTTCTGAAAATATCCGTGTAGTTGCCTGCCCGTTCCACTTTAATGGGGATACCCTGCCAGCTCCGGTTAAATTCTGCGGCAAGGTCCTGCAGCAGCTGGGCACTTTCCGTGGTCTGCCGGTCCCAGAAAACCGCAAAATCCGGATCCAGCGGCTTGAAGGATCTGTCTTTGCTGCCTCCGGGGGTGGCAGGCGCGCATCCTGAAAAAAGAGGAACAAGAAGAAGCGTGCTGATCAGTGAAGCAGTTGCAGCTATAAGCAATGCCTTTTTCATGATTATCCTTTAATGCCGGTACCCATGGTTGTCTGGACAAAATACCGCTGTGCCACGAAATAGATCAGCACCGTGGGCAGAATGATGATGGAGGAGGCGCACATCAGAAGATTGAGCCGTGCTCCGGCATCACTGTAAAAAGCAACAAGCCCGATCTGGACAACGCGGCATCTGTCATCGGCGGTAACGATGAGCGGCCAGAGCAGAGCGTTGTAACTGCCCAGAAAGGCAAAAAGCGCAACAGTCACCAGCGAGGGCATGACCAGCGGAATTCCGATCCTGACGAGAAAACGAAGATGGCCGCATCCGTCCAGAACCGCCGCATCGTAGAAGTCGCGGGGCAGCGCAAGAAAAGCCTGGCGCATCAGAAAAATAGAGAAGGCGCTGACGCACCAGGGCACAATCAGCGCTGCATAACTGTTGTACCAGCCGAGCCGGGAAATCAGCACGAAATTGGGGATGAAGGTCAGTTCAAAAGGAACCATCATGGATCCCAGAATAATGAAGAAAAGAAGCTGTCGCCCTTTAAACTGCAGGCGGGC
>MWCY01000048.1 GCA_002070275.1 Candidatus Hydrogenedentes bacterium ADurb.Bin170
CCACGGGCTCGCCTTCTACGGGCTCACCTTCAACAGGTTCACCTTCTACGGGCTCACCTTCCACGGGCTCGCCTTCTACGGGCTCACCTTCAACAGGTTCACCTTCTACGGGCTCACCTTCTACGGGTTCACCTTCTACGGGCTCACCTTCTACGGGCTCACCTTCGACCGGCTCACCTTCGACCGGCTCACCTTCGACCGGCTCGCCTTCTACAGGTTCACCTTCAACGGGCTCACCTTCAACTTCGCCTTCAACAGGGCTGACAAAAGGCCACCACGTTCCTGCGCCAACCGTACTGCCGGAAAGGGTTTTTCCTACTTCTAATGGTGTCGCAGATGCTGGCGTATCGTTGCCGCTGGCACCGACCACAGGCACTGGTGCAAGCGACATAACGAGTGCTGACAAAAGCAGGCACCCAAATGCAACAGTCAAAAACCGTGTGGACATTGACAATATCCTCCTTCTTTTCGACCGGGGGATCCGGTACGGTTGAAAAAGCAGTGCAATTGGCTGAACGAGTGCCAGTCAACACCCTGCCTGTCCGTGCAGTAAAATCTAAAACAACTTTATCAACACTACTCATCAGTAACTTTAAAAGTTTAACATATGACATGCACAATGTCAAACATTAAAATTTCGGCTTTTCCAAGTAAACACTTAGAAACAGAGCATGACAAGAAACGGAAATTGCAGGCTTTTTACCGAGAACAGCAGCAATGTCAAAAAAACAACTCAATGCGGTATTATGTTCCGTTCGCTGAAGAAATAATTTAAATCTGCAAAATAGTCTGATTTGAAAAATAATAATAGTAGGCTTGTGTGATTTATCAAAAATTCTATGGGGATTCAATTTTTAAGAGTGCTGCCTAAGCGGGTCACCGTCGTTCTTGAACGACTTCTGATATCTATAGTACAAATGAAAGCCGAAAGTATTACTCTAAAGAAGTAGTGCCGGCACTGCTGGTGGCCGGATATTAGTGCTTTCGAAAATCCGGGCATAAATTCCGGATACACATCCTTTTCACACAAATACCCATGCCGATGAAATTTTACGCACGCCTCTCTTTTCGCACAGCGCTATGAAAGGAACACTAAATTTACTTCTTGCGATACAACTGCATAAGAAAGTAAAGCGACCAGCCACTTAGGTGACTGGCCGCTGACAATTAACAGGAAACTGGGTCAGAAGTCAATAGGCGGCCAAACCGGTCTGCCAAGCAGCATGCTGCCGATCCAGAGGGCAAGCAGCGTCAGGCCACCGAGCAGAACGCCACCCAACCCGACTTCAAATCCGGCACAGCCGCATCCTTCGTCTTCGCCTTCTTCACCTTCCACAGGCTCCCCTTCTACAGGCTCCCCTTCTACAGGCTCACCTTCTACCGGTTCGCCTTCCACAGGTTCACCTTCTACAGGCTCACCTTCCACAGGCTCACCTTCCACAGGCTCCCCTTCCACAGGCTCCCCTTCCACGGGCTCACCTTCCACGGGCTCACCTTCCACGGGTTCCCCTTCCACGGGTTCACCTTCCACGGGTTCACCTTCCACGGGCTCACCTTCCACAGGCTCCCCTTCTACCACTTCTTCTCCCTCGGTACCTACATCACAAGTACGAACAACGATGTTTCTCACTGCAGCAGCAGTACCTGATTCGCCGCCTCTAAATTCGTAAAGAAGTTCGTAACTGCCTTCTGTATAAATCCAGGAAGTAGTTGCAAGAGCATGAGCAATATTGTCCAGGCCGTACAGAACCTCTGCGCCGGCAAAGGAGATGACAATAGAAGACGCCAGCGCATCAGACCAGACGTCAGTACCTTCGAAGACCAGGGCAGCAATCCCGGGCTCCTCATACCAAATAACCGGCAAGCCATCTGCCGGCGCCTCCTGCAAGCAGTAAAAAAGCGTGCTGTCGCCTGCTAAGATCAGTTCAAGATCGCTCTCTCCTTCCGTTTGAGCATACACTAAAGGGGCGAGGAAGAACAGCACAGCCGTCAGCACAACAGCCTTTTGTCCATGAAAGAAAGCGTTCTGGCGCATAAAAATCCTTTTCCGTTTTAGTCAGCGAACTGAACAGAGGTTGAATACCCGCTACATTCCCGGATATGTTTTTTTTCGTGCAAACACGCACACACTGTAAATGAAGAGTTCGACCCTTTATGCTCTCAACTCCATGAGAGGACGCCACATTTATACTGGCGATAAGTATACGAATACACAAAAACAAAGCGACCAGCCACTTGTGTGGCTGGCCGCAAAATATTAACAGGAAACAGGCTTAGAAGTTAACAGGCGGCCAAACCGGTCCACCGAGCAGCATACTGCCGATCCAGAGGGCAAGCAGCGTCAAACCGCCGAGCAGAACACCGCCCAAACCGACTTCAAAGCCGGCGCAGCCGCAGCCTTCGTCTTCACCTTCACCCTCGCCCTCAACAGGTGTCTCGCCTTCTACAGCTTCGCCTTCTACGACTTCACCTTCTACGACTTCACCTTCCACAGGCGTCTCGCCTTCTACAGGTGTCTCGCCTTCCACAGGTGTCTCACCTTCCACAGGTTCGCCTTCTACAACTTCACCTTCAACAGGTTCGCCTTCTACAGGTTCGCCTTCTACAGGTTCGCCTTCTACAACTTCACCTTCCACAGGTTCGCCTTCAACAGGTTCGCCTTCTACAGGTTCGCCTTCTACAACTTCACCTTCCACAGGTTCGCCTTCAACAGGTTCGCCTTCAACAGGTTCACCTTCAACAGGTTCGCCTTCAACAGGTTCTCCTTCAACGGGTTCTCCTTCAACGGGTTCACCTTCAACGGGTTCGCCTTCCACGGGCTCACCTTCCACGGGCTCACCTTCCACCGGCTCACCTTCTACAGGCTCACAACTTTCGCTGACGACCAAAGTACGAACTACAGGCTCAGCATCGCCATAAGTATAAACAAGTTCATAGGTTCCAAGATTGTAAATCCAGTCTGTATAGACAGCCAGACCGGCACCGATAGATTTGAGGTTGTAGATATCGTAAACAACACCTTCCGACTCAAAGGTCACTGTGACGGCTTCCGACATTGTTTCGGGGTTCCAGATATCTACGCCGTCCACAAGAAGGCGCGAGAGACCGGGCTCGTCATACCAAATTGGCGGCAAATCATCAACTTTTCCTTGGGGCTCCCATTCAATGCACATTTCCTGAGGGCCAGCAAGTTCAATAACGGTTTGGCCGTACGCCTGTACAGCCCCTGAAAGCAACAGGCACAGCAGAACGGGAACCAGAATTTGTTTACGCATAGGACACATTCTCCTTTGTTGTGATGAAATAAACCGCTTAAAAGCAAACAAAACAAATTGACCAACATTCACCTTACAAAGACAGACTCTGACTGCCAGTTCAAAACATTTACCTGCAGCCACGGACCTGTCTCCAAACTCACTCAACTCACAGTGTAGCATATCTCCTTTTATTTGTCAACAATTGGGCAAAATAATGGACGAAATAAGAGCGAAAAGACAAAGATTCAGGAGCCCGCAGCTGGGATGATTCGACGCATCCGGAATCTACCCGGGACGCTCTCCCGTATTCTGAGCCAGCGATTTTTTATTTGACCAGCAGGTTAGAGGAACCAGTCACGAAACTTTCCCGGATTGAGGCGAAGCCTGAAACTGTCGCTGTCAACCTTTCAATTACCCTACAATCGAACTGCTCCAGAAGTTTCATATTTGTAAAAGAAAAACCCGCATGGCTTTTTCCACCATGCGGGCTTGTTTACACATCAGAAATGCGAAGAGTCAGCGGATGCGCTGATTCCGTACGAGACCGCGGAGAAAATCCAAATAGTCCGCCACAGGCATCCGCTCGGAGGACTCTTCAACAAGTGGGTCCTCGCCGGCTTCCGCCTCTTCTCCCTCTGTCGCTGGAAGTGCTTTGGTCTCGGCTGGCGGATTCACTTCAGGATCATCGCGCGACATATCCAACACTTCCTCTCCACTGGTCTCATCCAGAAAGATATTCACTTTACTGCGCAGACCACCGAAGGGCATGAGGCCATATCCCGGATAATCTACAAGATACAGCAGCACCTGTTCATCCCGCGTAAAATTGGGAAGCCCGGGCACCGTCATGGCGAGGGATCCGTAAATACCGCCGATAACAGTGAAGGTAAGATTCGATCCCCGGTTAACATTTCCTTTGACCACATCCTGCACTTTCAATACCACATCGGTAAAGATGCGGTTGTTCCGGTCAAAACGGGTCTGCGTCGACTCGATCTTCCCTGTCACAATGACCTGCGCTTTGGCTACAAGATCCTGAGTCGGGACAGGCAGTTGTCCGGCATGCGCCATGACCGGCACAAACAACAGAAGCAGAAGCACTGCCGTAACAGCCGCCGCTTTAAGAAAACGCTTCCGCGCCGTGAACAAAATGCCAGGCACCGCAACAAGTGCAAGGAACCACCAGCCGGTTGTTTCCAGCAGAGCCGCAAGAAGCCCCGTCACGCTGCGCGCCATACTCAACAGGATACCATGCTGCTGGAGCTGTCTGGAGAGGAAGGGCGACACGCGATAAAATCCATCTACCAGGGCCGTGCCCAGTGCAGACCGAAGCAGGGCGTCGTCTCTGAAAGCGCGCAGTTTGTTGTTAAATCCTTTCAGTCCGCCTGTCCCTCCGCCGGAACCGCCCAGGCTGTTTATCGTCGGAATCGTGCCGCCATCGGTGACGATATCACCGATACCATCGGGATTTTCGATGATGTTCATGGGGCATACTGTATCGGGATCACCAAACATGGGCACATTGGTCGGTAACAGATGAGGAAGCGTTTTTCCTGAGATTTTGCTGACCACAGTATTCTTCTCAAAGCTCCAGGCGAGCGGCGTGCCCACCGAATTGTTGTCCATGCCGTAAATATTACCGTCTTCGTGATAGACCTCGGAAGGATAATTGGTGCTGAAGAAGTCAGCGGGCCGGGGACTCGTCGTATAGCTGATCGGGAAGTCACCCTGCAGGCTGTCAAAATCAGAAGCACTCATGCCCGGGGGCGCCTGACGGTCATAGCCTATACCATTCAGCGGATTGATGGTCATCACATAAGAAGGCTCATAAAACTCGTTGCTTCTTCCCGGTACTTCCATCTGTTTCCAAAGCCCGTGCAATGCAAAGCGACCGCTCAGCTGCGGGCTTTCATGTCTCTGATAGAAACCGGTCATGGTGCTGAAAAGAGGAACGCGCTGATCTGAGTCGTTGCCGGAAAGACTTGCCCAGGCAACCACATGCGCACCGGAGACCGGCTGAGGCGGAATACCCGTTGTGCGGCGGACATGAGTCCAGGCCTCCTGTGCAATACTGAAGAAATTACTCTGCCCGTCCTTGCGCGGATACAGCCAGGAAATACCGGAAATATCATCAGGCGCAAGATCACGCCAGCCGCCCGTATAGTCACCATAAGAGGATTCACTCAGGAAATAGATGGGGAACATGGTCGGAGTAGCACCGATGGCATGGGGCAGTCCGTCCGCCCCGGTCAGCTGCAGAACTGCAGGCTCAACGGGCAGCCCGCCGGCCGCACCCGGAAGTGTTACAGAATTGAAAGGATCAAGATTGTTCAGGGGCGTGAACGAAAGACCCAGCAGCTGACCGACCTGGTGTGTCACTGTTGACTGCAGATCAAGCACGCCGAAGGTAGTTGCTGCAAGCAGGCCTGGACGGTGCAGACTCGCATTCACGACAATATCACAATCAAGAATGGTGCCTGCTGGAACCATAACTGCATTATTGCCCACAGGCATGACCGTTGCATCAATCGTATACAGCACAAAAGTCAGCGCCGGCTGGAAGCTGTCAAGACCGGGCACCAGAAAGTCTGTTTCGTCAGGTTGTCCGTAACCGTCCAAAGAAGAAACATCTGTTACCTGCATGTACACCATGGGCAGGTAGTCTGCGCCCACAGCAGCCGGTAAAATCGGGTCTTCGATCGCACCGGCAAAGCGAAACGCCACATAGCTGGACGGCACGTTTTCCCAGGTGTCAAAGGCGGCACGGACAGCCTCGACCTCCGCCGGAGTAAAGCCCCGGGGACCGCTTTCAATACGGAATTCCAGCCCTTCTCCTTTATCAACGGTGCCGTTCCCGTCCGTGTCAAATTCATGCATTGCCCAGGTGGCAAAGCGCAGCTGCTGGAAGAAATTCCATCCGCCTTTAGGGAAAAAAGCGTGACCCGGTGCCGCTGCAAAAAGAAGCAGCAGGAGCAGAGGCAGCGTAATTCGCACGGCCCGGCGACGCATCGCAAAAAGCACTGAACCCAGAATCGCCAGAAGCAGCAGATCGCCATTTCTGCCGGAGGTTCCCCGGGCAGCATCAGGACCGCAGCCGAGCAATCCGGCTTTGTTCCGGATTTCCGGATTAATGTACTCGACACCATCGACCAGAACCGCCTGACCGCCATTGGCGCCCTGGGCACGCACAGATACATTCAGTTTGCCGGGTACCGGCAAGCCGCCCTGAGGCCATCCGATCTTCATCGCAGTGCCGTCGGCGGAAACATCCAGAATCGGCATCATTGTCTCTCCGAAATGAACTGTTATGAAATCATTTCCGGCAAAGTTTGCACCTTTCAGCACCACCGGGAAATCTTCTTTCCGCACTTTATTCGGAAACACTCCGAAAATTTTCGGACCATTCACAGTGACCGTGTTGCCCAGCGTGAACAGGTCGGAACGACTCATTTCATCGCCTGTCTGCGGGTTGCGGATCACAAGGGTAACCGGTGACTGCGGAATAATGCCGTCGCGCGTTTCGATGGCTACGTGGAGCTCCTCATTGGCGGCGCGCAGAACAGTCACTGCATAACCACTCAGGCCCACCATCGGTTCCGTACCGAAATTTTTGCCCTGAATCAGGAAATCAAAAGGCTGTCCGGGAAGAGTCTGCACCGGCAGCACCCGCTGGGAAACCGAATCTATGCTGAGCGAGCGCGGGCTGACCGGACGTTTGCGGGCGGTAACAACGCCGGACCGTGCCTTCACGGCACTGTGACTGCGAATCCAGTTGTACCCGCTGTTATCCGGACGCTGACCGGCACGGTTCGCATCCAGGAAGTAGTAAAGCGGCGGTTCTTTGAAATAGCTCACAAAGCCAAGGCCACGCTCCGCCCAGAGAAATTCCCTGAATTTTTTATAGTCGTGCCTGTCTTCTCCCGGCAGGCTCGCCCAGATATGCGGGTCGGGCTCTGTGGGTGTAGCGGGACCCCAGGACACAATACCTGCACGGAGTTGATCGCCCACATGCATCTCATTGGAAGCGCGGACAACGACAAAGAAGTCCGGTCCGCTTTCATAATCGGCGCCGGCAGCACCGAAGCCGTCGTAAATCCACTGCCTGTTTCTGGGCTGGCGATCCCGTGCTTTCGGAAAGTCGCCTGTGCCGGGAAGAGAGAAGCAGAAGCGCACTTTCATCGTATCGCCGGTCTGACCGAAGAAACGGGGGGGACAATCCAGCGACAGCGGGATATCAATATCCGGATCAAAAACACCGTTCCGGTTTGCGGGATGGTTGTCATTGTCACGATACAGCGCCACGCCGCTCACCTGCTGATCTATATCAAGAGGAAGGAGATCGGTCAGCGGGTTGAAGGTGTTGTGTGTTCCTTCCTGATACAGCTCCACCATCACTTCTTCAAGATAGGTGGGATTCTGCACAATGCGCCATGCGCCCGTAAGCGGCTTGCCGCTCAGAAGATACAGGGTATCGCCGCTGTTGCCGAGAATCTCATAACTTTCATAGCGCCCATCGACCAGCACATCACCGGCGTAAATATCGGCTGCCCAGGATGCACCGGGCACATGGAAAGATTTCTCGCGCCCGGTACCATTCTGCCCGGTTGCGCGTGTGCTTTTCGTATTGGTCGCCAGATCAAGCCCGAGCAGGGGAACAGCACTGCCGCCAATATTAAGATCTGTCCATCTCTGTGTCATATCCACAACAGCAGCCGGGACATTGGCTTCCAGCATGTCATGCCCGTAGTAGGGCTGCACCGGTCCTTCTTCACCATGCGCCTTGATATAGGCTCTCGGGCCTGTATTCACCTGCGGCCAGAACTGGATACCCGCTTTTTGCTTATCCGCAGATCTTTCCGGCAGCGTGGAAGGCACCACAGCACGGAATTTCTGGAAACGGGCGATTGTGTCCGAGGTCTTTACGGACAGAATAAGATCCAGTCCGCCCGAAGGCGTTCCGGCGATATCGGTTTGCGGCACCTGCCAGTTATTGGTCGGACGGAAAGTAAGAACCCACGCCTTGTCGCGGTCATCCACCAGGCCATCACCGTTCATGTCATCAGGAACACCGTCTCCGTCAAGATCGATAAATTCCGGAGCAGTGCCCCAACGCAGCCCCGTAACTGGAATGATTTTATGGAGCAGCGGCAGCGGAGAATTTCCGTAGTAGCTCACTTCTTCCGTATTCACAAAAATCGCCGGGAAACTAGAAAAATCAACGGGCGTATCGCCTGTAAGATCCAGTGCATGCTGCCACAGCAGCACTCCGGAGGCAAGGCTGTCATTGTGATTCTTATCGGGATCCAGAGGACGCAGAACGGAAGGAGTGAAGTCGGGACCCCAGAACGCCACATGCAGCTCCGCCAGTGAAACGCCATTGCCTTCCTGATTCACAACAGGATCAGAGCTTCCGGCAAGATTGAAGCCGAGCATCGGCACATGCTTGCTTCGCAGTTCTACCTTCTGCGTCAGCAACCGCGCCTTCGCATGTTCCGGACTCCAGTCACTCAACCGGGGGAAATCGCCGAACACACGACTGCCCGGCCAGGTGTCAATCTGCGGAATAGCCGGTGCCGGGGCAGGAGCAGGGTATGCACTGGAGCGGGGACCCGCAGGCGGGGCATCGTATAAATCAAAATAAAAGGGCCGCGTCTCAAAAGAGAATTGGGGTAAACCCAGCAGAGAAGATCCCATAAGGATGCTCTGTCCCAGCAAATTCATACGGATGCCGACGTTGACAGGCGTGAAAGAGTAAACGTCCGGTGCATGACGGTTGCGGAATCTGGCTGCATCAAGACCGAAGGGATCCATCCATTTGCCCAGACGCGAGGTGAAGAGATCGCCCAGATCACCGAAACCCATGGACGTATTCGCCATCTCCTGATCCGTATGGATCAGCAGTGTCGGGAAGTGAGAGAAAGAAAAAATCTCCTCGAAACGCTGAGGATCGGCACTCTCACCCATATAGGTTTGCACCAGATCCACAACCTCCAGACCCATCTTGTGCGCCTTGGCTGCATTGGCATTCAGGGTCCGCTCCGGCCACCAGGGCTCATTGCCCCAGTCCGGCTCATTCTGCCACACATACACGAGCTGCGGTATCGCAGATCTGCCGCGGTAATACTGGGAAGTCGCATAAATACCGCCTTCCCACCGGTTCAGACTCTGGTCAAAGCGACGGGGCTCTATCATGGCTTTGAACTCGGCTCCGAAAGTCGCACCAGGGTTCCCTGTTGCATTGCCGGAACCGTCTTTGTAGCCGCTGTCCAGCCGGGCAACAACAAAATAATCATAAGAGAATTCGCTGGCAAGCTGCAGTTCGCCCGGGATCAGGTTGTTGGGAACTTTAGGCAGATTGGCCGCTGTGTATCTCCATCCCGCAAAGCGAAGTTTGATCTTCCACCACGGGGCGCCGCCGCCGGGAGGCTCACTGATATGCTCCCAGCCATAAAAAGGATCCAGAGAGGCAAGCGGTTCATCGCCGTTAAAAGAGAAACCACCTACGCCCTGTGTCGGCGGATCAAAAATACCGTTGCCGTTGCTGTCCCTCCAGACCCACAGACCGTTGTAACCCACATTATGGCTGCCTGCGCTGCCTATATCATTGGAGCCGTGCAGCACAGGTTTCAATGCCTGCCGGGGATTGAAGCCGCCGTTGCCCGGGTACCCGTGGGGGTCACCGCCATTGTCGGTCAGAACCACATTCACTTCCTGCAGAACCGCAAAAGGATAATCATCATCGATACCCGCATACAGTGCCCGGCTCGAATGAATATTGATGCCGATAAGAGGCATCCAGGATTCCAGCGGCATAAGCGTGCGGATATTCATAAACTGACCTGTTGCGATACTGATCAGCGAATCCGGCTTGTTCCAGCGGGGACGGGAAAACTCAGACAGAGGGACGGACAGATAAGGGGTGTACTGGAAAAAATTAGGCGTCGCAATATCCTTCCAGCTTTCGAAGCCGCTCATTCCACCCAGATCCGGCCCGGTAGGATCATAGACGCCGAAGGACGAGGAGTAAAAGCCGCTGTCTTCCAGTTTTTCCCCTTCATAAAAGTTCGGACTGTAACTGTCGAGCTCCGGAATAAATACCCCTGTCCTTGGCTCGACCATACGCGCCATAGTCACTTCCACACCCATGCTCAGTGCGCTTCGCCAGGTGGGCGAAGTACGTACAGCGACAATATATACTCTGCCGTCGGGCATCACATCATCAATCTGCGGTCCCGCAACAACATTGCGTCCTCTGAAATTCATGGAATACTCCAGACCCCGGGCAGAGCCGCTGGGGGCACCCGTCGCATCCCAGGTAAAGAGAAGCGGATCATCGGTGCTCAAAGCGCCGTACCTGTCTTCATTCCCTTCTGTGTCCGTACTGAAACTGTCGGAGAAAAGACCGAACTCAAGAATATCGCTCTGCCTCAGATCCGGACGCACCAAATACTCGCGCTCTTCAGGATCATCGTTGATGAGACGGTACTTGAGTTCTTCAAGTTCCCGCGGAGCAGGTTCTTCGCCATAACTCATGGAAAAACGGAAGAGAGGCACCCAGTCGTGAAGAGGAAGCAGCGCCTCGCCGTCCCGGATCAGAGAATCGACAGTAAAGTCTGCTGCCGGAACATCCGGTGTCTCTCCTTCAGCTGCCTGCTTCTCCGCAGCCACACCGCTCACGAAAGAGGAAAAAGCGGATGAAGCGGTAAAACCAACCGCTGACACGGCGCCGCTCGCAGGATCATACCCATAGCAGGGCGCATCCGCCGACACTGCAGCACCGCCCGATAAAATACCCGCCACCTCGCCTGTGGCACCTACGATAACAGGTGCGCCGGAAAGGTCGCCGACCGGAGCCAGTGCAACTCCGACGCCTGCCTCTGCTGACATGGCAGAAGCTGCAGCCAGCTTTTCAGGAAGCCCTGACGGGTATGCCGCAGTAAATACCGCCTGCCCCGCCTCAAGCGCATCGCTGCTCAACGGCAGTGCTCCGGCAACTGTAATGGGGCGATCCACACGGACAAGAGCGAAGTCGGCTCCCGCCTCATCGGAAAAAGCCACCACCTCAACAGGCGTATAAATCTGATCTGCGCTGAAGTCCAGGACAACTGAAGAAGGCGCTGTCAGCGCATACCCGAAGATAAAGCGATAACTGTCCAATGCGATCCCGTCTGCAAGACAGCTGCCCGCTGTAATGATGAGATCTTCCCCGGCAGCAAAACCACTGCAAAGAGCCGCTGCGGGCTGGGAGGCGTAAGGATGATCCGCACAGGGGGCAAGCCCTTCCGGCTTATAGGCATCACTCAGCAGTATCGTCAGATCCGATGCGTCCGAAAGTAATGCATCAGCAGGTACCAGTGCACAGACAGATGCCGCCCATTCCTGATGTTCAGGGTTGCTTTCCTGATACAAGTCCACCCAGACTCCGCTGGCGGACAGTGCTTCCTTCACGGCTGCCGGTGCTTCCGCAAAAGCGCCTGTGATCGCGCTCAGAACCAGAAAAACTACCGTAAGTCCGGTACCCATGCGGCTCCATTTGCCTGGCAAATCTGTTCGGAAAATCATATCCTCACTCCCATCCGAATTCGGATTGCAGTAACGCGGATTTACTTTTTAAGAGACACTGCTTGCTATTATCGCACAATCCCTGTTATGCGTCAACTGTTTACATCCGTCCGGCACTGCCGGAAAACAGCACGGACAGACCAGTCTTCCGCGTTCCCTATCTTTCACTTGCAAGTAAACTCTTGACAACTGTCAATAGATTATTACAATTTTCCGGTCAAATGTCAATAATAAAGCGTAAAATAATTTTCGGACAGCAAAGAAGCCACGACCGGTCAAAAAAAAAGTAACACAAAATATCAATTCCGGGCAAGGCTGACCCCGGTGCGCTCTTTCCTGAAAAATATCAAGTCATTCCTTTTTTCAGCACAGTCTTTTGTTTTGAACTGAAACAGGGTCTTTTATCAAACCGATGGCTTCGTGAACTTTCCTCATTCCTGGCTCAGGATGTCCGCCAGAAACTTGCACTGCCCCCAGAGAACAGGGTATATTCTACCTATCGGTACATAGGGGTAAAATCTGCGGTTCATAAACAACAACGCCATATATGTGATGTCTTATATGAATAGTAATAACAGTTTTCTTGAAATAACCTCTTGATTTAAGCCGGTCTTTGTAGGTATTATTAGTTTTATGGCCCCGACACTGGAGCAGTCCCTCTGCCCTGCGGGGTCAGGCAATCAATGCAAAGGAAGGACTGAGTATGTATCTGGGTCTTGCAGATTTCTGGGTTTTCATGGCGTATATTCTATGTATCGGTGCCGCCCTTCTTTGCGTGGGCTACGGGCTCATCAATTGGAACCGCAACGGCAGCGAACCGACCGAGGCGGATCTGAAATGGGCGGAAGAGTCGGACAAATTATCCGAGAAATTATAATTACTTCTTCAAACTCTACACTCCTTTAAACTACAGGAATTCCGGGTATGCACAGCACACTGTTTTTGTTTGTCATCACCATGCTCTACCTTTTCATTACAGGATATCTGGGCTATCTCGGGTACCGCAACACCCGCACCGCCACGGACTACATGGTCGCCGGACGCAACGCCCATCCCGCAATCATGGCGCTTTCCTACGGTGCCACCTTTATCAGCACTTCCGCAATTGTCGGCTTTGGCGGTGCTGCGGGCATGTTCGGCATGAGCGTCCTCTGGCTTACCGTGCTGAACATAACTGTCGGTATCTTCATAGCCTTTGTGTTTATAGGCAAGCGCACCCGCGCCATGGGGCACCGTCTGAACGCCCACACCTTTCCCGAACTGGTTGCTAAGCGCTTCGGCTCCCCTTTTCTGGGGCTGTTCTCCTCCCTGGTCATCATTGGGTTCATGCCTCTCTACACCAGTGTTGTGCTGATGGGTGCGGCGAAATTCATCGAAGTACGACTGAGTGTACAGTATGAAACAGCGCTTCTTTTTTTCAGTGCCATTGTCGCACTTTATGTAATCATGGGCGGGCTGAAAGGCGTGATGTACACCGATGCGGCGCAGGGCGGTATCATGCTGCTGGGCATGTCGTCACTCCTTTTTCTTGCCTATTTCAAACTGGGCGGCATCACCCCGGCCCATGAGCAGCTGACTGCACTTGCACCCAAAGCGGTGGAGCTTTTCGGTGCCGCCGGGCATCGGGGCTGGACGAGTATGCCTGAATTCGGCTCGCGCTTCTGGTGGATTGTCATATCCACGCTGGTCATGGGCGTAGGCATCGGTGTACTGGCACAACCGCAGCTGGCTGTGCGGTTCATGACAGTCAAAAGCGATATGGAACTGAATCGCGCCGTTCTGGTGGGCGGTGTTTTCATCCTTCTCATGACGGGCACCGCCTTTACCGTGGGTGCCCTAGCCAATGTGTATTTTTTCAATGAAAGCGGGCAGATTGCATTTCTCGCCGCCAACAAGGACATTGAACAGATTATCCCGGAATTTCTGAAACGATTTATGCCTTTCTGGATCGGCGACATCTTTTTCGTGACCCTCATGGCAGCGGCAATGTCCACGGCAAGCGGACAGTTTCACGTCATGGGCACTTCGGTCGGCCGTGATCTTTTCGCCACTTTCGGCAAAGAGCTCAGCAGCGGTGCCAGCATCCTCGCCAACCGTATCGGCATCCTGATCACTCTCATCGCCAGCGTGCTGCTGGCTTATATTCTTCCTGTCTATTTTGAATCCGGTATTGCCATTGTGGCGCGGGGCACCGCCATCTTCATGGGGCTGTGTGCGGCGACCTTCCTTCCTTTTTTCGTCGGAGGACTCTACACAAAAAGAATCACCCGTACCGCCGCCATCGTGGGCGGCCTGGCAGGCTTTATCGTCAGCCTCCTCTGGATCCTTTTCGTTCACGAAAAAGAATCCAGCGTGCTGCTCCTGTGCAATGCTGTTTTCGGAAGGCCCAGCTTTTTCGGCAATGCCCGTACCGGCTTCATTATCTGGTCTGAAGTGGACGCCCTGTTCGTCGGGCTGCCTGTCTCCGCCGTCATTACGTTTGTTCTGAGTTTCTGCACAAAAGCGCTGCCCGTCGAGCATATCAGGCGTTGTTTCGGGCAGGAGCAGAAAGAAGCACCTCTTTCCTGACAGAGAAGGATGTGCCGATCAGAAAAGATCCAGTTTTTCCTGGCGGATCACTTTGTCGAGATACTCCGTTGCCCGGACAATGGACGGAACAAAAGGATTGACCGCCAGCGACTGAAGTGCCAGATCACGGGACTTGTGGCGCACCGCTTCAATAACCAACCGGTCGCTTTCTTTGATCGAATTGTACAAACCGCTTATAAAGCGCGGTAGCATACCCATTTTCCGGGGCTTTGTGCTTTTGGCGCTCACGCAAACAGGCACTTCAACGGCGCTGTATTCCGGCAGATCCGTAATGGAACCTTTATTGGGCACGCACAGAATCGCTTCTGCAGGTCCGCCGCTTTCGTATTTCTGCAGGAGCGGGATGATGGTGTTGTCATACCACAACGCATTGCGCTGCCGGGTCAGATCCGGCATTTTATTCAGACCGGGCCGCGCATACATCTTCAAAATACGCTGCTCCGCATCATAAAGTACTTCGCCCCGGAAACGTGATCCGGTCTGCTGCCTTCTGAGCACTTCATGCCTGCGATAGTAAACGCCCAGCACACGGACAGGAATCATCCGGAACATTCGAATCAGGCTGTGGTCGAAAAGATCATCTTCACTTTTTTCAACCAGTTCCAGAAGCTGACTCATACGGCTGAGCCCGCCGACCTTCACATCCTGGATCCAGCCCAGGTCATAGATACCGAGGTAATTCACCTCTATGGCATCGGGATTGCGACCGAGAAGAGACGCTATCTTCTCCACATACATCCCCGGCAGATCGCTGACCCCTACCACATTCAACGATGTATACCGGTTTAACGCCTCCACCAGAATACCCACCGGATTGGAAAGATTGATAATCTTCGCTTTTGGATTCACGGCATCCACGCAGTGTGCCAGATTAAAGACGACGGGAAGAGTCCGAAGGGCATTGGTAATGGCACCCGCCCCCAACCGCTCGCTGCCGACCATATCAAACTGGGTCGGGCCTCTCTCATCCCGAATACGCGCTTTCATCCCGCCCACCCGGATCTGGTTGATGATGTAGGATGCGCCCGCCATGGCCTTTTCCGGGTCTGTCTCCGCTATCACCTCGGTAATGTGACCGCTGCGCTTGACCAGACGCTGGCAGAACCGGCAGACAATGTCCAGTTTCTGGCCGGGCAGGCCGAGCAACACCAGTTCCTTGACCACAATATTGTGGGAAAGCAGCGCCACAAGGAACTCCGGCGTATATACGCTGCTGCCGCCAAGTACTGTTATTCGGTCGATCATGGCTACGCCTCACGGTCGTGAAAAGGGCAGCCGAACTGCCCTTCCGGATGGTTGCCAGGGGCATGAAATATGCTTCAGGCAAGGCGCACACAGCGATCCGAATCGCCATACGGGTATCAGACACGGACATCTCTGCTGAAACGAAACACCGTTGCCTGCACCGGCTCCAAATACTGAGCCTCATGCCCGACTGCACTCAATCTAAAGTATTTAGAGGGGTAGTGTCAATATTTTACTCAATAAAAAAGCCTGCCCGGATCTGCTTCTTTCTCCGGACAGGCGCTGAGGGTTCCAAAATGTTTTTACGGCAGCATTCTTTTTACCGGGCATCAGGCGGCTGCGTTGCCAGCAGCGCCAGCGCCTCGCGCACACGGGCACACTGCACAGCATCAGCAAGCAGATAAAAATGCTTTCCTCCGTCCTTTGCTTCAAAAAAAGTCCTGCCCTGATCCGTCACGGTTACAGTACCTGCCGGCGAAAGTGTAAAGTAGCCCCGGTCAGGGCGCACTGCCCAGAGAACACTCGTCAGATCCCAGCAGGGCCGTTCATGCGGCGTGGGCTCGTACATCTGGTATGCCTCAGGCAGCGGATGACGGGGCGCATAGGCGAAGTCCCGATCGATGCACACCGCCGGGAAAGTGATGGCGATACCGATTTCAAAACCGCTGAGCACCACAGGGGTGGGCCATTCTTCCAGCAGCCTCTTCGCCGAAGGAATATCCATGACCACATTGTACTCGCAATGCTCGGGCAGTCCGGGAATATCGGTGAAGGCACCTGCCATAATGGAAATGTATTTAACTTTTCTTGCCGCCAGTTCTTTTCCGCTCAGCGGTGAAATATCATCCGCCTCCGAATCCAGCAGCCGCGCAAGATTGGTGGAAAAACCCACCTGCGCAATCACCACTGAATGATCCTCCTGCGCTGCAAGCGTTTTTCTGAGAACCGCTGTCGCATCGGGCGCATCATTGCCGCTCATGAGATCATGCGGAAAACGCCACTGCTCCCCGTCTTTCAGCCGTGCCACGCCGGTAAATTTGCTTTTTTCCGGCGTCGGGCCGCCTTTCACGATACCAACAGGGATATCGCCGCGCCCGTAGAAATGATTGATGGCATCGGCACATGCCGCTGTTTCTTCTTCATCTTTTGTAATGGTCACGGCAAGAAGTTCGCACTCACCCCGACTCTGAAGCGCATGAATCACGCCCAGCGCCAGCGCATCGTCAATGTCGTTTCCCAGATCCGTATCAAAAATCACCTTAACCGGCTTTTCCGGCGCAGCAGATAAAAGATCGGATGAAATGGCATCGGAAGCCGTCAGAACAGCAAGCATCATTCCCAGATAGAGCATTCGTTTTTTCCTTTCTCATACGTCTCAGGCAGGCAGTGACGCACTTTTTTCCCGCATCATTACGATAAAAAAGCATACCACAGCCAATACACCGCTGATCCAGACGCCCGGACTGCCCGCCGGAACGCTTTTGTTTTCTGTCACAACCAGATGTATGACCGGAGAAGTGCGTGTATAAAAATCGTCCCGCACTTCACAGAAGTAACCGCCTGTATCCTGCTCCGATGCCAGCGAAAAAGAGAGACTGTCTCCGGTCTCGCCTGTCAGCGCTTCGTGGATCCCGTCACCCGACACCCGGTACCACTGATAGCGAAGCGTGCCTCTGCCGTGACTGACAAGCAGCCGCAATTCCGCTGCGTCGCCTTCAGGCACCTGTACAATCCCGTCGCGCGCCGGTGATACCGAAAGCACATGCTCATCAAAGCCGAGACGCCGGTTTCTCTGGCTTTCATAAAGCGACTGAGGCTCAAGCAGATCCGCAGCATCGATCAGTTCCTTATAATCCCAGGGCTCTGTGCCTGTTGTCAGGCCGCCGGTCACCTCATGGCCCAGCGTTTTTACCGCAATATCTTTTGTGCCGATCACATATCCATGCCCGAAATTGTAGGAACGAATCTCCGCTTTATCCAGGCCGCGGGTATTCCATAAAGCGCATTGTGTCGCGCTGTGCCCTCCTCCTGTGCTGTAATGCCGCCGATTCCCCGCTGACCAGCCATCATTAAAAAAACAGGAGTCGACCAGGCATGCCATGGAAAGCGAATGATGATACTCGCTGAAAGCGCGCAAACGCACCTCTTCTCCCAGAACAAGATAGGTCTGCGCACTGTCCATACTTTCACAGCGCAGCCAGACAATACCGGTGGCGCCGAATCCCCAATTCTGCACAAAATTGTGCCGACCTTTTCTCGCGACACAGTCCTGATACAGAATTTCATTGCTCTGGCGGACTTCATACAAATAACCGTTACCGCCGTCACCGCGGTTCTGCGAATTTTCCATCTGACAGTACGCCACCGTCACCCGCTTGGAATTGTTAATCCGGATGCCGCCGCTCTGCACATGTTTTTCAAGAGGATCCACGCAGGCCGGAGACTGAAAGCTCCGGATCCGGTAAATATAGCTGTCTTTCACATCTGTCATCTGAATGATCTGGGTCTGACGCTGCGACCAGGCAAGATCCCGCTCGATGGCATCGGACACGGCAAGGTTCATGACACCGCAGCCACTCAGATAGCCCGGGTTGCGCGTCAGCACTGCGCCGTCACGAAGCTTCGCCGGATAGCGCAGTGGCACATCCAGGGTGATCACAGGCGGATTCGAATCCGAATCAATGGCCGTAATGGTGCGCTGAAAAAAAGGCTGCCACTCACCGTTAAATGCCTGCCAGGTACCGGTCATGCCGTGCTCCGCAACAAACTCATCCGTAATCGTCCAGCCCACCGTCACATCATCACCCACACTGAAAGCGCTGCTGTCTGTCACACGAATATCAAAAGACAACGCCTCACCGTCTTCCGCAAGAGGCGTGCTGTCCCGCTGCTTGACCGAGCCTCCGAATATAAGGTGGGCATGGCTTGAAGTGCTGTGGCACTGCGTGAAATAAACATAGGTATTGCTTGCACTTTCGCCGCAAAGAACAATATTGGATGCCAGGACAGCCAAAGACCCCTCACAGCGATAAATACCTGCAGGAAGATAAACCAGCCCGCCGCCTGCTGACCGACAAGCGTCTATAGCGGCCTGAATCGCCGCTGTCGCATCGGATCTCCCCTGGTTATCCGCTCCAAATTCCGCAACCACATCAAAGCGCGGGCTTATCGTCGCAGGGTCAGGAAGATTCTTGCCGTTCTGATAGCCTGCATATGAAAAATCATGAAGAAAGCGTCCCGCACCGTCATGAAAACCCGGAGACCAGTCCGCCGGGTACAGGGCACTGCGCTCCGCAAAAGACCGGGCGCTGCACAGCAACAGGCAGACAGACAGAAAAACAGAAAAAACTCTCAGCATGACAGATTCTTTAACTGTTATAATAAGGTATGATAAGAGGGAAAATGAATGCATATTCTAAGCGGGTAAAAACGCCTGAAGAACTGGTATTCTATCATATCTTGAAGAGAGATAGCATCACCTGCGCCAAATCCACAGTTCTTCCTATTTTCGCATATAGAAGCAGCGGATAATGCGACGTTCTTGAATTTCAATTTTTAAATAAGCCACACTCATAGGATAGATACTGTGGTACTATTCAAAGCGTGGCAACAGGAGATACACCATGTCATTCCACTTGAAACTCGGCATTTTCCTCATCGTCTCTCTCGTACTGCTCGTCAGCAGCACCGGCTTTGGCGATGACCACTGGGGACCCTGCCCGGCATCTCCTGCCGTCGTGAATCCACCCATGCTGTCTCCCTTCCAATCCGTTCTGGCCCTGCGGGGCGAATGGGATTTTGTAGCGGATACCAACCTTCTCGGACGGCATCGCATGGGGAAAGGGCCCGAGTGGAACGAACCCGACTGGAGCCAGGTGCGAACCCTTCACGTGCCCGGCTGCTGGGAGGCACAGGGTGTAGGTGAACCGGGCATAAGTGAAACCTGGGACCCTCTCTTCGACCGTATCCCCCGCCCGATCAACCACAAGTACATGGGTGCCGGCCGCTACAGAAAACAGATTGACATTCCGAAGGACTGGGACGGCAAGCGCGTGTGGCTCAAAGTCGGCGGCGTCCGCACCGAAGCCTGGATCTGGGTCAATAAAAAACGGGTCGCCCACCTCAACACCTTCTGCGGCACCTACAAATATGACATCACCGATCACGTTGTACCGGGCGAACAGGTGGAAATCATCGCCACGGTGCGCAACGATTCACCGAGCCGCAAAGGCTGCATGGCAGCCTACCATCGCTTCGGAGGATTCTACCGGGACATCGAACTGGAGGCAACACCGCAAACACGCATTGATGATGTCTGGGTGCAGGGGCGTCTTGACCGGAAAGGCGCCCGGGTACATGTTTCGATCCGTCACGAGGGCAACAGTGACCCGGGCACGCTGGAAGTAGCGGCCGCCCTCGCAACCCTCAATGGCGAACGGGTGGCAACTTTTCAGCATCCGATCACACTGAATGCGGACGGAATCGCCGACCTTGCCGTGGAAACAACCTTAATGCCTTTTCATGCCTGGACCCCGGAAAATCCATTTCTTTATCTTGCGGAAGTCGTGCTGCTGCAGAACGGCGTTCCTGTCCACGGCTGGGTTGAACGTTTCGGCGTGCGCAAACTGGAAGTGAAAGGCGACCGCTTTTATCTGAATAACGAGCCTTTTTTCATGCGCGGCTACGGCGATGATTACATCTACCCGCTGACCCTTATCTCACCGCCGGACCGGGAGGCGCACCGCAAACATCTGGATATCGCCCGACGTGCAGGGTTCAACTATGTACGGCACCATACCCACTGTGAGATCCCGGAATTTTTTGAAGCAGCCGACGAAGCCGGAATCCTGATCCAGCCCGAACTGCCGTATTATCATGACATTACGACAGAAGCCTTTTCGTTTGATCCCCTCTGCGATCTGCAGGAACTCTACAGGCATTACCGGCGCTACGTTTCTTTTGCCTCCTACTGCACAGGCAACGAAGGGCATCTCGGAAGCCCTGTCGATAAGGAAGTGTATGCCTGGGCAAAGCAGAATGATCCGGACCGCATCATGCAGCATCAGGACGGCGGCTGCAATACACCGGACAATGCCGACTATGACACGCCCAACAGCTACGGCGGCATGGCTACCTCCATTGTGCCCTGGAAGCGCGGCACCTTTGACGCCCTTACCATGCCCTTTATCGCCCACGAATATCTGAACCTCGGCATTAAAATGGATCCGCGCACGGAACCGCTCTTTACCGGAGTGATCCCCGCACCCCGCTCCATGGAAGACTACGAGGCATCGCTCGTGCAGGCAGGTCTCAACCGCACCTGGGGCGACCGCTGTCTCAGGGCCGCACATGGTCTGCAGGGCTATTATCAGAAACAGGGCATCGAACAGGCGCGTCTCGATCCCGCCTGCGACGGGTATTCCTACTGGACGATTATTGATGTCATGGTCAATCAGGAAAATACCTATACAGGTCAGGGATTTCTCAATGCCTTCTGGGAACCGAAGGAAGGCGGGCTGACTCCCGAAGAATTTTTCGCCTTCAACGGGCCTACCGTACTGCTTGCAGATCTGGACGGAATCAATGCCGTTCTGACTGCCGGAGAATCTGTTGCTGTTCCTCTATGGATATCTCATTTCGCTGCGGAGCCGCTGAACGATGCAGTGTTGACCTGGACGCTGGCCGCCGGAGGGAACCCGCTGCTCTCCGGTGAATTCGATGCCGGCAGTTTCTCTCCCGGTGACGTACGCCAGGCAGGCACAATCACACTGGAAACGCCGTCCGTTGTTACACCTGTCAAAGCAACACTTCAGGTCACTGTCAATAAAACCGATATCTCCAACCACTGGGATTTCTGGCTTTTCCCTGCGAGACAGGAACAGCCCGGTAATGATATCGCCGCTACCGAAGATCTCTTCCCCGAAATTGCACGACGTTATCCCGGTGCCGCACAGCTGGGCACGGCAGAAGCAGAAAAAGCATCCCTCGTCATCGCCTCGGAAAATCATCCCGCCCTCACTGACACCTCTCTGACCGGCAAGCGTGTTCTCATCATCGGCGCTGCCGAAGGCGAGCCGAATATTAAACTGGGCTGGTGGTCGCTGGGCAATCAGCTGGGCACCGCCTTTGAAAGCCACCCCCTCTTCGGCGATTTCCCCGTAGAAGAAAGCATCTCGCCGCTCTGGTTCCGGTTGATTAAAAAAGGAATGCCTCTTCCGCTCAATGCCGAAGAAGGACAGGTGGAACATATTGTGATCGGCGAAGGACGCAAAAACTATTTCACCTATCTCTACCGGCAGAAACAGGAGCACAGCCTGCCCCGCCTGCACAGCCACGGGCTCGACCTGCTCAACGGCACCCCCGAAGCGGACAGTCTCCTCGACAATCTGCTTGACTATATGCGAACCGACGCCTTCATCCAGTTTTAAACCGGGCGTTTTCACATCTCTCCCAACTTATTTCTCATAAGTCGGATGAGATCCCTGCGCCTGCTTCATCACCTGCCTTTCCCGGGCAGAGACCCGCTGAGAATGTATCGGACACAGCGAAGACAACTCAGACAGCGTGTTCATTTCCCTGGCTGACTCAAAGCGTCGCCTTCGCCCGTGGTGCTTATTTTTGGGGAAGCAGCAGAACGAACTGTAAGCTCAGTGCCCTCTACTCCACTTGGTGTGCTTCAAGAAACATAGCCTTTTCCAGTGCCATAAAAAATTGTTGGTAAGGCGCCGGATCTTCTACGGCGGTAATATTATACTGCGCATTCGCACGAACAAGAAGTTGGGATTCTCCGTGTGGCCGTACCGACACGGTCATACGTAAGGCATAGCCATCCAACTTTGTCCCGCTTACTGAACCAAGCTCAGCATCTGCTTTATCAATAACAAAGCTCAAATCTTGAAGCGTGGCGATAACAGTACGAAGTGTTTTGGGTATATCGGTAGTATCAAACGCACGACTTTGCATTTGTCGTAAAGCAACCTGCGACTCAGAGGCTGATAAAATTTGCGACTTTGAGTTTGTCTGGCAGCCCACAAGGAAGAGTAATGTGCCGGTCAGGCAAATTGCATATATACTTTTTTTAAATGTTATCATGCTGAAATCCTTTATATTTCATGTGCTTCAAGGAAGACTGATTTAGAAAGTTTTTCAAAGAACTCCTGATAAATAGCGATATCTTCTATCGCTTCTGTTCTTGATATTTTCCCTTCATTGTTCCAGACAACTCTTTGAAAAGTAACGCGTAATTTAGTGCGTTCACCATCAAGAAGACTTGTCACCAATGAGGCGCGTATTTTTTGATCCTTGTCGACAGAAGTTTTCACGCCGAAAATAGCCGCAACCATAAAAGATCCCACGGCCTGCCCAAATTCACGAGCATCACGGTCTTTTGAACCGACCAAAACACCGAGATCCATCTCAGATTCATCCAAAGTAAAGCCAAGGTCTTGCAAAACTCCCGCGGCAGCCGCAAGCAACACTTTTTCCTCTACTGTATCAAAAGAACGTGTCTGAGCCTGACGAAGCTGCATGCTTTCTTCTTTTAGCAGAAGCGCATCTTTGGGAATCTTGGTAGACTGGCATCCTGCAGCTAGTGTGATTACTATGCAGACCATTTGAAGAAAAAGTACCTTTTTTATCATTGGCTTTTCTCCTAAAATTTTGAAGAATGGTATGCGAAATCACGAACTAACCCTTCTGAATCAAACTTAATGATTACAGTTAAGGTTTTCTGTGTCGTGCTACTGGCACCCGAAGACGCACTATAGCTAGCGCCTCCACCTCCAGCAACTGAAGCCCCTCCAGCAAAAACAAGCGCAGCTACTCCGCCGGAGCTACTCGAGTAAGCACGTTCTGTAGAAATTTTGTCGTAAATCCAGACTTCACGCCGTTCTTCATCTGTTGTGACAACATTGGGCGATCCGAGTACAGAAGCAACATCTGCACCCGACATTCCTACCCGAATTTCTTTCTGCACCGTTCCAACGGTGAGTCGCCCAGTATTGTCGTCGGAGACTGCGGCGCGATGTGATGCGGCCGATGCGCATCCTAAAGCTGTTAACAAGATAGCGTACGACAAGAGTGTGGCAATGCTTCGAATCTTCATAACATATCTCCCGTGTGGTTTAAGGTTGAATTAGGAATAGGTCTTGTTTTTTGCGATTTTTCCCGTGTTCGTATATTTGTATTTCAGGCTAAATACAGAAAGAATTCTTTTCGTGCCCGACCGGACGGCGCTTTTAAAAAGGAGAAGGCTAAAGCGGTTCCCCCGAATAATCTTCTTAATTTGATATATATACGCCTTATGCTGCTGATGGTTCAGACAAAAAGACTCAGTTGTACTGCGCGCTTTTATCACCCCTTGCCCCTCCATTGCTGTTTCCAATTCATAACGGGATTGCCTCCAAGAAAACAACTGATCCATATTTTTTCATATATACAAGATGTTTGTCAACGGTTATGTCAAGAAGTTTCTGTAAATTAGTTTTCCTGGTGAACAGTGCGTTGTTAGTTACTATACTTTGATCCTGAGGTTATCCTTTAGAATACCTCCCCCCGGGGGGAGGTATTCTGCGGTTTTGCAACATTTAGCATTTGGTTGATTTTCTTCTACATTA
>MWCY01000049.1 GCA_002070275.1 Candidatus Hydrogenedentes bacterium ADurb.Bin170
GGACGCCACCCGAAGATTCTATGCAAAACTCCGACGACTGAGCACTCATATCCCGCTTCCTTGTTCAGATTCCGGTAAAAAACGCTGATGATTCGGGCAGTGCTATCAGACTGTGAAGGCAAGAAATTTTTCGGGTCGATGCCTGATGAATAAAAACGCTTTTTGCCGGAGATGCCGGTGCCATTTATATTTTCCCGGAGATCCGGGACAACAACGCATCCCTCATCATAGCATGTTCTCCGGAAAATATCTATATAAATGATCCGGCAGAAAGGCCGGAGCTTTCCTCTCAACGGATATCTGCGTGATATTCCTGCAGAGATTTAACACCGGTCACACCCTGGCGCATGTCGGCAATGCCCCGGGCGGCAGCATAAGCGGCGGCAGTCGTCGTCACATAAGGAATGTTATAGGCAATCGCCGCTTTACGGATGTAGGAGTCATCCGTCTTGCTGAGCTTTCCTCCCGGCGTATTCACAATCAGATGGATCTCGTGGTTCTTGATAGTATCCATGAGATTGGGGCGCCCTTCGTGCATTTTCAGTACTTCCTCACAGGGAATATTGTTGGTACGAAGGAAGGCTGCCGTTCCGCTGGTCGCCAGCACACGGAATCCGTTTTTGCTCAGCAACCGCGCTGCTTCGAGCACGGCGGGCTTGTCATTTTCCGCCACGGTAATAAGCACAGTCCCCTCTGTGGGCAGTTTCAGCTGAGTGGCTTCCTGCGCCTTGAAAAAAGCGATGCCGAAAGAATTCGCCATGCCCAGCACTTCACCGGTAGACCGCATTTCAGGACCCAGCAGCGGATCCACCTCCGGGAACATATTAAAGGGAAGAATCGCCTCTTTCACACCGTAATGAGGGATGGTTTTCTGGTAAAGTCCGAGCTCGCCCAGTTTCTTCCCGAGCATGACCTGCGTTGCAAGGGACGCCATGGGAATATTGCACACTTTGGAAACCAGGGGTACCGTCCGGGATGCACGGGGATTCGCCTCCAGAATATAGACGATATCATCGGCAATGGCATACTGAATGTTCATGAGTCCCACCACCTTGAGTGCTACGGCAATACGACGTGTATATTCGTTGATGGTCTCCACCTGGCGTGGGGTAACGCTGATAGGCGGAATCACACAGGCGGAGTCGCCGGAATGCACGCCTGCCAGCTCAATATGCTCCATGACAGCTGGAACAAAAGCGCTTTCCCCGTCAGAAATAGCGTCCGCTTCCACTTCGATGGCATTGTCCAGAAATTTATCAATGAGGATAGGCCGTTCAGGCGTGATTTCCACGGCGGCCGCCACATAGCGCCGGAGCATTTCCTCATCATAAACCACTTCCATACCTCTGCCGCCCAGCACATAGGAAGGCCGAACCATGAGCGGGTACCCGATTTCAGCGGCAATGGCAAGCGCCTGATCCAGATTGCTCGCCATACCCGATTTCGGCTGGGGAATACCGAGCTCCTCAATGATATGACGGAAGCGGTCACGATCTTCCGCAAGATCAATGGTTTCCACAGAAGTACCCAGAATAGGCACGCCGGCTTTTTCAAGTTCGCCGGCTATGTTGAGAGGTGTCTGCCCGCCGAACTGGACGATTACGCCCAGAGGCTTTTCTTTTTCATAAATACTGAGCACGTCCTCCACGGTCAACGGCTCAAAGTACAGACGCGCCGAGGTATCAAAATCCGTGGACACTGTTTCAGGGTTGCAGTTGACCATAATGGACTCATAGCCCTGATCGCGCAGAGAGAAAGCCGCATGAACGCAGCAGTAGTCGAATTCGATGCCCTGGCCGATACGGTTGGGTCCGCCGCCCAGCACCATCACTTTTTTGCCTTCAGCCGCCGGAATCTTATCCGGGCCATTATAAGTGGAATAATAGTAGGCGGCGTTTTCCACACCGCTCACCGGCACCGGCTCCCAGGCTTCGGACACACCCAGCGCCAGGCGTTTCTCACGGATCTTCTGTTCCGAAAGAGAAAGCAGCTGCGCCAGATATTTATCGCTGAACCCGTCTTTTTTCGCCTGAACAAGAAGGCTGTCCGGCGGAAGGTTCCCTTTGTGCTTCAGAATCTCTTCTTCCAGTTCCACCAGTTCCTTCATCTGCTGAAGGAACCAGGGGTTGATCCTGGTGCGTTTATAAAGGTCATCAACACAGGCACCCTTTCGAAGGGCTTCATACAGCTGAAACTGACGCTCGCTCGTGGGCGTGCCCACCAGTGCGAGGAGTTCCTCCAAAGGCAACTGGTGAAAATTTTTAGCAAACCCCAGCCCGTTTCTTCCGCTTTCCAGACCGCGAATCGCCTTGAGGAAGGCTTCCTTGAAGCTTTTCCCGATACTCATGACTTCGCCCACCGCACGCATCTGTGTGCCGAGCCGGTCTTCAATTCCTTTGAACTTTTCAAAGGCCCACCGGGCGAATTTTACCACGACATAATCACCGGAAGGCGTATATTTGTCAAGCGTGCCGCCCCGCCAGTAGGGGATTTCATCCAGCGTGAGTCCGGCGGCAAAAAGTGC
The DNA here is from genome assembly GCA_002070275.1 of Candidatus Hydrogenedentes bacterium ADurb.Bin170. Lineage (GTDB taxonomy): Bacteria > Hydrogenedentota > Hydrogenedentia > Hydrogenedentales > CAITNO01 > JAAYJV01. Next base: position 2,525 of record MWCY01000049.1, read on the forward strand.
GGAGATCATCGCAATGGGAAAGCCCGTTGCCTTGGAAGCCAGCGCACTGGAACGGGAGGTGCGGGGATTGATTTCAATAACCGTCAGCCGATCACTGGCGGGGTCATGGGCAAACTGCACGTTGGCACCGCCGATAACCTGAATGGCTTCAACAATGGCATGCGCCGTTTTTTCAAGACGCTCCTTCAGCGCATCGGAGACGGTGGGCATGGGTGTAACACAGAAGGAATCACCGGTATGCACTCCCATGGGATCCACATTTTCAATGAAACACACGGTAATAATCTGGTTCTTGGCATCCCGGATCACCTCAACTTCCAGCTCTTCCCAGCCGAGGACAGATTCTTCGATCAGCACCTGCCCTACAAGGCTTGCAGCCAGTCCCCGCGCCGTAATGGTCTGCAGTTCCTGCAGGTTGTACACCAGACCGCCACCCGTTCCGCCCATGGTATAGGCAGGGCGCACCACAACAGGATAGCCCAGGTCAGCGGCAATTTTCTCCGCTTCCTCAACCGAGTACGCGAGCTCGCTGCGCGGCACGTCAACGCCGATGCCTTTCATGACTTCCTTGAAGGTACGCCGGTCTTCTCCGCGCTCAATGGCATCCACATTCACGCCAATCATCTGTACATTGAATTCATCGAGCACGCCCTGTCGCGCCAGCTCAAGAGAAAGGTTCAGGCCGCTCTGCCCGCCCAGATTGGGGAGAAGGGCATCGGGACGCTCTTTTTCAATGATCCGCCGGAGCGTGGGCACATTCAGCGGCTCGATATAGGTGGCATCGGCCATGACAGGATCTGTCATGATTGTGGCGGGATTGGAATTCACCAGCACTGTTTTGTAGCCCAGACCGCGCAGTGCTTTACACGCCTGAGTGCCCGCATAATCGAATTCGCAAGCCTGACCGATAACAATAGGTCCGGAGCCGATTATCATAATTTTTTCGATGTCTTCCCGGCGCGGCATGGTATTATCCTTTCGTGCTGATACATAGAAAAAGGGCAAACAGCGTTCGCCCTCCCGTTAATCCGGCTGCTGCGCTCTGCAGTGTGCTGATGAAATGCCTGAGCATCCGGATTGATATTTCAATACTGTATGATAAATCGATTCAAAACTGCATTCGGAAAAAAGCAGGCATAATCGCCCCGAGCTCACATCCGTTCAAGATATTCGCCGGTGCGTGTGTCCACTTTAACATGATCACCTTCATTCAGGAAAAGCGGTACCTGTATGGTTGCTCCTGTTTCAAGGGTGGCGGGCTTTTTGGCTCCGCTGGAACGGTCGCCCTGCACACCGGGATCGGATTTGGTAATCTCCAGAACCACATGCGCCGGTGCTTCGACGCTGATCACATTTCCTTTGTAAAAAATGAGAGACGCATCGGAGTTTTCCTTGATCCAAAGCGCCTGATCTCCAACCACATCAGCGTTGACTGCCAGCTGTTCATAGGTCTCATGATCCATGAAATGAAACTGCTCGCCATCGCTGTAAAGGAACTGCCATTTACGCGTCTCAATGCGTGCTTCTTCAAATTTTTCACCGGAACGGAAGGTTTTTTCCAGCACTCTGCCCGTCAGTACATTTTTAAATTTTGTACGGACGAAGGCGCCGCCTTTACCCGGTTTCACATGCTGAAATTCAACGATCTCCATCAGGTCGTTGTCCAGTTCCACTACCATGCCGTTTCTAAAATCTGCTGTCGAAATCATACTCAGAGAATCCGTAATTCCTTTGGTAAAACAGTTAACACACGGCTCCCCGAAGGGGTAACCACCAACAAATCTTCTATTCGAACACCGCCTCTGCCGGGCAGATAAATACCGGGCTCCACCGTGACAACCATGCCGGCAGCCAGAATGGCTTCCGACTCGGGGTTGAGCCGCGGAGACTCATGAATCTCAAGTCCGACACCATGACCGGTGCCATGACCGAAATAATCACCGAAACCGCTGTTCTTTATCGCTGTTCGGGCAGTTTCATCTACTGTCCGGGCAGATATTCCGTCACGGACAGCGGCAAGCGCCGCCGCCTGTGCCTGATAAACGCAGTCATAAATTTCCTGAAACCATGCTCCCGGCGATTGCTTATACACAAAGGTGCGGGTCAGATCGGAGCAGTAGCCATCGAGTACACATCCGCAGTCAATGAGGATAATGTCTCCGGGCTGCAGCCCGCGGTTTCCGGGCTTACCGTGGGGCAGTGAGCTGCCTTCACCGAAGAGCACGATCGTATCAAATGAATTGCGCTGTGCCCCGCGCTGCCGAAAAGCATAGTCCAGGCGACCCGCCAATTCCGTTTCTTCCATACCGGGCCTGATCTCACCAAGAACAGCCTGGAGTGCATCTTCTGCCAGAAGACTTGCCTTCTCAATTCGGGCGATCTCGCCTTCTTCTTTTACAGTGCGAAGGGCGCGGCAGACATCCGGCTGCGCCGTCAGTTCGCCTTCATAGTGCTCTTTGAGCCTGTTATAACAGGCAAGCGTCATGACAGAGGGATCACAGACAGCCTGCTTAAGACAGAATGCATTCAGATGCCGGGCAAGAAAAGGCTCTGCTGCACCGCTAAATTCCACGACTTGCGCCGCTGTAACCGATGCGCGCGCCTGCTCCAGATACCTGAAATCACAGAACAGCCAGGCCTCTTCCGCCGTAACAGCCACTATGGACGTGCTTCCGAAAAAACCGGTCAGCCAGGCATTGTCCGCCGGATCGAAGCTGATAAAAACATCGGCGCCCCACACGCCGAGGCGTGTGCGCAAAACATCAAGCCTTTTATCATGGTGGTGGGGAACCATTGTTTTCTCAATTTACGCTGCAGCATCTGCCGTTGTTTCCGATTCGTACAGGACGGCACATACAGCCCATAGCGTTACACTGTCCCGGAATTATTTATTCCACGGCAAAGAAGCGTTCTTTCGGCACACCGCAGATATCGCATTTATCCGGGGCTTCGCCATAAACCGTATTGCCGCATATTTCACACACATAAATGGGCGTTTCAGGAAGATCTTTTCCTGCCTTCACCGCCTCGATGGCTTCGCCATAGAGACCGGCATGAATATTTTCGACAGTCATGGCATTTTTGAAGCTGATCAGTGCGGCTTTATTGCCTTCCGCCTCTGCTTCCGCCACAAAACCGGGGTACATCGAATTAAACTCGAATTCCTCTCCCCCTTTAGCCTCTTCCAGATTTTCAAGCGTACCGCGAATACCGCCCATAGCACGAAGGTGAGCATGGGCATGCACCGTTTCGGCAGCGGCTGCCGCGCGGAAAAGACGCGCCACCTGTTTGAAATTGTCCTGCTCCGCCTTTTTGGCGAAGGCAAGATACTTGCGGTTGGCCTGGCTCTCACCGGCAAAGGCTTCCTGAAGGTTGTCTTTTGTGCTCATAGTTCTTCCTTTCATGAACAGGGGGTAAAAGGGTATTCCTCGGCTAATATGATACTAATAGTACGGCACTTTGTGCAAATTATCCCGGAACTTCACAAAGTGCTAAACTTTGAAAATACACGATTTTTTGAATTTTTCTCTCTTCTGCTTTACAATAGTTTTACCGGTGGGACTACCCCTTGAAGGGGTACCGGGCTGGAGGGCAGCGCAATGAAAAAATGGGTGAAAAGACTTCTTGCCGCCGTACTGGTACTTTTTTTTCTGCTCTGGACTGCCGTTACCGTCGGAAGTGTGCAGCTTACGACACGGCCCAGAACTCGGATGATAGAAGATATCTCCACCCTGGCGGAGCGTCCCGTGGAAGCGGTCACTATTATCACCGAAGATGATGTAACGCTTTCTGCCTGGTATGTCCCGGCGGAAAGTGACCGCGCCGTGGTTCTTCTGGCAGGCATCGATGCCAACCGCACCTCCAGCATAGGGCGCGGCATTTTTTTTCTGGAGCGGGGCTTTGCCGTGCTGCTGCCCGACCTGCGCGCCTCCGGAAAAAGCGGTGGCAAGCGTGTTACCATAGGCTGGCAGGAACGGCTGGATCTGAAGGCATGCTGCCGTTTTCTGTCAGAGCGGGGATATCGGCATGTCGGTGCGGACGGCGTGTCGCTGGGTGCGGCAACGATCACCTATGGGCTGCCGAAACAGCAGGATCTCGCCTTTATTATTCTTGAATCAAGTTACGATACACTGACCAGTGCCGTGGCAAACAGGCTGGCAGTATTTTACACGCCTCATTTCATCGCCTACCCGTTTTACGCCGGCTTTGCCCTTCTCACAGGCGCCAATCCTTTTGCCATGCGTCCCGTTGATTTCATGAAGTATGCTGTCATGCCCACACTGATTCTGGCGGGCGATGCGGAAATAGAAATCCCTGTCCATGAGACGCAGTCGCTCTACGACCGCTGCCCCGCCGCCTTGAAGAAACTTCACTTCTTTCATGGCGCTGGACACTGGAATTTTCTGAGCCGCTATACGGATGAATTCACTTCCGTAGTCGACCTCTTTCTCGCCGAAGTTTTCCCGGCAGAAACAGACGCAGGCTGATGCTATCGCCCGGGAACCGTGATCGTTCTGGTCGATTCCAGATGCTCCATCAATTCTTCTTTTGTAAACCAGGTCGGCTTCAGTTTGCGGGGGGAATAGAGCTTTTCCGACTGATCCACGTAATGCGGTGATTCCGGATCCGCACTCTGACCCCAGGCAACGAGGCTGTGCGATTCAATCCCGTCCTTGTGGAGAAAAGCTATCATCAGTGAACCGGACCCGTTATGACCGACCAGTTTTCCGTCGCTGTCCGGCATTTCTTTTGAAGCCACATCCAGAACGGTTTCGGTCTGATTTTTCTTGTCTTTTCCGCCGCCGAAATCAGCGCATTCAAGGGGGAAATAGCGTCCGCCTCTTCCGATCTTGACCAGATCACCCCAGGGCACCTCGAAGCTGCCGTACTTCTCCTTCATTTCCTGCTGCGCCTCCGCCAGGAGAGACAGCATCTTTTCCTGATCCTCCGCACCCAGCGGCTCTCCATCCGCAATGGCAGCGATATCAATGGCATCCTGACACTTCAGGCGCCACCGTTTATAGAGAAAAGTAAAAGGCTCCTCTTTGCTGAAGTAGCCATCCCATCTCAGAATGCCCTGCACCGCTCGGGCAAGTTCCTCTTCCGGCGGATTGTCTTCACCCCGTGCCGCGACTGCCGCGGCAAGAGCGGTCTGCCAGGGCACCGCAAGAAGGTCATAGTTATTCATCGTGTAGGCGATGGCCGCATCTTTAGTGATGAGCGGATCCGCATCCAGCAACTGGAGCAGCCGCCTGCCCCGGGGACTGTTCTGATCCCAGCTGACATTGAAGATATAGTCCTTGTACTTATCGGGGGTCATGGGCGAGTCAGACATCATCACAGCCGGGCTGACATTGCAGTTCTGGAAATAGCCCTGCGGCGGATTTTTGATCTGAACCAGATCCTTAATATCATGAATACCGAGCCAGCGCGTCGCATCGGAGCCGCCCGGCACAGGCACAGACCAGTTGATATCGCCTTCCGGCCGGATCGGTGTGCGTCCAGTGCGGACGTACTGAACATTGCCGTCCCGGTCCGCAAAAAGAATATTCTGTTCCATGAATTGATTCATGGCAAGAGCATTGTAAAATTCTTCGCAATTTCTGGACGTCGCCATGTTGTACATCTGCTCCATCATGGCAACCTGATCAAAATACGGAGTGGCACCGCAGTAGGCAATGTTTCTTTTCAGATCGGGCAGATCCAGCAGCGGACCGTAGACCGAATACAGTGCGGGCTTGTACTGAGTGGGCGCATCTTTCACTTTGATCCTGATGATATCTGCATCAAAGACCAGCCACTCGCCGTTGTATTCGTACTGCATGAATCCATAAGGGTTGGTTTTGACCATGTACACATCGGAAGTATCCGGGCCGCCGGTCGTGCAGGCCCAGGCGACATGGGCATTATGCCCGAGGACAGGCGCCGGAGAACCTACAATGAAAAAGCCGCATAAATCTTCACTGTCTGTATGCAGTCGGGCTTCATAAAACACGGCAAGCCCCTCCCATTCCAGATGCGGATCGGTCATAAGAATGGGGCAGCCTTCGGCGGAACGGGACGGCGCCACGGCAAAAGCGTTGGATCCGAAAGCGGGCGCTTCTTTCTTCCTGTGCACCTCATCGTTCAAAACACCGAGGGGCCAGTTCAGCAGCATGGTTCTTCCCACGGCAACACACTGCCAGCCGTAAAGATCGCAGGCACATTCCGGTGTTTTCTCCGGATGTTCCGCCACATAATCTTGCACACCGCGCATAAAACTGTCGCAGATTTCGCGAATATGCGCAGGCGCTGTATCCCAGTACTTTTCGCATAGCTCAGCATTTTTGAAAACACGCAGGAAAAAATCCTGCTCGGCATAGTCTTCACCGAAAGCCTCAGCCATGGTGCCCATCGCCGTTCGTACGTTCTTGTAGATGTCCTCGAGACGGTCTTCCGCCTGTGCCTGACCGAGGGCATAGGCTGCGTTTGCCCAGCTGTCACCATAAATGTGGGGCACACCCCAGGTATCCCGGTACAAGGTCACGTCGGCGGCTTGCCCGCACACAGGCAGTAGCAGCAACAACGCAGCGAAAAACACATAGAAAAGAACATGCCTGTTTTCCATCGGAAACGATCCTTCCTTATCCTTTAAAAAAACTACTGAGCGCCAGATCACCGGCAAGAATGAAGATTATGATCAGAACAGCAAAATAAATAATGGTCAGTACATTGGTCACATGTCCCAGCAGGATACAGCGTCCGTCACACTGAAGCATGCCGACGGCCAGAAGGATGCAGGCAAGCGCCGGGAGCGTGTTGCTGAAGGGCACCAGGCCGAAAGGCATCATGAGCAGCACGGCGCCCAGTATGAGACCGCCGTTGTTTGAGAGGGCAGCAAGTCCACCCCGGGTAAACCAGGTGAGGGTGTGGGGACGGCTGATTTTTTCAAGACGACCGATCCATATCGTACTTTTCTGAAGTGCGCTCCGGAGTTTAGCGGAAGGCAGGCGGCGCGTGGCGATAAACCCGGGCAGCCAGAAGGGGCGGTTGAAAAACCGGAAAAGCCCCACCAGCAGAATTGCCGCACCGAATACAGTGCTCACGCCCGGCACTGAAACAGGCACCAGAAAAATGAGATTCAGAAAAATCGTGAAAAGCAGAAGCCCTTCCTGCCCGATCAGATCACGGATCTCCACCAGTGTCACGGTGTCGTCCGGAAGGGTGTCGATGGTCTGCAGAAGTTTTTCGCCAAAGGTCTGTTCCTGTTCCGGATAGTCCTTTTGGTCTTGAGCGGCTGTGTCTGTAGTGGTCATAGGGCGGGTCCGGCCTTCCTGATACATACGGCAGCGAGACAGAAAAATGCCTGCATACCATGTTTGATACGGATTTGTACAAGTTAAACGTATCCCACTACTCTAAGTAAAAAGGCACTGAAAGATCAAACCGTTTTTTTTGTGCACCCCGGCAGGAGCGACATCGGAAGCCTGTACAGGCATAAGACCACCATGCCCGAAACATTCCCGCACGCAAGAGCGAACACGTACGAAAAAAGGCCCGCTCTCTGTTATGGCACTGTCCCGGCACAGCTTGATCCGATTAGCGAATCAGGAAGCCGGAAAGACCAGCAACCCTTTTTTACAAATACTTGTCGCAGTGCGGGCACTGCCCGCCTCTCATTGCTAAAAGACCGTGCGAAAAAAAAGAGACACCCGGCGTCAACTCATCCGGGGCTTAGCGCATCAACCCATTTTGCAACCCGCTCTCTCGGAACCTCTTCCCGGATGCGCTCCTGTCATTCGGCTGTGTAAAGGTCATAGAGCATATCGATGGCAGCATCCGCCATATGTCTGCCTGCATCGGAGCGGAGCCACCGGGACAGGATCGGTTTCTGCCCGTAGGCGCCTCTATCGGCGTGATCCGTGTCCGGAACGTAAGTGGAAACCCGGTCATTGGAAAGCTCCACCACAAAGGTATGCGGCGCCTTTGACCATTCTTTCACTTCAAGGCCCAGCCGCACGAAAATTTCAGCCGGAAAAGCAGCCAGTCCCACATCGCCGATACGCATGGTCTGCACCGGTACGGCAATGCTTTTTCCATCATTCGCCCACTCACGCACCCGACGAATATTCGCCTCTTCCAGGTAGCTCAAGTTTTCTTTTTTCTCCAGCGCTTCCATTTCCTTGAATATGGATTCATCCCGGGTGTAATAAGGCAGGTCAAGCACTTTTGTCATTACGGCAAGATGTGAATCCACCATCGGTTCCGCCCGCTCCAAGGCAACCATTGCCGCCCCTGCCAGGGCCCTGCCCAGCTGCTCCGCTTTTTTCGGTCCTGAGGTGGGCAGAAAGGTTTTATCGTGGGGGCGATGGTTGATATCGCCGCAAGTACCCTGCAGCAGAAGCGTCACCATGTCATCGCCGTAAACCGCAGAGAGCGCATTACCCATGAGACCGGGCCAGTCTGCTGAAATAAAGTCTGCACTGCCACCACCGATCACATCGGGATGCATGGCAAAATTAACCATAACCGCAAGTAATTTCCCGCTCTCATCTACGGCTGACAACGTCTGCAGCACCGGATCCACAGGGCCGGCAGCTCCGAGAATGGGGGCTCCCTTCTCCCACGTTCCGAAGACCTCGCTTCCATCCTTGCGCCGGAAAATGCGATTGAAGGAATAGCCCGAAGCATCTGCCTGTCCCACACAGAGCCGTGCGGGCACTTTCGACTGATGCGCATGGATCACTGCATTGGCTATGTGGTCTATAAGCTCTTTTGTCCACACTTCGTCCCGTGCAACACTGCCGTTGGGTCGGAGCTCGGGGCCGGTGTGCGTATGGGTAGCGCAGACCAGGATATTGGCGGCAGGAATCCCCGTCTCCTTTTCAACCCGCTCCTTTGCCGGAACGGACACCTCAGCGGTCATACTGATCAGATCGCAGGAAACCAGTGCCAGCTGTGCCTCGCCGTTGTCAATGACTACAGCACGGGCAAAAAGATCATCGCGCACATATTTCGCTTCCCGGTCGTGAAAATAGCCGGCAAGTTTGGCGCCGAGTGCCGGAGTGATACATTCCCGCGCACGGCCTACCTGAAAAAGGGCAGGTTCATCGGCAGCCTGAAGAGCAGCGGGGGTCAGCAGGCAAAGAAGAAGAGCAAGGACAGTGCTTTTCTGCGTGCATTTCAACAGCGACATGGCAGTACTCCTTTTCAATCTTTCTGTCATTATTGATAAAAGAAGTATGTGGAGTAAAGTTTTTTATGATTCCCGCCATACTGCAGTCGCCGGTCTGTGCAAGATGAAACCGGTGCTCTTCGAAAAGATCAGATCGAGAAATCGTCCGAAGAATCCACCAGGGACTGGAGGTGATCCTGCATCAGCTTTTGCAGTGATATGCCGGACAGATGCTCATAAAGCGTCTTGTTGATCCCCTCATAGAACTCGCGCAATGCACAGTGATCGGGATCGTTGGAGCAGTGAGCAATCTCATCGCAGCTCGCCATTTCAATTACCCCCTCAAGGGCTTCAATCACTTCAGCCAGAGAAATAGTTTCCGCTGGCCGGGCAAGCATGAAGCACCCCCGGGCACCCCGGGTCGCTTTGACCAGTCCGGCATGGCGCAGACGGGACAGCAATTGCTCCAGATAAGCAACAGGCAGATTTTGATTCTCTGCGATTTGCCTTCCTGTAATGCCGTCGTCATGGCGTGCCAGTTCGACCATGGCACGCAAGCCGTATCGTGCGCGTGTGGATAGTTTCATGTCATAATGATACTCAAACTGAACTCCCTCATACAACCATTTATTCATGCCCTGCTCACAGTGCACTTTCTTCGATACCCCCGAAAACAATAATGCCGGAGGTTGTACGCCACTGTGGCTACGGGGTATGATTTTAACAGGCTAAACAAAGAACGCCCTGTCTGAAACAGGCAAAGAACATAAAACATAATCAGGGAATTTTCATAATGACTACTATCCTCCTGTGTTTATCCATGAGCCTTCTCACCGTTGCTGCTGCAGACGAAGCCCCCGGTCTTGCAGTAATGAGCTACAACATCCATCATGCCGAAGGAATGGATGGAAAAATCGATCTGGATCGTATCGCCGCTGTTGTTCTGGAATCAGGCGCCGATATCGTATGCTTTCAGGAAGTGGATAAAAACCTGCCCCGCACGGCAAAACAGGACATGCCCGCGCTGCTGGGCGAAAAACTGAAGATGGAATGCATCTTCGGACCGAATTATTACTTTGACGGCGGAGAATACGGCAACGCCATTGCGACACGGCTGCCTGTGCTGAAAAGCTACAACACGGCACTGCCCAATCCGACCAATAAAGAGCCCCGGGGCTGCCTTTCTGTCACGGTGGAATGGCAGGGGCATCCGGTAGAAATTCTCTGCACCCATCTGGGCTTAACCGGTCTTGAACGCCTGTCGCAAGCGCAGGCTATAGCAGCACTTCCCGGAGACACCCCGCATATTCTCGCCGGAGACATGAACGAACGCATTACCGCGCCCGGGATGAAACTGCTGTCCGAGCAGATGCAGGCAGTCGTGCTCATCGAAGAAGAGCCCGTTGTGAATTCGTGCCCGACACCGATTGCACGAACGCGTATCGACCTGATCTTTGCCAGCAGCGGCCTGGATATTCTATCCAGCAAAGTCATTCAGGATGAGCGCACCAAAGTCGCCTCCGACCATTTTCCCTGTATTGCCTCTTTTAAACTGAAGCTGGATTCAGAGGAAAAGAACTGACTTGCCCCTTATCCTTTTCTGCGGGAAAAGCCGAAGAGGGCACATGCCCGCTCTGTAATGGTTCTGCCGATGGCGAGGGATGCCGTGGCTGCCGGTGACGGGGCATTCAGAACGTGGAGCATCTGCTTCCCCTCCAGAATATGAAAATCGTCCAGCAGCCTGCCCTGTCGATCCACCGCCTGTGCACGGACTCCTGCACCTCCGGGCTGAAGATCTGTTTCCTTAATCTCAGGAACCAGCCGGGCAAGCGCCCGGGCAAAGGAGCGGCGGCTGAAAGACCGGTACATTTCCTGCAAACCCGTGTTCCAGTATTTCGCACCCATGCGCCAGAATCCCGGCCAGGACAGCATGGAAGCAAGATCACCTGCCCCCCAGTCTTTCCAGGAGTATCCCTCACGCTTCATGGCGAGCACCGCATTGGGCCCTGCTTCGATCCCGCCGCCGATCCGACGTGTAAAATGCACGCCGAGAAAAGGAAAGCGCGGATCGGGCACCGGATAGATCAGATGGTTAACCAGTTCCGCACGCTCCGGCTTCAAGGTGTAATATTCACCACGAAAGGGAATAATCCTGATATCAGGACGCAGTCCGCACAGCTGCGCCACTTCATCACAATGGAGCCCGGCGGTATTGATCAGTGTCCGGGCGCAGAACCTTTCCCCGATATCCGTGTCCAGATGGAAAAGTCCGTCCCGGAACTCACAGCCGGTCACACGGACACCTGTCCGGATTTCAGCACCTGAGACCTGCGCCTCTTCTGCAAAGCGTTGCGTAAGCACTGAAAAATCAACAATGCCCGTTTCGGGCACATGAAGTGCCGCCACACCTTCCGCATGTGGCTCATGCGCCTGCAGTCCGGCACGATCCAGAAGCCGGATCCCGGTCAATCCGTTGGCTTCGCCCCGCCTGGCAAGCTCCGCAAGCTGCGCCTTTTCCTTCTCCGTTACAGCCACCACCACTTTGCCGCAGCGTTCATGAGGGACACCCTTCTCTTCACAAAACCGGTACAAAGTTTCCCTGCCCTCTCTGCAGGTCTTTGCTTTCATGGAGCCGGGTCTGTAGTAAAGCCCTGAATGGATTACACCGCTGTTTCTGCCGGTCTGATGTGCGGCCAGATGTTTTTCCGCTTCCAGCAGCAGAATGGACACCGAACATTCCCGGGCAAGCATGCGCGCGGCAGCAACCCCCACAATACCGCCGCCGATAATAATCAGATCCCGGAGCTTACAGTCCATTGCTTCGTTGTCCCATGTTTAAAAATACGCCTGCATCTTTTTCGGCAGACACCTTGGGACATACTGTTCCAGAGATTGCATGGCAGGAGCAAATTCTGATTCATTCAAAAGAAAAGGCGTGCACCAGATAAACGGGGAGCCGCTTTGTCTCGGTGCGTCAATAACCGTCATCACCACTTCATGCTCTCACCGGGCATGTGCCCGACGCATCCGGCAAAACGGCTCCGGGGGAGGTACCACAATCGGTGCCCTGCGACTTGCCTGTGTGCTATACACCTGATCCTGACCTGAAACTGGCAGGAAACCGGGTACCTGCGGCGTTCTCACAGGTGCAGCCACCTCCGTGAGTCGCCCTATGTCAAGAAGATGCGATGACCGGAAAAACGAAGCTCCTTTTTTGCTTTCGAACCTGAAGACTTACTCATCGGTCATTGCCGTCTTCTAACCTTATTATACCATATGATTTTCAAAATGGGGGCTAAAAAAATAATCTCAACACAATTCCTGCGCCGTATTTCTTATTTACCCTGTATCTGTGCAAAAATAAGTACCTATCAGCCGTGCGCTAAAAATATTAGGAGGCTTTGCCATGGTTTTCATCTCTACGCTGCTTTTTATTTCCACAATGCAAGGGGCATCGGGAGACAGCATCGCTCATACTGAAAGTCTCTTTGCTCATCCCGGCAGTGAATACACCTCCGGGCCGCTGTGGGTCTGGAATGATCTGCTGACAACGGAGCAGATTGAGCATACCCTCAATTTCCTGGCGGATCAGCACATCCGTCAGGTATGGGTACATCCGCGACCCGGGCTTATGACGCCCTACCTCTCCGATGACTGGTTCGCCCGCTATGAGGACACCCTTCGCGTCGCGGAAGAGCGGGACATTCTGGTGTGGATCTACGATGAAAACTCCTATCCTTCCGGCTTTGCAGGCGGTTATGTTCCCGAGCAGATGCCCGAGTCACGCAGCCTGGGCATGCGGCTGGAAGAAGTAAGCGAAGTGGATCTGGCAAATCCCGCCTACTATGCCATTTACGAAAAAACTGATACAGGACTGAAACTGCTTCCTGCCGGAGAGGGTATCCGCACAGGTGCGTTTCTTGTCGGGCGCATTGAAGAGGCAGGCACTTCACCCTGGTACGGCGGCAAATTCTTTGTCGATCTGCTTCGCCCGGGCGTGACCGAGAAATTTCTGGAAATAACACTGGATGCGTACAAAGAGCGTTTCGGCAAATACTTCGGCAATCGCATCCCCGGCTCGTTTACCGATGAGCCGCACTTGCGCACAGCCGGAGAATTTCACTGGACACCGGATCTGCCTGAGCAGTATGCGCTTCGCTGGAACCGTGATTTCCGGGACGACCTGCCTCTGATGAAAGAGGTCAGCGCGGAAGGCCGCCGGGTGCGACATCATTATTTCCGCACCATCAACGAGCTTTTCATGGAACGATGGGGCAGAAAATACCACGATTACTGCGCTGCCAACGGCCTCGAAATGACCGGTCATTACTGGGAGCATGAATGGCCCAATTGCGCCATGGTGCCGGACAATATGGCCATGTCTTCCCTGCAGCAGCGTCCCGGCATCGACATGCTCCTCAACCGTTATGAAGAGGGACCCCATGCCCAGTTCGGCAATGTCCGCTCCTGTCTCGAAGTGTCGAGCGTTGCCTCCCAGACCGGCAGAGCCCGCACACTTTGCGAAGTATACGGTGCAAGCGGCGCAGAGATGACTTTTGAAGACTACAAGCGCATCGGCGACTGGCTGCAGGTGCTCGGCGTGAATACGTTAAATGAACATCTCTCCGATACCACCCAGCGCGGCGCACGCAAACGGGACTATCCCCCCAGTTTCTCCTACCACTCGCCCTGGATGGAGCAGTACCACGTGCTGGTGGATTATTTTGCCCGCATTACAAGCGCACTTACCCAGGGTGAACAGATCAACCGCTGCCTGCTTCTGGAACCCACAACCACAGCGTGGATGTACCAGTTTTCCGAAGGGGAGCATCTCGCCAGGGTGGGAGATGACTTTCAGGCACTGGTTGTGCGTCTGGCAAAAGAACAACTCGAATTTGACCTCGGCACAGAGGCCATATTGCCCGAACTGGGTTCCGTGCACAAAACACATAAAGGCTGTTTTTTACGGGTAGGTGAACGGAATTATTCCGTTGTTATCATCCCTGCTGAAATGGAAAACCTCGATCGCTGCACCTTCGAACTCCTCAAAGAATTTCTGGATAAAGGCGGGCTTGTGCTGTCTGTCGGCAACGATGAGGCACCGCGCTGCGTGGACGGTGTCGAAGCGTCAGAAGTCACACTGCTGAAAAAAAGTACAGGCTGGAAGCGCTGTGCCCCTGAGCAGGTGACAGCGACGGCCGAAGCGCACAGCAAGCCCGGTCTTAAAATCTCTCTTGCTGACGGCAATACAGCAACGGTATATCATCACCGTCGCCAGCTGAAGGACGGCGAAATCCTCTTTCTGGTCAATACCAGCAATGATTGCAGTGCGGCAGGATCCATCAGCACGCCCCTGCAGGGCATCAGAAAAGCGTGCCCCCGAACGGGTAAAATCGAAGCCTACCCCTCGAAGCGGGACGGCAAACTATGCACAGCCTCTTTTGTACTCCCGCCCTGCGGCAGTCTGCTCCTCTTTCTTGACCAAAAGGTCAAGGCCGCCGATCCGGCACCTGCACAGGCTGCGGCAACAACGCAGATCGCACTGTCCGACATCGAAGTCCGGCGGGTGGACGACAACAACATGATTCTGGATTATGTGGATGTGCAGGTCCGTGACAAGAGTCTGCAGGGCGTGTTCTGGAAAGAGGCAGCCGCCTTCAGCTTTAAAGAAAACGGGCTGTCCGGCAACATCTGGGATCATTGTGTGCAGTTTCGCGACGAACTGCTGCAGATGGAATTCCCCGAAGACAGCGGCTTTCAGATGAATTACCGTTTCACTATTGAAGGCGCTGTTCCCGAGCGGCTTTACCTCGTGGTTGAAAGAGCCGATCTTTACACCATTACCTGCAACGATGTTGCAATCCGTCCGGAAGAGGGACTGTGGTGGCTGGACCGCTCGTTTCAAATGATCAATCTGGCAGGTGCGGCACAGTCCGGAGACAACCGGGTTCATCTGTCGGCACAGCCCATGACCGTTTTTCACGAACTGGAAGCAGCGCATCTGGTGGGCGATTTTTCTGTGAAACCGACCGAAAAAGGATTTGTGGTTACGGCTGCAGCACCGCTGAAACTGGGTGCCTGGAACGCACAGGGCCTCCCCTTTTACGGTCGACGGGTCTGCTATACCGCCACAGCACAGATAGAACAGAAAAGCGGTCGTTACCTTCTGCAGGTTCCTCAGTGGCAGGGCGTCGTGGCTGAAGTCCGTGTCAACGGCCAGAAAAGCGGTGTTGTCTACGGTCAGCCGCCGATCTGCGACATTACCGACCAAATAACAGCCGGAAGCAATACGGTGGAATTCATTGTGTACGGGTCACAGCGCAACCCCCTCGGGCCGCATCTGGGCAATCAGGATCTGGGCTTCTGCCACCCAGGCTCCTGGAATAAGGCTCCGGTGGCACCGCAGCCCGCCGGAGAAGACTATTTCACGATGCCTTACGGTCTTTTTGCGCCCTTTGAGCTGCTGCACGAAACTTTCTGACCGCTGCTAACCCCATAATTCGGATAATTCATAGTATATCAGCAAAAAAAACGCCTGTACTGTCGCGTTGTCATACAAATGCAGTTGCGACATCGTTATAGCTGATGGTACTATTAAGGCAAATGCTCTGTACAGGTAATGGAGAAGTGTTTTTATGAAGGCAAACAGCGGTTTTACACTGATAGAACTGATTCTTGTAACGGTGATCATCGGTATTCTTGCCGGAATGGTGGTGGCGAACTACAGCGGTCGTATCCGGGAAACCCAGATCCGCGCCGCCAAAGGGGATATTTCCACACTCAGCACCCAGGTGGACCTTTACGCGCTGGACAATAACGACAGTTATCCGAAAACTCTGGAAGACCTGATTACGGGCAAACGTCGTTATGTCCGGGAACTGCAGCCTGATCCCTGGGGGAACCCCTACTATTATGCACCGCCCACCGATATTTTAAAGGCAGACTACAAGATCTACTCAGCCGGTCCCGATGGCGTCCCCGGCAACGAAGATGATGTCACTTCCACCTCACCAATGCCCTAACGTGGATGCTGTTCAGGGCGGGAAAGTCCCGTTTTGATCAAAGGTTCTTTGAAAAGGACGGCATGCTGCCGCGGTTTTACCCTTCTGGAGCTGCTTGTCGTTGTCGCTCTGATCGGCACCATTTCCCTTTCGGTCATGCCAGTCTTTATCAGCGCCATGAACGGTATCCAGCTGCGCAACGCCCGCAATGATCTCATTGCCGCCATTCGCTTTGCTCAGGAAATGGCGGTGCGCGAGTCGGTGGAATACCGCATTTATTTTAATACAGAGGAACACAGTTACCGCATTATGCGGCTCTCCGGGCTGAACGAAAAGGATGAGAAACAGTTTGAGATTGCCGAGACGCTGCTCGGAGAAAAGCAGGTACTCCCTCAATATCTTGAGATAGAGCGGATTAAAGCACGCAAGGCCCCTTCTTCCCAGGAGAAATACATTGCCTGTCTGCCCAACGGCTCCAGTGATGTATCCGAAATTCTTTTGCGCGACACCCGAGTCCGGGGAAACCATTTTAAAATCTCTGTAGAAGGGCCTCTGGGCCAGGTGGAAATAAAGGATCTCCGGTGAAAAAGTGCAGCCGTTTCGGCTACATATTTGTGGAAACTGTTGTCGCCATGGGGCTGCTGAGCCTGAGTGCTTTTGTTATCCAAAATGCACTGCGTCAGGCAATGATCACCCGTGCGCAGGCACAGGACATAACCAGCGCGCGTTTTCTTCTGGAAAAAATCAGTGGCGAGCGTATTCTGCTCTTCCAGCAGCCGGAGGGCAACGGTTCCGGACAGTGTGACCCTCCTTTTGAAAAATTTCGCTATGAGTGGAGCCTGGAGCGGGTGGATATCCCGAAACCTGAACTGCCGCCGGGTCTCTCTCCTGAAGAGCGGGACGTGCTGGAGGATGCCTATATCGATTTTATGGGCAAACTGACTGTTCGTATTTTGTGGCAGCGGGGCGGAGCGGACTTCGAAGCTGTGGGCGAATCACTGGTGGGCAGCAGCATCCTCTGGACACCGGAGGATACCCAATGAAGCGCACTGGAAAAGAGACACATGCCACGGACGTCCGGGGGTTTACCCTCATGGAACTGCTGGTGGCGACGGTGCTTCTCAGTCTGGTTATGAGTTCGGTCTACAGTCTGACGCACGCATCTCTGCGCACCTGGCGCAGCGTGGAAGGAGGCGTGGACATGCATCTTGGCGCCCGCAGTTTTTTTACGCTTTTCAGCCATGAATACAACAGCATCGTGGGCCGGGCGGAACACCTCTTTGAAGGAGACAACAAATCCATTACCATGTTTGTTGTTGCCCAGCCTATGGATCTGGATGAAGGAGAAGGCTCCCGGCTCATGCGGGTCACTTATTCATACAACCGCAGCAAAAAGACTATTGAGCGGGAAGAGGCGCTCGTGACAGGCGCACTTCCGACAAGACCGCCTCAGGACGAGCAATTGGACAGATCCAGAATCAAGCTGCAGCGTCGCTACAAATCTACAGTGGCTGAAAATGTCGGACAGTTCGAAATAACCTATATCTGGGTGCCTTTATCCGATCAAATCACCCCCGGTCTGCCTCCCGAACCGGAACCGCCGATTTACAAGAAAGAATCAAGAGAGCGGTGGGGGCTGCCTCAGGGCATCAGGCTGGAAGTGGAAATGCGGGATCCGGACAACAAGGAGAAAACGTATCAATTCAACACAGTACTGCCCATGCGTGCTCAGAGTGCCCGCCAGAAACGGGATCGCCTGGAGGAAATGATGAGTGCCAAATAACGGGATGCATAAAACAGGATTCGTGCTGATAAGCGTGTTGTGGGTCACGGCAATGCTGACCGTGATCGCACTGGGCTTCGGCAGACGTGCCGCTCTGGAACGACGTGCTTCCGCCTATGCGCTGGATCAGGCAGAAGCCATGCTCATGGCACGGGGCGCTGTGGAACGTGGCATTATTGAATTGTACAACCAGCGGTACATGAGAATGCTGCTTCCGGAAGGTCAGCGGGGCGGTGACCATTGCGGTCAGTCCTGGGCAAAGAAAAAGAATCTTTATACAGAAGGTTATTTCGAGAAACGGGAGAATTTTGATAACGACGAAGCCGCCTATATCATTATCGATGAAGACCGCTACATTAATGTCAATGCGGCCGATGAAAAGATTCTGGAGGAAGTGAAATCTCTGAAGCGGCCGGTAATTCGTGCCATTAATGCCCGGCTCAACCGTGCGGGCGGCCGGGGCAATGAAGAATATCAGCCTTTCAATGCCGTGGAGGAAATCCGCTATCTGCGGGGCGTGACGGAAGACAACTGGTTCGGCTCAAAGAATGCGCCGGGTCTGAAAAACCTGCTCACTGTCTGGGGAACCGCGCAAATCAACGTTAATACCGCCTCCGAAGAGGTGCTGTCCTGCATACCCGGGCTGAAAAAAACCGAAATTAATGCCATTCTGAGGTATCGCGCCGGGTCGGATGGTGTATTATATACCGACGATGATCAGGGTTTTGAGGATATGAATGATCTGCTGACCAAAGCAGGTCTGTCAGAATCGGGCTCCGCTGACTGGGGCGCCTATTGCAAATTCAACGCTTCACATTTTAGGATAACAGGCGTGGCAACGCGTCGCCAAGGCAAGGTGCGCGCCATTTGCTCCGCAATCTTTGCGGCTGGCAATTATATACAGGTTCTTGACTGGCAGGAGAAAACGCTTGGCTCGTAAAATTCCACAGATCAGTGTTATTCAGGTCGCCGCCCGGGGAATAACGGCGACACGCTTTTCCATGGCCTTAAAAAAGCCGGAACAGGTGACAGTCCGGCGTATTGCCGGCAGCTGGGAAGGCGAGGCGTATGAAGAGGCATTCCGCACTTTCATTAATGAGCTGAAAATACAGGAAGACAGGGTGGTGCTGGTACTGCCCCGGCAGGATGTAACGACCCGCCTGCTGACCCTGCCCTCCCACAGCCTGGAAGAAGTGGCGGGTATGGTGCAATTCAGCGCTGAAGAATATGTGCCTTACACGCTGGATGAACTGGTCATTGACCAGTGCATTATCAAAACGCTCGATTCCGGCGAATCGGAAGTAATGGCGGCCTTTCCTCACAAAGATGTTGTCAATAGACCGCTATCCCTTCTGCAACAATGCGGCATTACACCGGAGAAGATCCTGCTGAGCACAGCCTGCCTTGCGCTTACAGCTGTTGTAGATCCTCTTTTATCGAAGGAGCGGCATGCGCTCGTTTCTCTCATGGACGGCGGCATGGAAATTCTTGTTCTGCAGGACGGCATCCCCGTATTCAGCCGCGGCATCATTTCCACGCAGGACTGGGAAGTGACGGCGAAAGATCCGGACGCAGGCTCAGGCGCCGGTCTGATCGTTGACTCAGGGGCGGAAGAACTTGCCGGAGAAATTCGAAACTCTCTTGCCGCCTACCGGCGCGAATCTCCCGACGGCCTGGGTGTGGAACACATCCATATAACCTGTGCCTATGCGGACGTAGCTTTGCTGTGCCGGTCGCTGTCGGAAAGCATGAACCGTCCTTGCACACCCGCTGTCTTTACACCGCCTGTCCTGGAGAGCGTGCCCTGTTCGGGCGGGGCATTCCCTGCTGTTGCCGTGGGTGCTCTCCTGAGTCTCACAGGAAGACCGGAATTCGACATCAACCTGCTCCCGGAATCAGAATCCAGAGCACGCCGTATCGAGACCATTAAAAAGCGCCTTCTGCAGGGCACCGCCTTTGCAGTTGTCCTGCTCATCGCCCTCGGCGGCTGGTATTATCAGGCACGTTCACAGCGGCTCGCCCTGATTCGCGAGCTGGAGCAGCGTATCGCACGGATAGAACCCAATGCCAAAGGGATCACAGAAAAACGGGAAGCCCTCAATATTCTGAGCCGACAGGTAGACCGGAAAGGTTCCATTCTGGAGCAGCTTGCCGCTCTGGTGGATGCCGCACCGGATCACCGGCTTAATTTCCTGCGTATTACACTGCGTAAAAAAGAAGGCGTAGAACTCTGGGGCAGGGCAAAAGCCGTCAACGATATCTCGGACTTTGCTCAGAATATCCGCAGCAAAGCGGAAGGGCATCTGCGTTTTTTTGCGCAGGCACGCAGCCTTTATGAACAGCAGACCCAGGAACGTGATCAAACAGTGTTTTCCTATCAAATCGAAGCGCTGATTCAGGAGGAAGACAATGCTGAATAAAATTATTATTCGCCTCCTGGATCTCTGGGCAAAACTGTCCCTGCGCGAAAAACGCCTTGCCATGCTCACCGGAAGCGTGGTTGTGCTGATGCTGGCGGTGATGACATTTCAGCGGGTTTCCGGGTCCCTGCGCGAACTGGACAACACCCTTTCCCGGCTTGAAGATACGCTTGTCTCCTATACGTACCAGATTGCCCATCGCGAGATGGTGGAAGCCAAATATGCCAGCGTTGCCGCTCAGCACTCAAGTGCCTGGACGGAAGCAGAAATCCACGACAGGCTCCGTCAGGAAATCTATCGTCTGGCGCGCAATTCCCCCCAGGATCTGGACAAAAACGGCATCCCGCTGAACACGCCCAATACGGAAGGCAATCTGGTGGAAATCCCGGCGCTGGGCAAAGGCAGCATGGCGGAGGGCGGCCAGGGCTACCGCGAATACATGCTCAACCTGCGTATTCCCTCCAGCACGCTAGACAATGTTATTTTCTTTCTCGAACGCCTCCAGCGCAGCCCCCAATCCCTGCGCATAGACGGGCTCGAAATAAACCGTTCGCCCGAAAGCGAACTGGTAAGCGCCACCATCGACATTTCCCGAATTATTGCCGATGGAACCCCCGGATCAGGACAGGACGCCCCGGCAGCTCCTGCTGAAGATATCTCCGAAGAGGCTGTATCGACTTCCGCTTCCCCAAAAACCGGAAGCTGGCAGGGCACAGCGATTCAAGCCGAAAAACTGACGCTGCCCGGTCTTCCGGCACGAGAAGATAATGCTGTCATCGCCAGCCTTCAGGAACAATCGGAAGCCTATATGCTGCGCACGCTGGAAAAGGGTGCTGTCTATCATATGAGCCTGGATTTATGCGCCGGGTCTCACGACATGACCGTAGGCGTGGGACTCGAACAGGACAGAGCCCCCTTTCCCGGGAGTCAGACGATTACGGGTAACGGTGAAAGTTACCGGCTGCAGGTACAATTCACGCTGCCCGGAAAGCCGGGAGGGCTTGTCCCTGTCAAGTGCCCCTGGATCCTTTTCAACGAAAAGGACACCAAAGCTGAAATATCTAACATTGTTATACGAAAAATTGCGGAGGTGTAATGGATCGTCTTCTTGCCATAAGTGCCACGGGAATCCTTGCCTGTATTCTGGGCATGATCACCCTGAATTATCTGAATGATCCGACTGCACCCCGCAAAGCGGCTCTGGAGCAGCGTCTCCGGGAAGTGGAGCCCATGGACGGTACGGACGAAGCGTTCGAATGGCAGTTTGAAGTCTGGAACAAGACTATAGCCGGAAAGCCGGATGTCTGGCGTGAACTCTTGCGGATCGCTGACTTTGCT
>MWCY01000050.1 GCA_002070275.1 Candidatus Hydrogenedentes bacterium ADurb.Bin170
CTTCGCATATGAGAGATGCCTTGACGGTATTCCCGCGCAGTTGACAACAACGGCAGGACCCTCATAAAAAGTAATTCGCGTTAAGATTCCTGCCTTCGCAGGAATGACGCCGGAGGGTGGACGTAACGGCGGAAGAGAGAAAAGGCAGTGCCGTGTGTAGGGCTGATGGAGGAGGTATGTCTCAGGGTGGCTTGTCTTCATCATGACCCGCTTGTGTGCCAATAGGTCGATTGGCGTTCCCAGGGGAGGCAGGAATGACGTGGGTGCGGAAATATTGCCGGATAAATCGCGGGACTGACTGCGAAATAAATTTTTTCCGTAGCTTACACACCTGCGTTGGTCCTCGGGCGTGAAACTTTTTATGTCTTTTCGCACGTCTGTACTATAATGACACCGGCGGGCCGTTCGCTGGAGATGTTGTCTTCTTGCGGTATTCCTGTAATCACAGAAGGAGAAAAATCATGAGATCTCTTTTTTCCGCATCCTCTTTTGTGCTGCTTCTTTCCCTGATATTCTTTTCCGGAAATGCGCCTGCAGACGGCAGTTATGCCCATGGTCGTGCCAAAGAAGGGCTTACGGCTCTGGACCGCTATGTTGCCAAGGAAGACAACAACTTCAAATGGGAGCGTGTACTCACGGAAAAAGAAGACGGGATCACCTGCCACACCCTCAGCATGGTCTCCCAACAGTGGCGGCATAAAGGTGAAGTGAACCGCCTCCTTTGGGAACATTGGATCACTGTGTGCGTGCCCGATACGGTGACTCACCCGACAGCACTCATGTTTATTGACGGCGGCAGCAACCGGGAGGGTGAAGAACCCCGCACGGCTGACTCGACCATAAAAAACCTGGCAAAACAGTCAGGATGTGTCACCTCCACGGTATATATGATCCCTAACCAGCCTCTCGTTTTCTGGGATCAGATGGGAATGGGCAGGGGCGAAGATGCGCTTATCGCCTATACCTGGCTCAAATTCTATCAGACAGGCGATGAGGAATGGCCGCTGCGTCTTCCCATGACCAAAGCGGTGGTGCGTGCCATGGATGCGGTGCAGGCTTTCGCTGCCAGCGATGCGGGCGGCGGCAACCAGGTGAAGGATTTTATTGTTGCCGGCGGTTCCAAGCGCGGCTGGACAACCTGGACTACAGCTATTGTGGATGCCCGTGTCCGGGGCCTGGTGCCTTTTTCCATTGATCTGCTCAATGTTCCCGCTTCTTTTCGCCACCACTTTGAAGCGCTCGGCAGGTGGTCTGTGGCAGTGGGCGATTACCTGGCGCTTGATATCCTTAAATGGCTGGAGACCCCGGAAAACAAAGCGCTCATGGCCATTATCGACCCGTACAGTTATGTCGATCGACTGAATATTCCCAAACTTGTAGTCAATGCGGGCAACGATCAGTTTTTTCTGCCTGACTCCTCACAGTTTTACTGGAACGATCTGCAGGCTCCCAAATGGCTCCGCTATATGCCTAATGTGGGGCACGGTCTGAATCGTACTGAGGCGTACAACAGTCTTGCCTCCTTTTTCATTGCCAATGCCCGGGAGCTGCCCATCCCCAATTACAGTTTCTCCTTTGAAGGCGACAACCGGCTGAAAGCACAGCTGCTTCCGGCATCCAACGGGGACATTGTGCAGCCCTCCCGGGTCACGCTGTGGGAGGCATGGAATCCCAAGGCTCGTGACTTCCGCGGCAACACCTGCCCCTATGTGCCCCGGGAAATTGAGGCGACGGCGGACGGCATTTACGAAGTTGCCATTGATGTACCGGCCAAAGGCTACAAGGCGTGTTTTCTGGAGCTGACTTTCCCCGGCCCGCTGGAGGAGATCCCTTACACATTCACTTCCGGTGTGCGCATTCTTCCCGATGTGCCGACGAAAAAGTACACTCCGGGCACACCGCCCAAAGGCTTTATTACGGGTGCATCGACAGAAAACTGAAGCGTATCCGGCCGCTTATCGTCGCTCAACTGATGCTGTTCCGAAAAGAAGTACAGTCAATATCGCCTGCCGCATGAAAGATGCCTTCGGCGGGATGAGTGCTTTTATCCTGCCTTTTTCGCTACAATTCACTCATGCTGACACCAGACACAAAGATTTTTACCGTCGCCCAGCTGACCCGGGAGATCAAGACACTCCTCGAGTCGCAGATCGGGACCGTCTGGGTGTCCGGCGAAATATCCAACTGGTCCCGTGCCGCTTCGGGTCATGCCTATTTTTCCATTAAAGAGGAAGGCAGCCAGATAGATGCCGTCATTTTCAAGGCGCGTCTGAACCGTCTGGGTCTTACACCCGAAAACGGTCTTGAAGTGCTTGCCAAAGGAGAAATTACGGTATACGCGCAGCGCGGGCGGTATCAGCTGGTGATCACGGAATTGCACCTCAAAGGACTGGGTGCGCTGCAGATTGCCTATGAAAAGCTCAAAAAGAAACTGGCGGAGGAAGGGCTTTTTGATGAGAAACACAAAAAGAAACTTCCCCTTCTTCCCCGGCGCATCGGCATTGTCACCTCTCCTTCCGGTGCCGCTATCCGCGATATTCTGAACGTCATCCGGCGTCGCTTTTCCAATGTGCATATTCTTATTTATCCTGCATTGGTGCAGGGCTCCGGCGCTGCAGCCGAAATAGCGGCGGGCATCCGTGTGCTCGACAGCATGCAGGTGGACGTGATGATTGTGGGCAGAGGCGGCGGCTCTCTGGAAGACCTGTGGGCTTTTAACGAAGAAGCGGTGGTGCGTGCCATCTTTGCGGCAAAGACACCGATCATTTCGGCAGTGGGTCATGAAGTGGATGTGACGCTCTCCGATCTGGTCGCCGATTTGCGTGCCCCGACACCCAGTGCGGCAGCTGAACTGGTCGTGCAGGAACAGGAATCTCTTTTCGATCAGGTTAAACAGAAGGAGCACCGGCTTGAACGTGCCATGGCTCATCTGCTGGAGCAGGCGCAGAGCCGCCTTGAACGGCACAGCGGTCATTATCTTTTCAGAAATCCTGAACGGCTGCTTCAGCCGTATCGGCAATATTGTGACGAACTGCAGGGTGCGCTGCAGCGACTGGGCAAAGCCGTACTGGAGAGTGCGAAAAACCGGGTTGACCGGAGCGGGCAAAGCCTCAAACATCTTTCTCCCCAGCACCGTCTTGTTCTGCAGCGACAGCGGCTTCATGAACTCATCGCCGCATTCCGCCGGCTCGGCACCCGGATGACTCTTCCCTACAGAAGCAGTCTGGCACCCCTTCTTGCCCAGCTGAACAGCATGAGTCCGCTGGCAGTACTTTCACGGGGTTATGCACTTGTCTGGAAGATGCCGGATCATTCGCTGATCAGAAAAGCGGAAACGCTGCAGATCGATGATGAAATCACAGCGCGTTTTGCATCGGGCGAGATAAAAGCGAAAATAACAGAAATCACCGGAGAGCAGGAGAATCACCTCTCATGAGCACAGAGAAAAAAACACAGCCAGGCTTTGAAGCAGATCTGGAAAAACTCGAAGCGATTGTAAGGCAGCTGGAAGGGGGAAATCTGCCCCTGGAAGAGGCACTCAAGCAGTTTGAGGCGGGTATTGCGCTCACCCGGAAATGCGAAAAAACCTTGAAAGCGGCAGAGCGCAAAATCGAAAAACTGGTGCAAACCATGGACGGCGGGTTTGAAACGGAAGATTTTGAGGAAGCGCCTGAAGAATCTGAACTGCCGGCACCCGCTCAGGCACCGGCACCCCGGCGCACTGCCCCGCCCGCTGCCCCTGTCGTTCCCGAACCCGAAGAAAACTTCTGGTCTGAAGAGGAGCCGGACGATACAACAGGTGATCTTTTCTGATGTCAGTTTCTTCTTTCCTGAAATCCAGATCTTTGCGGATGGAGTCCGCACTGGAAGCAGCACTCGACCGGTGCGCCGGTGCTCCGCCGGAACTTATGGAAGCGATGCGCTACAGTCTGCTTGGCGGCGGGAAAAGACTGCGGCCCGCCCTCGCCCTGACTGCCTGCGAGCTCATCTGCGGCACCGAAGAGCCTGCTCTCCCCGCTGCCTGCGCTGTGGAAATGATTCACTGCTACTCCCTGATCCATGACGATCTGCCCGCCATGGATAATGACGACATACGACGCGGCAAGCCCTCAGCACACAAACGCTTCAGCGAAGCGACGGCGATTCTCGCCGGAGATGCGCTGCAGACGCTCGCCTTTGAAATACTGAGCGACACCCGGGACATCCGTCAGATTGTCACGCTTGCAAAAGCAGCAGGCGCGGAAGGCATGGCAGGGGGGCAAATCCTTGATATGACTGCCGAGAAAAAGCGCCTCACTCTGGAGGAGCTGCAGCATCTGCATGCATGCAAAACAGGTGCGCTGATCCGGGCATCTCTGGAGCTGGGTGCGCTGGCTGCCAATGCCGATGAGAAACAACTGGCGGCTTTCACCAGTTACGGCACCCATCTGGGACTTCTCTTTCAGATCACAGATGATATTCTGGATGTGGAAGGCGACGCGGCAGTGCTGGGCAAAAGTGTAGGCAAAGATGCTCTCAGCGAAAAAATGACCTATCCTCAGCTTTTGGGTATGGAAGAAGCACGGCGTCTGGCGGAAGATGCTGCCAACAAAGCACGTCAGACCCTTGAAGTCTTCGGGGAACGGGCGCATATCCTGCGCAATCTGGTTCTCTATATCCTGCATCGCAATCACTGAAAAGGGAATTGACGGCATGCCTCTACTTCTTCTGGCCGTGCTCTGTGCGCACAGCGTGATTGACTTACATCCGGCACCGCAGCATGCGGATTTTTATGACAAGCGGTATTGCGCCCTCGCCCGGGAGCTTGTACTGGTGGTGCAGGCCGATGCACGCGCGGATTTTCTGGAGCTTTTCTCGCCCATAAGCAACAGCCTCGGCTTTACCCCAGCCCTGTCTCCGGCCGGACGACGGCAGAACGGAACGGCACTCCATGCGGGCACCGTGGAAAACACGCGCAACACGGGGCACAAGGAATTAAAAAAATACCTCTCTCAGGTATCCAAAATGCCGCCGGGGGGCTATGTGCTGGAAGTGACAAAGAAACAGATCTGCCTTCTCGGCACGGATCGTTCAGGGCTTATCAACGGTATTCAGACGCTGGTACAGATGATTGAGGAAAGTAAAAAACTGGGACTGGCAATAGAGGGCGTTCCTGTCATCCCCTGTGCCTTCATCTGCGATTATCCCGATACAGCATTGCGTGCCGCCTGGGTGCAGGGCGCTCTGGCACGTCCTCAACTGGAAAGCTACGCCGCACTCAAATGCAATATGCTCTTTTTTGAAAGCGATGATTTTTACGATCTGGACAGTGACGCCGTCCTGCAGTGGCAGGAGCGGTTCCGGCTTGCCCGGCAGCTGGGCATGACCCCTGTCCCGGTCTTCGATTTCTTTAACGCAGGCGTCAATCTTCTCAAAAAATATCCTGCCGCCGTGGAAGGACGTGCCCGGGTCGATCATCTTACCATGGACGGAGAGACCTGGATCCCGCTCTCCCGCACCAATCTGATATACACCGAAACGAGCCCGATCCGGGTGCAGTCTGGCAATCAGTGGCTTGATATCAGAAAAGACCTGCAGCTGCAGCAGGGCGGGCTCATGCCGCCCTATCTTGACAGCATGAGCAGAAGCTGGCTGGTGCGCCCGGCACCTGAAAGCGGATTACCCGCCAGAGCACCTCTTTCCATCACCTACAGCCATGCTCCTGCCGGTTCCAACGCACTCTGTCCTCATGCGCCGGAAAGTGCACAATCTGTCCGGGATGCGCTGCAAAAACTGATCGACGGACTGCAGCCCGAATACCTGCATTGCGGGGGAAGCCGGATCAGCCGGATCAATCAGGATCTTCGCTGCCGTGATGCCGCCCGGCCTTCAGGTGAAAATTGGCTGAAAGCCCTGACCATGATTCACAGCACGCTACGTGATCTGAAAAGTCCGGCGGAAATGATTCTCTGGGCGGATCACCTCCTCCCCCGACCCGATCAGCCCGCCGACAAAGCATCCCTGGACGGAATTGCCGCCAAACTTCCGGGCAATCCCATACTCTTTCCCCGCTTCGTGCTCTATGAAGGCTTTCCCCGGGAAGCGCTGCCGTTTACCCTGCAATGGATGAAGCAACGGGACATGCCGCTGAATCTGGCTCTATCCGGTCCGGCACCGCATATTCAAGCGGCACTGCAGCAGCAGGCTGAGCAAAAAGGTCGCAGCGCCGGAGTGTGTGTGCTGGATCAGGATCCTCACTCCCTCCGTGTGCGCACAGCCTTCAACCGCGCCTGGTCTGCGGCGGGCGTGCGCCGTGTCTGGCCGGAAGCACTCAATCATTTTTTTGATGCTGTGCTGTGGACTCCTTCTTTTGAAGAAATAAAAAAGGCGCAAATGGACTATCTTGACTGGGAAATCCTGAAAGGAGAAAAACCGGCAGACTTGCGGGCACGGTTCAAAGGCTTTCTCGGATCACTTCCCGGTGAATTGCAGCCCCGTGAGAATCCGGAGACAGCGCAGGCGCAGTCCCTTTTCGATCTGCTTACCCGTTACCTGGAAGAAGAGTTCACTTTCAGCAGCGGGAAGGAGCAATCTGCGCTCTCCGCACTGCTGAAGCTTATTAAACAGTACGAAGGTATTGACCCTGATATGGAACCGGGGCGCACCGACCGTATTCAGGAAACGGTAAAAAGGCAAAAACGCTTTGTACCGGCCTCAATCCTTTTCGGAGAAAGTCTGGCTTATTATCGCCCCTACAAACTCGACACAAGCGCTGTGCCTTATGAAGTGCCTGTGCGGGTCGATTACACCGATGAGCGGGGACGCACCCAGGCACAACTGGATTTCTTCGTTGCCATGGGACCCGTTTTCCGCATCGATTTTGAAACCCTGAACAGCAGGCGCATCATTCTGCAGGCAAGCGAGGATGGAATCAGCTTCACTCCTGTACCTTTGAAAGCCCTGCTGCCCGAAAGTGCATCAAGAGGTCCGCTTTTCATCGATCCGCCCATCAGCAGGCGTTACCTGCGTCTGCAGGTCGAAAGCACGGGCGAGCAGGCGGTGCTTCGGGAAGTCCGCGCTTTTGCCTGGAAGAAGAAACCGGTTGCTCTGTGTCCCGCTGTAACAGTCGGTGCCGACGGGCTGCGCAGCTGGCCGGAAGAAGGCAGGATTACCGGACTCGTCGCTCAGGAAACCGGCCGCTTTGCCAAAGCACCCACTGAATTCAGACTGGCGCACAATGGCACGCACTTGTTTATAGGCGTAATTGCGCAGGATCCCACACCCCATGCCGCTACCGCTGTCATGACCGGAAATGATGATCCCCTGTGGGAAGAGGAAAGTGTTGAAATCCGGATTAAGTGCGGGAACAGTGCCGCACGCCGATTCATCATCAACCCTAAAGGAGCGCGCTACGATGCCATGGACAGCCTCGGCGACAGCAATCAGTGGGACCCCGGCTGGGATGCGGACTGGCGTGCTCAGGCGGAGCAGACAGCGGGAGGCTGGAGCGCCACTGTTGCATTGCCCTTTACAATTCTCGGCGGCACGCCGGGCCGCACTGAAAACTGGCAGATCAATTTTCACAGGCACAGGAAAAATATTGAAGAGGAAAACAGCCTCTGGGCATTGCCTGCTTATCCTGAATCCCCCGCTTATGGCGAATTGTGCTTTTGACCCGAATTTTGAAAAAAGGAAAAAAGTTTGCTTTTTATAAAGCATTAGTGGCATAATCTGTATGGAGCCTTTTGCAGGAAGTTGTCTGTATGAAATAAATGCGGGGGCGACATGGTTTCGACGGTGGTGATTGAAGTGTGAGCAGCGTGCCGAGGACTCCGGTGGCCTCGTAAAAAACCGGTACAAGTTAACTGCGAACAATAACTTCGCCCTTGCTGCCTAATTAAAAGACAGCACGTTCCTCCTGCGACTGCCTGCTAGCAGACAGGAACGCCGACAGCGGGCCTCAATCCGGGAACGGACAGCGCACCGGGGAGAGTATACAGTTGTCTAGCGACGCCGGGAAGCGAGTCTGACGCGTTCCGGAAGGGCGAATCCCCAAAAGAAAGACTACGCACGTAGATACTGACATGGAAGCGCTATCGGACGCGGGTTCGATTCCCGCCGCCTCCACCATAAGCTGTTTTTGATCGTCTCGAGGGAGACGTGCATCGAAGTGGTCTGTTGCCATGGGCATACTTTCGATTCCAACTGAACTCATGGCAAATAGGATATCTCGAGTATGAACGTCTATGTCGGCAACCTCTCTTACAGCACTTCCAGCGAAGACTTGCGCGAGCTCTTTTCTGCTTACGGTGAAGTGACTTCCGCAAACGTGATCTCCGATCGCGACTCCGGCCGCTCTAAGGGCTTTGGCTTCGTTGAAATGGCTAATGCCGAAGAGGCAAGGACTGCCATCAGCAAGCTGAAC
The DNA here is from genome assembly GCA_002070275.1 of Candidatus Hydrogenedentes bacterium ADurb.Bin170. Classification (GTDB taxonomy): domain Bacteria; phylum Hydrogenedentota; class Hydrogenedentia; order Hydrogenedentales; family CAITNO01; genus JAAYJV01. Next base: position 8,405 of record MWCY01000050.1, read on the forward strand.
GGCGCGGAAGTCTCCGGCCGGAACATTACAGTCAATGAAGCACGTCCCCGTGAAGAGCGTGCCCCGCGTCGGGGTGGCTTCGGTGGCGGACGCAACCGCTACTAATTACCAATCCCTGTTATGCCTTCAGAGGCCGGAATCCCAGCGGTTCCGGCCTTTTTCTGTTCCCTTTCTTTCAATTCATTCTTGTGCAGGATAAGGAATACCATGCAAACGTCTTCAACTGTTCCTTTACGCCTCAGGTTCTTCTCCGCTGTGCTCACAGGCTTGATGCTCTGCCTTTTCTCCCCAGCCCATGCCCGCCCTGCGTCGGGCTTTGTGTCCGTAAAAGACGGCCGCTTCATCGATCCCGAAGGCAGGCACCTGCTCCTGCACGGGATTAATATTGTGAGCAAAAACCGTCAGGGGAATTATCAGCCACGTGTAACGGAAAAGGACTTTGAGCAGCTCCGCGCCTGGGGCTGGAACTGCATACGTTTCGGTGTCAGCTGGGACGGTTTGGAGCCGGAAATCAATCGTTTTGATGAGGCTTATCTGGAAAAACTCGACGGATGGATTGCTCTCGCAAAGCAATACGGTTTTTATGTCTTCCTCGACATGCATCAGGATCTTTTCAATCACAAGTACGGGAACGGTGCACCGGACTGGGCTACCCTCGACGACGGCATGCCGCATCTGCGGGGTGCCATCTGGAGCGACGCCTACATGATCAGCCCGGCAGTGCAAACGGTCTTTGATAATTTCTGGGCAAACAAACCCTGCGCTGATGGTGTCGGCGTGCAGGATCATTTTGCCGCCGCCTGGAAAAAACTGGCGGAACGATATAAAGATGAACCCGCCGTCATTGCCTATGATCTTTTCAATGAGCCCAATATCGGCAGCGGCAATGCAGCGATTATTCTTGAAGTGCTCAACGCCTATGTGAGCAATACCGACAAACTGGCGGAAGGCGATAAACCGCTGACGCTGGACGAAGTCATGCAGCCCAATCCACAGCGGAACCTGCGCAGTGTCCTTGCGAAACAGATGCAGAATCTGGAACTGTATCAGGCGCTGCTCGATGCGGCAGCCCCTCTTTGCGTCGACTTCGAAAGCACCAGGCTTACTGCCATGTTCCAACGGGTTCGTGATGCCATCCGGTCTGTAGATCAGAACCATATTATCTTCCTGGAGACGAACATCTCCGCCAACATGGGTGTGCCCACCGGTGTGCAGCCGCTGGTGGACGAAACAGGACAACGGGATCCTCTGCTTGCCTATGCGCCTCACGCTTACGACATAGTTGTGGACACCCACGATCTTGAACTCGCTTTCAACGGACGGCTTGAACTGATCTTCCGGCGCCACGCCGAGTCGGGAAAGCGTCTGGACATGCCGGTGCTCATCGGTGAGTGGGGCGCCTTCGGCAGAGGTTCCGCCGGGATTCTTCCCTCAGCACGGTTCACGGTTGCCATGATGGAAAAATATCTCATGAGCAATACCTACTGGGACTACAGCTACGGGCTTAACGACAGCCCCTGCCATGAAATTTTTGAACGTCCCATCGCCAGAAACACAAGCGGCATCCTCCTTTCATGCGCCACAGATTTTGAAAAAGGGAGCTTCGAGTGCCGATGGAAAGAGGACCCGACAATCAAAGCGCCTACCTGCATCTTCCTTCCTGAGCGCATGGCACCCTATCTGGATGCCATCTGTGTGGCGCCTGCCGGCACAGGATGGAGCGTTACCCGCCCCTACGAAAACAGCGCTGCAGCGGTCATAGAAATTCCGGCGGCAGGTGGGCAGGAGGAACGCACTTTTTTTATTGCCCCTCCTGAAACAGACTAAATACCGGAGGCGCCGCGCCCTTTACATTTCTGGAATCATTGGTTATAATAAGCCGTTACCGGTAATTTTGAGGATTTTGGAAATAACAGGGGATTATCCATGAAACTTTTTTCTGTACTGTCGTTTTTGCTTGTCTTCGCCTTTTTCGCCGCTACGGCAGAAGCCGACACGGTATCCTGCCTGCGCTTCCCGGACGATACTACGCTGGCTCTTGCCTCCGAAATGCTCGGCGTCGAACTGCTTCCTGAAAAAGGAAGCGACAGCCAGCCGATGGTCATTCTGCCCGAAGCCGCCGCACAATACCTCCGGGAGCAGGGGCTTTCTTTTGATATTCTGTGGACACGGACAGAGATCACCGTCGGGATGCCTGCTGATAAAGCGGAGGCTGTTGCATATGGCAACGGTTCCGGCTTTGCCATCAATTTCCGAAACCAGCAAAGTGTTACCATCGGGCATGCCCCCGCCAATGCAAAAGTATCACATGTCTCCATTACCCTCTCCGGAGTCGCTGCCTATGCTGACTTGTGTACCTTTTCAATCATCAGCAGCACAGGGAAAAAATACACGCTGCCCAAATGGTATGATGAGATATGGTTCGATCATACGGTTAGCGGCATTCAGGCTTTTAAGGGTGAAAAAGTAAATCAACGGTGGACACTGGAGGGGCAGGGTTCCAATACTGCAGGTGAACGGGTCAATTCCTGGACTATCGGCATTTTCTACACCGAATCCTCCGGCGGAAACGGAAACGAAAACCCCGAAGGGGAAATTATCCCCAACCCTGTGCCGGTGGTGTACTGGTACTGGTGGGTGAAATGTCGTGCGCCCTACTACGCCTTTGTTGAGAAATCCGTGCTCGGCCAGCGTTATCTGCTGGTCGACTTTAAGCTGCCCGTGATGCCGACAAACGACTCCTGTGCTTTTCATGAGTTGGGTCGGCCTGTCTTTTCCATCGATGCCAAAACCCGTCAGATAGGTGTCCAGTTTATACCCGAGCCAAACCGCCCCTGTCTGACTGTCATGGATCCGGTTTGCGCGGGACGAACGCTGATCGGTCCATTGTCCGCCGGCACCTGGCAGTTTTCTTCGAGAGCGAAAAACCTGCCGCCGTTAACGGAATCATTCACAGTAACGAAAGTGCAGAGCCACGAAGAGAAAATGGCACTGGTTCCGGACGTAGCGGGCAAAACAGCAGCACAGGCAAAGACATTGATTCAGGAAGCCGGGCTGAAAACGGGAGTGCATCGATATGAATTTTCCGATTCAGTCGCCAAAGATCTTGTCATCGGCTGCGGCCACTTCTACGGCGAACTGGTGCCGGCAGGCTCAACGGTATCCCTTATCATCTCTAAAGGGCAGAATACGGATATTACCGACCCCGAAGGTGAAACAGTACGGGAAGGTGAAAACGGGAATCTGGGCTTGACTGATGTCCCCAATTGCATTCTGCTTCTGCTTGCTGAGGCAAAACAGTACATTCGCTCTGCCGGGCTTCAAATCGGGACAGTGACGGAAGAGCATCATAAGAATATCCCGGCCGGATATGTGTCACATCAGTATCCCGCCGCCAACAGTGTGGTGTTTCCCGGTACATCCGTAAATCTGACGGTAAGTCTGGGACGCACGCCGCAAATCGCCGTACCTGATGTTACAGGCACCGATCTGATGGATGCTGACCAGCGGCTTCAGCATGCGGGGCTGGAATTGGGTCGCGTTGATTTCTCTCATGATGAAACAGCCCCTTACAATCAGGTGCTCGAACAGATACCGGCAGCGGGAATGCTGGTGGCTCCGGGCAGTGCGGTGAAACTGGTGCTTTCCAAAGGTCCCCTGCCGGAAAACGGTGAAGCGATCGAGCTGCCCAATCTGCTTCTGCAGACACTGAGTGAGGCACAGGCACTTCTGGAAAAGACGGGTTTTTCCACAGGCAGCATTGAAAAAGCACATGATGAAAACGTGCCGTACGGGAGAGTAATCAGCCAGAGTCCCTCCGCCTACCGTTATCTGCCGCCGGGCACTCCCATTGATCTTGTCATCAGCCTTGGTGCTGAGCCCCGAATCGGCGTACCTTCACTGGCAGGTATGGATGCGCTGGAAGCGCTGGATATGCTGGAGGAGCTGGCACTGGTGCCCGGCATCATTGAACAGGTCTTTGATACACTGATCCCTGCCGGGCATGTAAGCGGACAGGACCCCGCACCCGGAACCCGGGTTAAAAAGGGCTCTTCTGTAAACCTGCGCATCTCCAACGGACGTGACCCCGATGAGCTGACGGAAAACGAAGGAGAAGGGAATACAGATGTCGATCCGCCCGCCCGGGAAGGAGAGCCTGACGAAGCGCTTCCTGATGAAGGAGAAACAACAGCACCAGACGGAAACGAAGAGGCATTGCCGGAAGAAGGTGAAATACCGGAAAGGGAAAAAGAGCCCGTTTCCGCCTGCGACGGCTGTTCAGGCAGCGGAAAAGCCTTGGGGGACTATTTGCTTCTTGGATGTGTTATGCTGCTTCTTGCGCAAAGTTCTTTTTTCCGAAAATAGACTTACTTCTGAAAGGACGCTCTTTCGTGCATACCCGGCGCCTGTTGACACCCGGTTTTTTGGTACTGTTTCTGGTTTCATCAACAGCAGCCCAGCATGCTGCTCTTCACAGTGCCGTCATGCCGACACCCCGGGACAAATCTTCCTGGCTGGAACGGCACGAGGCAATCAACGCCCGCATTGAACAGGGTCAGGTAAATCTTCTGTGGATTGGCGATTCCATTATTGAAGGGTGGGAAGACAGCGGTAAGTCTGTCTGGGATCACTACTATGCCCATCGCCAGGCCGTTAATCTGGGAATCAGCGGAGACAGAACAGAACATGTCCTCTGGCGGCTGGATCATGGAAATATCAAGGATATTGCGCCCGCTCTCGCCATTGTGATGATCGGGCAGAATAACGGGCCGCATAACAGCGCTGAAGAAATCGCGGAAGGCATCACCGCCATTGTGGAGCGCCTCCGTTCAAATCTGCCGGATGCAAAAATTCTGCTGCTCGGCGTCTTTTATCGGGGGGAAAAACCGGATAATGAATGGGAGAAACTCAGCGCTGTCAACAGGACGATTGCGGCGCTTGCCGACAATGCGCACGTCTTTTACAGGGATGTGAATTACTGTTTTCATAGGGAAGACGGCACGATCAATCCCAGGCTGATGCCTGATTATGAGCATCCCGGCGAAGAAGGCTATGCTCTCTGGGCACAGGCAATGGAAGGTATTATCTCCCGGCTGTTAGGAGATAATGCCATTGACGGGGCATCTCCTTATCTTCGCTGAACCGGAGCAAAAAATGAAGCAACATTCTTTTGAACTGGTCAATCCGATACCGCTGCCTCTTTCGCAGCTGGCACCGGTGCCTGAGCTTTTCACCCGGCACAGCCCTATACACGGCCAGCCCCATGTATCCCGGGTCATCATCCATACCTTTATCCTTACAAAAGCACTCGGTCTGGAAGACTATGCCCTGAAAGCCTGGGCGGCCGCCTATATACATGACCTCGGCAGAGTGGATGATGGTGTTTCGCCTGAACATGGGCTGTATGCGGTGGGAAAAGTGCAGGATAATCCGGAACTGAAGACCCTGTTTGAGGGTTGCGGCGTCAAAGAAAAAGACTGGACGGAAATCTTCTTTGCGGTGACCCACCACTGTCTGGAGGAAGTGCCCTTGGATCATCCCTGCCGGACACTTACCGCACTGCTGAAAGATGCCGACGGACTGGATCGGGTTCGTCTGGGCGGTCTCGATCCTTCTTTTCTGCGCTTTCCCCTTTCCGTGAGCCTGATTCCCTACGCCTGGCGTCTTTTCAGGAATACCAGGGATCTGGCAAAGCCCGGGCAAGATTATTTTGAAATACTCTGGCCCGTCGCCCGGCAGCTGCTGCAGAAAGAAACCTGAACCGCATTCCTCCGGTTCTTGAAAAACGACGCCTGTTAATGTACCCTACTGGTTACAGGCATAAAGAAGTGCGGGCACATATCTCATCCGTCCGCATCGGGTGGCATTCTTTCCGGTATGCCATGTCAATAAGGTAGAATACTGATACCGAGTCACTATTTCCCGACTGTACCGACACACAGGGTTTTCCATGATCAAGGCAGATAATCTAAGTAAATCTTTCGGTTCCATCACGGCACTGAGCGACGCCTCTTTTCAGGTGGAAAAGGGCTGCATTGCCGGATTTCTGGGACCTAACGGCGCCGGCAAAAGCACAGCCATGCGCATCCTCACAGGCTTTTTCCCGGCAAGCAGTGGCCGGGCATACATCGACGGGCTGGAAGTGCACGAACATCCGCTGGAAATTAAACGGCGCATCGGCTACCTGCCGGAGCATGTGCCGCTTTATGAGGAAATGTCCGTAACCGCTTTCCTGAGTCATGTGTGCCGGGTCAAAGGAATCGGCAGAAAAGCGCTGCGCGGCGAGCGTGACCGGATCATGGAGCATTGCGGCCTGACTCATATGGCACGCAGACTGGTGGGTCACCTGTCCAAAGGGTACCGGCAGCGGGTCGGTCTGGCGCAGGCGCTGGCGGGCAATCCGCCTGTTCTCATTCTGGACGAGCCGACCGTCGGGCTGGATCCTGCACAGATCGTCGAGATCCGCAACCTGATCCGTACGCTGGGAAAGGATCATACGGTGCTGCTGAGTACCCATATTCTGCCGGAAGTCGCCATGACCTGCGATCAGGTCATTATCATCAACCGCGGCCGGATTGTGACGCAAAGTCCCATGGAACAGCTCACCCTGTCCGGCAGCCGGAGCCTTGAAGAAGTGTTTATGTCCGCCATCAGTTCGGAGCAGCTCGAGGAGTCACCATCATCATGACTGCTTTGCTGAGTATTGCCCGCCGCGAATTTTCAAGCTATTTCACCACTTCCATCGGGTATGTGGTGCTGGGTATTTTTGCCGCCATATCAGGCGTTGCCTTCACGCTCTCCCTGCTTGGCTATGCAAAAATGTCCCTCTCCCCCACTGCCTACGGCTATACATCGACCCCTGACTTTGCCGAGACCTTTCTGAGCCCCTATCTCGTTTTCTGCGGAACGCTGATCATGTTTCTTGCTCCCCTGATCACCATGCGCCTTGTGGCGGAAGAAAAGCACCGGGGCACCATGGAACTGCTTCACACGTGGCCGCTTCGTGACCGGGATATTATTTTCGGCAAGTATCTCGCCGCCCTCGGGATTGTGATGCTCATGCTGCTGATTATCGGCATTCATCTGATTCTGGTAGGCGTCATGTCGCCCATGGAACCGGCAGTGCTTGTTTTCGGCATGCTGACCGTGCTGCTGATGGGAGCCGCTTTCATCAGTGTGGGTCTGTTCATCTCCTCCATTTCCCGCAACCAGATCACTTCGGGAACCATCACCTTCGGGCTCAGCCTCTTTCTGTTTATTGCAGGAAGTCTCAGTGAACAGCTTCCCGAAGGCAACCCGGCACCGGCTGCGTGGCCCGGAATACTGCAGTCCGCTATCGGTCACGTGTATGCGCTTCTGCGCGGCCTGACCCTGGAGCTGCCCGTGGATGCGCACGCCCGTGAAATGGCGCTTGGTGTCGTCCATCCCCGGGATATCGGCTATTACCTCCTCTTCAGCGCCTTCTTTCTTTTCCTGACTTTCAGAGCTTTCGAAAGCCGGAACTGGAGAGCATGACCATGATCAGACAGGGACGCAGTTTCTTCGGCATTGCCGCGCTTTTATGTCTTGTGCTTTTCCTGAATATTCTCGTCTGGAAACAGGCATTCTTTTCTCCGGCCGTTCTGCTGCCGCTGGGGCTGAGTCTTCTTTTTTTCATCGGCTGGCTTATCTGCCTGGCTGCTGCGCTGGCGGAGCATCGTGCGATTGAAGGGCGCACGGCGGGCGGGCTCGGCGCTGCTGTGAGCACCATCCTTTTTCTCGGCATCTGTATTGTTCTGTATCTTTTTCTGAGTGCCTGGAAAGTCTCCTGGGATCTGACGGAAGAAGGGAGGCGCAGCCTTTCCACCCAGACCGTGCAGGTGCTCCAGAGCATGAATACAGAAGTGGAAGTACTTTGTTTTTTTCTGCAGGTGGAAGAGGAACTGGTCACCATCGCGCGGGATAAAACGCTGCGCTTTCTTGATGCCTGCAGAGAGCACACGTCCCTCATGAAAGTGGAAATGCTTGATCCGACCATAGACCGTGCGCGGCTGGAAGCCATGAACATCACCCATGCCTCCGTGCAGGGAACCATCGTGCTTCGTGCCGGAGACCGGCAGCGGGTGATTCTTCTCACGGGCGGCAGCCCCCGGCTGGAAGAGCGTGACTTTACCAATGCGTTGATCAATGTGCTGCGCAAAAGTGAGCCAAAAGTCTATTTTTTGACGGGCCACCGCGAGCGGGATATTCTGGAAGAGGATGAGCAGTCGGGCGCCAGTATTTTCGGAAAACTGCTGCAGGGAGAAGCCTATCAGGTGGATCGGCTGGGCATAAAAATCAGCGATCCTGAAATCCCCATGGATGCCGATGTACTTGTGATCAACAATCCGGTCATGGATTTCCATCCGGTTGAAATTGAGGCACTGAACCAATTTATGGATCGGGGCGGGCGACTGCTCCTGCTCATGGACCCCTGGCGCGCCCCGCCCGCAGGAACAGGTGAAGAAAAATTGAGGCCTTTCCTGGAAAAACGCTTCGGCATCCGGGTAGGCAGCGATATTGTGATTACCAATGCTTCCGACAACATTTGGCGTGCGGAGCTGACAGTGGATGACGAGCCCTTCGAAATGGTGGAAGAAGGATTTATGGAATTCCGGGGCTCTTTCAACAGAAACCATCCCATTACCGGAAAATTTGATCAGACCCTGCTGCTGCAGGCGATGCGTTCCGTCACCCCGGCGGAATCAGTGCCTGCTGGCGTGGCGCTCACAGAATTGGTGCGCACCACACCCGACTTCTGGGCGGAGAGCGATGCGGAGAAGCTGTTGCAGACCGGTCAGGCGCAGCAGGATGCGGAAGAAAAAGCAGGGCCTGTTTCTCTGGCAGTGGCAGGCATTGCGCCGGCGGACAAATCGGGCAATCCCAAAGGAAAGGGAGATACCCGTATTGTTGTGGTGGGCGATTCAGATTTTGCTGCCAACGCCAATATCATCATTCCGGGCAATCTTAATTTTCTGCTGAACATCTTTGCGTGGCTGACGGAAAGTGAAGATCTGATCGCCATGAGACCGACAGGCAGAGAGGCGCTTCCACTCATTCTCACTGCAGCGCAGCAGCGCACGCTGGCGTGGGTATCCATTCTCTTTACAGTGCAGACCATCGTACTTGCCGGTATTGCTGTTCATCTGGTACGGAGGAAATTCCGTTGAAGCTGAAGCAAATCTTTTTCCTGTCGGTGCTGCTCCTTCTGCTTTGCGCTCTTTACGTCTTTATGGGATGGAAAGAGCGGCGCCATGCGGAACAGGCACTGGAAGCGGGCAAGGTTTTTTCGTTTGAAGCCCCGGCGATCCGGGAACTCACCTTTCATCATCGGGATCCGGAGCTCATCATCCGGGGAGAACGGTCAGCCGGAGGTCTTTGGAAGATCACAGAGCCCAATGCTTCCATTGCCCCCTTTCAGATCATGTGGAACAGAGTAGCGCAGCATATTGCCGCTCTCATCAATGAGCGTTCCCTGCCTGCAGATATCACCGATCTTGCGCAATACGGTCTGGAGCCACCCGTCCTCACCCTGAACGGCACGCTGGATTCAGGCGAGTCTTTCGCCCTGCAGCTGGGAGACATCGATATTCTGGAGCGGCACCATTACGCCCGGCTCAATGGAGGAAATGTTTTTCTAATCACCACAGAAGCATTTTTTGAATTAAACCGTTCCCTTCTGGAACTGCGCCACCGGTATCTGGTGGCCGACCGTGAGGAAAAGATCCGGGAACTGGAGTTTGCCCGCATCTGGTCGGGTGCCCCGGCAGAAAAGGAAGAAGGCGAAAAAGAAAGTGGTGAAGAGCGCACCTACCCTGAAGTCGGCGAAGAATCTGTCCTGATTCGTGTGGAGCGCGGCACTGATGATGCCCCCTGGAAGCTGACTTCTCCCGTTGATGCCCTTGCCAATTATGAAAAAGTGGAGGCACTCAGCGAAACACTGCAGTATGCCGTATGTACCGAGTTTATCGACGCACCTGAAAATCTCGCCGATTACGGACTCGATCCGCCGAAAGCGCGTCTGTCCGTGAAAGACAGGAACAGCACGGACTGGCGTACCCTCTGGCTGGGTGATATAGACACCACCCCGGGGAAAGAAGGCCTTTTTGTCCGTGTGGAAGGCGAGCAGTCCATCATGGTTGCCGATGCCCAACTGGCAGGGCTCCTGCCACGCAGCCCGCTGGAGTGGCGGGATCTGCGCCTGATCACCCGGAGAATCAGCGATATCCGCAAACTCATTTACGACGCACCGGACAGCCGGTTCACGCTGGGCAAGGACGAAACAGGCCGGTGGAAACTCCTCGAACCGGAAATGGACAATGTGAATGATACAGCGGTGAATGCTTTTCTTCAATTCATCAAAACCGTTGCCGGAGATGCTGCCGTCGACTCCCCGGATGCGGAGCAGGCTCTCAATAATGCCGACAGAACGATCACCATTGAGCGTGAAGATGACACGAGCTCCTCGCTGGCACTGGCGCCCCATCCTTCCGATGAAAATCTGTGGTGGGCACGACAGGACAGCGGCGGAATAATTCAACTCACAGGCGTGGGCGTTAAAATGCTCCTATGCGATGCCGAAACCTTCCGTTCCCGGGAAATACTCCGCCTGCAGAAAGACAAGGTGCGCGCACTGACATTTACGCTGGATGGGCAGGAATACCGTTTCCTGCAGGAAGAAGGCCGCTGGAAGCATGCTGATCTCGACAACACCGCCCCGTTGAACCAGAGCGATTTTGACATGCTGCTCGGTGCCATCAGCCCGTTGCAAGCCCGGCATATTCTCTCTGCGGCGATGCCGGAAGACCCGGCGGTGTATGGGCTTGATGCGCCCGTGTTCACAGCCTCCATCACCACGGAAGATCAGGTGATTTCGCTGACTATCGGCGGTATCAGCCCGGACAATGCGGATGAACGCTTTGCACTTTGCAGCAGTCGCCCCGGGCTTTTCAGCATCAGTCAGGAAATCATGGATCAGCTCCGGGAAGCCACCCGGGGTCTTCGGAACCCGGTGTAACCATATATGCAGCCCCATGGAACTCAAGCCTTTTAAATCTGCTGCCGGTGAGCGGCCCCTCCTTCTTTTTCAGGATCATTCCTGGAAGGGGCTGCTTCAGGGTGCCGCCTTTTTCGGTGTTATTGCGCTTGCGGCTTTCGGCCCTTTTTCCGGGAGAATGAACTACGGACTTGCTCTGATTCCGGCACTGATGGCGGGCAGTTTTTTCTTTCTGGGCATCCGCCGCAGTCTGTTTATCGAACGCCCCTGGATCCTGATGAAAACCAAAGATACCCTGCTGGTCAATCCGGCTTTCAGCGGGGGGCACGGCCCCCATCTGCCGCCCGACACACTGATTCTTCTTCGGGATCAGGATATTCATTCTCTTTGCTATACCTGCGAAGTGTTCCAGGTCGCGCATCGCTTCGGTGCCACACGACACCATTTCATTTCATTGGATATCCGGCTGCATCACCCTCCGCCTGAAGAGATCCGGCAGCGCATAGAGGAAGGGCAGAAAGCATTCCGCACTACCGGCAAAGAAGGTCCCTTCCCGCTGCGACTCCCGGGAAGCCGCATACTGCGGATTAACTGGGCATGGATTACGCCGCCGGAAAAAGAAGCGGAAAAACAGCTGGGAATCTACTATCCTGTGGCGCAGAGAAGAAAAGTCATCTACCCCGCTCTTGAATTGCTGGATGGTGATCTCAAGCGTTTTTACATGGCACAGCTGTGGAAAATGGGGATGACCCGGGAAGCAGCCTTTCTGAACAACCGCTTTTTCCGCCTGGCAGAGGATGACCTCGCTTTGCTGCAGCAACAGCTCGATGGTGACGACAGCAGGGAATCCTGAGGGATCAGTCGAAAAGGGCGTTGACAAAATCCTGGGCATTAAAAGGCTGCAGGTCTTCTGCGCTTTCGCCAACGCCTATCATTTTAATGGGAATGCCCAGCTGCCTGCGGATAGCGAGCGCCATGCCGCCTTTTGCGGTGCCGTCCAGTTTGGTCAGCACAATACCGGTTACCTGCAGTGCCTGAGTGAATTGCGTCGCCTGCTGAAGCCCGTTCTGGCCCGTGGTGGCATCCAGAACCAGAAGCACTTCATGGGGCGCACCGGGCTGGCGTTTGTCAATGACCCGCTGGACTTTTTTCAGTTCTTCCATCAGGTTCACTTTGGTATGGAGCCGCCCTGCCGTATCGATCAGGATATTATCCACTTTCCGCGCCGCACCGGCATCCACTGTGTCATACGCCACTGCACCCGGGTCGGCACCTTCCTGATGGCGGATGATTCCCGCGCCGGAACGCTCCGCCCAGATAGTCAGCTGTTCGGCTGCCGCCGCCCGGAATGTATCGGCAGCACCGAGCAGCACCTGCCGTTTTTCCTGAGCCAGACGAAATGCTATTTTCCCGGCTGTCGTTGTTTTTCCGGAGCCGTTCACACCGGCAATCAGCATGACATGAGGTTCCCCTTCCCTGATCCAGGAAATATCGGGCGCTTCCGTACCCAGCAGCTGCAGTACCTCCTGCTTCAGCAGTCCGTACAGTTTTTCCGGCTCTTTAATCCCCTGCTCCTTCGCCTGCCGTCGGAGGTTTTCGATGAGCACCAGCGTCGTTTCAACGCCCACGTCGGCACTGATCAGCGTTTCCTCGAGTGCCTCATATAAATCCGCATGCTGAGCACTGTTAAAGAAGAGACGCTTTACGCCGCCGAACAACCCTTCCCGGGTCTTGCCGAGTCCCTCTTTCAGACGGGAGAAAAAACCTTTATCAGACAAAGCAATTGCCTTTCACAAGACGGCAGTATTGCCGCTTCAGGGAGACAGGACTGCAGATGCGCCGGCACATTAATCCTGCATTAAATAGGCGCTGCAGTTGTATTGAAGAGTATTCAGGTCGCTCTGTCCGCTCAGGGACACCGACCCGTCCGGCTGTATCTGCGCCGTGCCGGCCATGGCATAAAAGGCACCTCCGGAAAAGAGACCCGAGTTATCCCACCGGGAAACAAAAAGCCCATCGCTCAGAGATGCTTTCCCCCGGAATTCCGTTGCATTTTTCATGAGTGCCGCATAGTAGACGGAGTCATTCTCCACCGCAATGCGGGCAATCCCTACAAAACGCTCTTCCGTGCCTGTCCGCATAAAAACGGCATAACTCCCGCTTTTGATGGCGGACATGGGCCGTACAGTCAGCCGTGCATGATCGGCAGCGGTTTCGCTTGCCCTGGTCAGCTGAATGCGTGCAGCCAGATCATCATAGCGTTCTTTGCCTTCGCCGTTCCAAAGGCTCGCCGCCAGAGCACCTGCCAGCTCGTAATCGGTTTTCTGGGTGGACGTCATAGACGTCATTAATTGTCGTGCATTGACTCCGAGCCAAAGGACAAAAAGCAGCCCCAGGATGGGAAGCAGTTTGTACAGGAGTGTCGAGTTGGAGGCTGATTTTGCTTCTCCCTCCAGCATCTGATCCGCTGTCATGCGTAGCAACCGCTGATCACGCAGGTTGTTGCCGCAGACTTTACACAAAAGGGTACCTTCAGGATTGACCGTGTTGCACTGACCGCAAACGGCATCCGCATCAATACCTTCTTTATATTCAGGCGGTGCAAAAACTTCCTGATTCATCTAAGGTATACTCTTTACTCTTTTGGTTAGCAGTGTTAAAAACAATACACGTAACTCTTTAATAGTATGTACAATTTGTCAACAAATTTCAAGCCTTACATCTTTTTTCGATCGGCATCCATCCGGACAGAAGGAAAAAGCAGCGCTGCGGCTGCCTGCTGTTTGACTTTTTCCTGCCTACTGAGACACAATGCCGCCATGATTCCTACTTCCCATGAATATTATATGCAGCAGGCATTGCGCGAAGCAGAAAAAGCAGAGGCGCAGGGTGAGGTGCCGGTCGGATGCGTCATTGTGCTGGAAAATCACATCATCGGCAGAGGATACAATCAGCGGGAAATGCTGCAGGATCCGACAGCACATGCTGAAATGATCGCCATTACAGCCGCAGCGGAGCACCACGGAAGCTGGCGTTTGGAAAAAGCAAGGCTTTATGTGACCCTCGAACCCTGCCCCATGTGTGCCGGAGCCATTATCCTGTCCCGAATCGCTGAAGTATATTTCGGAGCCTACGACCCTAAAGCGGGCTGCTGCGGCTCTCTTATGAACCTGCTGGAAGACACAAGGTTCAATCATCGCCCTGCCGTCATCGGCGGCCTCTGCGAAGAGGCCTGCGGCACAGTCCTCAGCAATTTTTTCCGGAATATCCGTGACAGGCAGAAATTCGGAAAAGAAAGAGCCTCAGACAACTGAGCCGATCCGCACTTTTTTACTCACCCCGCAGCTTTTCACGAAGACATTTTTCCACTTCCGGCGTCACATAATGGCTGATCCTGCCACCGAACCGTGCGATCTCCTTCACCTGCCGTGAACTCAGAAAGAGATAAGGCTCACTGGGCATGAGGCAGACCGTATCCACCTCCGGATTAAGTTTCTGATTGTTGATCGCCAGAGACAGCTCAAATTCAAAGTCGGACACGACGCGGAGTCCCCGGATCAAAGCAACCGCTTTTTTTTCCCGGGCATATTCCACCGTAAGCCCCTCGAACTGGTCGATCTCCACTCTGTCCATTGATCGGGTCATGCCGCGGAGCAATTCCATGCGCTCCGGCACAGAGAGCAGCGCAGTTTTCTGATCATTATTCGCTACGGCAACAATCAGCCGATCGAAGATTTTGGAAGCCCGCTCAATCAGATCCAGATGCCCGAGTGTGGGAGGATCAAAACTTCCCGCATAAAGCGCAATCTTTTCACTCATACGCTGCCACCTTTTACGCTGTCTGCCAGCGCCGCCTCATACACTTTTCGCACAGGAATACCATGCTGCGCCGCAAGCATCGCACAATCTTCGTACTCCGGGGTACTGTTTTCGATCAGAGTCCGGAGCCTGCTTCTTTTACCGCGCACATCGCCCCAGGGTGTGGAAAGCATCACAGCTTCCCTCTCCAGAATCCGCCGTGCTTCCTGGCGAAAACGAATGCCCAACGTGCCGGACTGAACGAAAAGACTGTCTGTAACCCGGGACAGAGCAGCATCGTCACAAAGTGCTGTAATGTGAAGCCCGGTGCGCCCTTTTTTCGCCTGCACAGGAGCTGTCCAGGCATCAAGGGCACCCGCTTCCAGCAGGGCGGGGATAATGACTGCTGCCAGCTCCGGGTTCAGATTATCCACCATCGTTTCCACCACATTGACATGATCAGATGCTGCCGGTATCTGCTGTGCCGTACCGACAAACACACGGAGCACATTGGCGCGGTCGGGAAGATCACGGGTGCCGGCACCATGACCGATGGCGTTCACTTCTGAAAAGTCGGCGCCGCCGAAACTGTCCGCCCAATGACGTACCAGTGCCGCTCCGGTAGGCGTTACCAGTTCCCCGTCAACACCGCCGGAATGCCAGGGAATGCCTTTAAGCAGTACAGCGGTGGCAGGT
>MWCY01000051.1 GCA_002070275.1 Candidatus Hydrogenedentes bacterium ADurb.Bin170
ATCTCCCTTCTTCCTCTATGCGCATTACATGGATACCCACTTGCCCTACCAGTCACCGGAGGAATACCGGAAGCTCCTGGGATACGCACCGGAAAAACTGACCGCCGAAGAGCGGGCGGCCGTTGAACATTTCCTGGAATACGTTATGACGTGGGCACACTTTTCTACCGGACGCTGCGACACCTTCCCCCTGCAGGAGCTGTCGGAAGACGGCAAGGAAGCGGTGCGGCTTCTCTATGATGCATCAGTACGCAGTGTTGACGAGGAAGTGCGCCGACTGGTGGAGGGTGTGCGGGCGCGATCGTCTGATGCGCTGGTCATTGTAATGGCGGATCATGGTGAGCATTTCTGGGATCATAACCTGCTGGGACACGGCCTGAGCCTGTACAATTGCGAATTGCAGGTACCCCTCATTCTGCAGGGAGGAGGCGTTCCCAAAGGAGAGCAGAGCCGTCTTGTGGAGACCATCGATATTGCGCCGACACTCCTGCGGCTGGCGGGACTGCCTGCGCCGGAATCCTGGCAGGGGAAAGATCTTTTTACGGCGGAGGCACGGCACGGCTTCGCCCGGACTCAGTCCGATTCTCCGGCATGGAATATCGAAATGGATGCCGTACTCACGGAGACTCTGAAACTCGTTGTGGATGAGCGGAAGCAGCAGGTCCTGCTCTTTGACCGGAAGGCGGACCCGGAAGAACAGCAGAATCTGGCAGAAGAGCGGCCCGAAGCGGTCGCCGCCATGAAGCAGCTGCTGCATCGCCAGCGTGCTGAAAATCAGCGAAGGCGCACAGGTGTCCAGAGCGAAGTTACGGTGGATGCGGAAACGCTGGAACAGCTGCGCCAGCTGGGATATATGCACTGAGCCGGGAACGCTGTGCTTATTCTTCCGTTCCAGTATGCTGCGGCGGCGTGTAACCAGGAAGCATCTCTTCTTCAGCCGATTCATTGAGCAGAGCGGACTCCCCTTTGAGCTCACGGAATCCCTCAATCAGATGCAGGCGATGCTGCTGTTCGGTGACTTTTTCCGTCATTTCCTCATCCTGAACCGCTTCATTCCATTTGGCATTTTCGATGGTATAAAAAAAGAGTGGTCCCGGCCCTTCATGCAGACGCAGACGGCCGCCGATCAGCACAGGCTCATTGACCATGTCGGCTGGCTTGTCCAGTTTCACCTCGATAATATCGCGCATGGGCGGCGCATCACAGAAATAGCAGGTAAGCGGTACAGGCAGCAGCATGAACTCCTGTACATTGCGAAATTGATCGATGGCGTTCATAAACCCGACGATATTGACCAGTCTGCCGTCCTTTTCCTTCAGCGACGCCGGAAAAGTCGCACCGGTTTTGCGCTTGCCCACAACAGCCTGCAGCTCTTTCCAGTCGATCAGCGCCACGCCCTCGCTGCGGTGGTGCGCTTCCAGAGCGGCACGCATTTTTTCATAGGTCTCACGAAGCCCCGCACGGCGCATATAGCCGTTTACGCCGACAACACTTGCCACAATGACAACCAGCCCGATCAGGGTGGTAAGGTCCCGTTTGGTTCGCTTTCTCATGCAAAATCACTCCTGAATGAATGATAAAAGTTTTCAATCGTTTCCAAAAAAAGGCTTCTTCTCTTCAAAGCTCGGCGAGATCACGGGCAACATCGCTGCGATACGCCTGCCAGGCGGGCAGAATGCCGGCTATGAGCCCCATGAGCACCACAGCGGAATATGCCGAAACCAGATCGGCAGTCATATGAATCGCGGGCACATGAAAGCCGATGCGTGTCACCAGAAAATGGTTGAGCACAGCACAGGTCAGCGCACCCATGAACCAGCCCGCCGCAATGCCCAGAACCGTTACCCAGAAGGCTTCAATAATGACAGCGCCGAAGATTTCGCCCCGTGTTGCGCCAAGAGCGCGCATGATGGCAAGGTCACGGCGACGCTGCAAAATCGCCATATACAGGCCGATCAGAATGGACAGAGACGATATGGCGACAACCAGATAGCCGATGGCAAGAAGCACCAGTTTTGCCGTACCGAGCAGCTGCTCATAGAGTTTCTGAATCTCCATGATGGGAATGGCAGCCATGGCATTGGAATGCTTGTTGATCTGGTCTTTAAACTCAAAACGAAGGGCGGGACTCGCCAGTTTGATCAATGCGGCAGTCACTTCCTGCCCCTCATGATCGTGATCATGCGCATGATCATGATCATGATCCGGATCCTCTGCATGGTCATGGTCATGGTCATGATCGTGGTCGCTGTCGCTGTCGTGGTCATGATCGGCATCGCAATGGCTGTGCACATCCCACACCGACTGGATATCACAGAAGATAGCACGATCGTTGGGAGAGCCCGACAGGTTAAGAATGCCCACCACGGTATAAGGATGATCGTCGTGGGATTCGGCAAAGGAAGACTGCACCAGCCCGTGGGTGCCCACAAAAACACTGCCAACCTTCAGTCCTGAGTCACGGGCAACCTGTGCGCCGAGCACTGCTTCCTGTGCTTTCTCAAAATAACGTCCCTCCGCCAGGGTATAGGGGGAGCGGGCACCGGGCGCAAAGTCCATCAGCTCGCGGGAAGTGCCTACAATCCGGTAGCCTTTATAGCTGTCACCCATGGCAATGGGAAAAGCATGGGTCACATCTTCGTGGCTTTTCAGTGATTCAAAAACAGCATAGTCCATATTGCCCGTCGGCGCATCCATGAAATAGACCGTGCTCAGAACCAGCTGAAGCGGATTACCCTTGCTGCCTACCACAATATCAAAGGCCTGCCCTTCTTCCTCAAAGCGGCGCTGCGTCTCTTCGCGCAGTGTCAGGACGGCAGAAATCATGCCGACACCCAGCGCCACGGAAAGAATTGTCAGCGCTGTCGTCAGTTTCCGGTTCCATAAATAACGCCAGGCGATACTCCAGAGACTCATGACGCATCCTCCCTGGCGAGGCCGGTGCAGTCGAAAAGATCGGGCAGCTGTTCGGCAATGCCCCTGTCGTGCGTGACCAGAAGCAGCGTCACCTTCTCTTCTTCGCAAAGTTCCAGCAGGAGTGCCATTACCGATGCCGCCGTTTTCGGATCCAGGCTGCCGGTAGGCTCATCGGCGACAATGAGCCGGGGCTTATTGACGAGAGCACGGGCTATGGCGACACGCTGCCGCTCGCCGACGCTTAAGGTGCCGGGTTTGCTGTGCAGGCGTCGCTCAAGCCCTACACGGTTCAGCATGGCAACTGCCCGGCTTTTCCATTCCTGTTCAGGGATGGTATCGGAAAAACGCATGCCCAGGAGCACATTCTGCAAGGCATTAAAAGGAGGCAGGAGATTGAAGGTCTGAAATACGAAACCCATCCGTTCCCCGCGAAAAGCGTCCATCCGGCTTTCCGACAAAGCGGTAATATCGGCTCCGTCGATACGGAGCGTGCCGCTGTCAGGGCGGAGCAGCCCCGTGATCAGATTGAGCATGGTAGATTTGCCACAGCCACTGGGCCCCCACAGGGCTGTCCTGGAGCCCGGTGCAGCATAAAATTTCTCGCAGGAAAAGTGAACCCCGGGGCCCAGCCTCCGGGTCACCTCTTCCAGTAATACCATGACGGCATCCTTTCGATTAAGCATTATCTCAGTCTAAAGCGTTGCGTGATAGGCTGTGAATCGATTACGGCAGCGGGATCTTTGCAACACTATCCGGCCCCTGGCTTCCTTTCGGGGAAAGGAAAAAGACAGCGGGAATTCTGTTCCACTAAGATAGCAGTTTTTCAGGGAGATAAACAAAAACACCGGGGAGATCTCCGCTTTTGAAAGAGCACGCCTGAAAAGACAGCGCCTGCCTGCCGGTCGGACAAAACGAAATGCTCTGCCTCATTCTGGTATGCGGGAAGAGGCACCGTTGCGGGTATTTCATGAACAAGCCGATTTGTCCATGTCGGAGAGAAGCAGGCGAATAAGGGGCGGGGGTATTGTGTGTCTGCTATTTGATGCTTGCAAAAAGCACGCAAAAGAAAAATGGTCGGGGTGAGAGGATTTGAACCTCCGACCTCCTGGTCCCGAACCAGGCGCGCTAGACCGGACTGCGCTACACCCCGACATGAAGAGGAGCCCTAGTATACCGGAAAATAGAAGCGCTCGGCAAATTTCGTGTTTATGCCTTTTCAGCAGGTGCTCAACGTTAAAAAATCAATAGAAGTTAAAGGGTTGTAATCCAGAGGACCTTCGTTTTATGAAATGGGTATTACCATTTCTCTTTAAATTCGGTTTATACTCACAAAAAGTGTGTTGTTTAAGTCCGTCTAACAGGAAATATCAGCCATGCGTACTATTTTAACTCTTTTGTGCTGTTGTGTTCTTTTTTTATCCGCATCGGCATTTGCCGAAAGGGAGGTCAAGCGCTTTTATGTGTCGACGGACGGACGCGACACCTGGTCCGGGGAACTGGAGAGCCCCGCCGATTCCGGTGAAGACGGTGCCTTTGCGACGATTGCCGGAGCCCGGGATGCCGTCCGGAAATGGCGCAGCGCTACAGAAGGCAATGAAAAAATACCCGTCGAAGTACTGATCCGCGACGGCGAGTACCCCATTACGGAAGCCATTGTTTTCACGCCGGAAGATTCCGGGTTCAAGGAAGCACCTGTCGTGTATCGGGCTTACCCCGGAGAAGTTCCGGTGCTATTCGGCGGAAGACGCCTCACGTCCTGGGAACTGAGAGAAGACCGCTGGGTCGCTTCCGTGCCTGAAGCCCGGGGAAGCGATTTTTCCGTAGGCGCTTTCTGGGTGAATGGCGACAGACTGGATTCTGCACGCTTTCCCAAGGCGGCACACACCGCCGGTGATTACCCGGCCGCCTCTGATTTTTTTTACACGGACGGACCGGTCTTTAAAAAAGCAGCCGACAAAAACGAGGAAGTTAAAAGCAGTACAGAACTGCGCTTTCATGAAGGTGACATCCGGCCCTGGGAACATCTCGATGAAGCACTTTTTATAGTTTTTCATTCCTGGGCAACCTCGATGCATCGGGTCAAGAAAGCAGATTTTGAAAGCAGAATCCTTGAATTTACCGGTGCCGCACGCTGGCCCTTTGCGCAATGGACAGACGGGCAGTGGTATTTTGTAGAGCACCTGATGGAGGCGCTTACCCTGCCCGGAGAATGGTGCCTTGACAGAAAAGCAGGAGAGCTGCACTACCTGCCGAGAACAGGAGAAACTCCGGAAACAGTGGATGCCGTTATTCCGCTGACCCGGCAATTTTTAATTCTTCAGGGCAATCCTGCTGAAGAAAAGTTCGTCTCCTATCTCCATTTCAACGGGCTGCATATGTATTACGGAGACTGGCCCATTGGCGCCGCCGGGCACAGCGACGCACAGGCAGAGATCAGCGTGGAAGCGGCTGTACAGGCAAAAGGCGCCCGCCATTGCCTTTTTGAGTCCTGTGAGGTATCTCATGTGGGCAGCTACGGGCTCTGGCTGCGCGAAGGCTGCAAAGACAACCGGGTGGAACGGTGCGCCTTCACTGATCTGGGTGCAGGTGGCGTGCGCATAGGCGAAGCATTTGATGCGAAGCTGGTACCCTGCCTTACCGAGTACAATACAGTGGATAATTGCCTGCTCCATGACGGCGGACGCATCTACCGCAGTGCCGTTGGCGTATGGATCGGAAGAAGCTCACACAATACTATTTCCCGCAACGAGATTTGTGATTTTCGCTATTCCGGCGTCTCCGTGGGCTGGTCCTGGGGCTACGACCCCACTTCAGCGCATCACAACAAAATTACAGGCAATCACATTCACAATCTGGGTAAAGGCCAGCTAAGTGATATGGGCGGCATTTACACGCTGGGCGTATCACCGGGCACGGAGCTGCGCAACAATTACATCCATGACATTCTGTCCAACCCTGATATTTCCGGCGGGTGGGGACTTTATACAGATGAAGGCAGCACGCACATCCTGCTTACGGACAACATCGTCTGCAACACCACAACCAGCGGCTTCCACCAACACTACGGCAGGGAAAATAAAGTGGTAAACAACATTTTTGCCTTCGCCCGGAAGGAACAGGTGTTCCGCTCCAGAGATGAAACGCACATTTCTTTCTTCTTCGAGAATAACATAGTTTACTTTGATCAGGGAGAATTGCTGAGCGGTGCCTGGAGCAAAGGTAACTTTGTCATAAACCGCAACTGCTACTGGGATGCATCAGGCAGAGAAATCCAGATAAAAGGACAGTCGTTTGAAAATTGGCAGCGAAGCGGCGAGGACAAAGATTCCATTATTGCCGATCCCCTTTTCGTCGATATCAAAGGGCGCAATTTTACCTTGAAAGAAGATTCTCCTGCGCTGAAACTGGGGTTCAAGCCCATCGATCTTTCGCAAACGGGGCTTTACGGCGATGATGCCTGGGTTGCCCGCGCCGCCTCTCTCAAGCGCATCACCGAGGAGACGAAATAAAGGCCTCCTCACCGTGTTTTCCGGCATGGCAGATTCAGCCTGTTTCATGCGGGCATGACCGGGTCTGCTGTCATGCCCGTGGCATAAGCATCCTCCGGTTGACTCTGTCTGCCGGGGTTGCGATAATGAAGCCCGACAGCGTCACCCTCTTTTTCACAGCCGTTTTTTATTTCCTTAATGTAATCAGCAGGCAGGCAAACCATGAACAGATCGGCTCGCTTTCTTTTTTTTCTGTGTCTTTTTCTTACAGGGATTATGGCGGCGGGCGCTCCGGCATCTGCGCCGGACAAAAAGAATACCGCAGCCCTGGAAACGGCAACGCAGGAAAATGCTGTTTCCGCCGATTCTGAAAGTGCGAAAAATCAGGAGCTGATTCTGAATCTTGAAACACGCGCCAGTGAAATGGAGATTCAGATTCAGGAATGGGCAGAACAGGAATCAGCAAGCGCTGTCGGCATTACCGAATTTTCCTTTACAGCGCTTCAGGGACGGCTGAGTACGCTGCGTAAACTCCAGTCCGCCTGGCAGCGCCATGTGAATGCGCTGAAAGAATACGAGGCGTTGCAGGAGCGGCAGGCTCTTTTTGACGAGGAAGTGAAATCCTTTACCCGTTTGACGGAAGACCCTCCTTATTCCATGGCTTTTTTAGACGGGCTGCGCGATCAGGCGGCACTGAAGCAGATGGACATTGATGCTGAAAAGCTGTCTTTACGCGCCTATAATGAACTGGCAGGTATGGAGCAGGCGGACATTGCCCAGGCCAAAGCGGCGCTGAACAGAGTGGCGGAGCAGCTCCGCCTGGCGCCCCAGGAAGAACGTGCTGCCCTCCAGTTTGAAAGCGAGACAGCCAAGCTGCAGGTACAGGCAAGCGAAGCCGAATATCAGGCGGCCGCCATGGAACTCAAGCGCAAAGAACGGCAGCTGCAGCTGCTCGAAGGGGAGCTCGCCTTCGCCCGGAAAAAAGTGGAAATGGCACGGGTGCAGACACTTTTCCGGCAGGAAGAGCTGGACGAAATCATAAAGCGCGAGCAAGGACTGATTGAATCACTGCAGAGCGAGGCGGCGAAAGCCCGCGATTCCATTGATCAGCACCGAAACAGAATGCTCACTGCCGAACGCGCTCTAGCCCGTGCCACCGATCCCGAAGCCCAGCAACAGGCAAAAAATGATCTGGATCATCTGCGCCGCCAGATCGACGCCGGACGCGCACGCATTGCCGGAATCGAAGCATTGCTGGAGTATGAAGATTATGTGCAGAAACTGTGGCAGCTCCGCTTCAGAATTGCGAATCCGGCTCTTGCGAAGGTGCGGGTGGATCTGGGCGAAGTGGTTCAGATTTTTCACGAACGACTGGCAGTTCTGGATAAGGAGCGGGATGCCGGAGAAAGACGCTCCATCAGTCTGCGCAGCCGCATCAATACGCTGGAACAACAGCTGGCGGAGTGGAAAGAGGAACAGGGAAGCAAAAAGCCGACGGAGCGTGAACTGGAATCGCTGCAGGAAAATCTGCGCCTGCGCAACCGCATGCAGCTGCGGCTTGTGGAAGTGATCACGCTCGCAAACCGGATTGTGGAAGAAGCGCGCATTCTCCAGAAAGAACGGTCGTGGGTGCAGGTGGGCAAGGACTGGCTGTTTACAGCCAAAGAGACGACATTGCTTGCCTTCGATCATGAACTGGGTGTCATCGGCGAAGAATCCATTACGGGGCGCAAACTTTTTTATATGCTCGCCATTCTGGTGGTGGGACTGGTTGTCAGCCGCATGGTCACCCGTATCATCCGCAATTACGCCGTAAACCGCCTGAAACTGCGCTCCAATGTGGTGATGATTGTTGCGAAATTGACCAATTATATCCTCTTCCTCACCGTGGTTTATTTCGCTCTGAATTATGTCAATATTCCTCTTACGATTTTTGCTTTTCTGGGCGGTGCTGTTGCTCTGGGCGTGGGCTTCGGCGCTCAGAATCTGATCAACAATTTTCTCAGCG
Organism: Candidatus Hydrogenedentes bacterium ADurb.Bin170; assembly: GCA_002070275.1. Classification (GTDB taxonomy): domain Bacteria; phylum Hydrogenedentota; class Hydrogenedentia; order Hydrogenedentales; family CAITNO01; genus JAAYJV01. The sequence continues at coordinate 8,413 of MWCY01000051.1, forward strand.
GTCTGATCCTCATGGGGGAACAGCCCATACGGCTCGGCGATATTATTGAAATAGACGGGAAAACCGGCACGGTCACGGACATCGGCGGCCGCAGTTCACGGCTGCGCATGTTTAACGGCTATGATGTCATTATTCCGAACAGTAAAGTCCTGGAAACCAGCGTGATCAACTGGACACTGACCGATCTGAAATACCGGGTACAGGTGGATGTGGGCGTTGCGTACGATTCGCCCACGCGCGACGTGGCAAAACTGCTGCTTTATGCTGTCTCTGATCACGGACAGGTTCTGACAGACCCGCCGCCTAAAGTGCTGCTCTCCGCATTCGGAGCGCATGCGCTGGAATTCACCGTATATTTCTGGCTGGAACGGAGCGCAAATGTGGACGGGACAGTGATCACGAGCGATATCCGCCATCGTATCGTGCGCCTTTTCCGTGAGGCAGGAATTGAGATCGCCTACCCGCAGCAGGACGTGCATTTAAAATCGGATACGCCCCTTCAGGTTACTTTTTCAGACAATACCCGGAATGCGGATGATAATGAAGAAGCCCAGGGCAGGCTTCCCTGATCAGCGTAGGGGTGTGCTTTACAGCACCCGCAAAACAGCGCACTTCAAGTAGGAAGTCTCCGGCATGGCGGTCAGCACCGGATGATCCGGCGATGCGCCCCGCATCATGAGCAGCTGCACCTGCCGGGAAGTACTGCGTGCTGCCCGCTTCAGCATCTCATCAAAAAGCGCGCCATCAAGAAAATGAGAACAGGAACAGCTGATCAGAATACCGCCGAGTGTCAGCTTCTGCATGGCACTGCTGTTCAGATTTTCATACAGCGCAAAAGCGGCATTCTGCTGTTTTCTGCTCTTGGCAAAAGCGGGCGGGTCCAGCACAATGAGGTCATAGTCCGTGCATTCCTGAAGATGCTTCTCCACTTTCTCCTTAATAAAAGTGAAACGATCTTCAAACGCATTCATTCCGGCATTTTCTTCAGCCTGTGCCAATGCTGCTGCCGAGCTGTCAACACCTGTAACAGAGAGGGCTCCGCCCCGGGCAGCATGAAGCCCCCAAAGTCCGTGGTAACAGCAGCCGTCCAGCACACGGGCACCCGGGGCAAAGCGTTCTGCCAGCTGCCAGTTTTCCCGCTGATCCAGAAAAAGCCCCGTCTTCTGTGCCCCTGCCGGCAAGAATCCGAGACGCAGACCGTTCAGTTCCAGCACCTGCTTTTCCGGCGCCGCACCCGCTTCGAGCCGTTCTTCCCTGAAAGCAAAAGTAAGAGAGGACACCCCAGGAACAGCAAGCAGTATCTCCTGAAGGCTCTGCCAGTGCCTTCTGTAAAAAGCACAGCCGGACTGGAGAACAACGACGCTGTCGTAACGGTCGGCAACGAGTCCGGGCAGTCCGTCACTTTCCGCATGAATCCAGCGGTATACAACAGATCGGGGAAACAGGTGTTCACGGAGCACAAGAGCATCCTGCAGGCATTTTTTCCAGAAGGAACGGTTTATTTCTGTCTGATGGTAAGACAGCACCCGCCCGCAAATGCCGCCTTCCGCCTGATAAAAAGCACGGGCAACAAAACGGCGACCTGAGGAATACACGTCAAAGACGTCGCCGTCCTCCAGATCGGGCAGGGACATAAATTCATTTCTGTAGCACCAGAGATGTCCCCGCTGGATGCGACGTTCTTCCCGGGCTTTCAGCGTGGCGGTTGGTATGGCGGATGCGGACATGGCAGTTTCCTGAGCGTTAAAAGTGCGGGCACTGCCTGAAGCAATACCCGCACAGAAACAGTAAAAATGAATGGATTAGCCGCGCAGAGCGAGCACTTCCTTTTCGTAACGCTGGATATCAAGCATCCAGGCACCCGCCGGAGGCACATTCTGCTTCACGCAATAGTAATTCCAGACCGCACCGAAAGGAAGGGTTTTCACTTCTTCCAGCAGTGCAAGGCGCGCCGTGTAGTTTCCGGATTTTTCAAGTTCGCGCAGGTGATTGGTGGGCTCGAGCAGGGCAATCAGAAGTGCTTTGACCATTACCCGGGTACCAATCACCCAGGCGGCAAGGCGGTTGATGCTGGCATCAAAGAAATCCAGGCCTATATGAACGCGGCTCTCGAAATTGTTGCGGATAATCTCTTCAGCAATGGCGCGGATTTCATCCGTCAGCATGATCACATGATCACTGTCCCAACGCACGCCCCGGCTTACATGCAGCAGGATCTCGTCAAGAAATGCCAGCACGGAACTGATCTTGTCGGAAATAACTTCAGTGGGATGAAAATGCCCTGCATCCAGGCAGAGCAGTTTTTTGCGGCTGAGTGCATAGCCCATATAAAACTCGTGCGAGCCGATAACACAGCTTTCAGAGCCGATCCCGAACAATTTACTTTCCACGGCGTCCAGATTTTCAGAGGGATCAATGGCTTCTGCAAAAACGGCGTCCAGTGCGTCCCGAAGCAGTTCTCTTGAGCGGTTGCGGTCGACGGGCACATCCTTGTAGCCGTCGGGGATCCACAAATTGGTGACACAGGGATTATTCAGTGCTTTACCGAAGGCTGCGCCGATTTTTCTTGAGGCAATGCAGTGATCGATCCAGAACTGACGGATGCCGGCATCGTAGCTCGACAGTGTGAATCCGTCGTCAGCCTTGGGATGGGCAAAGCAGGTTGGATTGAAATCAACACCTACGCCCTGCGCTTTCGCCCAGTCTATCCAGTTCTGAAAGTGGGCAGGCTCCAGCGCATCACGTTCCACTTTCACCCCGCCTGTCTCCGCGTACATGGCATGGATATTGAAGCGATGCTTTCCGGGAATAAGACTCAGCGCCTTGGCAGCATCCTGACGGAGCTGCTCAGGCGTAACAGCCTTGCCGGGATAATTGCCGGTTGCCTGAATTCCGCCGCCACTGGCAGAACTGAGGCTTTCAAAACCACCTACATCGTCTCCCTGCCAGCAATGAAGTGAAACGGGTATGGACGCAAGCCGATCCATGGCGGCATCCACGTCCACTCCAAGTGCCCCGTACACTTCCCGGGCATGCTCATATCCCTGTGTAATCTGTTTATCTGTCGGTGCTGAAAACATGGCTATCCCTTTCTATGATTAGTTTTTACCGGCAGCTGTCGCTGTCGGTTCATTCGCAGGGCAGTTTGATGGCTGCTACCCGCGCCACCTGCTCTTCCCGGTACTGCTGCAGTTTCTCCCGGTATTCCGGGTGGCTGTTCGCAAGAATCGAAATCGCCAGGAGCGCCGCATTGGTCGCACCCGCCGGGCCGATGGTCGTGGCACCTACCGGGACGCCCGGGGGCATCTGCACCATGGCGAGCAGCGCATCCTGGCCGTTATAGGCACCGGTCTGAATGGGCACGCCGATAACAGGTTTTGTCGTCAGTGCGGCGATGGCACCCGGCAACGCGGCAGACAGCCCCGCACCGGCAATAAAAACCTCCACGCCATTGGCGTCAGCGGTGCGCACTCTTTCGGCAAGAAGATCAGGGGTACGGTGTGCCGACAGAACACGGCAGCAATGAGGTACGCCAAAGTCTTTCATGATCGTATGGGCACGGTGCATGGTTTCCCAGTCGGATTCGCTGCCCATGATGATGGCAATCAACGCTTTTTCACAGGAATGCTCCATAATTCTTTCCCTTTCTTTTCGTTTGCGCCTTCCCGTTGTCAACAGGGAAAGACTGCCCTTATTTACACCAGGATCACACTAAAAATGTCTTTCGATATAGTCCAGCGCCCCATTGAGGTCGGGCAGGATTTTAGTACAGAACTTGACCATCCACGGAGACATGTCCTGATAATTCTCCGGGCAGAAGGCTATGACGAATTTTCCAAGATCATGGGATGCATAAAAAACTTCCATGGAGGTACCGATGGAGGCTTTCGTATAGTTTACAAGCAGGATATCTGCCGTCCGCACATCCTGAAGATCAAATTCCACGATCTCATTGGCACTGTCAATCTCACGGTCGCGGAAATTACGCCGCATCGGGTCGAGCAGGATAAATCTTCCCGCAAGCCTTTCCTTGGCGCGTTGCCGCCAGCTTTTGCTGTCGTCGGGTGAGGCATCCATGATAGGACCGCAGAGATAGATTGACTTTGTCGCTGGAATCATAAAAACATCTGTCCTTATAGAAGAGCTGTACCTCAGTCCAAAGGCAGCACACGCATATTTTTAAAAGAAATAGCCTGTCCGTGATATTGAAGACCTATATGTCCTCTCCGGCTCATGTCTTTATAGGCTTTTTTGAATTTATTGGGGGATCCGTCCGGATTTTTACCCGCTTCCGTCCAAAGATCAAGATTGACTCCGGTGACCTGTTCCCCGTTGAGCAGGACATAAATATGATTGTCTTTCACAATAATGACGTATTCATTCCACTCGCCAATATCTTTCAGCTTCGCATCCCGCGGAGTCACACAGTCAAAAATGCCGCCGCAGCGGTGCCTGGTATTTTTTGCGCCTGCATTGTCCTGCAGAATCTGTACTTCAATCGCACTGTTAATCCAGTCGTCCAGATCGTCACAGCGCAGAAAAACTCCGCTGTTTGTATCCGCTTCGCATCTGAACTCCAAAGCCAGCATAAAATTGCCGTATTCCTCTTCAGTCCAGATATCGCCCTTGCCCCGGGCAGTGAGAATCCCGTTGCTGAACTCCCATCCGTCTTTCTCGCAGATAGCATTTGACAGATCTGTTTTGAAAAGCGGCTTCGCATTGGCCAGTTCCATCAGCAGGAACATTACGTCCGGAGGCATGGTGACAAAGTTTTTTTCGGACCAGTCATCCGCCTGAGCGAACAGGGAAAGACCCAGAAAAAGCAGCACAAGCACTATGGATGTTTGTTTCATTACTCCACTCCAGTATTGTGGTTTAAACAGGACGCAGCCGCGTCACTGTTTGGAAAAAACCTTCCGGATCCTACCATTTCCGGAAGCACTGAATAGTATACCAATATTAGATATGCCACTTCGTATTATACCTAATCGTCGGGTAAAATGCCGGATTCACAGTTTATTCTTTTTCAAGGCGCACGAATCAATGTATCATCGGATCGCTCCCGGATCAAAATGCGCTCTTTCATAACATCCTCCTTTTTCAGTTCTTCTTTGTTTTACGGTACTAACTGGTTACGTTTCAAAGTTGAATCTGCATCCCGTCTCTGCGAAAAAGTCTCGCAGATATCTGTATTTGTTGTAGAATACAGTAGATACATTATTCTTTGGAGCAGTTTTTTATGACATCTTCTCACGCTTCCTCCGCGCGACTGACTCTGCTGGTACTGGCAGTGGGTGGTAATGTCAGCCAGGGTATTTTAAAAGCATTGAAACGGAGCAGTCTTTCCTGCCGTATAATCGGTACTGATCTGAGCGAGCTGCAGATGGGATTGTATACGGTGGACCGGGGCGTTCTGGCACCGCACGCATCTGAGCCGGGCTTTGAGGAATGGCTTGTCGATCTCTGCCTCAAAGAAGACGTGGACGCCGTCCTCAGCGGCTGCGAGCCTGTTCTTCGGGTGCTTGCGGAGATCCGTGAAAGGGTGGAGAGCCGGACAAAAGCAAAGTGTCTTGTCTGTTCGCCCGAGATCTGGCGCCGCTTTGATGACAAGTTACTGGGTTGTGCCTGGCTGAAAGAGCAGGGCTTTGACTACCCCGATTTTGCAGCCATGGAAGACGATGCCGAGGTGGAACGGCTTGTTTCCGGGCACGGGTACCCGCTGCTGGCAAAGCCCCGTATCGGCGGCGGAAGCACGGGAATTGTCCGGGTCGGCGACGATGCGGATCTTGCTTATGTGCGCAAAAGAGAGGGCTATTTACTGCAGGAATACCTGACAGGGAAGGAAAAAGAGTTTACAATCGGCTGCTTTTCCGATCGGGATGGCTATCTGCGTGGGAGTATTGTATTTCATCGCACGCTGCTGGCAGGGACGAGTTACCGGATCACAGCGGGCGCTTTTCCGGAGGTTCGGAGCATGGCGGAGGCCATTGTGCGCCGCACAGGGATTACAGGGCCGTGCAATCTGCAGTTCCGGCTGACCGAACGGGGGCCCGTCTGCTTTGAAGTGAATCCCCGTTTTTCAGGAACGACCCCTATCCGTGCCGCTTTCGGGTTTAATGAAGTGGAAGCGGCGCTCCGTCATTTTGTGCTGGGCGAAGAAGGAATTGATCTGCCCGATGTGACTGAAGGAATTGCGCTCCGTTACTGGAACGAGCTCTATGTGCCTGTCGAAGCGCGGGATCAGCTGCTCGCCGAAGGCTCTATTGACCCTTCGGTCTTTCCGGGTATCATTACCGAGCCGTACGGAGGAATCTGATGCGCATTCTTGTCACCGGAGCGGGCGGACACGTGGGCGGTGCCGTGCTGCAGCGGCTTTATGCGGAAGGGCATAGCCTGATCGCCCTCGGCAGGAATCCGCTGCCCTCCCTTTCCCCGGAAATTGAAATGCTTCAGGTCGACATTACCTCTCCGGATGCTGCTGAGCATGTGCTTCAGAAAGCACCGCCGCTCGATGGCGTTGTGCATTGCGCCGCCTGTCAGACAGGCGACGCCGAGGCACTTATGAAAACCAACTATTTCGGCACCAAACAGCTGTTGGAAGCGGCGCGAAAAGCGGGAGCTTCCCGTTTTATCTACCTGGGCAGCATGAGTTATCTCCGTCGCCCGCTGGAGCTTCCTGTTACTGAAGTGCATCCGCTGGACATGGCCGGGCCCTATGCCGCCTCGAAATATCTGGGAGAATGGATCGTTCTTCAGGAAGAAAAGGAGTTGAAAGGGATAAGCCTTCGGATTTCTTCACCGGTGGGCGCAGGACTCAAGTACCGTCGGATTTTTCGGTTTTTTGTGGAAAAGGCGCTCCGCAACGAGGATATTCTACTGCACGGGCAGGGCGGCAGGCGGCAGGATTATGTGGATGTGCGGGATGTGGCAGAGGCGGTGCAGCTGGCGCTGACGAAAGACACAGGGCGCGGTGCGGCGCTCTTCAATATCGCATCGGGGCGTGCCTTGTCCAATCTAGCCCTGGCGGAGCGCTGTATTGCCGTGCTGAACTCCGGCTCGGAAATCCGTTTTTCGGGCGAAGAAGACCCTGACGAAAATATGGCGTGGCAGATCAGTATTGACCGCGCGGAGGCACAGTTGAATTATGTGCCCCGATTCAGTATTGACGACAGTATTCTTGCTCTTGCCGGGGAATTGGAGCAGGCTTAGCGGTGCTTTTCCGTGCCGTACCACTGGCGCCCTTCGTGATCGAGATGAAGCACATAGACACCGCTCAGGCGTGTGGCGTCCCCGAACCGGTCAATGACTTCCTTGGAGAAGAACCAGTCCGCGCCTTCAAAATGGTTGAATTCCTGATAAGGCACCTTCTCCAGAATATCCCGTCGGATGCACTGAAAGAAGCCCAGCGGATAGCCTTTTGCCTCATGATGCCTGGTTTCAATGGCCTCGGCGGCAATGGCATCGTACTCCTCCCAGGGCTTTCTTTCGCCCAGAAGGATGGCATGGGTCGTGTCGGGCGAGAGCATGTATCTGCCGTCGGGCGCAATAAAATGACTCTTTTCAGAAACAGCATCCACCCGGGCAAAGATATCGGGGGGGAGGACAATATCGGCATCGAGCAGGGTGATCCATTCGCCTGATGCGGCATGAAGGGACTCATTGATCATGAAGCCCTTGGAGCGTACATATTCTTTCGGAAAGGGCACCCGTACAATACGCAGCTGCGGGAAGCGGCATTCCATGGCATCGATGAGATCTTCGGCACCGTCCGCACCGGGCACATAGGCAAGTACGACTTCGAGCGCATCGAGCGGAAAGTTTTTCTGATGCGCCAGAGAAAGGAGTGCCGCCTGAAGTCTGCGCGCATACCGGACGCTCACAATAATAACGGAATATTTAATACGGCTGAGATCCTGTTTCGCCTTTGCTTCCTGATCCCACAGCAGCAGTGTCGTGGTCAGCACATAGCCGTCCACATTGTGCATGGAAATGCGAGGCTCCAGAATGCCGGGCAGCCGTTCAGGCACCCGGGAAGCGCCGGAAAACTCTGTAGGCTGAACAAGTACGCCATCCCGCAGCAGGGCATAATAGCCGTCTTTATCCACATGCAGTGTGAGTTTATGGGAATAGTCGATCATGGGGCAGACGATTTTCGCATGCCTGCCGAAACTGAATCCGATCTGTTCTGCGATACCGCCGCCGAAGGTGACCATGAGCGTGAAAGGCGGTGTGATCCGGGCAAGGACAGTACTGATCATTTCTCCCCGGGAGAGAGAAAACCAGCGCTTGAGATCGCCGCCGTCCCAATGGTTGTAATGGTCCTCAATCGCATAGTCCAGCACAGTCATTTCTTTTGACGGCGGGGTTGCCCTGGAAATGCGCAGCGCTTCTTCGGCAAGCGCACGCTGATGCTCGTGGAAATGCCGGCGTTTCTGATCAATCACATCAAACCAGCGATGCCGCTGCGAGGGTACCGTTGCTGTCGTCAGAAGAGGCGTGCCGCCGAACGGGGTTACGTTGAGTGATGAAAATCCCTTTTCAAAAAGGGCGGTATTGCCTATGCACAGGCGGTAAAAGCGACAGCCCGTGCAGGCGTCGTGCCTGACGGTTTTCTCCCAGGAGGCGACAGGCAGGAGCTTGTGCCTTTTTGCATGCTCTTTTTCGCGCTGCACCGCAATCCAGTCCGGGCTTATATAACGGCTCAGCCGCCGCAGCAGCCAGAGGCGCCCCTCTATCCGTACCTTTCCGAAGACCCAGGGGAGCAGAAGATTGTCGGCAAGGTTCCGTCGGCCCTGGCGGGAGGCGAGAAATTCGTCCAGAATCAGGGACGCCCGGGCGTGACCGAAGAGAAAAATACGCTTTGCCACCGCCCAGGAAGCATAGAGGTACTGACTGTGATCCCGGAAGAGTTCTTCTCCGCACAGCACATTGCCGTGGTTATCCTCATCGACAAGACAATAGGGGATATTGAGGAGTGTTACATCCACCTTCTCCCGGTTGAGCCGACGTGTCAGGCTGTTCATCCACTGAAGGGACTCGGAAGAAGGTGTCCTGAATTTCTTTCTTCCGCCGGAGAAATGTTTTTCCCAGGTGAAAGAGACGGCATCTGCCGCCTTGAAGCAGGCAACGCTTTCTTCCAGCCCGGGCAGAGAGCGCATTGTCAGTGGCAGCAGAACGCGTACAGGAATTTTATGCTCCTGTGCCCGGCTGATCCATTTGCTGAGCGCGCCCAGTTCCAGTGTTTCAGGAGCTAGCAGGATGTCGAGGAGTTCCAGTTCAGGCAGTGCGTCGAAAAAGGTGTCGTCCTGCAGATTCTGAATGCGCAGCGAGAGCCGGATGTCTTCCGTCTTCGCAAATTCCAGCAGCTCTGTCCATTCGTCAACGCTTCCTTTGCTGAAGGCAACATCCACTTTTTCAACTTTGAACAGTGTGGTGTTGAGGCGCATCCATTTTTTCAGACAGGTGATGCCGTATGCCCGGCCTTTTCTGTTGTGGGAAAGGATGATGCCCCGGGAAGGCAGTGGTGCATCGGCGTTTTCCGGCACGACATCGTGAGCGGCGGCTGTGTTGTCCAGACTGTTCTTTTCATCCATAGGTGCATTTTACCTTGTTACGCTTGTACAGCGGAAGGGTCTGTTTCTTTCTGTGGGGTCACTTTGATGGCACCGGAGAAATAAAGATGCCGGCCCGGCGCAAAGCGGAGTCCTGATTGTCCGGAGGGGCGCAGCGCCTGCAGGACTCTGGAATTCTCCGAAAAACTGGTGTTGAGCACGGTCTGGCGCAAGGGAAGTTCCGGATCATCGGTGCACAGGGTCAGCATCGGGAGAGAAGGACTTTCTGCCGTCATAGCGACGCCGCTTTCATAGTTCCTGTTCAGATGTACCCAGTGCCCCGCTTCAGGTTCAAAGTCGGGAAACACTCCCTTTTCCCGGTCCGTTGTCCAGGAGGTGTAGCTCTTCGGCAGCACCAGACTGAAGTGGTATTCCTGTACATCCAGTTCCTCTTCTGCATGAAGCCAGACCCGGATGCCGAGGGCATTTTCACGGGGGATCAACTCCCACTCCTGAGCGAAGGGGAAACGCCGTGATTTGCCCACGATCCGCAACCCTGTGCCCAGAGGCTCCGGCTCCTGCCAGGCAAAATTCTGGCTGTCATTCCAGAGGTGCGCAATCAGCATGGAGCTGTACACATGGAGGAATGCCGTGAGCGGTTCTTTATCCCAGAGCAGACGGATGCGGCCCTGCTCAAAACGCGCTTTGAGTCTTCCGCAGTCGAGACTTTCTCTCGCAAGCAGATGATCCAGAATCTCAGCGGCAGCCACGGTTGTATCCAGACGGAGTTCCAGAAGGGGATGCACGCCCGGTGCAAAGTTTTCCTGTGAATCAGGGAAACGTGCGGTGTAATCGAGCACTCTGCAGGCACTCATGTAATCGGTATTCGCCCAGAAAAGCCCGAAATGGGGGTTGGTCTTGTTGAACTGAAAGACCACGGCAGGCAGAGGTGAATCTGTTGCGGGAAGGGCGGCGCCGCTGCTGGCGCTTGTCTCCGGTGCAGCCACCACGTTCCAGGTGATGTCTCCCGGCTGGATATCCGGGAAGGTGCCGGACATATGACCGCAGAGCCAGGTGCCGTATGCCGCAGGCAGATAGCATTCCACATCGATACGGGAAAGAGGGCAGCGCTGCTCCACATCCAGTGCTGCCTGCCAGTGGAAGACACCCTTTTCTACTTTCAGTGTCCAGATCAGCCTGACCGGCAGGCGCATCATTCGCCCCTCCGCACGGCAGCCCCGGCTGTCCCGCTCCACAACGGTCCATTCCGCATCAGCACTGCTGTGATGCCTGCCAAGCGATTCGATGTTCATCGTAAAGCCCGAAGGTGCCGTCATTTCCTCCTGCTTGTGGAAAAGGGAGATTCTGCCGTCGCAGTGGATCGCTTCCAGATCGCCGTCGGAGAATGTGTGAACCCCTTTATCCCTGCCCACCTGACGCAGGTAATAGGTGATGGTTTTCTGCGGGGTATCGCGCTGAATAATTCTGCCTCCGTCCAGAAGGATCACTCTTTCGCAGAGGGTATTGACAATACTCAGGTCATGAGAAACGAAAAGAATGGTCTTGCCCTGCTCGCGCAGTTCGCCGATCTTCCGGCGGCATTTGCGTTGAAAATCCTCATCGCCTACGGCAAGCACCTCATCGGCAAGAAAGATGTCGGGATTGACAAAGGCCGCCACAGAAAAGCCGATGCGCACGTACATACCGCTTGAATAGGTGGCTACGGGCTGATCGATGAATTCTTCAATCCCGGAAAAGCGGACGATGTCGTCAAAGACAGCGTCCACCTGGGCGTGGCGCATACCGAGCAGTCCCGCATTCAGATAAATATTTTCACGTCCGGTGAGCACCGGATTGAAGCCTGCGCCCAGCTCCAGAAGAGAGGCGACGCGTCCGAAAACCTGGATTCTGCCGCTCGTCGGAAGAGTGACCCCGGCGATCAGACTCAGCAGGGTGCTTTTCCCCGATCCATTGCGGCCGATAATGCCCAGCGATTCACCGGGGTGCATCTCCATGGAGATGTTTTCCAGCGCCGTGAAATCCTCCGCCTTTGTGCCGCGAAGGAGATCGCCCAGACTGCCGCGGCCCCGCAGCCCCAGCGCACCGCGGCGGGGCGGGAACCGTTTGGTGACCTGTTCGAGAGTGATAATGGGATTCATGTAAAAATGCGCCCTTTGCTGGTGAGTACGGCGGGTCGCCGCTGACCGGCTCTTTTATTGAAAGCCAGCCAATTTCTGAGAAAACAGCCTTTTCCTGCCGTGCCGACCCGGGAAAATCATACCTGATTCAGTGCGGGAAAGCAAAGGGGGAACGGCACAGAAAGGGGCAGTTATTCCCCGCAAGAAGAAGCGGAAGGCATCCGGGAACATATGAATCTCCCGAATCATTTTTGTTATGATCCACTGATTACACCTAAGGAACCGCCATGCATCCCCGCGCTAAAAATATACTGTTCAATTTTGCTGCTCTGCTGATCGGCTGTATCCCTGTTTTACTGATGCTGGCGGCTGGAGAGCTGTACCTTCGCTGTCGAAGCAGTGCAGTGCCGCGGATGCGGGATGTGATCGAACATAACCTCAGTGATTTTTCAATTCCCGATCCTGTGCTGGGGATGAAACTTCTGCCGGGCTATGAAGGGGCGCATCATGTCAAGGTCAATGGATCTGAAGTTTTTTCGGCTGAATACCGGATTGATGAGGAAGGGCGCCGTATTACACCGGTAGAACATCCGGAAAGCAGAGACAAAGCTGCGCTTTTTTTCGGATGCTCCTTTACTTTCGGGCAGGGCGTGGAACAGGATGAAACGCTCCCTGCCTGCTTCGGAAGGGAATGCGAATCCCTTCTGCCTGTCAATTATGCGGTAGGCGGGTATGGACCGCAGCATTTGTGGCTGCAGATGAACGATCCGGAATTTCTGCGTCGGGTGCCCCGGGAGCGTGGTGTGGTGATTTATGGCTTTTTTAATGATCATATTAACCGGCTCCTGGGTAATAAGCGCATGATAGACGACTGGGGGGGGTGGCTTCCCTGGCTCAGCTTTGAGGACGGACGGGTGGTGAAGCACGGATTCATGGGTGACCGTGACCGAAATGAGCAGGGTACATTGAATTTTTTAAAATCTTTTCATATGGGAAGATTTATTCTGAAGCGGCTGGGGTTGCTTCAGGCAAAGCAGTTTACAGACGAAGAGGGTATGGATGGATTGGTCGCTTTCCTTCTCCTGATTAAAGAAAAAATCGCTGAAATTTTACCCGGCTATCAGTTTGTCGTTTTTTCCTATCCCTGGACCTTTAAAGTGGAAGGTCTTACAGAGCGCATGCAAGCAGCGGGTATTCCCTTTTTCGACTATACACATGCCTATCCGGATCAGAATGCGAATCAGGATCGCTATTTTTACAGAGATGGTTTTCGCGCCGTTTGGGGGCATCCGAAAGCAATTGTGTATGCCGATGTGGCAAAATGGCTTGCTCAAGATCTGGCTGAGTACTGCGGCGGCGATGAGAAAACAATAGGCGACGCTCTTTGAAAGGTGTGGTGTTTCGCCGTTCGGGAAAGGAATTGCCGTGACTGATCGCACAAAAAACATACTGAAAAATCTGCTTGCTCTGGTGATAGGGCTGGGGCTCTTATGCACGCTTCTATGTGGCGCCGAACTTTTTCTGCGCTTTCGCGCACATGAAGATCCGAAAGATAACCATAAGGATTTTTTTTCTTATGTGCCGGAGCTGGGCTGGCAAATCAAAGAAAATTATTCCGGGCACCATCGACTGCGCGTCGGTACCGAAGAAATATTCTCCGTCCATTATGAATTCGATGCTCATCACCGCCGGATTACCCCCGTAACCGATGCGGACATGAGGCAGAAAGCAGCGCTTTTTTTCGGATGCTCCTTTGTTTTCGGCTTTGGCGTGGAACAGGAGGATACACTGCCGGCATTTTTCAGTCGTGACTGTACTTCACTCTTGCCGATAAACTTCGGCAGCCCCGGGTACGGACCGCAGCATATGTGGCTGCAGATTCAGCATCCTGATTTTCTTGCGAGTGTCCCCCGGGAGAAAGGCATTATCCTTTACGGTTTTATCGACGACCATCTAAGCAGGCTTATGGGCGAACCCAATATGATTGCGAACTGGGGTCCCCGTCTTCCCTGGCTGGATATTTCTGAGGAAGGGGTCATTTATAAGGGTCTGATGAAAGACCGCGAGTCTGTATTTACTGCGCTTCGTCAGAAATTAATGCGCCTTCATACCGGGCGTTTTATTCTAAATCGTCTAAGCCTCCTTCCTGTTGCGCCGTATACGGAAGAAGAAGCGCTTCAAGCGCTTGTGTGGCTTCTGTCAGACGTAAAAAGAAAAGTGAATGAATTGCTTCCGGGCTATGATCTTGTCGTTTTTGCCTATCCGGGTGCTTTGCGGGCGGCCGGTCTCGGCGATGCACTTGAAAAAACAGGGATTCCTTTTTTTAATTACAGCAGGCTCTATGATGGGCAGGAAGCAGCCCTGGGGCACTATTATTATGCGGATGCTCCGCCGAATCCCTGGGGACATCCGAAACCGGCTACCTATGAAAAAGTTGCCGCATTACTGGCAAAAGATCTGGCTGAGTACTGCGGCAGCGATGAGAATACAATAGGCGACACTCTTTGAAAGGTGTGGTGTTTCACCCTTCGGGAAAGGAATTGCCGTGACTGATCGCACAAAAAACATACTGAAGAATCTGCTTGCTCTTTTTATCGGTCTTGCTCTGACCGGAAGCATGCTGGTTGCAGCGGAAGGATATCTGTGGCTTCGTGCACGCAAGGCGGCGCATGCGGCACATGCACGTCTGGACGACAACCAGAGTGAGTTTTTTATAGCAGATACGATTCTGGGCGGTAAATGCAAAGAAGGCTTTAAAGGACCTCACCATCTGCGCATAAACGATAAAGAAATATTTTCAACCTACTACGAATTTGATGATCACAGCTGCCGTATTACGCCTGTGGATCATACGGATGAACGGACAGAAGGGGCGCTTTTCTTCGGCTGTTCTTTTTGTTTTGGCTTCGGGGTGGCGCAGGATGAAACGCTCCCCGCTTGTCTGGCAAAAGAATGCGATGCGCTGCTTCCTGTAAACTTTGCGAATCCGGGACACGGACCTCAGCATATGTGGCTGCTGATTCAGCAGCCGGATTTTCTCAAACAGGTGCCCCGGGAAAAAGGTGTTGTTCTTTTCGGGTTTATTGATCATCATATCCCAAGACTGATGGGCGACAAAGATCTGGTCTCCACCTGGGGTCGGCGTTTCCCGTGGCTGGAGATTACGGAAGAAGGTGTGATATCCCGGGGGTTTATGGAGGATCGTGAAGCGAACAATTCCTCTGTTCTCAAAGTGCTGCAGCGCTTTCACCTGGGGCGTTTTCTCGTCGACCGGCTGAAGCTGATACCTGCCAAGTTCTACACGGAAGAAGAAGGCTATCATACGCTTGCCCGGCTTTTTACGGATGTGCGTAAGCGCCTGAAAGCACAGCTGCCGGACTATGAACTGATTGTATTTGCTTTTCCGGGCGCATTGCAGGGACCGCAGCTCGGCGAGGTGCTGAAAGAATACGGGATTCCTTTTCTGGATTACAGTGGATTGTACCGCCATCTCGGCGAAGAAGTAGGTGATTACTTTTTTGCTGATTCTCTGGGAACCCGATGGGGGCATCCGAAGGCGGCGTTGTATGTCGATGTGGCAAAAAGACTCGCCGAAGATCTGCAGGAACACTGCCACAGGCGGGACGCATCGGAACCGGAGAAGGAGGCAGAATGAACAGGGTTGTATATGGCATTTTTTTATGCGTGCTCTTCCTGGTTGTTCGATCCGTGCCGGCAGTGGACTACGATATCCAGCTGGACACGATCACAAGCGGCTATGACGGAATTACC
>MWCY01000052.1 GCA_002070275.1 Candidatus Hydrogenedentes bacterium ADurb.Bin170
AGCAGGAATGACGGGGGGAGGAGCAGGAATGACGGGGGGTACAGAAGCAGCGCCCGAGAAATGCAGGTCTTCCCTGGGAACGCCAATCTCCGCATTGGCATACAAGCGAGTGAGGAAAAAGACAGGCACTTGGATCTGAGTCGGAGTAATGCCCCGGGACATACCTCCCAAAAACAAAGACCACACACGCCCCTGCCAATGCGGAGATTGGCGTTCCCAGGCTGGCGCACGAAGAAAAAGGAGGCTGTCGCTGTTTGTACCTTTGGACCGGAAGAGCATATACTCCAGAAGAGACAGCAATTCCGTTTATGAAGGAGACACCAGACATGACCGAAGGTCGTCGTGATTTTGTATGCCTGATTCTATTATGTGCGCTCTGCCTTGTCGTTTACGGCCGGTGCGCCACCTTTGAACACACCCTTTATGATGATCCGAATATCATTTTTGAAAATGAGCATGTGCAGCAAGGTTTGACGCTGGAGAGCATCCGCTGGGCTTTTACAACGCCGAATTTCGGTCTGTACATGGCGCTGCCCACGTTGACTTTTCTGATCGACCGTGATCTGTTTGGCGACTGGGACGGCGGGTACCACCTGAGCACGCTTTTCTGGCATCTCCTGTGTGTGGCAAGTTTTTATCTGGTGATGCGACGGCTTACCGGCGCTTTTGCACCCGTGCTGGCGGCATCACTGCTGGTGGCGGTGCATCCGGTGCAGGCAATGACGATCAACTGGATCTCTGCACGCAATGAAATCATACCGCCTGTTTTCATGCTGTGGAGCATTGATTTTTACCGCCAGGGCACCTTGACCGGCGTATCGGGGTTCGACAGGAAAAGGCTGCGCCTGTACGGCGCTTCCCTTCTGCTGATGCTTTTGGGGCTTTTGAGCAAACAGGGGATTGTGCTGCTGCCTGTAGTGCTGCTTCTGCTGGATTACTGGCCGCTGCAACGCATCACGCTTCAACCTGACAAACCCCTGCAGACCCTGAACCGGATGCTCCGGCTGAGCCTGGAAAAAATTCCGTGGTTCCTTCTTTCCTTAATCGGCGTAGGGCTCGCTTTTTACGGGAAGATGAATTTCGGTGCTTTTGAGGATGAAACGCTGCAGTCTCCTTTGAACAACATCGGTTTTTCCGCCGTCTCTTTTGTGCGCTACCTTTTCCATCTGGTTTATCCGGAACGCTATCTGATGGCCTATTCCGCATTTCAATGGACGCCTGCCTGGTGGATGGTGGCGGGATCAGTGCTGCTGCTGGGCAGCATTACCGCCACTGCCTTCTATTTGCTCTGGCGGCAGCCCTGGATGATTGTGTTCTGGGCGTGGTTCGTCTGCTTTCTTCTTCCGGTCAGCGGTCTTGTCCGTTATGCTTCGGAATCAATTGCACTGCGCTATCTTTATGCGCCGGGCATGGGAATCTACCTGCTTGTCGCTTTCGGACTTTTTTCTCTGATACAGCGTTTTTTGAAGCCGCCGCGCCCATCAGGCAAAACGCCGTCGAACGAAAAGAAAAGCAAAGCGGGCAAAATGGGCGAGGTCATTTCTCAAAAAGAAAAGGTGCCTCCTCTGTTCTGGAGCATTGTGGCGGTGCTTACCATCGCCTGTGCTGCGCAGGCATACCGCCAGAGCGGTTTCTGGAGAAACGCCCAGAGTATTGCGGAGCGTTCGCTTGTGGTATCCGGCGGAACCAATGCACTGGCGCATAATCATCTGTCTGTTCTTTTCGAAAGACAGGGACAGCAGGCAAAATACTTTGCCCATGTTAAAGCCGCCTTTGATCTTGAACCGGGCCGCAGCGCCTGGCGCGCCAATTATGCGACAGCACTGGGCAGGCGCGGACAATACAGGGAATGTCTGGAGATTACGGAACCGCTGCTGAAAACACTGCCCGATTCCGTGATGGCCAATAATCTGTACGGACTGGCGCTGACGGGACTGGGCCGCTATGAGGAAGCCCTGCCTTATCTCGAAAAAGCCGTTTCCATTGAACCGCGCTATGTTCCCGCCCAATACAATCTTGGCGCATGTCTTGAACAGCTGGGTCGCCTGGAGGAAGCACTGTCACATTACGAGCAGGCGCTTGCGGAACAGCCGGGGCACAGTCTGTCGCAGCAGCGCCGGGCGATCGTACAGAAGCAGCTCGAGCTTCAGCGCAAGTAAACGGAGCGTTTACCCTGCTGACAGCGTCCGCACCGGCACAGCCTCTTTTTTACTGCTGGCAGCATTGGATGAAATGCCTGTGCCTCTCCTGAATCCTGCAACGCCCCGTCTGTAATGGGTGGATGCGGGATACTCCGGTACGGTGAAACAATCAGGAGGCGAAACAGATGAAGCAGAGAGGCTGGGCGGCATGGTGGCGGCGCGTCAAAGGCAGTTCAAATCAACCTAAAAGGGGCTCCCCTCCCCCGGGCGGTCTGTCGGCCGTGAGTCAGGGGACGGATACGAAGCGTTTTTTTTCCGACAGTTTTTTGCCGTTGCCTGGGCGCATCCCCTTTGAGTCGCTCCATCTCTACCGCCGGCTCCGTGATTCGATTCCGGATATATCCGATGCGGTGTGGACCTGGAAGCGGCTCTGCCAGACAGAGCGGAAAGTGCTGATTGAGGAACTGGGTAACGGTGTCAGCCGGGATGCCGTGCTGAACAGACTGACCGCTTTCGAAAACAGGATCAATATGCGCGGCGGCGGGCTTGCGGGACTGCTTGACCTGTTTTACTCGTCTCTTTTCACCTTCGGGGCGGCGGCGCTGGAAGCGGTGCCCGGCGGTGCCTGCAGCGGGATTCATGATGTGGTGCCGGTAGATGTGTGGACGGTACGTTTCCGGCATAACGGACAGCGGCTCATGCCGTGGCAGGTAACAGACGGCAACGAAATCGCCCTTCCGGAAGACTTTTTCTTTTATGTGGGTCTCGATCGTGACGGTACGAATCCCTACGGCAGAAGCATGATTGCCGCACTGCCCGGGCTTGTACGCATTCAGCAGGAGCTGCTGTCGGACATGGCACGGGCGACACGCAATGCGGGATGGAACCGGCTGCATGTGCGGTATCACCCCGAAGACCGGGAAACCGAGGAGGAACCGGAAGCGTATAAGGAACGGATTCGCACCAATCTGCACCGCCTGAGTGACGTATTGAAAAGCACCGACATCGATCAGAATCTGATTACGCTGGATAACGTGTCGGTGGAAGTGCTTGCGGGAAATCAGCGGAATCAGGTGTTTTATGAAAACCACAAAGCAGTGGAAGAGCAGGTCATCACAGGAATGCATATGATGCCGGTGCTTCTGGGGCGCAATTACGGATCCACAGAGACCTACGGCACGGCGCAGTTTGAGGTGGTCAACCGGCAGGTGCAGACCGTAAACCGACAGGTGGCGGACATGCTGACCCGGATATATTCACTGGAACTTGCCTTGTCGGGTATAAATGCCCGGGTTCGTGTTTCGCTGGAAGGGAACCGCACCGTCGATGTGCTGCGGGCAGCTCAAACACGCCGTGTGGAAATTGACACCACCCTTCGGCTGCTGGAGCAGGGGCTGATCAGCGAAAGGGAAGCGAAGGCACGGCTGCAAAGGGCTGACAGCTGAGGCTGTTCCGGACAACACACGGATCCGCCCGTGCGGGCGGAGGGATCGGCACAGAAACAGGAAGGAGGAATCGGCAGACATGGAATTGGATGCCTTTGTATTCAGCAGACGGGGCACACTGGCGCAGGAGCGTGCGACAGGGGCACAGGATGAAGAAGACGTGATGGCCGCAGTCAACCGCTTTACACTGAAGCCGTTGAAAAAAGAAGAGGTGGCGCTGTTTACCCTGGATTTATGCAACAACAAAATTGACCGGCACTTCAGCCGCTTCCCGGAAGAGGAGCTGGAAAAGGTCAATCGGCTGACGCCGGGACGGCCCCTGATGGAACGGCATGATTTGACGGGCACATTGCCGCGGGGCACTTTTTTCCGGTCGCAGCTGCATCATGACGGCGGGCACATTTCGGTGCGCCCGGAGGTCTATGTGCTGCGCATCGATGACAACCGTGATTTTATTCTGAACATTGAGGGCGGCGTTTATCGGGAGACCTCCATTTCCTTTTCCTTCCGCAAACCTGAATGTTCAATCTGCGGCAAAGATCTGAGGCGCTGCAGCCACATACCCGGAAGGCAGTACGGGGATGCGTTGTGTCACTTCATCATGCGTGACGTGGTGGATGTGGTAGAGGGCTCGGTCGTTTCCGCAGGATCACAGGGCACGGGCTTTGTCTCACAGGAACGCGCCATTCCCATGACAGCGTCTGCAGCGCTGAACCGGGCACGTGAGGAATTTCATCGTCCTGTTTCGCTGTGGAGTGCGGCGTGGGCACTGGAATAAACAGAGGGATCATAAGGAGGTGCAGAAGCATGGAAGAGAAAGAGGGCTGTGTGACGCGGTGCTCTTTTGAGCGGGCGGCGGAAGTGGAATTCCGTGCGCTGAATGCCGCGGTGCGCGAAGTGCAGGAGCGGCTGGGCAGACTGGAATCAACGCTTATGCGCGGTGCGGCGCTGCTCATGGCGAATCTGGCAGGAATGGCTGCCACGCTGGCAGGTCAGCTGCTCGGGAAATAAGCAAGGGTCTGAAACCGAAAAGGAAGGGAGAAAAGAACGCATGTTCTGGGAAATTGCGGAAGTAAGCCGATGCGGCACAGCACCGGATACACAGGAAGAACAGGGGCGCTTTGTGCTGCACCGGCACGATGACGGCGAAGGTGTGCATCTTGATCTGCGCCTTGAATGGGGCGACACGCTTTCGGGCTGGCGCATTGCAGGCGAAAATCTGGAAACAGGGCTCTGGGCTACAGAAAAAATGCCTCACCCGGCTGACTGGCTGACACAGGACCGGGGGCTGGAACGGAAGTCTGCAGGGCTGTGGCGCTGGGAGGAGCGAAGCGAGGACAGGCGTAGGGTCGCCTTGCAGATCGGAGAGGAGACCGTACGCATTACACTGGAACGGCGCCGCGGCATCAGCGCCGAAACGGTTCGCGCTCTTTCGGATCTGGCAAAAGAATCAAAGATGCCTTTTTCCGCACTGGCAGGACTGGCAGCGGACGGGCTTCAGGCGCGGGCACGGGAGATCGAGCGGTTCTGTGCGCTGAGCAGAATGCTGGACGGCGAGGGTTTCGATGAAGCAGGCTGGCGCAGTCTTTTTTCGGGCATGTCCCTTCGTGAAATAAGCGACAGGCTCGCGCATGTGGAAATCAGGCATGACCGCCTGCATCCCCCGCTCCCCGTATCGCTTCCGGAAAAACTGACGGAGGACGAGGGAACATCACGGATGCGGCACGCCTATCAGATTCTTCACTCGTAATGCATGAACGGCAGCAGAACAAGAGTAATAAGGAAAGGAAACAATATGGCATTTGGTGATTTTGGAGGCCCGGTTACAAGTCTGATCATTACCTGCCGGGCGGCGGACAACAACGGAACCGTGGCAATAAAAAAAGGGGATGCCCTGAAATTGGTTGATAACTATACGGTGACCAATGTACTGGCTGACGGAGATGCGGTTTTCGGAGAGGCCCTGGAAGACTGCGCCGAAGCAGGGGCGGCGCTGGCTGTGCGTGTCGGCGGCATATGCACTTTTTCCTTCACGGGCGAAGGCTTCGGCCCCGACGGTTTCAGCGGCGTTGTC
Source organism: Candidatus Hydrogenedentes bacterium ADurb.Bin170 (assembly GCA_002070275.1). Lineage (GTDB taxonomy): Bacteria > Hydrogenedentota > Hydrogenedentia > Hydrogenedentales > CAITNO01 > JAAYJV01. The sequence continues at coordinate 5,661 of MWCY01000052.1, forward strand.
GGCTCGTCGGAGGCGGGAAAGGTCAGGCCTGGAACAGAACGCAATGCCCGGGGACTCATCGTGCGTACCAGAAACAGCATCAAATCCCTTGAAGTGCTTCTTTAATCAGGTTACAGCGGGAAAGGAAATCATGGATGAATCATAACGACACATTATTGAAAGAACAGCTGCGTTTCCTGCGACAGGATAAAGACCGGCTGGGTGCGCTGCGGGGCAGAGAACTGTACGAAACACTGTCGGGGCTGCATCTGACGCACAGGCAGTATTTCCGGGCACTGGATACATCATTGGACGAATATTGCCGCGAGGCCTTCGGTACTGATCTGCAGGCGGCGACGGTGGAGCGTTTTTTCCGGAGCGATCCCGATGCCAAGTGGCTTTTTCCGGAAGTAGTGCGGGAAGCCGTGATGGCGGGTATACGCACCAAGCCGCGTTATCCGGAACTGATCGTGCGGGATGAGCCGATTCAGGGCGCCGTCTATGACATGCCTTATGTGGACGAAGATAAGGAAAACGAAGAGATGCGCCCTGTTGCGGAAGGGGCGGCCATTCCGGAATCCTCCATTCAGTACGGCGATCGCGTGGTGCGTCTGGACAAAAAAGGCAGGGGCGTGATTGCTTCCTATGAAGTGATCCGCCGCATGTCCGTGGATCTGCTCCGGGTGCATCTGCGACGGCTTGGCGAACGGCTGGGACGAAGCCTGGACATACGGCTGACGGAAGTGCTGGCGGAAGGAGACAACTCCGGGAAGACGGCTCCGGAAGTCATCGAATCAGAGGAACCGGGCAAATGGCAGTACGGAGATCTGGTCAACGCCTATCTGTACCTGTCGCTGGCAAATAATTTTACTCCGACACATGTGCTCACAGGTCCGGGAGCGACGGCAGCCATTCTGCTGATGGATCATACCGCCAACATGCTGCTTTTTGATTTTGCGAAAACAGGGCAGTATCCGACGCCGCTGGGCATGAAACTGGTGCCCATGCCCGACCTTCCGAACAACCGTATAATCGTGATGGATGCGGGCTATGCAGTACAGAAACTGACGGAGCAGGATCTGTTGCTGGAAAATGACAAGCTGATCAACCAGCAGTGGGATCGTACCTATCTGACGGTGATCACGGAGTTTGCGATTCTGTACAACAAGGCGCGTGTCGTGATTTCCAATGGCAACTGAGGAAAGGCGATGTATGGAAATACAGCAGGGACGTAATGACATCTATCTGACACTGAGCAGGGACGGCAAGCCTCCCAGCCATTTCAAATTGCGTGAGTTTGAAAATTCGGGCGGGCTCGTCATGGTGCACCGCAGTACGCTGGAATCACTGGAAGCAGTCCGGGCCGATCTGTGCGCACAGTATGGCGAGGAAGTTCAGGTTATCATCACCGACGGAATCAGAACGCAGGAAGATAACGAGCGCATTGCCGAGAAATACGGATGGGCGGATGAAGGCGGTGCCGTGGCACGCATGTCGAAACATCTGACGGCATACGGCGGCATCGCCGTGGATATAACCGCACGGGTGGCGCGGACAGGTGCACGGATATCACAGCGTACACTGGGCGATATCTGCAGACGCCATTTTGATTTCGTCAAAGATGATTACCGGGATGGTCATGTTCATGCGGACAACCGGAACCGGGCACGCTGAAGAGAAGGAGACAGTCTGTGATGGGCTATGAATGGTTACACAATGAAAGCGGGCTTGCCCTGGTTGCAGCCCTGACGGCGGTGGTATGGGCATTTTTCAGGGGAAGCGCTTTTCTGGAGAGAATCCGCACTCAGAAACTGGAGCGTGCGCTGGAAGCGCTGGAAGCGGCTGTGGAAGCAACCTACCGGGATTATGTGCGCCTGCTGAAAAGCACCCGGGAAAGCGGGCAGCTCACACCCGGTGAAGAGCAGGAAGCACGACGCCGCGCCAAAGAAAAAGGAGCGGCACTGGCACAGGCGGCAGGTATCAATCTGGCGCACACACTCGGTGCCGAGTATCTTGATCTCTGGATCAACAGACTGGTACGCAAACTGAAGACGGGGAGCTGAGCAGGAGGGAAAGGCACAATGCCGGACGGCAGGGCGAAATGTCCTGCCGTCTTTTTTTTAGCCGAATGCGCTGCTTTATATGTCAGCGGCATTGGCACACAAGCGGGTCATGAAAAAGACACACACATTGACTTAAGCCGGAGTGATGTCCCGGGACATAATACCTTCTCTGTCATTCCTGCGAAGGCAGGGACGTAAGGAGAAGCTGGAAGACGGGGAAAGGCGGACGAGAGTCCACAAGGAGTGGCGCAAGAGGGTGACTGCGGGCTTCATGCATGCTTATGCTGTCATTTGTTAACGCCGCCGGCTCGCCTGTCGCCTGCATCATTCCTGCGAAGGCAGGAATCTTAACGCGAGGTGTTATTTATAAGGGTCGTGCCGTTGTTGGCAACTGCGCGGGTATACGATCAAGATATATCCCAAAAGGGCGGTGCAATGACATGTGGTTGTTTGTGCGTACCCTGAAGGCTTTTGTGCGGATCAGGGCGATGTGTAAGCCAAGGCGTCAATACCCGGGTTAAGATTCCTGCCTTCGCAGGAATGACGGGGGGAGGCAGGGACGACGGAGGGAGGCAGGGACGACGGGGGAGCAGCAGGAATGACGGGGAGTTCGGGGATGGCGGGGAGAGGCGGACGAGAGTCCACAAGGAGTGGCGCAAGAGGATGGCGCAAGGAGTGGCACAAGAGGACGACCGCCAACGTCATTCCTGCGAAGGCAGGAATCTTAACGCGAGGTGTTATTTATAAGGGTCGTGCCGTTGTTGGCAACTGCGCGGGTATACGATCAAGATATATCCCAAAAGGGCGGTGCAATGATTTGTGGTTGTTTGTGCGTACCCTGAAGGCTTTTGTGCGGATCAGGGCGATGTGCAAGCAAAGGCGTCCATACCCGGGTTAAGATTCCTGCCTTCGCAGGAATGACGGGGGGAGGCAGGGACGACGGGGGGAGGCAGGGACGACGGGGGGAGGCAGGAATGACGGGGAGTGCGGGGAGTGCGCGAAGTTCAAAGGCAAATGCATGAGATAAGATCTCGAGAAGTACACGCAAAAAAAGAAACACACCCCTTCAGCCGTTTACAAGCGGGGTATGACCTCTGTTTCCACACGAACCTAAAGCGGATTCCCCTGGGAACGCCAATCGACCTATTGGCACACAAGCGAATCATGAAAAAGGCAGGCACATTGACTTAAGCCGGAATGATGTCCCGGGACATACCCCCATAAAACATAGACCACACACGCTCCAGCCAATGCGGAGATTGGCGTTCCCAGGCTGGCGGATTTTATGTTTTGAGTTTAAAGTATTTCTCATTTCCAAAATTTATGCAAGACCTCCTTTTTTCATGCTACACTTTTCTTTTCTGCAACAACCGTGCCTTTAAAAAAACAGAATCCTGCCATGAAAAACCTTCTGGATCTTTTCACCCGCTATTTCGCTTTGTTTGTGCTTATCTTCGGTATACTGGCGTACCTCTTCCCTGCTCCCTTTCTATTCCTGAAACCCGGCATGAACTGGTATTTTGCATTGACCATGTTCGGGATCGGAGCGGCACTGGAACTGGAGGATTTTAAAGAGATCCTGCGCACCCCCCGTCCTGTTGCGATCGGTGTTATCGCTCAATTTACCATCATGCCTTTCGGCGCTTTTGCCGTGGCGAAGCTGCTGCATCTGCCTGATGCGCTGCTGGTCGGTCTGGTACTGACAGGCGCTGCGCCCGGCGCCATGGCAAGCAACGTAATGAGCTATATTGCGAAAGCGGACACAGCCTACTCCGTATCGCTGACCACGGTATCCACCCTGCTCTGTCCCGTACTCACCCCGGGGCTGACGCTTTTTCTTGCAGGCGCCCGGATGGATGTCTCTTTTCTTGAAATGTTTAGCAGTGTCCTGTTCACCGTAGTCGTGCCGCTGCTGCTCGGATTGGCGCTGAAAGCACGGTACGGAGTCCGCCTGCAGCCTTTCCTCCATTTCTTCCCTGCGCTTTCCGCCACCTTTATTATTTTCGTGTGCACCATGGTCATTGCACTCAACCGGGATTCCCTGGCAGCAATGACCGGGATTACCCTTGCCGCATGTCTGCTCCTGAATTTCTTCGGCATGCTTTCCGGCTACGGCATCGGCGCACTGTTCCATCTGGGCAAACGGCGCGCACGTACGCTCAGTATTGAAGTGGGCATGCAGAATGCCGGGCTGGGTGCGGTGCTGGCGCTCAAACATCTTGGCAGAGAATCAGCCATTCCGGCGGCGATCTTTGTCTTTGTCTGCATTTTTACCGCGAGCATGCTGGCGGCTGTGTGGCAGCGGCTGGATCCTGACCAGGCTAATGGCGCTGCAGGGGCTCTCCCGCCAGCAGCGGATCCGGCGCAACGTTAAGGGGAAAATCGCGCCCGAGGGTATAGTCGCTGATGTCAATGAAACGCGATCCTTTTTCCGCCGATTCGTAGCCTGCCATCAGAACAGCGAGGGTATCCCAGGCAAGCATGGTTCCGCTCTGGGGATAGCGGTCCCGCTCCAGTGCACACAAAACGGCGTCCTCCATCTCGTTGACATAGCCGTGGGCATGAAACTCTCTGGGTGCGGGATAAGAGGTCCCTTCTGCCGTGGGCAGTTTCTCTCTGAGCAGCAGCGAGCCTGCCAGATCGCCCTGGGGCAGAAAAAGTTCATTGGCATTGTTCGGGTTGAGGCGCATATCGTACTGACCGAAATCAGCGATCACGGAAAAACGGTTGTGTATGCCGCTGATACTCAGATCGTGCCCGGTCAGCTCCGCCAGGGTGCCGTCTTCAAACACAACTGTTATCCGCGCATAGTCGTCCACCTGCCGCATGACCCGGAAAAACTCACCCGATGCCGGAGGCTGGCGGCGAAGCACCGCCTCCACAACTGCCGACACTTTTACCGGGCGGATGGGCACTCCTTCCCTGAGCAGCCCTTCCACCTGCTTCAGATAAAGAGCGGAACCGAGGGGATGACACGCCTTATTGAAGAGCGCACCGCCGCCGGACTTTTCCGGTATATCATAATCGGGGGCGTGCGAACCCTGATGTGCGCACACACCCTGCTGCAGCAGAATCTTCCCTTTCTCCAGCGACTCCACCTCGCGAAGCAGCTGCGCCAGCGCCTTCACCCCGTCGACATACACAAAATTCTCCGCATAAAGCAGTTTGGATCCCGATGCCTCCACCGCCTCCAGCGCTTCATGGAGCACATCCATACTCTCCGCTTTGCGCATCGCCGCATCGGCAGCCCGGTTTTCCAGATAGCCCGGCCAGATCATCGGCGGTTTTTCAAGCACGATCACCGGCACGGCAGCATCCGCCGCTTCCAGAAGATAGCGGATATGCGCATGGTTGGCGCAGGCGATACAGTCTATATGGGGCTGTACGGCATCCAGCATTTCCTGGTGGCTCTCAAAGGCGGCAGTAACACCGTGGCGCTGTGCAAAAAGGCGCGCATTGCCCAGATGCCCGGACGTGACCCCGGCAAATTCCAGCGCCACACCGTTTTTATGGGGGATCATGGAAAAGGCGCGTGCTGTGAAATCTCCCGCAAAGCCGGTGCCGCTGATGGTGATGCGCAGGTGTGTATCCGACCGTGCCATGGCCTTCTGAACCCTTTCTTCAATCAGTTATTACGAAAATCATGCGTTATATCTCTGATCGAGGGAGTATATATTTTCCCGCCTGTCACTGTCACAATAGGCAGAAACCTGGCTCTGTATTCCAGAGGCGGATAAAGGGCAAAACCCGCATTGGCACCCGTACGGGGGCGCCACCTCCTTGTCCTGATTCCGAGCAGCTGTGCGGGAACGGTGGAAGCCGCCGCAAAGGCATCTTCCAGCGACATGCTGGTAAAGGTCGCCATATACGCCACAGCCTGCGGAAGAAAGAGGCTGCTCCCTGCAAGCAGATCTGTTCCGCTCAGACAGATCCTGCCGCTTTCTTTCATCTCAACATCGGCATCAAAAAGCCTGTACTTGCCCGGCTTCATCCCGGCAAGAAAAACACTGTCCGAAACCAGCACGATCGACCCCTCGCCTTTACAGCGCAGTATTGCTTCCAGCATAGATATCGGCAGATGTTCCAGATCCGCAATGACCGATGCGGCAAGATCGTCGTGAATCATCTGCAGCCAGAGAGGATTATAATGTCTGTGTATCATAGGCGACATCCCGTTGCCCAGATGGGTGCACATTGCCGCACCGGCTTCGACAGCATCAAAAATCGCCTTTTCATTAGCGGCATGATGACCCAGCGACACCAGCATCACACTCTGGCTGAGATGACGGATCAGCTGCAGTGCCCCCGGCTGCTCGGGTGCCAGCGTAATCATGCGTATCTTTCTTTTCGCCGCACGCTGCAGCCGGTCAAAAATCTTTATATCGGGCCGCTGCACATGCCGGGCAGGATGGGCCCCGCGCGGTCCGTCGGCCGGAGAGATAAAAGGCCCTTCCAGATGAATGCCGGGAATGTGGGATGCGATTTCCGGATCCTCCATCCACTGCGCCAGACGATGGCATTTTTCTTCCAGCGCATCAATCGAATCGGTGATCAGCGTCGGCATCCATCGTTCCACACCGACGCATTGCATCACAGTATTGAGAAAGCGAAAGCGTTCTTCCGTCAGTGCCGGGTCCTGCAGATCAACTCCCAGCGCCCCATTCACCTGCATATCAAACAGGGTCGGCCCCAGCACATGCGCTTCGCTGCCGAAGTCGGGGGCATGCCTGCCTGCCGGAGTGACACTCTCCACTTTACCGTCATCGCGCACAACCACATCGACTGCTTCTTCTTTTCCGGCTTCACAACCGCGCAACTCAATCCGTTTTATCATACAAATGCCTCCAGGGTGTCCCGTCATAATAAACCAGCCCTTGTGTAAAACACCACTTCCCTGCACGTTAAAATATTTTTCTCAGGAAAGCAGGCATAAAAAAACCGGAAGTATCTTCCGGTTGATAAAAAAAGGGGGAGATGCCGGGAGGGGGCGGCCCGACATCTCCGGTGAGGTGTTTTGGCTCTGAGGGGAACAGAGCGTTGCAGAGGAAAACCTTCTGATTAATTTTTAAAGGGGGAGATGCCGGGAGGGGGGGCCGGCATCTCCGGTGAGGTGTTTTGGCTCTGAGGGGAACAGAGCGTTGCAGAGGAAAACCTTCTGATTAATTTTTAAAGGGGGAGATGCCGGGAGGGGGGGGACCGGCATCTCCGGTGAGGTGTTTTGGCTCTGAGGGGAACAGAGCGTTGCAGAGGAAAATCGACCCCTGAAAAATGCCCGAGGGCATAGGTTTTTTACCTCAGTAAATAAGATTCAACTTTTAAAAGCGTTGCTGCTCAATAACGTTACAATTCAAACGTCATTTTGTTTCAGCCCATCAGCAACAACTTAAGTATATACCAAAGGGATTTCAAATTCAAGACTTCTTTGTACTTTTTTCAAAGTATTTTTTTTGCTGAAATCAGGGGGGGCGCGCACCTGAAGTATACTGTCCCAGGGCAGATAAAGAGTTGCCTGCGCCTCTTTTTAAGGATTCAACTATTAAATGTGAAATTAGTTTCGGATACTAAAGCGCACTTCCGTGCCAGCCCGCATCTGTTCTTCCTTATTTCACGCATTGGCTCTTTTGATTTTTATTTGTATTCCATACTACAAATCAAAAGATCAGGGCTGAAGGTGATCAGGACCTTTGCCCGTACGTTTCTCATAATGACCTTTTCCGTTACGCACATATTTGGTAAAGCCATGCTTCTCCAGATTCGCATCGCTGGTCAGCTCTTTCGCTTTACGGGAGTTGCTCCACCCGGCAATATGCGGTGCCGTATAAATACGGCGGACAGGCTGCCCGGTGGACGGATGCACGGTAAGAGGCGGGTCGTTCATTCCGTGGATTGTTTCGAAAATCTCGCCTTCACTCCCGTCTTCATTAATCACCTGATAGGTATAGACCGGCATGATCGTTCCTTTCCTGCAGCATCCGGATCAGGCGTTGCGCGCAGCGGCACGTTTCTCTTCGTACGCCGTAATCGCATCCTCATAGCGCAGGGTCAGCCCGATCTGGTCCCATCCATTGAGCAGGCGCTGCTTGAGGAAGGGCGTAATTTCAAAGGAAATCGCCGAGCCGTCGGGGCGGATAATTTTCTGCCCCGGCAGATTAATTTCGAGGGAATACCCTTCGGCGGCACGGGTCTGCTGAAACAGCTCCTCCACCAGATCTGCGGACAGGCGGATGGGCAGCATGCCGTTATTGAAGCAGTTGTTGAAAAAGATATCTGCGAAAGAAGGCGCAATAATGGAGCGGATTCCGTAATCGAAGAGCGCCCAGGGGGCATGCTCTCTGGAAGAGCCGCAGCCGAAGTTGTCCCGGGCAAGCAGGATGCTGGCACCCTGATAGCGGGGTGCGTTCATCTCGAACTCGGGATTGGGCGTTTTTCCGTCGTCAAGATAACGCCAGTCGAAAAAGAGAACATCCTCGTAGCCCGTCCGCTCGATCCGTTTGAGGAACTGCTTGGGGATGATCTGATCGGTGTCGACGTGCATGGCATCGAGAGGCGCCACAAGTCCCTTATGAATGGTGAAAGGGTTCATGATGTATTCCTTCCTGGGATCCGCATGGTTTCCTTACCGGAAAAACGGTTCCGGGCATGTTCGGGTTAATCCTGATATTTCCAGTTGCGTATATCGGTAAAGACGCCTTTGACGGCAGCCGCTGCCGCCATGGCGGGACTGACAAGATGAGTTCTGCCGCCCTTGCCCTGGCGACCCTCGAAATTCCGGTTGGAGGTGGAAGCGCAGCGTTCGCCCGGCGCCAGTTTATCATCATTCATGGCAAGGCACATGGAACAGCCGGACTCGCGCCATTCAAAGCCGGCGTCCCGGAAAACCCGGTCAAGTCCTTCTTCTTCCGCCTGCCGCTTTACCGCCTGCGAGCCGGGCACAATCAGCGCCCGCTGTACGGAGTCTGCCTTTTTATAACCGCGCAGCACTTTAGCCGCTTCGCGCAGATCTTCAATGCGTCCGTTGGTACACGACCCGATGAAAACAGTGTCGATGGCGATGGACTGAAGGGGCATGCCCTCTTCCAGTCCCATGTATTCGAGCGCCTTTCCGTAGGCATGCCTTTTGTTCACATCGGCAACATCCGCCAGCACAGGCGTTGTGCCGGAGATGCCCCCCACCATTTCCGGCGACGTGCCCCAGGATACCTGCGGCTCAATATCTTCCGCATTCAGTTCTACCAGCGTGTCATAGCTGCATCCGGGATCGGACGCCCACTGCTTCCATTCTTCCGCAAGCGCTTCAAAACTGCGGTCTTTCGGGAGCATCGCCCGACCTTTCAGGAAAGCGATCGTGGTGTCATCCGGGGAGATCAGGCCGGCGCGCGCCCCTGCTTCAATGCTCATATTGCAGATGGTCATACGCGCTTCCATGCTGAGATTGCGGATTGCCTCACCCGTATATTCAATCACATAGCCGGTGCCGCCGGAAGTACCTATTTTGCCGATGATGGCAAGGACAATGTCTTTGGAGGTAATGCCGGGCGGCAAGGTTCCGTTGATACGCACTTCCATGGTTTTCGACGCCTTCTGGCGAAGGGTCTGCGTGGCAAGCACATGCTCCACTTCGCTTGTGCCGATACCGTGTGCCAGTGCGCCGAAAGCGCCATGGGTGGACGTATGGGAATCGCCGCAGACAATGGTCATACCGGGCTGGGTCAGGCCCAGTTCCGGTCCGACCACATGGACAATACCGTTGCGCGGATCAAACATATCGAAGCATTCAATATTGAACTGGGCGCAGTTTTTCTTCAGCGTTTCCACCTGGGCGCGACTCAGAATGTCGGCAATAGGAAGCGACCGGTCTGTGGTGGGGATATTGTGATCCATCGTCGCATAGGTCAGGTCGGGCCGGCGGACTTTGCGATCGGACAGTCTCAGCCCTTCAAATGCCTGAGGCGATGTCACCTCATGGATATAATGCCGGTCAATGTAGAGGATGGCGTCCTCCCCTTCCGGCTCGCACACCAGATGGGCTTCCCAGATCTTCTGATAAATATTTTTTTTCATGGCACATGCCTTTCTGCTGTGTTCTTTCCTGTTTTGCTTCAGCGTACCCGGAAACCGGGAAACCCGCCCCCGTCCCACGCCGGTAAAACTGCTCCGCCTGAGCGTTTGCACTTTTTATTTCAATAACATGATACCTGTTGAAGAACATTCCGTTCAATTTCGGGTATACTAAAGGCAGTGGTGCATCCGATGGAAAAACACCAGGGATTCATATTGTATGATGATGTTATTGTTTGTCCTTTCCGCAGTAAGCCAGACCGATGCGCTCTTCACAGGAACGGTACCGGCGGAGATTCCGACCTTTTCAGTAACCCTGAGCGGAGCTGCTCCGTTTTATGCAGCCATGCAGGTTGGCGGGCAATGGGTCACCGACCGTAATCAGGAAATCAAGCCCACTCAGGAAGTGGAATTTGTGCCCGATATCCCCTGGCGGACTCATGAAGTGGTGCGCACTTCCATGAGACGTGCCGCCGTCAGCTATGAAGCGCCTGCCATGCGGCGGGAACGTCTGGCAAAGACCTGGAAAAGCATGGGTTACACCATTTTGGAAACCGCATCAGGATGGAGTCCGGTCAAAGAAAAGGATATTCAACTGGCAGAGCGGGCAAAATCCATGGCGGAGAATCTGGAAAAAAGACTGCGGCCTGTTTCGGATGCTCCGGCGGCTGCTGAAGCGGCGGCGGTGCCGGAAGATGCCGGAGCTGCCATGCGCCCTGCCATCCTCTGGACACTGCGGGCAGCCATTGTGCTGGTCGGGCTGAGTCTTGCGGGTGCATTGTTTTACTTCACACGCCCCTGAGCCCCGAGTTCTGCCCCCCTGTACAGGAGCAGATATGAAAAAGCCACCGCCCCTCTGTTTTTTTACAGCAGGACGGCAGCTTTTCAGAAACGGATACCGCATGCCGGGCGGATCCGAAAAATGTCGCAGGGCGAAAAAGACTCAGCCGACGGATTTGCTCCCGCCGACAGACTGCGCCACAGTGATCAGGATGGTGCCGACACCACTCAAAATGGAGCCGACCAGCGTAAGGATGTCAGTCGTGGACATGGCTTTGCGGGGCTGGGTCACTTGTTTTACATGTTTCATGCTTTGAAACTCCTTGAAGTTGTCTGGAACAGTACAGCCTGACCCGGGACCTTCCCGACCGGGCTGGTTTGATGTCTGTATAAAATTATGCCAAAAATCTCAGATTAAATCAATGACACCCTCTGGTGCTCACAGGTATTCTATGAAAACAAGAAATGGACTATCGGTGCTGCTTGCTTCCGCATCGCCGCGGCGCAAAGCACTGCTGAAGGCGCTCGGTGCTTCTTTCGACATCTGGGCGGCACAGGCTGAAGAAATCGACGAGGGTGAATCCCCTGAATCCATCGTCATCGGCAATGCGGAGCGTAAATGCAGAGCGGCAGCCGAAGCCCATCCCTGCCACGACCTCATTATCAGCGCCGACACCCTCGTTTTTCTCAACGGCGCAGTATTGTCCAAGCCCGCCGACCTGGACGAGGCGCGCTCTATGCTGCGCCGCCTTTCAGGCAACACGCATCAGGTGGTGACCGGACTTGCTGTGTATCATCGGGCATCGGAGCAGCTCATTACCGATTCGGAAACGACAGGCGTACGCTTCAGAGAACTGAGCGAAGCGGAAATCGACTGTTTTGTGGAGATCGTGCGGCCTCTGGATCGGGCGGGCGCCTACACCGTGGACGGGCCGGGCAGCCTGCTGGTAGCGGGCTACGACGGGTGCTACCAGAATGTGCTGGGCCTGCCACTGGTCAGACTGGATCTGCTGCTCCGTAAAGTGAACTGCAGCCTCTTTCAGTGGATCAATCCGAAAGAAGCCCGTTTTCTCTAACCTTCTGAAACCAAGGAATCCGTCTGTGAAGACAAGAAAAATTCCGAAAAGAACACTCCTCTTTATTACAGTGCTGCTGACCGTGCCGGGCGCCATTCCGGTGGCGCTGATCCTGCCGGGCATCCACATCTTTGGCGGATCGGGCAGATTCCGCATGCATACCATGGAACCGGGCGAGATTATGCCTGAACCTGATACTGAAATGAATGGTTCAATGCCCCCTTCCCCCCTTCCGCCTGTAGGGCTGCAGCTTCTGGACATCGTCACAGCCCAGGTGCGGCCTGAAGAGGCAACCGAAAGGACATTTTCTCCAAAAAACTTTCTTGCCTGGCTTGCCTCAGGCAAGGACACAGAGCGGATCAATGCGCTGCTGCGGGAGCGGCGGCCTCATGCGGGCGTGGGCTCTTCCTGGCTTTTGCGCAAAGGGGATTATGATTTTTCTCTTGCAGCCTGGACGACCTTGCTCTATCTTTTCGGTGATCAGCCGGAACGGCTTTATCCCGAAACGAAAGCACATCTGCTGGACGTGCTCCTGACGGAGTCGGGAGGAAAACCCAAAACCACAGTACCGGGCACCTGCAGACTGATCACGGAAACGGAAAACCATATCCTTCTTGCGGAAAGCAGCCGGTACCTGAAAAATCAGTGGCTGCACCTGAACGGAACCGAAGCGGAACAGGCGGACCCGCGCTGGGATAATGCCCGGAACGGACTGGAAAGCTGGCTCCTCGGTTTTCTGGAGGCTGTCCTTACGGAAGGCATTTACGAGTTCAATTCACGTCCCTATTCAGGCTACACCATCCATGCCCTGCTGAATCTGGAGGGATTTGCCGCATCACCGGCTGTCCGGCAGAAGGCACGGCTCATCCTCGACCGGCAGAATCTTACCTATGCACTCGGCAGCCTGCAGCTGCGACGCTTTCCTCCCTTCCGGCGCCAGTACCGACGTGCCGATACACAGGAACTCGACAGCGATCCGCATACTGCTTTCTTCTATGCCTGGACAGGAGTCGAGCCGGATGATCCCCGGGTGATTCCCTGGGCACGCAACTACAGCGACTGGAGCCTCATTGCTTCCCTCCTGCCCTACCGCCTGCCTGAAGCGCTGCGGCAATGGGCACTGGAAAAAAAAGAACCTTATTTCGTCCGCTTTTCCCACGGTGCTTCCGGCTGCCCGGAAATTTACAGTGCCGGACCGGGATGGCTTCTCACAGCAGGCGGATTCAACCGCGGACTGCGCTCGCTTGTCGTTGCCATGCCGATCACGCTGATGCTGGAAGACGGACAGCGCTATCTGGACGGCTGTATCCATCTGAATGGAGCAGGAAAACGGAGAAGCTGGAACGCCACAGGCGTTTATACAGATTTCGCCTGTATCAGGGGAACTGCCCATGTGCCGGAAGGCTGGACGCCGGAAGCCGCTGCCGGAGGCTGGCGCATTTTTCGGGCGCCGATAACACAGCCCCTTGTGATTGCCCTTTATGAAAATCAGGATCAGGTCTGCCTGCTGGCACTCTTTCATGAAGCAGACCTTTCAGCGGATGCGCTCCTTGCCCGGATACAGGAAGCCAACCCGGAGGAAGCTGCGCTGAGCGGGCGGTTTGCACGACCCGGCGGCACCACACTGGAATACGATCTGGATGCGAAGGCAGGCTGCTGGGTGATGAAAGAGGAAAACGGAACACCTTTCGACCGGAACTGCGACCGGTGGGAGCAGATCGGAGGAACGGCACCGCACCTCTCTTTCAGACGCTAGACATTGAAGCGGAAAAGCATCATATCGCCGTCCTGTACGATATAATCCTTGCCTTCCAGCCGTACTTTGCCTTTTTCCTTTGCCTTTGCCATGGAGCCCGCTTCCATGAAATCCGCATAGGCAACTGTTTCTGCACGGATAAAACCGCGTTTGATGTCCGAATGAATCACACCGGCGGCATCCACGGCATGATCACCCTTGCGAATGGTCCAGGCACGCACTTCGGGCTCCCCTGCCGTAAGAAAACTGATCAGCCCGAGCATGCTGTAAGCGAACTGAATGAAGCGGGTGCGGGATTCCTCGCCCATGCCCAGCTCTTCACGAAAAGCAGCCCGCTCCTCTTCAGGAAGTCCATTGACTTCCATCTCCAGTGCACCGCAAAAACTGATCAGATCAAGACCGAGCGCGGAGGCTATTTCCGAAAGCCCGCCCGGATCCGCATCGCCCAACCCGTCATCGCCGCTGTTACACAAAAGCATCATGGGCTTCTGCGACAGCAGTGAATAGCTCCGCAGCAACAGCGCATCCTGGGCACTGAAATCAAGCGTGCGCAGCGGCTTGCCCGATTCAAGATGGGCTTTACACCGAACCATCAGCTCATATTCCTGATCTTTGCGGTGCTCTTTTTCAAGACGCTCCACACGTTTTTCCAGAACAATCAGGTCGATGAGCTGCAGTTCTTCTTCCAGAGACTGCACGTCACGGACAGGATTCACGGTATCTCTGGGATGCATAACATTATCGTTTTTGAACGCGCGGACAACATGAGCGAGGGCATCGGCATTTTTCAGAAGGGTCAGTGCTGCGGAATCCAGCGCACGATCCTGATCGCTCCCTTCGGCAGGCGCAATATCGACAAACTCAATTTCCGCATAAGTTTTCTTTTTTGGTTTATAGATTTCCGCAAGAGCATCCACCCGCGCATCGGGCACTTTGATCACGGCTATATTCGCATCACGGCTTCCGTAGGCACCCACTTCCGCCCGGGCACCGGTGATCGCATTGAAAACGGTGGTTTTTCCGGAACGCGCAAATCCTATCAGTCCAACTTTCATTGATCCACTTTCTTCGGGTTGCATTGATTCAAGCTATCGTTGCATTTTATCATAGTAAGGCAGAGCGGGACATTTTTTCAGTTGCGGACAGCCGCACCCGGACAGGTCTCAGACAGACGGCAGCAGGCTTATTGCATATACATCGATCCCCCTCCAACCGGAAAGACCCTCGCACTTTTGAAATCTTTTGACCTGGAAATAATCAGCGGCAGCAGGCTCCGGTCTGTCTGGAAACTCGCCTGGCCGCTGGTCTGCCTCAATCTCGTCAATGGCACGCATGGCATTGTCGATCATATTCTGGTGGGGCACTTCATCGTATCGGACAATAACGCCGCCAATGCCGCCATCGGTGTGGCATGGCAGGTTTTTCTTGTTCTCGTCGTGTTTATCACTTCTGTATTCCACGGAATGAATGTGCTGATTTCACGCAATGCAGGGCGACAGGACCGCGAACGGCTGAGCCGGGTCTTTTATACTGCTTTCATGGCGTCCTTTGTTGCCCTCACTTTTATCTTCGGACCGGTCGGCTACCTTTTGGCACCCGGACTGCTGCGGCTGATGAATGTGCCGCCTGAGGTCGCTTTGCATTGTCTCCCCTATCTGCGGGTCCTCTTTGTTTGCGGCACTCCGCTCTTTCTGATGTTTCTGCTCACAGGCGCATTTCACGCGTCGGGCGACCCGAAGCTCCCCCTCAAACTCGGGGTGCTCACCACGGTATTGAACATTGTCATCAGCACGGTGCTCATTACAGGGCTCGGCATTTTCACGCCTCTGGGCATACGCGGCGCCGCTTTCGGAACGGTACTCGCCCCGATGGTGAGCGGACTGCTGGGCATCCGGCTTATCTATAAACGCCGCACCATTATTCAGCCGCCCGAGCGGCACCGGCTCATGCCCGATATGCGGCTTCTGATTACCATGATGCGGATCGGCATCCCTTCCGGCTTGCAGGGCGTACTCCTCAATATCGGCGGCGTCATGCTCCTGTGGTATATCAGCCTGCTCGAATACAGCGCGGCGGCACAGGCGGCGTATATCATCTGTTACACCCAGCTTTTTTCGCTTGTGTCCTGGATCAGTTTCGGACTGCGCGGCGCATCCGGCACTATGATCGGGCAGAACATCGGTGCGGGAAATCCCAAACGGGGCAAGGAAGGCGTGCTTATCGCCGGAGCGCTTGCCGGATTCTGGGCGGCGCTGGTGGGTATTCTGTATATCAGCATTCCGGGTACGCTGCTCTCTCTTTTTAATGTGACCGACGGTCTCGTCTATGACTATGCTGTGACGCTGCTCCGCTATCTCAGCGTGTCAGGCATTGTACTCGGCATCGCTCAGGCGCTCACAGGCGGCCTGCAGGGCGCGGGAGCAACACGCCCCCCCATGCTCATTGCTTTTGTCACTCAGATCGTAACGCTCCTCGGCTTCTGCCAGATCTTCCTCAGCCTTAACAGACTCACCCCGGAAGTGATCTGGTCCGCCATCCTCCTCAGCCATATCCTCCGCCTCCTCCTCAGCTTTCTTGTCTTCAGAAGAAAAGGCTGGGAACATAC
Organism: Candidatus Hydrogenedentes bacterium ADurb.Bin170; assembly: GCA_002070275.1. Lineage (GTDB taxonomy): Bacteria > Hydrogenedentota > Hydrogenedentia > Hydrogenedentales > CAITNO01 > JAAYJV01. The sequence continues at coordinate 21,978 of MWCY01000052.1, forward strand.
TATCGCCCACCTCGATACGGGAAGCAAGCCTCTCGTGTAACGGAGGCAAAGCAGGGCCAGCTTCCAGTGGCTGCAAACTTTCATATTTCACAATCTCTTATTTTATAACTAAGAAAATCAAGAAAAGTGGCTGTCCGGAATTTCCGGACTACCACTCTACTTTGAATAAGAATCATATGCGGGCGATATATTTCGTATCGCAGCGGCTACGCATCATCAGGCTTTTTGTGAAATTCCAAACGATTTAAGTCAGACTCCAATTCTTTTATACTCTCTTCACGCTCGACTGTTCTTTTCAATTCTTGATATTTTTTGTATTCTATACTAGATTTTTCAACAGCCATCTCATGGCTGATTCTGCCAGCATGCGTTAACAGTTCTCGTCCATTTAAACTTATTATTGCGTCAAGACGATCAATCCAGTCGCTCATAGTCATCGGTCGGTGTTGTTGGGCCATAGTCTCCGCAAATGCAAGGTATTGCTCTACTAAAAGTCCAAGAAGTTTCATCTCTTCTTCGTCAAGATAATTTTTCGCAATACTTACATCTTTCTTTGTTATCCCGACTGAAGTGTTCTTATCAAACGATTGCATCCCCATAAGTGGCAATGCTGCATTGGTCCGTCGGTAAACAAGTTCAGCCGCCGTCTGTTCACTAATTGCCCAAAGCAATTTATTCTGCACCGTCTTGAAAAAAGTAAGTGTCTTTTCATCCTTTGGGTCATAGTCAATACTTGTCGTATAAATATCTTTTATTTTCTGATAAAAAAAACGCTCTGAGAGACGAATGGCTCGGATTCGTTCCTGAAGCTGTTCAAAGTAGTTCATCGAATGGCCGCTCTTAAAACGATCATCATTCAAAGCAAAGCCTTTAACGATGTATTCCCGCAACCGCCGAGTCGCCCAAATTCGAAAACGGGTACCTTGCAAAGATCTAACCCGATAACCAACTGAAATAATTACATCAAGGTTATAAAATCGCACCGAATGCGTCTGCTTTCTGTCTGGCATTGCTCCGTGCCGAGTGGCTGTCCGGAAATTCCGGACCACCCCTGATTCGTCCAGTTCTCCTTCGGAAAATATCGACTGGATATGCTCAGATATCGTCCTTTTATCTTTTCCAAAAAGCTTCCCCATTTGCTCCTGGCTTAACCAGACCGTTTCATCCTCCAGAACAACATCCAGACTGATCTCGCCGTCTTCACTTTGGTAAATTACAATTTCCGAAACATCGTTCTCGTCACCGGTAATCATTGTTCATCCTTTTTAAACGTCTCGCAAAACCATGCGCTGAATCTGAAACTCATAAATCTTCCTAAGCCTCAACAGCCAGCGCATTTTCTTATGGCTTTTCCAGCAGTCCGTGCCCCAGCGTATTCAACACTTCCATGGTACAGCCCACAATCTGAAATACTTCTTTCTTAAATATTAATTCGTGTCTATTCGTGTCCCTTCGTGGTTCCTCTGTTTATGATAGTCCGTAACAGTGAGGAAATGAAAGAGTGCCCGGCAATGTTAGTGTTCACTGTACGGGGGAGCGCATCGGGAGGGGCTGGCAAAAAGCTGCCAAAGCGCATAAAGGAAAAACAGCATGCATACAGACAAGATGAGATTTTGTATCATCGTAGCAGGGATTATTCTTTCAATGGCGGTTTCCGTTCCGGCTGATGAAAGTGGCGCGGTGACGGCAACCCGTTTTGACGGAATGAATCTGGACAATGCATCTCCCGACCCGGAAACGACCCGGGCAGGCGAGG
>MWCY01000053.1 GCA_002070275.1 Candidatus Hydrogenedentes bacterium ADurb.Bin170
CCCACCGGCAAAATCCTGAAACGGGAACTCAAAGTCCGCGCCATCAAAGAAAGCAGCGGCGGCTGAGCCCTTTCTGTCCCGCTTCAGAGATGAACGCCTGCACTAAAAAAGCCGCCATCCCGGTGCGGAATGGCGGCTGAAGCAAAACAGGATCAGGTCAGATCAGATCTTCCAGCAGGGAGGCGAACCCGGCAAAGCCCTTTGGAGAACTCAGCACCATCTCGCGCCATTCGCCATCGATGCCCAGCGTCAGCGCCAGGCTGATTTTGGAAAGATCCAGATTGGCGGGCAGAAGATTCGGAGGAAGTACTTTTGCGGCCTTTGCTCCGTCCAGCGAAATAAAGCCGAAGACGCCCTGATTCACGATACCGCTGTCCACGCCCGAGGTGCCGGAAGTCTGATTGAAGGCATCCACCGACGTTTTCAGCTCCTCTTTACCGGGGGTCACCACCAGGGTGTCACCGGCGACGGCAATATGCAGATCCGTACCGTCCGCCACTTTCTCAACCACATACACGTCATTGTCGGCAAGCTGATAGGCAGGGGCATCGATTTTCGCAATCAGCTTCAGCAGGTTCGGCACGGTCGAAGCCTGTTTCACCTTGGCGGCAATCAGTGCATCGGGAACATCCCCATCCTTCAGGCTGTTGAAACTCAGCGCAAGCTCGTCCCCCAGCAGTCCGGCGGCAACACGGATATAACCGCCCACCTGACGGGTGGCAGGCTCTGCAACCATCGCCATGCTGAGCGCATTGATCAGCTCCGGTGTCAGGCGGAGATTCGCGACCAGCGGCGCCTCGGGATTCATGAAGCCATGCAGTCCCAACGCCCCGGGTGAAGGCACGGGTGCATTGCTCGAATCATGGGCGGCGGCACGGAGATAGGCTTGGCCCGCCACTTCGCCTATGGCAAGAATCAGTTCATCGGAGAAAGGACGGAGCGTGTCAACAATAGGCTTAACCTTCGCCAGCTGCGGAACGGAATCAAGGAGTCCGCTCTTGTCCAGCAGATCGATACGCGTGAAAGCCACTACTTCCTCCCGGTTGCCGGGATTGTAGCGGATTGCCTGAGGCGCTTGAATGCGGTCGGCAAAGTGGTTCAGCATGGAAAGGGACGAAGCAATAAAGAGTTTATCCCCGTTCATGAAATAACCCACATGACTGGAGTCCACATAGCTCGCCTTGAGGTCTCCCCGGAGGTCCACCTCTTCCGATGAACCGGCAACGAGCCCCGCCACAGCGGAACTGGCGGCGGCTGCATCTTTCACCTGAAGAATACCGCCGAACACAACGTCCCGGGGCGAGTCAAAACGGGTGAACAGGACGGCAGGCGCCTTAATATTGATGCCACATTTCTCAAGCCCTTCCGAGAAAGTGTCGCCGCCCAGTGCCGCCGCAAAGGCATCCGCTTCAGATGCAAAAGGCAGCTGCAGCAGCGGTGCCGCTTCTTTTTCAACGCTCTCAATATTGGGCAGTGCCACCGCAAATTGGCAGCCTTCAGGCAAAAAGCCCAGCAGCTCGGAAATAGACGCTGCCTGCGCCGTAAAAACAAAAACGCTGCACAAAGCCAGACAAAGGATTGCTGAAAAGAGCGGGCGGAATCGCATTAATTTACAGGTCATTTCATTTTCTCCATCCTAAAGTTAACGTTAACTGGTTCGTACTGGCAAAAAGCACCTTTCCGCAGTACCACAAAGCCTACTTATCAATAGCCGGGCGCTCGCCGGGCCTTTACAAGAGAATCTTCGGCAGCCGACAAATACTGACTGCCGACGTTAGACACAGAAATCCCGGACAAGGTTTCATCCCTTATATTATTTCTTTGCCTTCCGATTGTTGACCGACCTGCCGAAATCTGTACAATAGACAGGTACGCTGTGGTGTGCGGAGCGCAGCGGCCTTGTGCGTCTTTTATGACCAGCTCAGAAAGAATTTCCATGAATGTGTCCCAGATTGTAGACGCCTTAAAAACGGACGAACATTTTTGTGCGAATTTGACCGCCTGGCGCAGCTTTTCTGAACGGCCGGCGCAATACAGCGACTTTCCGGAGACGGTGCATCCGGAGCTGATTGACGGATTCAGAAAACGGGGTATTGCCCGGCTGTACAGCCATCAGGCGGAAGCCTTTTCCGCTATCGAAGCCGGAGAAAACGTGTGCGTTGTCACGCCGACCGCTTCGGGCAAAACCTTGTGCTACAACCTGCCTGTCCTCAATCAGATCCTTCGCCATCAGGAGAGCAGGGCACTTTACCTTTTTCCGACCAAAGCACTGAGCCAGGATCAGGTCACGGAACTGACGGAAACGATTGAAACGCTCGGTGTGAAAATCGGCGCCTACACCTTTGACGGAGACACTCCCTCCTCGGCACGGAAAGCGGTGCGCAATGCCGGGCATGTGATTGTGACCAACCCCGATATGCTTCATGCCGGAATCCTCCCGCATCACACCATCTGGGTACGCCTTTTCGAAAACCTGAAATATGTGGTTATCGATGAAATTCACCAGTACCGGGGCGTATTCGGCAGTCATCTGACCAATGTGATCCGGCGGCTGAAACGGCTTTGCGAATTTTACGGCGCAAAGCCCCAATTCATCTGCTGCAGCGCTACCATCGCCAATCCGAAGGAACTGGCGGAAAGACTGATCGAGGCGCCGGTCCGGCTGATCGATAACAATGGCGCCCCTGCCGGAGAAAAGCATTTCCTTTTCTATAACCCGCCCGTAGTCAACCGGGAGCTGGGAATCCGTGCGTCCAGCGTGAAACAGGCAGGACGCCTCGCCTCATCGCTGCTCTTCAAAGGAGTGCAGTCCATTGTCTTTGCGCGAAGCCGGCTGCGCGTGGAAATTCTCACCACCTACCTGAAAGAAGCGGTGGCACGGCGGGGCGGCGATGCGGATAAAGTGCGCGGTTACCGGGGCGGCTACCTGCCCACGGAGCGGCGTGAAATCGAGCAGGGCCTGCGCAACGGCGAAGTGATGGCGGTGGTCAGCACCAATGCGCTGGAACTGGGCATCGATATCGGCTCACTCGATGTGTGCATTATGTGCGGCTATGCAGGCGGCATCTCCCGTACCTGGCAGCAGGCGGGCCGGGCAGGCAGGCGCAGCACCACGGCACTCATTGTGCTGGTTGCGTCCAGTGCGCCCCTCGACCAGTATATCATCAACCACCCTGACTACTTTTTTGATCAGACCCCTGAAAATGCCACCATCGATGCGAACAATCTTTTTGTATTGTCAAGCCATCTGAAATGTGCCGCTTTCGAGCTGCCCTTCACAGAAGGGGATACCTTCGGACTGGATGCCGCCAGTACCGCGGAGCTCCTGGATTTTCTGGCACAGCACCGGGTTTTGCGCAAAGCAAAAAACCGCTGGCACTGGAGCGCGGAAAGTTATCCTGCCTCGGATATCAGCCTGCGTACGGCTGCACCGGGCAATGTGGTGATTCTGGACACGACCGACAACGGCAGAGTCATCGGTGAAGTGGATTATTTCAATGCGCCGGTCGAAGTATATGAGCATGCCATCTACCTGCACGAGACCCGCCAGTATACCATTGAGCGTCTGGATCTCGAAGACCGTAAGGCCTATGCACGTCCCGTGGAAGTGGACTACTATACCGATGCGGAGCAGAAGGTGGACCTGCGTGTCATTGAGCGTTTTGAGGAAAGCGGACTGCTGGAAGCCAATGTCTGCCGTGGTGAAGTCAGTGTGACCTGGCTGCCCACCATCTTCAAAAAGATTAAATTCGGCACCCATGAAAATGTCGGCTGGGGCGAGATCCACCTGCCCGAGCAGACCATGCACACCACCGGCTTCTGGATTGAATTTCCCGAAGAAATTGCGTCAATGCTGCAGCTCGGACAGGAGGCGCTGGGCGAAGCGCTCCATTCCCTCGCCAATGCACTGCGCCAGGTGGCACCGGTCTCCATTCTCTGCGATCCGCAGGACATACTGGCGACAGCACGGCTCAAAGCGCCGGAATCGCAGCGGCCTTCCGTTTTTCTCTACGAACGGTATCCGGGTGGGGTGGGCTACAGCGAAAAACTGTTTCATCATCAGGCGGCACTGATCCGGGCTGTCATCGCGCTGCTTTCAGATTGCGGCTGCCGGGAAGGCTGCCCCAGCTGCGTGGGCCCGACGCTGGAAGCGGGGCTTCACGGAAAGCGGGGCGCTCTGGCGCTGGCCCGATTCTGCCTCAAAGAAAGCGGTACAGCAGAATAACCTTTATTCCCCCGTCAGGTAAGCATCGAATGCCGGGGTGGTAATTCGCTGAAAGCCGCCTTCCTTCTCATCATGCACGAGCATCATTACCGCCAGCTTTTCTTTTTCCGCCAGAGCCAGTCCCTTTTCGGGACCGAGTACCATCAGTGCTGTGGCATAGCCATCGGCATAGGCGCATGAGGGATGTATCACCGACACGGAAGCCAGGGCATGCTGCACCGGATGACCCGTTGCCGGATCAATGGTATGGGATATTCGCTTTCCGCCCAGTTCATAGCTGTTCCTGTAATCCCCGGAAGTGGCAAGGCTCTCTTTTTCGAGAAAGACAACCGTTTCCAGCTCTCTTCTGCCGACCAGCGGTTTTTCAATACCCAGACCCCAGCGCTGTCCTTTGTCGTTTTTTCCCGCCACCCGCAGCTCACCGCCCACTTCAATCATATAACGGGATAATCCTGCCGCTTCAAAAGCCTCGGCTATGGCATCGACCGCATAGCCCTTGGCAACAGCAGAAAGATCGCAATAAATTTTCGGATCTTCTTTGGCGACATAGTAGTTTTCCAGGAATCGCAGCTTTTCATAGCCCTGATGGCTCAGCAGCTCCCGGATCTGTTCTTCCGTGGGCGGATCACGCAGCGGATCAGGCCCGAAGCCCCAGGCGTTCACAAGAGGACCCACTGTGATATCAAAGGCACCGCCGCTTTTTTCGGATATCTCTCCGGCAATGGAAAAAACGGCATAGGTCTCCGGGCTTAAAAGAAAGGGGCTCGTATCCTCGTGGCGGTTGAAACGGCTCAGCTCGGAATCTTCACGGTAGGTGGACATGAGTACATTGATGCGATCCAATGTATTGTCTGCCAGTTTGCGGACATCCGATTCGGAGAGATTCGCCGGAGGATCCGCCACGGTGATGGCGTAGAAGGTACCCAGCGCCTCGCCGTGCAGGCGGATCTGCTTCGGTGTTCCACCGCAACCGGGGAGCAGCAATAAAAGAACAGCGGTCGCAGCAATCCACGGGCGTAAAGTGCTGGAGGGCAGATTCCGCACCGGATCAACCGAAATCGTCATACATGATCATTTCATCGGGCACGCCCAGGCTGGCAAGCATTTTTCTGCAGGCATCCAGCATCATCGGCGGTCCGCAAAGATAGTATTCGATCTCTTCAGGCTCGGGGTGGGAGGAAAGGTATTCATCAAAAAGAACCTGATGAATAAACCCGGTCAGACCGTTCCAGTTGTCTTCGGGCTGTGGCTCGGACAGCGCGGTATACCAGGTGAAATTTTCATTTTCAGCCGCAATGGAATCAAAGTCTTCCACATAGAACATTTCACGGAGACTGCGCGCACCGTACCAGAAGGTTGCTTTGCGTTTGGTCTTGAGCCGGCGGAACTGATCGAAAATATGCGAGCGCATGGGCGCCATGCCCGCACCGCCGCCGATGAAGCACATCTCCCGTTCCGTATCTTTGGCGAAGAATTCGCCATAGGGACCGGAAATCGTCACTTTATCGCCCGGCTTCAGGTTGAAAATATAGGAAGACATGATGCCCGGAGGGAAGTCTGTGCCCGGCGGCGGCGGCGTAATGCGGACATTCAGCATGATGATCCCGTGCTCTTCCGGATAGTTCGCCATGGAATAGGCACGGGTCACTGTTTCGTCTACGACAGATTCAAAGCGCCACAGATTGGAGCGGTCCCAGGCGTCGCGGTACTGCTCTTCCACCAGGAAATCACTGTATTTCGCGGTATGGGGCGGGCATTCGATCTGGATATAGCCGCCGGCACGGAAGGGCACCGATTCGCCTTCCGGCAGCACCAGCACCAGTTCCTTGATGAAGGTGGCGACGTTGTGATTGGAACGGACGGTGCATTCCCATTTCCTGACATCGAAGATCTCCGGAGGTATGGTAATTTTGAGATCCGCTTTCACTTTGACCTGGCAGGAAAGGCGGATGTCTTCCCGTGCCTCGCGTTTGCTGATATGCGCCTCTTCGGTAGGAAGCAGCGAGCCGCCTCCTTCCTGAACGGCGACTTTGCAGACACCGCAGGTTCCTTTTCCGCCGCAGGCGGAGGGCACAAAGATCCCGTGCTGCGCCAGTGTTGCGAGGAGCGTACCGCCCGACGGCGTGACCAGCGCTTTCGATTCGTCTTCATTAATCAGGATTTTTACATCGCCTGATGAGACGAGCTTCCACTTTGCCACCAGCAGTACGCCGACCAGCGACAGCACGACAAAGCAGAACATGACAACACCCATTACAATGGTAACCATGCCGCCCATGCGGAAGATCTCCTTAAAAAGTTTAGAGCTGGATGCCCGAGAAGGACATAAATCCCAAAGCCATAAGCCCTGTCAGCATGAACGCAATACCCAGTCCACGCAGTGCAGGCGGCACGTTGCTGTATTTCATGCGTTCACGAATTCCTGCCATGCAGGTAATCGCCAGTGCCCAGCCAAGCCCGGCGCCGGTGCCGTATACAAAACTTTCACCGAAAGTGTAGCGACGCTCCACCATGAAAAGAGCAGCACCCAGAATTGCGCAGTTCACCGCAATCAGCGGAAGAAAAATACCGAGGGCGGCGTAAAGCCAGGGCACAAACCGGTCAAGCAGCATCTCCAGAATCTGCACAATGGCGGCAATGACGCCGATGAAACTCAGGAAATAAAGAAAGGAAATATCCACTTTTGCAAGAGAAGGATGAATCCACGCCATGGCGCCCGGTGCCATCAGCCAGTTGTACACCAGATTGCAGATGGGTGTGGTGATTGCCATGACCGCCACCACAGCCACCCCCAGACCCATGGCATTGGATACCTTCTTGGAGCAGGCGAGAAAAGAACACATGCCCAGGAAAAAGGCAAGTGCCATGTTCTCAATAAAGACGGCCCGGACAAAAAGACTTAAATAATGTTCCATATCACTCGAGCTCCTGCTGCTCGGGCTTCCACAGGCGAAGCAGCCACACAAAAATACCGATAAGGAAGAATGCACTGGGTGAAAGCAGCATCAGACCGTTGGGTTCATACCAGCCGCCGTCGGAAATCTTCTGCAGCAGCACAAAGCCGAAGAGACTGCCCGAGCCGAAAAGTTCGCGCACCGTGCCCACACAGAGGAGAATCAGGGTGTAGCCCAGGGAGTTGCCGACGCCGTCCAGAAAACTCAGCCAGGGGCCGTTCTGCATGGCATACGCTTCAGCCCTGCCCATGACAATGCAGTTGGTGATGATCAGACCCACAAAAACGGACAGCTGCTTGCTGATGTCGAAAAGAAATGCTTTCAGAATCTGGTCGGTCAGAATCACAAAAGAGGCAATAATCGACAGTTGCACGATAATCCGGATGCTGGGAGGGATGCTGTTTCTGATGGCCGCCACGGCAGCAGAACTGCCGCCCGTGACAAAAGTCACCGCAAGACCCATGACCAGCGCCGTGGCAAGATTCGTCGTCACAGCCAGAGCGGAACAGACGCCCAGTATCTGCAGTGCAATAGGGTTGTTATTGAAAATGGGATCCAGCAGTGCTTCACGCTGTTTCTTGTTTAACATGCTCATGCCTGTCCGCTCTCCCTGTATTGTTTAAGGAAAGGACCAAATCCATCATCGCCCAGCCAGAACCGGAGCATTTCCATGACAGAACGGCTGGTAATGGTGGCACCGCTGAGGCCATCCACTTCGTGGGGCGCCTCTTCCACCGATCCGGCAGAGCCTTTCACCACCGTAATGGCGGGATGCCAGTTTTCATCATAGGCAACACGTCCCGGCCACAGTGCCGTCCACTTGGGATTGGTCACTTCACCGCCCAGCCCGGGGGTTTCGCCCTGGTCATAATAGGTCAGTCCGCGGATGGTCTTTGTATCCGCATCAAGCGCCAGAAATCCGTACATGGTCGACCACAACCCCTTGCCCACAATAGGCAGCACGAACATGCTGATCCTGTCGCCGTCCATGACCTCATAGATCAGCATCTGATTGCGAAGGGTGCGGATACCCGCCTTATTGGCAGGAGCCGGCTGTTCCGGAATATCTTCCTCATTAAACCGTGCGCTGTCCACATCATCCAGAACCCGGCCTGCGGACAGATCGATTACACGAGCGCGGATGTTTTCAAAAAGCGATTCAATTCGGGCACGGTTCGTTTTTTCGCCGGCCTGGATCAGACACGCCGCCTGCAGCACACTTTTCTTTTTGTCCAGCTGCTTGTTTATTTCCTGCCGATCCCGAAGACCGACATTGGCGACGGAGATCAGCACGGAGCAGATTAAACAAAGTGCTGCGGCAAAGCCGAATATATATTTCATGCTATATTGCACTGCGCGCCGCCCTCCTTTTGATGTTTTGGGAAACAACCGCATAGTCAATCAATGGAGCCAGAATATTCATAAAGAGAATGGCAAGCATCACGCCTTCGGGATAGGCCGGGTTCAGCGCCCGGATCAGTATCGCCATGACGCCGATACCGAAGCCGTAAATGTATTTGCCCGTCTCCGTATACGTCCCGGTAACAGGTTCGGTCGCCATAAATACCAGACCGAAAGCAAAGCCGCCCAGAACAAAATGCCAGTGGAAGGGAAGATTCATCAGCTCATTGGTCTGGGATCCGGCAGCGTTCATCAGAAGCACAAGACCGAGTGCACCGGCGACCATGGACACCATAATGCGCCAGGAAGCAACACCGGTAATCAGGAGAATGGCGGCGCCGACCAGACAGGCAAGGGTGGATGTCTCGCCCATGGAACCGGGGATCCAGCCGATAAAAGCATCCAGCCAGGACACTGCTTTGCCATTGATCTGCATCGTGGAAACTGCAGTCTGCCAGGCCTGCCCATCGGCGACGGGAGGTATTTCTGCCACACGCGCCAGCAGCGTCGCGCCGCTGAAACCGTCAGCCGCCTGTGCCGGATTGAGTGCAACCCAGACCTTGTCGCCCGAGCTCTGGATAGGGTAGGCGAAATAGAGAAACGCACGGGTAACCAGCGCCGGATTGAAAATATTCATGCCTGTCCCGCCGAAAACTTCCTTGCCGATGACCACACCGAAAGCGGTTGCAAGCGCCACCTGCCACAGGGGAATGGTCGGCGGAAGAATCAGCGGAATCAGAAAGCCTGTAACAAAAAAGCCCTCGTTCACATCGTGCTTGCGGATAATGGCAACCGCCACCTCGATACTGCCGCCTACCATGAAGGTGACAATCAGTACAGGCAGAAAATAGAGGGCGCCGTGTACAAAGCAGGCAAGAAAACTTGCAGGGCTGAAGCCCAGCCCGAGTGCCGCGACCAGCCCTGCACGCCAGCCTTCGGGCGTAACGCCCGGCGCAAGCCCGGAATTGATCTGATAGCCGATATTCCACAATCCCAGAAAAATCGCTGGCATTAAAGACACCACCACCGTGATCATGATCCGTTTCAGGTCAACGGCATCACGGACATGGGGGGCACCGTCGGTCACTTTTCCGGGCGTGAAGTGGAACGATTCTATCGCTTCGAAAAGAGGATAGAACACCTCCAGTTTGCCGCCTTTTTCGAAGAGCGGCGCCTGCTTATCAAATAAAGTTCTGATGAATTTCATGGGCGCGGTTACCCTTCTTTTTCTATAATGTCAAGGTTTTTGCGCAGAAGCGACCCGAAATCCTCTTTTCCGGGATCCACAAAACTGCACAGCGCCAGGTCTTCTTCGTCAAGCTCCAGACAGCCCAGCTTTTCCGCCTGATCCACATCAAGCACACAAAGAGAGCGGAGCAGCAGCGTGGGAATAATGTCCATCGGCATCACTTGCTCATAGAGTCCTACAGGCACAATAGCGCGGGGGCTTCCGTTGGTGCTGGTCGTAAGGCTGAACCGTTTGCTCGGGAAGAGTTTGGATAGAAACAGCCGGCTCAGCGAAAATTTATCCGCTCCCGGCGTCAGCCAGCCCATGAATACTTTTTCCCGGTCTTCCGCCAGCACGCTGATCTGATTATGAAAGCGGCCGAGGTAGCCAAAAACATCGCCCATGGATTTCCGGCCACTGAAAACGGAGCCTGATATCACACGGGCTTCTCCTTCGATCAGCTCTTCCGCAGTAAGGCAGTCCGTGCACGCACCCAGACGGGTCCGGATCAGACGCGGTTCTTTTACGCCGGGACCCGCCAGGCTGATGAGGCGATCCACGCAAAGAACGCCCGTCCGGATCAGATCGCCCATGGCAAGAAGATCCTGCAGGCCGATATGCCAGACCGTTTTATTCCGCCCCACTGGATCGAGCGTATGAATGTGAACCCCTGCTGTACCGCTGGGGTGGGGACCCGAAAAACGCTCCACCTTTACCGAAGCGGGCAGATCGGAAGGAATAAAACCGGCATCGGGAGCGACGCACAGCCAGATTGTGCCCCCGGTCAGCTTGGTAAGCGCTGTCAGCCCCGCCGCCAGTGCCGCTTCGCGCCCTTCAACCACCATATTCATGGGAGGCGCCAGAGGGCTTGAATCCATTGCGGTCACAAAAATCGAATGAGGTTCGCTGTCAATGAGCGGCCGGCCGCTGAAAGGGCGGGTCCGGAAAGCGGGCCACATTCCCGCTTCTGTGAGAAGATCCCGCAGCTCCTGGCCTGAAAGATCAGCGGCACTTTTACCTGTATAGGAAGAGAAACTTTTCAGCTCATCCGGGGAAGGGTTGCCTGTCGATTCGCTTTCGCTCAAGTCGATCACCACCGACTGAAGCATGCGCTTTTCACCGCGGTTCACCGCAGATACCGTACCGGCGCCCGGTGCAGTAAAAAAAGTGCCCGGTGTTTTCTTGTCCTCAAAAAGCGCCTGACCCCGCTGCACGGTATCGCCCGGCTGAACCAGCATGCGCGGCTTTAAACCGACAAAGTCGGTCGCCATGACTGCGATGCGGGATACTTTTTTTTCTGCTACAACACGCGACGGCTCCCCCTTTATGGGTAGGGTAAGCCCTTTTCGGATTTTGTGATCACCCATGGCAATCCATTGTCTCCCGGTTGATAACCTTCATGCAGTCCTCCAGCCCCAGTAACCTTGTAGACTGTCGGAAGCATGCAATGAAAGCGGTGAGGACGACTTTATAACTACCGGCAATTATAACACGGAACTGATTTATGATCAATCACTGAACATAAACCAAAAAATTACAGAGAATTAAGCAAAAAACCGGGCTGAAAGCGCATATGCCAGATAAAATTCAACTGAAAAGAGGTGCTTTCGCAGTCGGATGCATTGCTTTCCCGGCACTTCCTGACGTGTAGGTATTTTACGCCTTATTATACGCTTTCCACAACAAAAACATTCCTGATGCGAAAAGATTTTTTGGGCTTGCGGCGGCAGGCAGCCTCTGCGCCCTGGTTGACACCCCGGCAACTCGTTTATACTGCAAAGGGTGACGATCGATCTATCAAAACTAACGGTCTTGCCCATTATATAATCGGCGAGACATGCCGTACGGTTCACATTCAAAACGTGTTTTAGTTGTATCCTGAACGACAAAAAACGCAGGCAGCCAATCTGATCAGCTGCCTGCGCTGTTCTTTTGTGTGTCTGCAATCAGACCGTTACAGCATGGAGGCTGTCTGTCTGAAAGGCACTGCCCTCAAGGGCGGCTCCAGCAGTCCGGCATCGGTTTCGAAGCATCAAAGACATAGGAGTGCCCCGCTCGGGAAAGGAAGCCGGTGCGAACAGCCCAGACCATCGGCACGGCTCCTTTCTGCCAGCGCTCCATATAATGCAGCGCCTCATTTTCCTCCAGCGTCCAGTTACGATTGAGGTCGGCAGGATGCCAGCTGTCTGCAGCAACCGCAGCGGGAATCGCCCGCAGATAAGGATAGCCCTGATTGAGCCGAAGGTCTTCCGGCATTGCCCAGACACCGTCAAAGTCCCAGTTTTTGTAATTGCTTTGCGCACTCTCACCGGCCATCTGATCAGTATTGCGTCGTCCGGCAGAAACGCTGCCTCCCTGCCCGGTGCTTTCCTGATTCCAGTAAGAAGCCATTATTTCCGAACCGCCTGCATCAAATCCGATAAGGCCACCCGTCAATGCACCGGTTTTCCCGGAAGGTTCAACCATGCCGATAGCATAGCATCGTTCTATATTGGAATAGGAGGCTTCGCCCAGAAGTCCGCCCGCACGATCCACAGCGGAAACCGAAGCGGTACTGCAGGCATCCTGAAACTCGGATGCGTCTGCAAAACCGCTCAAACCGCCTGCCATGCTGCCTGCTGAACTTACAATGCCACCGGACTGAACTCTTCGGAAAATACTGCCCTCGCCTGAACCGGCAATGCCGCCTGCCCTATCGGAAGATGCGCGAACCGTACTATCCGTGGCACTGTTCTCGATGCGGGAGTGATTTTCAGCATAACCGACCAGACCACCCACATGACTGCGTCCGGAAATCGAGCTGTCTGTCAAGGTGCATCCGGCAACAGTGCCCTTGTTCATGGCACCAACCAGACCGCCCACCCGATCTCGCCCGGAAATCTCAATGCTTGTGCAATGCAGATTTCGGATCGCACCGCCTGAGCCGACAACGCCGAAAATAGCGCGGGAATCCCCTTGTGTACCGTCGCCGTCCGCAGTCAGGACAACATTGCGGATGGCATGATCCAGTCCGTCAAAGCTTCCTGTGAAAGCGGTGATGCTATTTCCTGCAGGTGTGAAGGTCTGCCCTGCGAAATCGAGATCCGCCGTCAGCGCAAAATGTTTGCTCCAATCGGCAGGGCTCGCCGAGAACTTTGCCCAGTCCGCAGGCAGCAGCAGTTGGTAAGGATTCTCTCTGGTGCCTGTGCCGCCGCTGTATTGCTCCCCTTCTTCACGCAGAAGCGGGTAGCCGTCGTTTTCATCTGCATAATCCACACGCCAGATTGTGTCAAAATCCCAGCCGACAAAATGAGAGGAGCTTGCCGGAAAACGCATGTCCGCACTGGAAAGTCCTTCACCGGCTGCACTCCAGGAAAGACCTGCCAGATCCATATCCCAGTAGCAGCGGGTCACAGGGCCGTCGGCGGATTTCACAAAGCCGCCTGCACCCGTATCACCACTCACCGCTCCGGCGGCATAACAGCTGTCCAGCAGAGCTGTCTGCAGGCTCTTTGCCGCAAAACCGCCCGTACTACTTTTCCCTTTTACAGCGCCGCGGGTATAACAGCATTCCACTTCTGCCTGATGCATCTTGCCGGCAAAACCGCCTGTATCGGTTGTACCTTCCACATTGCCCAGAGTAAAGCAATACCGGAAGTTGCTTCCCGCACTCACAGCGCCAACAAAACCGCCGGTCGCAGTTTTTCCCTCTACAGTTCCCAGCGCATGGTTATAGCTGATCTCGCCGCCTTCAAATACCCATCCCGCAAAACCGCCGGTGTTCTCCAGGCCTTCCACAGTCCCTCCGGCATGGCTTTTCTTCACAGTGAGGCTTTCGCGGAGGCTTCCGCCGAAACCGCCCACGTTGTTTTCGCCCTTTACAGTTCCCAGAGCATAGCATGCCTCCATGTCCAGATAGCCTTCGTAGTAGCCCACGGCATCCCCCACGAAACCGCCTACATCAGAAGTGCCTGTCACCTTGCCGGAAGCATAGCAGGACTGCAGTTTACTGCTATATTCCACTGTACCGGCAAAACCGCCGGTTGCCTCAGGATTGCTTCCCACGCCTTTCACCAGCCCTTCGGCATAACAGGTCTGTACAGTTGTATTCTTAATGAATCCGGCAAAGCCGCCTGTGTGCTTCCGGCCTTCCACGCTGCCCGAAGCATGACATGCTGTGGCGGGGGTATCTACCAGAGAGCCGGCAAAGCCGCCCACATGCTCCCGACCCTCCACGTCGCCTGTGGAAGTGCACTCTGCGAGGGTACTCGATGTGCTGGCAATTTTGCCCAGGAAACCGCCCACAAAATTGTTTCCCGTCACGGCTCCAGTGCTGGAACAATCACTGAGCTCTGTCTCATACAGATATCCGGCAAAACCGCCCGTATGGTCTCCGCTGGCCTCGACGTCACCTGTGGAAGTGCACTGGTCAAAAGAGGTGTCTTCCAGGGCTAAGCCGACAAACCCGCCCGCGCTCTTTCTGCCGCTGACATTACCTGCTGCAGAACAAGTTTTTATGCGGCAATCTTCAATGAGATAGCCCGCAAACCCGCCTGTATTCTCTGTGCCTTCCACCGAACCTTCAGCAGAGCACTCCTCTACGAGAAGCTGTATCGTACCATATCCGACAAAACCACCGGAGTAACTTGCATTGCCTTTGACATTTCCCGAAGCAGTACTGTTGTGAATAAACGCTTCACTTTCCAGGCTTCCGGCAAAACCTCCCAGACTGTCCGGATAGTCGCCTTGCCCTGTCACTTCTCCGCTGGCTGAACACTGATCCGTTTCGCCTCCTGTAAGCAAACCGGCAAACCCGCCGATATATTTTTTCCCCGCAACATCCGCAGAAGCACCATTGTTCATAAACACGCTGTTTGTTCCTCGCCCGACAAACCCGCCGCCCATGCTATCGCTGCTTTCAACAGTACCTTCCAGATCGGTGTATTCAGCAGTGCTGTCCGTCATCCTGCCGATCAGCCCGCCTGTGTTTGTCTTGCCTTTGACATCCACCACAGCCCAGCAGGTAGAAATCCGGCTGTCGTCTTCTGCAAGGCCGATCAGCCCGCCCACCGTATTCACGCCCCGGACAGAGGCGGACACGGAACAGTTCTCCACAAGGACTCCGGAAAGTTTGCCCGCAAGGGAGCCCACATTGTTTTCGCCGGAAACACTGAAATCAAACAGATGAAGATTGCGAATAACACCGGGGTACTGTACCACTTTGAAAAGCCCGCCGGCTTCGCCTGCTTCATTTATATTGCCGTTGGAAATACTGTAGTGTGCACCGTCGAAAGTTCCCGTAAATGCGAGCTGAACAGGTGTTAGTGCACCGATTCCGGCGATATTCTGCCCCTGAAAATCAATATCGGCGGTCAGCCTGAAATGAGAGCCCCAGTGAAGGGGCGTTTCGGCGAGCACCTGCAGGTCGCCCGCATTATCAATGAGAAAAGGATCTTCTTCAGTGCCGCTGCCGCCCGCATATCCCGGATTCGCCTCAAAAAGCCTGTCGCGCAAAAGAGGATAACCGCCATTTTTTTTGCCGGATATATCATGGAACCAGATGTTGTCAAAGTCCCAAACTTGCCAGATCGACGGATTCGCATAGGGCCAGGTCAAATCGGCGGTGCTCTTCCCTGTACCCCTGCCGCTGAAATATTGACCGCTTGCATCCACATCCCAGTAGGAACCGGGATCGGCTCCGCCGTCATTTACGGCAACAAGCCCGCCGGTTGCATCATCTCCCGAGACCGCGCCGCAGGCGTAACAGCGGAAGGACTGGCAGTTAACAAATCTTCCTCCCAGACCGCCCACTTCCCTGACTCCGGTAACAGCACCGGAGGCATAGGCATTGATCAGACTCAGGTTGCTCGCTTGACCGAAAAGGCCGCCTGTATATACAGCACCTGTTACCGTGGCGGAAGAAGATGATTCGGACACCGCCTTTATAGTACTGCCGGACACGGTGAACAAACCCGCGAGGCCGCCGCTGTAGTCTGAACCGCTCACCGTTCCGCTCACATGGCATTTTTCTATGTCAGTATGAAATGCCCTTCCTGCCAGACCGCCCGTATAATCAGTGCCCTGAACAACGGCATCAATCCGGCAGGACAGCACACTGCTTACATTGATCACCCCGCAAAGTCCGCCGGCTCTTGTGTAATCAGCGGCAACACTTCCCCGGAAGCTGCTGTAGGAAAGCGTACCCTGAAATTGACCGCATACACCACCAACCCATCCGTCGCCCGCTACCTCACCGCTGGCTTCACAACGCTGAATGGCTCCTTTCGCATAGCCTGCCAGAATGCCCACCTGTTCGCCGCCCGTCACAGAAAAATCTTCAACAGTCAGATTTCTCAGGATACCGGTAGTGGCGCCGTCACCGTCCACATTGCCAAAAAGCCCGACATAGGAATTTTCCGGAAAATAAATACGGCCCTTGCTGACTTTATGATACTGCCCGTCAAATACGCCGGTGAAAGCAATGCCTTCCTTGCCGACACAGTGCAGATCATAGCCCTGAAAATCAAGATCCGCTGTCAGTTCAAAATGCTTTCCTTCCCAGTCTTCCTGCGTGATCATCAGTTGCACCCAGTCGCCGGGAGTAGAAATCTGATAGGGAGTAAAGGCCGTGCCATCGCCGCCGCTGTATTTTTTACTGAAGTGAAGAAGGGTGCGCGGAAGCGGATAACCGTCATTTCTCAGCATCAGAAAGTCATCCGTCCACGGCCCGCCGCTGGAAAAATCCCAGAACTCATAAGTATTGGCCGCATAGGGTGTTGTCATTTCGGCAGTCGTGCGCCCGATGCCGCCGCCGGAACTGCTGTTTACTCCGGTACTTTCCATATCCCAGTAGCATGCGCCGACCCAGTCTGAGTAAGGAGAAAAGCCGAATATATCCGTGCCAACCGCTGATACAGCGCCGGCACTGTAACTGTAGGTCACAACGCCATCATCGCCTGTAATCCGGGCGGCAAAACCTGCCACGTTATTGATGCCCGTCACAGATGCACGGGAAAAACAGTGGTTAATTTGACTGCTGCAGGTGCCGATAAAACCGCCTGTATAATTGCCGCCTTCAACATGTCCGGTAACAGAGCAGTTCTCAATGAGGGAACTTGACGCGCTGCCCGCCAGACCGCCTGTATAATCACCGCCTTCAACAGAAATAGTGTTCACACAGACATTTTTAAGCACACTGGAATCCGCCCGGCTGAACAGCCCGGCATAATCACCCCCGTGAATCGTCGCATTACGGATAGAATATCCCTGACCGTCGAAAAAGAGCCCTGTAATACCGCCCGTACCCGCTCCCACGGGCGTGAGGGCCATACCGGCAAGATCAATGTCCGCAGCAAGTATAAAATTTTTGTTTGTTAAATTGTAAGACGAACTGAACAGCTCCCAATCCCAGGAACTCGCAATCACAAAAGGCGATCCGGCACTGCCGTCACCCTCACTGTACTGATGCGCATTGTTGCTCCGGTAAGGATAATGGTTGTTTACCGTGCCAGCATCCGAGTGCCAGCCTCTGCTCCAGCCCGCATAGACAAAGGAGCCGTAGGGATAGGTCATTTCCGCTGTCGTCAGCCCTTTCCCGCCTGCACTTGTTGCCTGACCGCTCGTCTCGATATCCCAATAGGAATTGACCACTGTGCCGTCTGAGCGGACTCCGATCAGACCGCCCGCCTGATTCAGCCGTGTCACATCTCCGGTGGAATAACAGTTTATGATGGTACCGCCTGACATTACGCCGACCAGACCGCCTGCCGGAAGGCTGGACGCAGGTTTCACCTCATTGCGGGCATAGCAATCCTGTACCGTGCCGCCCCGCATTTCCGCCACCAGGCCGCCGGCTGCCGCTGTCCCATGCATTACGCCGAAGACAGTTCCCAGGTTCCTGATCACAGCATCGCCGTCGATGATGCCGAATAGAGCACCCAGCTCTGTACCGGTATCTGTCGACGCATTCCAGCAGCGATAATTATTACCGTCAAAAGTGCCTGTAAAAGGAGTGTTTTTATTGCCTACAGGTGCAACCGTGCCAGAGAAATCGATATCCTGAGTCAGTTTGAAGTGCTTGCTCCAGTCCTGAGAGTGATCGCACAGTTCATGCCAGTCCATTTCACTCGACAGAAGATAAGGATTTATAGCTGTGCCGGCACCGCCTGAATAGGCATACACCGTTAAAGGAAAAAGGAACACAGACAGACAAACCACCAGAAACAGGGCTACAGTAATCTTTTTAAACATTAAGTACTCCAGAATGGTTACGTCGGACGGATAAGAGAAACGTTGCGCCCGTCAGAATCAGAAAATATGCTGTAACAACAAACTACTAAATACGGGATATGTTCATTTCCTAATACTACTCACATATCTGCAATATATGCAAATACACATCAGTAATTGTATCACATATTTTAGAAATAGTTCGGGAAGGAGAAGAAAAAAGGAGGGATAAAAAACAGGAAAAAACCGCTCAGGCGCGGTACTGCAGGATTTTTTTGCGAAGCTCGGCCGCTGCTGCCGATACATCCGGCGCTGCTGTCACTGCAGTGACCACGGCGGCAATGGAAGCGCCCGCTGAAAGTACCTGATCAATATTGTTTGCTTTGATGCCGCCCATGCAGGTAAAAGGGATATGCAGCAGAGGCCGGATGGCTTCAATCATGGCAGTGCCTACAGCGCCGGTGGGCACCTCTTTTGTATTGGTGGGAAAAATCGGGCCTATGTTGATATAACTGGCGCCTGCCTCCTGCGCTGCCAGCGCTTCTTCGGGATTATGGGTGGACAGCCCCAGAATCAGATCAGGTGCCAGGGCACGCGCCGCCGGAAAGGGAAGGTCATTCTGACCCAGATGCACACCGTCGGCACCGGAAGCCAAAGCAATATCGACCCGGTCATCCAGTATGAACAGCGCCCCTGCCGCTTTTGTCCGCTTCCGCCAGAGCCGCGCTGTCTCATACAGCTGCCTGTCATCCATATGCTTTTCACGGAGCTGTACCAGCCGCACACCCGCTTCCAGACAGGCGTCAAGCACGTCCAGCCCGGAACGACCTGCACAATACGCCTCTGTAATGACTACATAGAGGTCTGCTTCGCGAAAACGCACTATTCTGTCTGCTACCTGCATCATCAGCCTCCGGGTAGAAAGGTCACCAGTTCCACCTGATCGCCCTCGGACAAAGCCGTGTCGGCGAACTGTGTTCGTTCCACGACTTCTTCATTCACCAGAGCGACCAGCGAATCGATTGTAAGTCCCAGCTCCTCGACCAGCGAAGCCAGTGTGGTTCCGCCGTCGACACTTTTGCTTTCACCGTTCACCGTCAGCGTGATGCTCATAACAGCCTCCTTTCATGCATCCGGCGCCGGGGAACCCGCCGCCAGAAAAGCGCGGGCATGCGCCGCCAGTGACGCACCATCCAGCCCGTACATGTTGATCTGCTCGGCACGGGTTGCCTGTTCACCGAAGATATCATCCAGACCGATACGTTTAATCCGTACGGGTGCCTGCGTACTGCGCCCTTCAAAATATTCCAGCACCGCACTGCCGAAACCGCCCGGAAGCGTATTCTCTTCCACCGTAATAATCGGTCTGGCGGCGATACTGTCGAGCATGGCGCCATCGAGCGGCTTGATATGCCGGGCATCGATCACCGCCGCACCGATTCCTTCATTAGCGAGAAGCTCCGCAGCTTTCAAGGCCTGTGACGCACAGGGTCCCACCGTAAGAAATACAAGGTCCTGTCCGTCACGGAGCCGTTCCGCGCGGTCAACCGCTCTCCCGTCTTCTTTGCCGATCAGCGGGGCGCTGCTCCGTGCATACCGGAGTGCCACGGGCATTTCCTGTGTCATCGCCCATTCCAGCAGCAGTGCCGTGTCCCGGGCATCGCGGGGCGCTGCAATACGCAAGTCCGGGACCGCACGCAGAAAAGACAGATCAAAAATGCCGTTCTGTGTCGGACTGTCTTCGCCCACAAGCCCCGCGCGGTCAACAGCAAAGACAACAGGAAGCTTCTGCAGGCATACATCATGAATCAGCTGATCGTAGCCCCGCTGCAGAAAAGTCGAATAAATGGCGACTACAGGGCGCAGCCCTTCCACCGCAAGACCGGCGGCGAAGGTGACGGCATGCTGTTCACAGATACCCACATCAAAAAAGCGGTCGGGATAATGCTCTTCGAATCTGGACAGCCCGGTACCGGTGGGCATGGCGGCGGTGATGGCGACAATGCGGGAATCTTCGGCGCCGAGCGACACCAGCGCATCGGCAAAAGCATCGGTGAAGCTTTTTGACGGGACCGCCGGTACACTTTCCGCTGTCTTCTGCGCCGGCAGCGCATCACCTTCTCCTTTATCCGTGTCCAGAATCATGGGGTTCACCCCGTGGTATTTCTGCGGATTTTCTTCTGCCGCTTTCAGGCCCTTGCCTTTTTCCGTCGTGCAGTGCAGAAATACAGGACCGTCCATGTCTTTTATACGGTTCAGCAGTTCAATCAGCAGCGGCAGGTCATGGCCGTCCACCGGGCCCACATAGTTCAGGCCCAGCTCCTGGAAAAGACCGCCTTTGGTGATAAAACCCTTCACTGATTTTTCCAGATCCTGAATGGTGCGCACCATGCGGTCGCCGATGATGCTTTTGACAAAACTGCCCACGTCCTGTTTTGCGCGCTTGTAGGGGCGGTTCGTAATCATCCTGTTGAAATAATGTGCCATGGCGCCCACATTGCGTGCGATGGACATCTCGTTGTCGTTCAGAATGACCAGCATTTTCGGCTTCAGGTGGCCCACATGGTTGAGCGCTTCAAAAGCCATGCCGCCCGTCATGGCACCGTCGCCGATCACTGCCGCAATATGATGATCCAGCCCGAGCCGGTCCCGCGCCATCGCCATGCCCAGCGCCGCCGAGATGGAAGTTGAGCTGTGCCCCGTGCCGAAAGCATCGTATACGCTTTCGCACATTTTCGGGTACCCGCTGATCCCGTCTTTTTTGCGCAAGGCGGAAAAACGGTCAGCACGGCCTGTAAGCAGTTTGTGGGCATAACACTGGTGGCCCACATCCCAGATAATCTTGTCTTCCGGCGCATTAAAACAGTAATGCAGCGCAATGGTCAGCTCCACCACGCCCAGCGGCGAAGCAAGATGCCCGCCATTGAGATTGACTGTATGCAGAATGCGCTGGCGCAGCTCCGACGCAAGCGCATCCAGCTGTTCAGGCGCCAATTGTTTCAGGTCACCGGGACCGTGAAGGCTGTCTAAAATGGGGGGTTCCATCATTCTTGAGATCCTGCCGGCAAAGACAGCGAAAGGCTGCATAAAAAAGCGGCATCGGCTGATTGGTAAAGCGATCCTGACCCGAAAAGGAACTCCGGAAGGATTGCGCATCAGATAGAATAACTTGTCCTGTGTCTAAGAGTATACCACTCCCTGCCCCCTGAATGTCTGATACGCGCCTGAAGCCTGTAAAGAAGAGGAAGGAAAGATCTTTTCGCACCCGCATTTTCTCCAGAAAATAGCAAGATTGAATTGTGTAAACAGAAATGAATAGTATGAAAGGCAGATTATACAGGGAGAAATTGCTGAGGACTGAAAGCGTACTGCTCAGCCTCAGAGGGCAGCACAGTGTTGATTGTCAAAACGTATCACAATGCATAAGGAGCAGGACATGCAAACCAGCGTTCACATCACAAAAACATTTTTCTTTGCAGGGCTCATGGTTTTATGTTTCACTCTGTTTCAAATGACGGGTTTTGGCGATAACTACAGCGGCAGTAGTTTCGGTAATGATATAAAAATTAATAAAGATCTGGAAAAAGCACCCGAAAAGGAGAATGCTGATGAACAATATAATAAAGGAGAGTGTTACTACTCTGGCGACGGGATAATAGAGGATAAAGGGCGCGCCGTTGAATGGTTCAGAAAAGCAGCTGAACAGGGGCATGCTCGTGCGCAATTTAGATTAGGATTGTGTTACGACCTTGGCAAAGGAGTAAAAGAGAATAAAGAGCGCGCCGTTGAATGGTTTCGTAAATCAGCAGCACAGGGATATGATCCGGCGATACGCTACTTGGAGGATGTATTCAGCGAAGGAGAAAATGCAGCAATTACATCAGTGCATTCTTTAACAGGAACGTGGACAGGCACATGGCAAAAAACTAACGGCACAAGCGTGACATGTACATTTTATATGTCACAGAAAGAAAACTTGATACGATGTGTAGGACAGGTACAGGGATGGACCTGCTGGGAAGTATTTGAGGGGAAGCAGAAAGTCGAACGTTTCGTTTTAAATGGAACACATGTGGTAGCAAACACCCGCCCGGCTTCCGTATACAAATTGGACATATTGGAACTTGCTATTTTGGATACTGGCAATCGTCTCGAAGGCAAGTGGTCGGATGATAGTGGCAGTTCTGGCCGAATCGTACTTTATCGTAGGGCGTTAGCCTTATCAGATGACGTTGTGATAAGGCAAGCATTGCTTTTTTGATCGTTGCCTAAGTTGTCCTTGCCGAAAATCCATCCAGCAGGGATTTAGGCGCGTCTTAAGCGTAATCCTATAGGAGAAAAGGAACCTATCCGAAGTTTTAAAGCGTGAAATCTATCTGCGACTAACGCCTGGGGAGCGCCAAGGAACGGCTTCACATAACCATCCACTCTTTCAATATTGAACTCGCGAAATAATTGTGACGTTGAAAGCGCACAGTTCAGCCTCAGAGGGCAGCACCATATTGATTGTTCAAACGTACCACAATGCATAAGGAGCAGGACATGCAAACCAGCGTTCACATCACTAAAACATTTTTCTTTGCAGGGCTCATGGTTTTGTGCTTCACTCTGTTTCAAATGACGGGTTTTGGCGATAACTACAGCGGCAGTAGTTTCGGTAATGATATAAAAATTAATAAAGATCTGGAAAAAGCACCTGAAAAGGAGAATGCTGATGAACAATATAATAAAGGAGAGTGTTACTACTCTGGCGATGGGATGATAGAAGATAAAAGGTGCGCCGTTGAATGGGATAACGTACCATAGTTTCTGTAAATTATTTGGACAAACGGGGTCATCGTTTGGTTCACTCTTGGTGAACACAAAAAAACGGCCTATGAGCCTAACCAAAAGGA
>MWCY01000054.1 GCA_002070275.1 Candidatus Hydrogenedentes bacterium ADurb.Bin170
AACTCAACCATCACCCACTTCGAACCCTGAGGAAAATGCAATGCGCTCCAGCGTTGATATTACAGTCCTCTGCAACAATGACAGCATCGGTGGTCATATCCGAGCGGAACACGGTTTGTCTCTGCATGTATCAACGCCGTCCGGCAATCTGCTGTTTGATACAGGGCAGAGCGATGTTTTTCTTGACAATGCTAAAACCCTGCAAATATCTTTGGACAAACTCAGCGCCCTGGTACTGAGTCATGGGCATTATGACCATACAGGGGGACTGGCATACGGTGCTGCACTTTTTCGAAATCTACCGATTTATTTTCATCCGGAAGCGCTTCAAGACAGATACCGCCGTATGGACGATGGAACAGCAAAATCTATTGGCATTCCTTGCAGTTCGTTCAACCTGCTTCAGCATCCGGATTTCCGTGCTGTTCATACATCCCAACCTGTTGAAGTTTTGAAAAATATCCGGGTCACCGGGGCTATTCCCCGTACTGCATCTTTCGAAGATACCGGGGGGCCTTTTTATCTTGACCGGGAGTGTACGCTCGAGGACAGTATTGCTGATGATCAGGCGCTTTGGATTAATGCATCCTGCGGCGTAATTGTCCTGCTCGGCTGCGCACACGCAGGAGTGATCAATACGCTCCGGTATATTCAAACGCTGATACTTCCCCGGAAGATTTGTGCTGTTATCGGCGGATTCCACTTAAAAAACGCTTCAGAGCATCGTCTGCTCACAACCATTGATGCTCTGAAACGCTTTGATCTGGCAATGCTCGCACCCTGCCACTGCACCGGAGAAAAAGCAATCGAAGCTCTGGCGGCTGCCTTTCCGAATATATTTGTCCAATGCAACGGCGGATCCCGTTTTACTTTCCCTCTGTAAAAAACCGCAGCTACCGCAACGCTTCAAGTGTATAAGGGGGCAGTTTTTTATCGGCGAAAATCGGCTCAAAGCGGCAAAGACGCTGCCTTCCGTTAATCACGGGAACGCTGGGCCAGTCTTCTCCGATGAGCGGCTTTGCATATGCCACGAATGCATCCGTAACGTCAGTTCGCGATTCTGAAATCCAGGCATCGGGGAAACTGCGTTCCGAGTTGGCTACAGACTCAAGAGGCACCTTGTCATAACGAACGTTGTAAATGGGACCCGGCTCGCGGAGAATTGTCGACATCCAGCCATTTTCTCCCGAAACAGCAATCAGAACAGCCTGCTGTCCCACTTTATATGCCTCATCCAGATCGACAATGGAGGCATAGGCGGTTGTAGCACGCTGATCGGTTCCGGGCACCTGACCGCGGGCGCTTCCTGCAGCGGGCAATCCATGTTTATTCAAAAGATTCACCACTTTCTGAGCCACTGTCATCTGCGAAGAGCCGAAACTGGTATGACCGAAACTGTCCTTCACCTCACCCAGCTCTCCCACATCAAAACCTTCGCTGACAACAACCAGACAGCGTCCGTCTTTTCGGATCTGGTCGTTTACCCGATCGCACAATTCCTGCGCACTAATTTTCGATTCTGCCATATAAATCTGCAGAGGCATTTCACGTTTCGGATCAGCAAGGCGCGCAGCGGCAGGAATGTAACCTATACGCCTGCCCATAGCCTGCAATACGAGAACAGGGTCAGCAGGAGATGATCCGGCATTTTCTTCATTGGCATTTTGCACCATGGACATCCAATACCTGGCAACACTTCCGTATCCCGGCGTATGGTCAATCAGTTTAAATTCCGAATCACCGACATCATTATCGATTGTTTTCGGAACGCCGACTGCAACAAGGTCAAGCCCCTGTTCGATGGCGAGCTTTGCCACTTTGTTCGCCGTGTCCATGGAATCATTGCCGCCGTTATAAAAGAAATAGCCGATATTGTGGGCTTTTAAAACATCAAGCACCCTTTGAAAGTCTTCCTTTTGGGAAGACTTCAGTTTATAGCGACATGTGCCGATAGCGCCGGCCGCCGGGGTATATCGCAGCAGAGCGACTTCTTCGTCTGTCTGCGCGCTGAGGTTCAGCAATTCTTCTTTCAAAACGCCTTCTATGCCGTGCCAGCCGGCATAAACAGTTCCGAAAATATCAGGAAACATCTTGCAGGTATCAATTACACCACGCAGTGAACTGTTAATTACGGGGCTGGGACCGCCGGACTGGGCAACTAGTACATTTTTCTTCATGAACCGTTTACTCCAAAAATTGTTGATGGGAAAAGCATTAAACGTAAGAAGTCAAGCGATAAAGCACTTCGCCTGCATTGGGAACAAGCAATTTCCCCTGATCTTCCTGATCCCGCCAGTCTTCAGGATTAATGGAATCGGGATCGCGATAACCCAGATTGATGGCAAGGCATTCCGCCTCCGGAATGGATGTGGCAAGGGTAACCTGAACCCGCGGCTTTTCAATGCCGTTTTCAAAACTTCCCATGCCGCGGACATGGGTGGAATGCGCCAGAATACCTCCGGGGATGTCTCTGAATTTATCCGGTTGTTTAACGAAATAATCCCGAACGTGATACCCGATACGGGCAATAAGTTCTCCGTGGGTAATACTGACTTCACGAATGTGTTTTCCGAAAATAATTAATTCACCGCCATCGGCAACTACCGGCTCCAGTTTATACATGCATTTTCCTGCCACCCAAAGCTCATCATACATGGGAGGCGCCATGGCTAGAATACTTTGAAAAGGCTTATCTTTGTAGATAACATGCGTCTGTGCACTTAAATCAGCCGCTTCGCTCCAGGCTTCTTCCGGGCTGCCAAAGTAAATCGCTTTCGTGGCTGTGCCGGACACATTCAGGCAAAAACAGTGTTTTTCAACCGGAATCATGGAAGCTGCCCGGTCGACGACTGCCCGTACTGCTGTATGCTTTGTTCCGTTGACAGCATAGTTGGTGAGCAGGGCGCCCAGCCAGTGAAAAAGATTCAGGATTTCCGCACCGGAAATACCGGGATAAAAATATTTATTTCCGCCGCTGAAACCAACAACTTCATGGGGAAAGACCGGTCCTACGACTATAAGGTGGTCATAATCCAGAATTCTTTTGTTAATGGTCACTTTTGCCGATTGAAACAATAATCCGCCTGATAAAGTGCCGATCTCCTCTGCGCTGATTTCACCCAGACAGGTAAGGGCATCGGGGTTTTGCCATTCGTGATTGAAAATCCCGATATCTTTGTAAATGCCTTTGCGTTCTTCATCTGATATTCCCAGCAACTTCTCAATCATCGTGTTGGACATGGGCGGATGCGTACCGAGAGCAATCAGGAAATCCATTTTAGCGGCACGTCCGTTGACTGCTTCAAAAAGCGCACGAAACATAACAGGCATGGGCATACTGCGGGTCTGATCCGGGATAATAAAAAGCACTCGTTTCCCTGTCAGCGGGAAATCGGACAGTGTTTCCTGAACAAAAGACGCTATCTCTTCATTAGTGAGATAGCCGTCCTGTTTTATTATATTTTTAACCATGTAAGAAGCCTCTCTTGTGAAAAAAGCGTTCTATCTCACGTCGGTTCCTGCAGTGCGCCCGTTGGTGGCGGGATAGCAGGGAATGACCCGC
This sequence comes from Candidatus Hydrogenedentes bacterium ADurb.Bin170, assembly GCA_002070275.1. Lineage (GTDB taxonomy): Bacteria > Hydrogenedentota > Hydrogenedentia > Hydrogenedentales > CAITNO01 > JAAYJV01. The sequence goes on from MWCY01000054.1 coordinate 3,563, forward strand.
TATCATGTTACAGTAAAGCCGATGCCGGATAAAGACGATGTCAGGGCGTAGTCCTGCCGTGTGAGCAAGGCGCTGGTGTTATGGAACTCACGCCTTACAGGATATTGTTTGCGCAGCAAATCAAAGTGAACGCCAATTTTATCGGGCGGCAAAGAACATAATTCACGCATCCGGCTGTCATCTTCTTTGAAATCATACACTTTGGAAACGGCATGCAGAAGGCAGTTCGGATCGTCCGGATCAACCGTTACTTCAGGACATAAAGGAGGCGGCATAACAGCATCGGCTTTCCACTGCGCATCCACGCCCAGAAAGGAGCACAGAGACGCATAGATCTGTGTCGTTCCGTTCACTTTTCCGTCAAAGGAATAGCCTGCAATATGAGGGGTACCTAAAAACGTCAGCGCCAGTAGCTCCGGATCAATAGAGGGCTCATTTTCCCAAACATCCAGAACAGCAGCTCTGATTCTATTACTGCGCAGTGCGCTTTTAGGCGCCGCATTATCGGCAACAGCACCCCGCGCTGTGTTGATTATGATGGTTTCAGGCTTGAGGGAAGCGATAAATGCCTCATTCACCAGATGCCGTGTAGGCCATTTCCCTTCTTTGATCAGAGGGGTGTGAAAGGTTATGATGTCACACTTTACTATTTCTTCCAGCGAAGCATAGCCGCTGTTTCCGTTCTTTTCTGCCAGCGGCGGATCGTTGAGGATACAGGTCATGCCGAGGGCTTGCGCCCGTTTGACCACCCGTGATCCGACATTACCTACGCCCACCACTCCAAGTGTCATTTGGGACAGGGCAAGTGAAAAGTGGTTCTCTAGCAGCAAAAGTGCCCCGGTAATATAATCTGCCACGCTGTCGGCATTGCAGCCCGGTGCACTGGAAAAAGCAATGCCTTGCTCTTCCAGATACTGCTTGTCCACATGATCTTCGCCGATGGTGCACGTTCCGACAAAGCGGACGGCAGTACCCGACAGCAGCTCTTTGTTAACCTTTGTAATGCTGCGAACAATAAGCGCATCTTTATCTTTAAGCATTTCCTGTGAAATAGCCCGCCCAGCGACTAATTGCACAGTCCCTAAAGTGCTGAAAGCATCTATTCCATAAGGAATGTTTTCATCTGCCAGTATTTTGATCATGCGGCAATTCTTTTTTATCCTGCTCTTTTTTCAAAGCGACTTTAAATCCTGCCATTTCCTCCAAATGCAGCACACTCAGCGACAGGATGCCTATACCATTGTGCAAGGGAGCCATTGACCGATAAAAACGGGGTGTCGCTCCTGTTCCGACAAATTTCAGATGATGTTCCCCGGCATCAAGTATGAGCGTATCCAGGTGCATCCAGAGCGGATCAAAACCCGGCGCACTGAAATCTACTGGTGCACCGATGGGCGCATCATCAAGATAGGGCTGATATACGCCGCACATGAGCGAATGGGTGAATAACCCGTCAAGACGATAGGTCCCTTTTTCCTCAATCGCAAACGTATAGGTGATTTCGCCGGTACCAGACATGGGAGCATATAGAATGGCACCTGACAAAGGCAATACAAGCAGGGGAGGATCCGCTTTATAGGAGAGGTCACTTGCCGAAATAATTTTATAGGGAGGCATCCGATCCGCCCATGCGGGAAAGGGCTCGTCACTGTTTACCGGCGGATACTGGTACCAGAAGGCAACTGAACTGACCCAATCTGAACGCTCTATAAACCCTCCAATTTCAAATTTTGCAATGGGCGCCTCTTCATCAAAAATACTGCCTTTATGCTCAATCTCGAGCCGCAGTGACTCTTTAAACGGAACCGGATCAAGGATGTGCCAACGATAGGCAGTAACACGGTCCCCAACAACAACGCCTTCGTAAAGAGACACTCCGTGATAGGGACGACAAAACTCCCTGAAGCCCCAGGCATCATTAAAATAATCTTCCGTACCCGTGCCCTTAAGCTGCGGCGTTTCAGCATGGTCTATGTAAAAAAAATCATCGCCTTCGCCAAACCAGCCTGTTTCCATCTGATGCACGGACAAAACAGTGCCAACATAATGGCCACGCCCTTCCGTTTGAAGGATTGTATAATTGCCCTCTGATGCAGGCGCCTCCTGCCTGTAACGGGCGTGAAAATAAAGCGTATCCTCAGGAAGCTGATCGACTTTTTGCCAGTCAAGATAATAATAAAATGAATCTACTTTTACTGCAGGATTTTCATTTGCTACAACAACACGGATGTGTTTTCTGAAAGGCATCGCCCAGTAACACACCCTGGAACGCCCAAGAGACGAGACAGACACAGGAATGGAGTCCAGTTCTTTTGCGGCACCATGCCCCACACCGAAAAAGTCTCCCAGAGGCGCTTCCACAGAGGGTGACTCCTGTCCGTCGTAATAAATACGCAGTACGAGCGAACGCGCGTAGAAAGGGTCTGCTGTGCCCACGGTATTCCAGAAATGATTTACAATTCCGGGACCAGCCGCATCCAACAGCGTCAGGCTTTCCCCCGGCAGGATAGAGTGCGCATCTCCGTTGCGCCCCAAATCTTTATTGCTGCTGCTTGCCCGCTGTGCTTCGAAATCCAGTGCCCGGGTCAGCAGTGACAGTTGAGACTGTGCGGCCTGTCTTTGTTCCGGCTCCAAAGCCATGCCCGCTAAGGGAAGCAGCAGAGTAGATAACAATAATGCGCACCTGTAAACACCTGACTGCACTGAAATGGTACGTTTCATGTTGAGTGGTATTCCTTTATAGGGTTATAGGATAGGTGTTACAGAAGACTTTCCAGTTCATCCACGAGGTTGCTGAATTTTGTCATGGCATCACAAACGGCATCAGGTCCGGTTAGATCGACGCCTGCTTTCTTCAATGTAACGAGGGGTGGCTGCGAACCGCCTGCGCTCAGAAATTGCAGGTATTGTTCTCTTTCTCTGCTGCCGCCGCCAAGAACTTGTTGGGCCAACGCAATAGCTGCTGACAGGCCAGTTGCATATTTAAAAACATAGAAAGCCCGGTAAAAATGCGGGATTCTGAAGCATTCGAGTTCCAAAGAATCATCAATGGCAAAACCGGTCCCGAAATAATCGTTTAATAGATCTCTGTAGATCTGACGGAAACTTTCCTCTGTCATAGGAATACCAGCTTCAGCCTGTTCGTGGATCCTCTTTTCAAATTCTGCGAACATCGTCTGGCGAATAATGGTACCCCGGATTTCATCGATTTGCTTGTTGATTAAAAAAGTGCGCTCCTTTTTGTGTTTCGCCTTTTCCAGCAAGCGATGACCCAAAACCTGCTCATTAAACGTTGAAGCAATTTCAGCAAGAAAGATAGGGTAGGATGCGTATTGGGGAGGCTGACGGCGCATACTGTAATAAGAATGCATGGAATGTCCTGCTTCATGCGCCAGAGTAAACATACTGTTCAGAACTTTGTCCTCATAGTTCATAAGGATATAGGGCGGGCATCCGTAGACACCATAAGAAAAGGCACCGCTCATTTTGCCTGCATTTTCATACCGGTCAACCCACCGGTCAGCAGTCAGTCCTTTGCGAAGCGCACCGACATAATCATTACCCAGAACGCCCATAGCATCACAAATGGTTTCAACTGCCTCTTCATACGGAATGGAAACACTCATCCCTTTCACCAGAGGCTGATAGGTATCATAAAAATGAATGTCTTTAAGTCGCAGAACCCGCTTACGGAGGGCGTAATAACGGTGCACAGAAGGAAGCCCGTCTCGAACGGCCGTAATCAGTGAGTCATATACAGACACAGGAAGGCGATCTGCAAACAATGCCGACTCACGAGCAGACGGGAAATTCCGGGCCCGGGCATAGTAAATATCCTGCAGCAAAGAGGCGTTCAAGATAGAAGCCAGACTGTATTTGTGGGATTCAAAAACCTGATAGTACTTTTCAAAGGCTTCTTTGCGCACACTTCTTTTGGGCGACTCAAGAAAAGTGACGAACGAACTTTGGGTCAGCGCGCTTTCTTTCCCGTTTTCATCTGTCACGGTCCCAAACACAAGATCGCCGTCTGTAAGCTGATCAAATATTTTGGAAGGCGCTTCGCTTACTTCGCCCTGCATGGCAAGAAGCCGTTCTTCTGCAGGGGTCAGCACATGAGGACGGTAGCGCAGCAGATCTTTTAAAAGAGCTTTGTATTCCGCCAGAATCGGATCTTTCAAATAGCCATCCATTATTTTTCGGGGAATAGCCTGAATTTCCGGGTTGATATAACTCTCCGCTTCGCTGGCAAGCATGGCAAGCCGGGAAAAGCGGGCAACCATGCCCTGATAAAGCGGATTGGTTATGTCTTCAGCATACTTCAGCTGCGCATAAGCACCAATCTTTTCAAGATTAAGGTGAATGGAAGTGGACAAGCGGCAACAGGCAAGCAACTTTGCTGCGGATTTGGACAGTTTCCCTTTAAATACGCCGATTGCCGGAAGTTCGGACTCCGCCTTTTTAAAGGCTTTTTCCCAGGCAGCATCGCTTTTAAAAAGCGGCTTTAAATTCCAGGTGTGCTCTTCGAGGACTTTTTGGCGTGGTAAAGGTGACTTACAATCAGACATTTCCAACTCCATCCCTGATATGCGTCAAATCACCAGGGCATTTTTAACTTATTCTTACTTATAAACGTTATTCAGCGGAAAAACGATACACTGTTTTGCTGTCGTACTTTTCGCCCGGGCGAAGGATAGTGGTGGGAAAGGAAGGCTGATTGGGCGAATTTGGAAAATGCTGTGTTTCCAGACAGAAAGCATTGCGATGATGATAAACAACACCGCCTTTACCGACGTCGGACCCGTCCAGGAAATTGCCGCAATAAAATTGAACACCCGGCTCTGTGGTCCAGCATTCAAGTACACGCCCGCTCCGGGCTGAATGCGCACGGGCTGCCCGCTTCATCCGTCCTTGCGGATCCTTCTCAATGACAAAATTGTGATCGTACCCTTTTCCGAAACGCAGTTGTTCATCCGCTGTATCAATACGGGCACCAATCGCCACTGGAGTACGGAAGTCGAGTGGCGTCCCTGCAACAGGGCGCAATTCACCTGTCGGGATCAAAGTCGAATCGACGGGGGTCATGTACTCGGCATAGATAGCGAGAGCCTGGTTTAGAATAGCGCCGGAGCCGTGTCCGTCAAGATTGAAATAACTGTGATTGGTCAGATTCACGGGAGTCGCTTTGTCTGTGACAGCTTCGTATTCAATCTCCAGCGTTTTATCTCTCGTAACCCAATAAGTCACTGTACAATCCAGATTGCCGGGATATCCTTCATCTCCGTCCGGGCTGCGATGTGTCAGCACCAGTCCCACCGCATCTTCGCGGCGCAGCGTTTCCGCTTTCCACACCGCTTTGTCGAAACCTATAATGCCACCGTGAAGATGATTTTCTCCGTCATTCTGTGCCAATGTGTACGTCCTGCCGTCCAGATCGAAGCGTCCGTTGGCAATCCTGTTTCCATAGCGCCCCACAATGGCGCCAAAATAAGGATGTTTCCCTTCATATTTATCCAGACTGTCAAAGCCCAGCACAATATCAGCGAGACTTCCGTTTCTGTCCGGCGTCTGAATAGAGACAATAATACCGCCAAAATTGGTGATTTCCACCTTGAAGTCTTCTGCTGCAGTCAGGGTATAGATATCCACACTTTCACCGGAAGCCGTAGTGCCGAATGTCCTTTTTTCAATATTCATCTCATCCGCTTTCTTCATTTTTGGTGACACCAGAAGTGCCGCATCAATAAACTGACCGCCGCCGTGGTGCTGACGCCCGTGAATGGCAAGCATATTTGCACCTTTTTTCATGGCGGAACAGACTGCCTCAGTCACATCAAAAGCCTCGTATCTGTCATTCCAGCGATCTAAAGAAATTAGAGGTTTCCCATTCAGATACACTTCAACATCATCATCATGGTGCATAACCAGAAAAGCTTTATCCAGTTCATCATGTGTGCAGGAAAAACTTTTTCGCAGCCAGATCTGCTCCGTATCCCAGAGAGTCCGGATGAAATGTTCGCTGCCCTCTTTTTTGCCGAAGGCTCCAGCCCCTGTTTTCCAGGCGTGATCATTGAAAGATACCGTCATCCAGTCCTTCGCCGGCTTTTCCATCGTATATTTCCATGCGCTTGCGCAATCACCGTCCGGGGCAGCACCAACCAGGACCTGCATCGCGTCACTGTCTGACGGCAGGCCCAGCGGCGGGTCGCATTCATAGGCAGCCTTTCGCGTATTTGCTTTTATTACCGGCGCAAGATCAAATTTAGGGTTCCGGTGATAATCGTAAATCCCGTTTTGCTCCTGTTCTACGTCGGTCAGCTGGGTATAACAGAAAGCGAAGCAGTACCGGTTATCAAGCAATGCCGCTGTGAGACCGTTGTACCGTTCATAAAATTCTTCCAGACTCTGAGGCGTATTTCCATAGCCCCACGCCCCTTTATTCACATTCCAGCCAATGCCTCCGAATTCGCTTACGAAAAAAGGAACTTCTACAGAAAGACCGCCATAGCGCCGCGGTAGTTCCTGCGAGCAAAGCGCCGCTGTCCAGCGTTTTCTAAAAGTTTCAGGATTCTGATCATAATCATGGGCATCCAAAAGTTGGGGATCAGCAACGCCATGCGTATATCCGCTTGTTTCCAGCACAGGGCGAAAGGGATCCAGCCTTTTTGTAAGATCCACAACCATCGCCTGCAAAGGAATATCTTTTGCTGTGGTTTCATTGAAAGGACACCATCCGATAATGGACGGGTGGTTAAAATCTCTGGCTATTATTGCAGCCCACTCCGCCAGAACTGTGTTGAAAGATGCCGGATTTCCGGGCTCCAATCCCCAATTGGGATACTCGCCCCAGACCATATAGCCCAGACGGTCGGCCCAATAAAGAAAACGGGGTTCAAATACTTTCTGATGCAGTCTTGCACCATTGAACCCGGCCGCCATGGAAAGCTCTATATCTTTCTTGAGTGCCTCATCCGAGGGTGCTGTCCAGATACCGTCGGGATAAAAGCCCTGATCAAGAACCAGTCTCTGGAAAATTGCTTCCCCGTTCAGCAGAAAAGACCGTCCCTTCAGCTCAACGGTGCGCATGCCGAAATAACCGGACACTATGTCGCATACCCGATCTCCCTCTTCAAGACGTAATTCGAGATCATAAAGAAAAGGATCTTCAGGCATCCACCAGCGAGGTGCCGGGATAGAGAGGAAGAGGGAAGTGCTGCTGCCTGCGCACCTCACGGTCGCTTCGCTTATGGGTACTTCGTCGGAAAAGGCACGGACAGTAAGTTTAAGACCTTCTGCGACGCCCGATAGATTAACGTCGAGTAAAGCGCCGCCCCGACCGCGATCTGCCGCCACCCGATAGGACACTATGTGAAGGGGATCCACGGCCTCAAGCCAGACACTCTGCCAAATACCTGTGGTTCGGGTATACATGCAGCCATAGCTTTCCGGCTGGGGACTTTGCTTGCCACCTGCCTGCAAGCCGCTTCGTACATCATCAAAAGCATGAACGATCAGTGTGTTTTCGCCCGATTGAAGAAAGCCCGTTATATCAGCGCGGATGGGGGAACTGCCGCCCTGATGCACATAGGCTTCTTTATTGTTGACATAAAGGGTTGTCCTGAAATCGCAGGCACCGATATGCAGAAAAATTTGCTTGCCCTGCCAGGATGGCGGCAAGGAAACCATTTTGCGATACCAGACATTTTTTACAAATTGGGTGCGGGCCAACCCGGACAAAGCACTCTCCCGGCAAAAAGGCACTGTAATCTGATCGGGATACAGGCTGCTATCCAAGAAAGTTTCATTGCCGTCTGTTTCGGCAAATTCCCACACTCCGTTGAGCGTCATCCAATCCGACCTGAACATGAGCGGCTCCGGATGTTCGCTTCTGGGAAGCACGTCCGCGTGCAGCAGCGAGGCAAAAATCGCTGAAACGACGAGAAGGAGCAAAGAACAAGACTTTTTTGTGAACCCGCCCATCATGATTTCTCCTGAATTAAAAATTGATTGGTTACCAGGTCGAAAAGAAGCGCAATGAAAACCTAATCAGGTATGTATACCTGAAATCCCACATGCCAATCAAGAAATCGGGGTGAAACACTTCCCCTCCTCGTGATATACTGATTAAAGGGTATGTCTGTAATACTCTTTCCTGTGCGTTCTGCCTGTTGATCCCCAAAAACATTAATAATCAAGGAAGTTTTGAAATGTCATTTCCCGTAGATGTCAGTGCTTACAAAGCTGTTGCGATTAATCCTTTCACCGATGAAATCACTTCGGAACAGCGTGCTCAATTGTTGACAAATATTCAAATAATGCGTGATACCATTATTTTCTTCACTGCGGTAGCAGGCGCGAAAGGACTGGGCGGACACACCGGAGGCGCTTACAGTATCGTCCCGGAGGCTCTCATTGCCGATGCTTTTATGAAAGGTTCTGATCGCTTTTATCCCGTTCATTTTGATGAAGGCGGTCACCGTGTAGCGCTGCAATACGCCCTCTCCGCTTTCAATGGGGAAATGCCTTTCGAGAAACTTCTGCAGTACCGCGCCGCTTATGAGGGGTTATACGGACATCCCGAACTGGATCCGGAACTGGGCATCAAATTTGCATCCGGTCGCCTGGGCCATCTCTGGCCTTTTGTAAATGGTGTGGCATGTGCCAACCCTGATAAAGTTGTTTTTCTTCTCGGCTCCGACGGGTCGCAAATGGAAGGGGATGATGCCGAGGCTGCTCGTTTTGCCGTCAGCCGTCAGCTGAATGTAAAACTGCTGATCGATGACAATGATGTGACAATCAGCGGACATCCGTCCAAGTACCTGCCCGGATTCGATGTTGCCGCCACCCTAAAAGGACATGGACTTGCCACCTGTGTCGGGGAAGGGGAAGACTTCGATTCGCTGTACCAACGCATGGTAACCGCCGTCCGTCAGGAAGGCCCTGTTGCCCTGATCAATAAACGCCTTATGGCACCAGGCGTGCCTGTAGTGGAAGGCACTTCCGCCGGGCACGACGTGATTGCGCTGGCTCCCGCACTGGAATACTTAAAAGCCCGCAATCTTACTGATGCGATCGCCTACCTGGAAGGAGTGAAAAAGGTATCAGGCAACCCGGTATACAAAGGCTGTACAGCGGAAACGGCGAGCAACCGCGGCGAATTCGGTAAAATCGTCAATGCAATTCTGGATCGCATGCCGGAAGCTGAGCGCATTGACAAAGTACTTGTCGTTGATTCCGATCTGGAAGGCTCCACCGGCCTGAAAGTTATCCGTATCGCCCATCCTGAAGTCTGCACCAACGGTGGCGTACAGGAACGGGGCAACTTCTCCGCAGCGGCGGGCTTCGGTTTCAAAGAAGGGCGGCAAGGCATATTCAGCACTTTCTCCGCATTTCTGGAAATGATCATTTCCGAACTGACTATGGCACGGCTCAATGATGCCAACGTCCTTTGCCATTTCTCCCATGCGGGTATTGATGATATGGCCGACAACACCTGCCATTACGGAATCAATATCTTTCTCGCCGACAGTGCAATCGCTGAAGGCGATACCACACGGCTGTATTTCGCTGCCGATGCTCTGCAGCTGAAGAGCCTGGTCGAGACCATCTGGAATGACAAGGGGGCGCGCTTTGTCTTTACGCTCCGCAGCGCAACACCTTTTATCTGCAAAGAGGACGGGTCCCGTTTCTATGAAGCTCCATATCAGTTTGTACCCGGAAAAGATGAAATAATCCGCACCGGTACTCAGGGATATATCGTCTCCTATGGAGATATGCTCAGCCGCTCGCTGGATGCTGTAGAGCAGGCAAGAGAAGCAGGACTGGACGTAGGTCTGATTAATAAACCTACCCTGAATGTTCCTGATGAAAAGACGCTGGCGTTGCTGAGCAAAGCGCCCTTTGTGCTGGTTGTGGAAAGTCAGAACGCCAAAACAGGCCTCGGAAGCCGTTTCGGCACCTGGCTGCTTGAAAGAGGCTTTACTCCGCGCTATGCCGCTCTCGGGGTTACAAAACATGGCAAAGGCGGGCTCAGTGAGCATATGCCGCATCAGGGACTTGATCCTGCCTCTATACTTGCGAAAATTCAGTCACTCAGCGTCTGACCTTTCTCGAATTATCCAACTGCGGCCTGTCGGGTATCTTTCCCGGCAGGCCTTTTTATATAATGAAAAAGTCTTCATTGATCCGACCGCTGTCCACAGATAAAGGAAAACGGCATGTTCACTTTTTTCTTCACAACACTTTTTCTTTCCGCATCTTTTCAGGCGGAGTATATTTTTCCTCCAAATGAAATGCATAACCACAGTTCCAGTATTGTGGAGTGCTCGGACGGGAGCCTCCTTGCCGCCTGGTTTCATGGTACAGGTGAGCGGGAAGCGGACAATGTGGTGATTCAGGGCGCGCGAAAAAAAGCCGGTGATAACCACTGGTCTGAAATATTTCTGATGGCGGACTCGCCGGATCTGCCAGACTGCAATCCTGTGCTGTTCATCGATCCCCGCGGTGTCCTTTGGCTTTTCTGGTCTGCTATTCAGGACAACGAATGGGGGAGTGCTCTATTAAAATACCGGACTTCTCGCGATTATCTCGGCGACGGCGCTCCTAAATGGGACTGGCAGGACATTATTCATATGCGCCCTCTGGACCTGGAAGAACGTTTTTTCCCCGTTGTTGATGAAGGGCTGAATACTTACAGTTCCTTAATAGAAACATTGGCACCGGAAAAGAAAGACCAGATAGCGGCAATCAGAAAACAGGGAGAGGAAAAGCTGACCCAGCGTCTTGGGTGGATGGGTCGCACCACACCCATTATGCTCGATGACACAACCATCATGCTCGGACTTTATTCCGATGTTTTCAATTATTCCCTTGCCGTATTCACTTCCGATTGGGGTCAGCACTGGAAGAGCAGCGCACCTATTCTGGATGATGATCTGCTTATGCTTGGAAACATCCAACCGGCTTTTGTCAAGCGCAGCAACGGCGATATTGTCGCTTTTATGCGGGACAACGGATTGCCCCAGCAGATTCGGCAGTCTCTGTCTACCGATCAGGGCATGCACTGGTCCAAGGTCGATTTCACCGGCATTCCGAACCCGGGATCCAGCGTAAGTGCCCTTGCGCTTCAAAGCGGCGTGTGGCTGCTTGTCTGCAATGACACCACACTGGGCAGACACTTGTTGACAGTCTATCTTTCCGATGATGAGGGGAAAAGCTGGCACGTTTCACGTCGAATAGAAGAGGCACCTGAAGGAGAAGGCAATTTTTCTTATCCCACACTTATCCAGGGTGCGGATCAGACGCTGCACCTCAGCTACTCCTACCGGCGCTCCGGTGTGGAGGGCAGCACTATAAAACATGCTGCTTTCACAGAAAACTGGGTACGTGGCATCGATTAAAAGCAGGAAATAAAGAAAATGAATCTTCGATGGATTGATGTCACCCTGCCTATGCACCGTGGGATGACTCTGTGGCCCGGAGATCCTCCTTTTTCGCTGGAAGCGGATGTACGCATTGCCCGGGGTAATTCATGCAATGTCTCAAAGCTGTCCCTGGGAACGCACACGGGGACTCATCTGGACGCGCCCTGGCATTTTATTGAAAATGGAGCGCAGCTGGAAAACATAGATAAATCATTGTTTTTCGGCACAGCCCTTATTCTGGACTGCAGCGGAAGCCATCAGATCAATGCCGCTGATCTTCCTGCTGAACGCCTTCCTGAAAGGGTGCTTTTTAAAACAGCCAATTCCCGTATTGCTGAAGACAGCTCTTTCGTTCAGGATTTCACCGGAATTGAAGCGGATGCCGCGCAGCGCCTGGTTGATGACGGTGTGAGGCTGGTCGGCATAGATTATCTTTCCATAGGGCCGTATAAACGGGGCGAGGCGGTGCACAAAATCCTGCTGGGCAATGGCACCATCATTGTGGAAGGATTGCGTCTGGCGAATGTACCTGCAGGGAAGCATGAATTCATCGTGCTTCCTCTGCGTCTTCTTCATGCTGACGGCGCACCCTGCCGCGCTTTTGTCGGCGTGGCAGGGTAACGTCCTTTCCGTCAGGAAATTGCGTTTCTTTTACTGTCACGGTGCCGTCGGACGGTACTCATCCTGAAATACAGCGCGTGGCCGCACATCATAAACCATGCGACCCTGCGTTTCGGCAAGGGGCGTAAATTCGCCGCCCCGATAGTCCAGCACGCCGTCGCCGTTCAGATCGCTGACCTGACCCGCCTGCACTGTTGCTATAATTTCAAAGACATTGGATCGGGTTGTGATCAAATTGGCCATCATTCTGAAACGTTTTACAATTTCATCATGGCGTGCTTCCATCTGGTGATTATAGCGCAGTGCCAGCTGATTAACATCATTCATTATTGTGAAAGAGTTGCTGTTGCCTTGCGTGGGAAGCCCGAGATTGCTAAGCGGCCAGGGACCGTCATTCCCATCAACCAGGGCGATCCCGCCCGCATAGCATCCGTAAAGCAGTTCGCCGATGCTTTCATAGTAACGGCCGTCTCCGTGATGGGGTCTGCCTGCGGTGATTAAAGAGGATAACCGCAGAACAGCGCGCCCATCCCTGTTTTCGTTCCACTCAGGCGCAGCATTTGGGTCTGACCCATACAGCAGTGACGGGCGATCCCGATCGTCCTGAACAGGAGGCGGGAAAGAGCCCAGCTGGTTCAAGAAGGTTTTTTCTTCCGTGGTTTGCCAGCGTCGGCGCATGGGATCCTGGGACAGTCCTTTCGAGTAGACAGCGCCCGGAAGACCCAGATCATCATCAGGTTTATAAGGAGCACGTGTAAAATCACCCTGCACGTTCAGGGCATTAATCACACCCGGCAGTCCTGCGAGAGGATTAAAGAGTTCAATAGTCCAGTTTGCGGCTTTCGCCGATGCACCGCGCACTACCTGCTTTGTTTCGGAAGTGTTGACATTGATCACGCCCCGGGTCCGCGGTGCCGGAGCGAGCACTACGTGGGTAATACAGGCAACCTGATTCGGATCACCGAGATTGCGGACGCGAAGAGCGAGATAGTTGTTTTCCACACGCACCGGAATCGGGCGCCATGCCAAAGACGGATTATCACTGTAGAATACATATCCCTGCTGATCCGCCTTGCAGTATCCGGCAACTGCTGAACCCGGAGAATTGCTTAACCAGTCAGCGGGGTGGGGCATACCATGGTGACCACTGCCCGCAGAAACGGCAGTCAATTCGACTGGTTCAAGCATCTGCTCCGCATCCCTGCGGTTGGTTATGAACTCAATGGCAAGCCTGGGATCAAAGCGCGGTGCCGTCAGATTTTTCAGCATGGACGGATGCGTAGGATCAAGGTTCAAAATTGCTTCGGTCCGTGCAGCGGTGGGACCATCATATAAAAATGATGGTCTTGCCGGCGGCAGCGGCGTTGCAGTCCTGCCGAAGTAGTCGTCTGCTACCGCTTTCGTATGCTCAATTGTTTTGCGCATTCCGGGAATAAACGTGCCTACATAGGCCATATAATCGCCATTTTCAAGTCCCGTTTCCTTATCCCAGACAAAAAGCACTTCCGGACGGTTTTCAGAACCGTAATCAGGTATATAACGGCTCACGTACATACAGGCACGATCTGTCGGCTGACGTCGTCCCGCTGCATCGCTTTGCAAGGTCACCTCTGTTCTTACTGGCCATTTGGAAGCAACCCACTCCGCATCATCAGGTAGCGACAGGCCATACTGGCGACATATAAATTCACCGTTAAAAATATATACCGGTTCCACCAGAACATTGGTGACAGGTGGGGAGAAACCGATAGAAGAGCCGTCGTACCGGCGCGGATACTGAACCGTCTGCCAGGGCTTTTCTTCGTACCAGTCACCGTATACAGGAAGATTAAACAAATACACAGGGGTCCACATATGGGGCGGCAACCCGTCTTTCCATTGGAAGAGACTGTAAAGATCGGCGGGATCCAATACGGAACCTGTTGACGGATTCACAGAATCAGGAGCCGGCCACAAGGGGACCACCTGCGCCTGACCAACGGTAAGAATTACCGGATTCATAGCTGCTGTAGCCAGGGTATCCTTAACCAGCGTCGGCGGCTGATTATCTTTACCGCGGTGGCCGTGCATGGAACCGCCACCGCCGTAAACAGCCTGACCCAGAAGAGCGCTGGTCAGATCACGATCAGCTCCGTAGGTGAAGAGTTCCAGATGATCGCTATAGTGAAGCACTCCGGTACCGCCGCTGCTTTTTGTTTCGGTAGACATATAGTGCGTGTTGACAACACTGACGGCGTACTGAGGCACATATTCCGCTGATGCCTGAGAAGGACCTTCAATTATTTTTTCGAAGGAAAAGCAGGGAAGTTCGACCAGATCACCCAAGGTTGCAAAGGGCTTTTTCCTCAGTTTTGCCCGACGAACCGCCCAGTCAGAAGAAAGACGTCTTTCTTTGTCTTTTGTCGGATCATCCGTAAGACTGCTTACATTTATAGAAAGATTCAGGTCGTGTCCCGTGTTCCGGTATGCATCCAGCCCTGCAAACTGCCGATAATACCGCTGGTTCCGGATTGGGGACGCTTCCGGGTTGAGCCACTCTTTGACATCGCTGTTAACCTGAAGAATATCCAGCGGATTCTCCCAGAGCCGCGCCTGTGTGTTCATGCGTAAGGGAGATCCCCAGAAAGCATGGCCGTAGAGCTGCAGGGCATGATCTTTATACGCCGGATCAAGTTTCTGATCAAAGCGCTGACGGTAAGTACCGGTCGCAGTCGTATGGTCTGCCATATACGCCTGTCGTCCGGGCCAGCGTACCGCAATCGGAGCATCATTCGTATCCAGATTCATGAGCCCCAGTCCTGTTTCAAAAAGACTCATGCTTTCTGCCCAGTCATCATATGCCCCGTCTGTTGCCGTCCAGCGGTTGGCAAGACCGAAGCGGTCTCCGTGATACATGGGGTGTTTACGTTCAAGAGAGCGATAAAAATCAAGCCCCATATGATCGGGCAGCCAGAAAGAATGCCTTCCGGGATCAGCAGGCGCGAGGCATACCGGTTCGTAGGGTGCCGAGGCTGAGGAAGGGGGCACCCACGCTAGATTTCCGCTGCCGTCAAAACCGTAACTTGTAAATCCCTGAATGGTGTAGGGGCAGTCGACAATATCGTCTTTCGTCCTGTTGATCACATCCTGCTCAGTGTAGGTGACCTGATCAGCGATAATGGATCTGGAAGGATGCCCCACATAAAGAGTGACGATCACATTGTCTCCTGAGTTCCAGCGCCTTTCGACAAAAGCCTGCCAGTCGGGAGAATCGGAAGCGGCAAGAACAGGTGCAAAACCTGTATTAAAGCTTGCCGGCGCCACAGTCATAGTGTAACCGAGTGACGGATCTTCGATTGAAAAAGAAATTGTACCGGCTGCCATCCGTCGTGCCCACTCATTATAGTCTTGAGCAGCGGCTGGTGTATTCAGATTATAAAGAGGCAGGAAGGTCTGCTCATAGGAGCCAGGACCGTAAAAGCGCGGGAGTCCTGTTGCTGCAGGAGGCAGGAAACCCTGAAATCCTGAAAGAATGCCACCAGTGTACCAGATTGGAAAGCCGAGTCTCCCTTCATCAACCCCTTCGCTAAGCAGCGGGTTGGCATGGCTGTCATAGGTAAAGCCAGGGAGGTTAATGCTGGGAGTATAATTCTGACTCGCCCGTATGCGCTCGTAACCACGGTTATCCATCATGCCATTCAGATTGTTATCGATCATATCTTTATCAAGTGTGCCCGGCACATAACTGATCAGTTCCTGCTCATACACGGAAGGAATGACAGGCACGTAGCCTTTTATGGAGTTACGCACTGCATAGCCGCCGTCTCCGTCATTGTCTATACCGTCCCGTTCCGGATAGTTGGGGAACAGACCGCCCCGAAGCAGGAATCTGCTCAAATATTTGAGTCCTTCCTCCGTGTCTTTCAGATCAGTGATATTTACGGATTGCTGATCGGGCGTAAAAGGATTCAGTTTATAGAGATACTTCTCCATAGCGGTCGGATTTGCATCGGGATGGCTGCGGCTGTTTTCCTTCCAGAGCTGGCGGTTTATGAGCGGCACAATACGGCTTCCGGCGGGAATACCCTGACCTCCGGGTCCAGTTCCATGGGTTCTCATTTCAGAAAGCACATGATCGGTATCCCGCCTTTCAAAATCACTTTCAGTTGTCGGTACAGCATTTACACCCCACATAAGCTGACTGGACAGACCGTCTCCATCATTATCAATGTAATCGATGCCGTCTTTCCGCAGAAAAACACTTCCCGTTTCGTCATGCAAGAGAGGCTCCAGCACGGGAAGCGCCACAGGATCCGGAGAGAACTGGTTGTGAATAGGCGGTACAGTGATTGCGTCCGTGCCGTCCGACTTCAAGCCCAACCTGTTGGAATTGAACAGGTGGTTGTTTCCTGTACTGTCGGCAATATCGGCACTCAGAAGAAGGTAGCCTTGTGGCGCTATTTTAATATTGGCAGGGATTTCCCACTGGCTCTTATAAGGATCTTTCATCATGGGATCATGGGTTGCACCGGGGGGATCGGGGACTCCTATTTCAAGAACCCAGCCGCTCAGATCAACTTCTTCATCGGAGATATTCGCAAGCTCAATATACTCATGACTTGGTTCCTGGCTGAAATCAAAGAAGTTAATGGCAAATAGCGGCTTCGGAAAGTCGTTCGCATCACGAAGAACAACACCCGCTGAAATGAGCCCCTGCAGAAACTGCCAATCTGCCACAGTAACAGGATCCGGAATGCCGGCAAAGTCGTTGTTTGCAATGCACTCGTTAATGACTTCCTGATAAGAAGCACGTACCACCGGGTTCATGCGAATGGCAACAACTAATTCCTGGCCTGATGCCAGAGGCGGTATAAATACTGTATAGCCGGTTTCCGTGCCGCCTGCTGAATAAGCACCTCCAATCCCGTAAAAACGGGAGAGCAACCCGAGGAGATTATACCAGGCATTATCCGTTGTTAACGGATCCAGCAAGTCATTGGGATCGGCAGGAGGAGGCAGCACACAGCCATTAACAGTGGCGTATTCGTTCAGTGCCTCCCAGGTGGCATCAGCCGGGGGAGATGGGCAGCCCATAACCACCGTCCAGAAAGTAAGCAGAAGATCCTGCATGGTCGCATCAGGCGGCAGGGCAAAACCGGGAAGTTTCGTTTTGATGTAATACTCAAAGTCATCAAGCAGATTGGGTGTATCTGAAAGTTCTAAAAAAGCATTCCTATGGGGAAGGAAAGCCCAGCCTGGAGCGGAGGCGGAACCATGCATGCGCATGCTTTCCGTAGCCAGAAATTCCGGCGCATTAATACGTTGAAAGTTCTTGGATGTCAGTAGCTGAAGATCGCTGGCTGTACCTGCATAGCCGATCTGGGCAAAAAGTGCGGCAAGGCTCGCTTCTTCAGCGAAATCTTCAAAAACACCGGGACCGCCCGTGCCGGTATAGCGGATGGCATATTCCAGCACGTCCACATCGGCAACAGTCATCCTTCCATATTGATCGGTCAGGTTTGCCAGCAGATAATAGTTGCCTGCTGGCAGACCAGGCGATTCTTTAAATCTGAACTCCATGACGTCCCGGGGATCAGCAGGCACAAGCGGGTCATCGGGAGTATAGACCCAGGCGGTCCGATCACCCAGCAACGGTTGAGCGTGACCGGGATAATCATAGGCGGAACGTAAAGACCAATTCTCCGGAGGATTCTGCAGGAACCGTCGCTCAAGCTCGAAAGGCAGCATCCCGTCAACAGGTGCCGGATTAAGATTTAACTCAGGCAAAACCGCAGCGCCTGCTACCATTTCCGCTTCGACACGGCGTACGGGCCGAACCATAATTTCATTAATTCGGATGGAATCCAAAGACGATGTGGCATATTGAATCAGACGATCTTCCCCTGTCTGCTGTTTCCACCAGGTATCAGGAGAGATCAGGCGTTTTTGATCAAACTCTTCTCCCGAAGTACCTGTCAGCGCCGCCTGCAAATCACCTGTCGGCAGCACATTTTCGTCGGCAATCCGTTCTCTTTCATTCCAACTTTCAGCAGGCAGTAGAATGGAATTAGCAATTCCGGAGAAAAGATTATATTTTCTATAAATAGTGGGGTCACGCGGCAGAGGATCGGTAGTCAGTTTTACAACACCAGGATTCGGGTTTCTGGCGGAAGTTATATCGGCAGCAAGTCGCATAATCTGCAGTATGGGATCGGCAGGGAAGAAAGTTCCGAATGGGGTGGTGCCCATTCCAAGTCCTGTTTTGACTTTGCCCATTAAATCACCGCTGAAGGCTGTATCGAACTGACGAAGCCCTTCTGCAAAAGACGGCAGGTGCATCTTATCCACCACGTTAGTGACATCAGCCCGGAACAACATGGCGGTTGCGATCTGCTGCGGCGTTGCCGTGTTAGGATCAATCTGGTAGAAGTTTTCTGTCTTACCGGAATTTCTTGTGTGGAATGTATTCCGCTTTTCACTGTTGACTGTCACCAGATTTTTCAGATAATCCCAGCGGTTGGGCCCCACGTCCCCATGGCGTTTCAGGTCCTCTTTCCGCAAGAAGAGGCGGTCACTTCTGGCAGGATCTTCCCGATTTTTAAGCGGGTTATACAACTGTAATTCAGAAGGTTCGTCTATACCGTCAAAACGCCCCAGCATCGTCAGTCGTTGTTTCAAGCGCAGCGTTTGATCTTCATAGGTTGCAAGAGGCGACGACACATTGTTGAACAAATACTCCC
>MWCY01000055.1 GCA_002070275.1 Candidatus Hydrogenedentes bacterium ADurb.Bin170
CAGGGCGATGTGCAGCGCAAGACGTCCATATCCTGATTAAGATTCCTGCCTTCGCAGGAATGACGGGGGGGCAGGTATGACGGGGCGTGCGGGAATGACGGGGGGGGGCAGGTATGACGGGGCGTGCGGGAATGACGGAGGAGAGGCAACAATGACCGGAAGAGACACAGCAAGGACGGGAGGAGAGGCAACAATGACCGGAAGAGACGCAGCAAGCACGGAGGAAGGAACCGGAAGGACTCCACTTAAATGCAGGGACAGACTACGCAATAAATTATTTTTTTGCAGTCTCGCCCTGCATTCATCCAATACCTTTACACGGGCGGGTGAAGTGGAGTAGACTTTTCACTTACAACAATCTTTATGCGATTTCCTGGAAATCGGGGGAAATGTATGCATTCTTTTCTTTCACAGAAACGCACCAGTCTCTGCCTGCGGCACCTGGCGGATTATGCCGCAGTCATACTGATCACTGTAAGCGCCTTATGGGGAGGCGCAACACTTTGTTTCTCACGGGGCGGCGGTATGTCCAGCGGTACCGGACTTATTTTAACCATGCTTCGTCCGTCAATACTTTACGCTGCCGGTGCCGGGTTTTATGATGCCGACTGTTCCGATGAGGAATTCCCCGCGCTGGAGGCTTTTTTTAAACAGAAGATCCATGAAATTCCGCCCGAGGCTTTTCCGTCGCAGTTTTCCCAAGCGCTTGAGGTCGATCCGCTTTACGGCTGCCATGTATACCTGAATGTTTTCATGGGCGTACTTTTTCGGCTCTTCGGCATCAGTAACGACACAGTGCATCTTGCGTGCCTGATCCTGCATGCAGTCTCCATGGTGCTGCTTTATTTTCTTTTCCGTACCTTTCTGGGCACTATGCCTGCGTGCCTTACCGCCTTATATCTTTCGTGGTCACCTGCGCTCCTGATTATGGTTCCTGAACTGCGTGACTACGGAAAATTCCCTTTTTTCCTGGCTGTACTGCTCCTGCTTGCACACATTCTGAAACGAAAGCACCCGCCTCTCCGACTTTTTTCTCTCGCCGCCGCCCTTGGCGCTGTCATCGGTATCGGCTGGGGGTTCCGGGAAGACCTGCTTGTCTTTGCCCCCATAGCGGCGATCGTGCTTCTCCTTATCAGTCCTTGTACTGAAAAGGCTTTTCTGTGCCGTATTGCAGCAACAGGCATCCTGCTGCTCACTGTTCTGCTGGTATCTTATCCCGTGCGGCAACTGGGCGGAACCGGTCCGGTACGCACGCTCCACACGCTGCTTGCAGGTATTACGGAGACACCCGAACAGGTCATCTGGTTTGGCGATGCCGATTATGATTTCGGATATCTTGATTATGACGGGCCCGTAGTTGCGGCTGTGATTGCTTTCGGACAGCGACATGAACAGTGTCAGATCTCTTACTGGTTTGATCCGGAATATGTACGCAGCAGCAGAGCATTGTTTGAAAAAATTGTGCAGACTGTACCCGCCGACTTTCCCGCCCGGGGCGTTTCCATGACAGCTGCCTCTTTTTTTATATCCGAATGCAATCAGGCGGCATTGAAAAGTGATGCGATCCTCCGGCATCTGGGAGAACATCCCTGGATACATTATGCGTTCTATGTGCACAATGCTGTGAACCGCCTTTTCAACCGCTTGGGACTCATCGCCGGAATGCTGATACTGCTGCTGGCGGGCAGACGCTCCCTTCCGCGTGCTCTTGTTCTTTTTGCCGTCTTTCTTTATTTCAGTGCCTACCCGAGCCTTCTGGCTGAATTCAGACATTTTTTCCATCTGTTCTTTGTGCCTCTCCTCCTTGCGGGCGTATGTTTTACAATGGCTCAGGAAGATGTTCGCACGCTGCGGCATGCACAGAAAGCAGAGGAACGATCTTCCCTGTATGCAGCCTACTTCCGTCGTCTCGCCCTTGCTCTGTCCTTTTTCATGGTGCTCTTTCTGAGTGCGGCGCTCTGCCTGCAGGGACTGCGCTTGTATCAGTCCAACCGTGTAAAAGCACTTGCCGCCGCCTATGAATCTTTACAACTGACACCTCTTGACTGGTCAACAGAATCCGATGAAAAAAACACACGGCTGCTGTTAAAGCAAAGTTTCACAGAGCGTGCCGGATTTTCCGAACTTGCTCCAGTGCAGACTGTGCCTGCTTTTCTTGCCGTCAAATTCAAAGAAGAAAACCGGTTTCTCCGCTTTTCTCTGCTAAACACGAACAGCGCATTCTTTAAAGAGTGCCATATCCGGCTGCAAGGTACAGGTATCTTTTATTTTCCGGCTTTTGATTTTGGCGGAGAAGAAGAGGCACGTTTTACCGGAATAGAAATTGCCAATGAAGATCTGCCCCTTGTGGAAGGCATTTATGAAGCAGAAAATGCCGGGCAGCTGCCCCTATGGATCTCCATGGGTTTGTCCGGGCAGCGGGAAACCATGCGAACCTGGAAAAGCGGTCTGCCGGATCACTGGCTGCATCGCCTGTATCTTGCCTGCTGTGCCATCATTGATCGCAGCGATGAACGAATGATGCAGCGGTGGCAGCTTTTCATCCGGCGCTTCCCGGAACAGACTTTTTATGCAGACAGAGCCTTACGCTGGGCGGCACAGAAGGAAAACGAAGGTCTTACAGAACAGCTGTGGCTCTTGATCGGTCGCTATACCAGAGACCGGCGTGCCGCCTCTGCCAAATGGCTTCATAATCAGGCGGACGCGGCTTTTAACAGAAAAGACCTGCACGCGGCAATGGCTCTTTATCAAAAAGTACTGGAGATGGCACCTTACGACCTTTGGAATCTGGTGTGTATCGGGGAGATCCACCAGCAGGAAGGCAATACCGATGCGGCAAAGGCATGCTTTCAGGAAGTGCTGATCAAAGCGCCGGAATCACCCTATACAGCGGGTTGGCTGCAGGACTTGTTTGAAGAGAGTCACGAGCCGGATGCGGATGCTTTCTGGGTTCGCTTGATTGAAATGCACCCCGAAGCGGCTGTGCCGTGGCTTTATCACGGTCTGACACTGAAAAGAGCCGGTGAAATGGACAGGGCAAAAGAGGCTTTTCAGCGGTCCCACGACAATAATCCGCAATGGGGCATGCCCCTTGTGCACCTGGGCGATCTGTTGCTGGGAAATGGCGATATCGTAAAAGGTACAGAATACCTGAATCAGGCGCTGACTCTTCAGGATACCCTGGCGCCGGAAGTTGCGCAGGCATACAGCCGGGCAGCCCAACTGTTTCAGGAACAGGGCAAGCTGAAAGAGGCTGTTGCTTTGTCTGAAAAAGCACTGGAGATGGCACCTTACGACCTTTGGAATCTGGTGCGTATCGGGGAGATCCACCAGCAGGAAGGCAATACCGATGCGGCAAAGGCATGCTTTCAGGAAGTGCTGACCAAAGTCCCCGAGACTCCGTATGCAGCACTTCTTCTCGAAACGCTTGACGAAATACATCGCGAACCGGAAACCGATGCTTTCTGGGTTCGCTTGATTGAAATGCACCCCGAAGCGGCTGTGCCGTGGCTTTATCACGGTCTGGCACTGAAAAGAGCCGGTGAAATGGACAGGGCAAAAGAGGCTTTTCAGCGGTCCCACGGCAATAATCCGCAATGGGGTCTGCCCCTTGTGCACCTGGGCGATCTGTTGCTGGGAAATGGCGATATCGTAAAAGGTACAGAATACCTGAATCATGCGCTGACTCTTCAGGATACCCTGGCGCCGGAAGTTGCGCAGGCATACAGCCGGGCAGCCCAACTGTTTCAGGAACAGGGCAAGCTGAAAGAGGCTGTTGCTTTGTCTGAAAAAGCACTGGAGATGGCACCTTACGACCTTTGGAATCTGGTGCGTATCGGGGAGATCCACCAGCAGGAAGGCAATACCGATGCGGCAAAGGCATGCTTTCAGGAAGTGCTGATCAAAGCGCCGGAATCACCCTATACAGCGGGTCGGCTGCAGGCACTGTTCACGGCGGAAAGAGATGCGCAGGCGGAAGCATTCTGGCGGTATCTGGCGGAGCTGCATCCGGAAGCACAGCTGCCCCGTGACTATCTTGCGAAACGGGGCGCACTTTATGGTGCCGCAGAGTAGAAGCAAAGAGGTACCGCCTGATAAAAACAGGGCGGCGCTCAGTCTTTCATGGCATGGGTAAACCAGTCGCCCAGAGTGTCCTCTTTCATCTGTTCCTGAAAAAGCGTATCCCGAAGGCGGGTGGCAAGCTCGTCTGCTTTAAAATCCGCATCCAAAACAATTTCAATGAGGGTGCTGCGCGTTTTATCCACGCCGTAATAATCGATCGCCCAGTGCACATTCCACAAAAGCTTGTAAAAATCCACCTGCTGATCTGTCGCACCTTCAATAATTTGCGCAATGCTCCTGGTCATGGCAATGGCTATATGTCTTGTATCCTGTTTCATCCTGTATCATATCCCTTTTGAAATGCTTCGCAGAGACAGTTTGTTTATTTGAATAAACGCTGTTTCCTCCTCTTTTATTCATTGAAAGACGGAGCACCCCTTTTCAGAAAGTGTTTTTACTTTCAAAAGGGCTCATGATAGTATGTTAAAAAAGTTTCCGGCGCGCTGCCGGAACAGACCCACAAGGAAGAGCGTCCATGAATTTACAACAGGAACTGCAGCAATTGGGGCGACAGGCACGCCAGGCATCCAATGCGCTTCGTTCGTTATCACGCGGAATCAAAGATGAAGCCCTGCGCCGGGTTGCACGGGATCTTCGTGCCGCCAAAGAGAAAATTAAGGATGCCAACGCAAAAGATCTGGAAGCGGGACGCGCCAAAGGCCTTTCCGATGCCATGCTGGATCGGCTTGAACTGACCGATGCCCGGATAGAAGCCATGGCGGAGGGCCTGGAAGTCGTCGCCGCGCTGCCTGATCCTGTCGGGGATATTGTGGATCAGTATGTTCATCCGAACGGACTGCGTATAGCCCGGATCCGCCAACCCCTCGGTGTTGTCGGGATCATTTACGAGAGCAGGCCCAATGTGACTGCCGATGCGGCGGCGCTCTGCCTGAAATCCGGGAATGCGACTCTCCTGCGCGGCGGTTCGGAAGCCATTCATTCCAATATCGCGATTGCGGAAATCTTCAGTGCAGGAGTGCAAGCGGCAGGCGTTCCGACGCATGCCATCCAGATTGTGACCACTACCGACCGGGCGGCAGTGGGCGAACTGCTGAAACTGGACAAGTATGTGGATGTAATCGTGCCCCGGGGAGGCAAAAGCCTGATCGCCCGCATTTACGAAGAGTCCCGCATTCCTGTAGTCGCTCATCTGGATGGCATCTGCCATACCTATCTCCATGAAGATGCCGATCCTGCCATGGCTCAGAAAATAGTGCTCAATGCCAAACTGCAGCGGCCCGGCGTCTGTAATGCCATGGAAACCCTTCTGATTCATGAGAGCGCCGCCCCGATGATGCTCCCCGCTCTGGCTGAAGCCCTCCAGGCGGGCGGCTGTGAACTGCGTGGCTGCGAGCGAACCCGGCAGCTCATTGACTGCGCCGCCGCATCCGAAGAGGACTGGGAAACAGAATATCTGGACAAGGTTCTGTCTATCCGGGTTGTCGCTTCCTTTGAAGAGGCTGTGGCGCACATCAATGAGCACGGCAGCCATCATTCCGATGCCATCGTAACGGAAAGTTATCTCTTTGCCGAGCGTTTCCTGGACGAAGTGGACAGCGCCACGGTGTACGTCAATGCGTCCACCCGATTCACAGACGGCTTTGAATTCGGGCTGGGCGCAGAAATTGGCATCAGCACCGATAAGCTGCATTGCCGGGGTCCTATGGCACTGGAAGGGCTCACTTCTCTGAAATATGTGATCCGGGGAACCGGGCAGGTGCGCGAATAACCCATGCGTACCGGCGTTTTCGGAGGCACATTCGACCCCATCCACAACGGGCATCTTGCTATCGCACGGGCGGCAAAGGAGGAAGCAGCCCTTGATCGGGTGCTGTTTGTGGTGGCTGCCAACCCGCCGCACAAAAAAGACAATCGGCTCACAGCGGCGCCGCTCCGGGTGCAGATGACCGAAGCCGCCATTGCCGAAGAAAGAGGCTTCCAGATCAGCCTGATAGAAATTGAACGGCGCGGTTATTCTTTTACGGTAGACACGCTGAAATCACTGGGCGAGGAGGATCCGGGCGGCGAACTGTTTTTTATTCTCGGCTATGATTCCGCGCTGGATTTACCTCATTGGCGGGATGCCCGCCTGATTCTTGACCTGGCGACCCTGCTTGTGGCACCACGCCCTTTCTGTGCCGATCCCCTGCCTGCGCTGCTCCGGGATCGGGCTATATTGCTGAAAACTGAGCCCTGGGACATCTCCTCCTCCGACATCCGCAGCCGGATCCGGAAGAACGAACAAACCGATCATCTGCTTCCTCCTTCCGTACTGGATATAATCCGCAAAAAAAGACTGTATCAGCCATGCCCATAATCCAGGAGCCGACAACAAAAGCCTATCTCAAACTATTGAGAGAACGCCTTTCCGATGCGCGTCTGTCCCATACTGTTTTCACAGCGGAATACCTCTCTTCTTTCGCACCTGATCTGGGACTGAATCACGGGGATGCGGTTGTCGCCGCGCTGTTTCACGATTTTTACCGGGACTGTGCTCCGGAAGCCATGCTGCAGGACGCCCGGCAGCTTCGCATCCCCATGAGTGACTGCCAGCTGGAGGAACCGCTGCTGCTGCATGGGCCTCTGGCTGCAGAATGGTGCCGCAGAGAACTGGAGATCAGCGAGGCGGTCTATGAAGCCATTTACTGGCATACCACCGGACGGCCCGGGCTCGGTCTGCTCGGGCAGGCGCTTTACGTGGCGGATTTTGCCGAGCCGTCACGACGCTTTCCTGAAGCGGAGCAGGCAAGGCAGTTGCTTCGCAGGGAAAATTTTAGAACAGCCCTGCTATTTACGACCGAAATTCGCCATGCGGTAAATCAGCAGAAAAAGGTAACCGACCCTAATACGGAAGCTTTTCTTCTGTGGTTGAAAACAGGAGGTGCTGCGTGAACGACCGGGATCATTTTGCCCCCATTGCCCGATTTTATGATCAGATGATGGAGCATGTGAACTATGTGCGGTGGGAACGCATAGCCGACCATCTGTCTGCGCTGGTGCCGCGCCCGTTCCTGCATCTCGATGTGGGATGCGGCACAGGCGTGTTCATGGAACTGATGCGGAAGAACGGCTGGGACACGCTCGGCACCGATCTGTCCTATTCCATGCTGGAAGTTGCCGGGAGGAGCCGGGGTCTTGCGCCGCTGCTTCAGTCCAATATGTGTGCCCTGCCTTTTTCCGGAAGCATCGGGATGCTGACCTGCCTTTTTGATTCGCTGAATTTCCTGCTGAAAAATGAGGAAATTGAAGCAGCGTTCAGATCTTTTTACACGGCACTGACGCCGGGCGGGCTTGCCTATTTCGATGTTGTCACGGAGCGCATGATCGAGGCACACTTCAATAACACGAGCTGGGAAGAAAACTTTCACGGATTCAAAAGTAAATGGCACAGCGCCTGGAATGCTGAAAGCAGGATCTGCGAGACCAGCATTCAGATCAATGCCGGAGAAAATTCAGTGACCCGTGAAAGAATCTACCCTCTCTCCTTTCTCCTGGAGGCAATAGCCCGATCCGGGCTCACCCTTCTCGCCGTGCGCGATGCCTACAGCTGGCACGAAGCAGGCAGGAAAAGCGTGCGTCTGGAATTTGTGGCGGTTAAGGGAAGCAGTCCGCTTCTGGAAAAGAAATTTGCGGCAATAGACAAACAGATCCGCAGATTGTGCGGAGGGTAAACTCATGTCTCTTCTCATGGCTGTGCTCGCCGGAGTTGTCCTGTCTTGTGCAGACAGCACACCGCTTTACACCGATAAAAGCTCCCTTCTTTACTATCTGAACGAGGAAGGTACATCTGTTCCTGTCTCCACTGTGACAGACTGGACGATCCGCCGCCGCCATATTGTGAAGCACATGGAAGCAGTTATGGGCAGTCTTCCCGGAGACGACCGGAGCAGGCCGCCTGCCTTCGAAGTGCTGGAGGAAAGCCTGCTTTCCGGTTCGGTGCGCAAGCTGATCCGCTACGAAAGCGCCCCGGGCAGCCCGGTGCATGCTTTTCTATATCTGCCTGAAGAGCCGTCGGAAAAACGCGCCGCCATGCTCTGCCTCCATCCGACCTCGCCGCTGGGCAAAAGAGTGGTGGCGGGAGAGGGAGAGCGCCCCAACCGGAATTATGCACAGGAACTGGCGGCACAAGGATATGTGGTGCTCGCACCTGATTATCCCGGCTTCGGCGATGATGCGGGTTCCCGGAAAACACTGTATGAAGCGGGCTATGTCAGCTGCACCATGAAAGGGATCTGGAATCATATCCGCGCCATTGACCTTCTGCAAAGCCTTCACGAAGTGGACCCGGAACGAATCGGCTGCATCGGCCACTCTCTCGGCGGACACAACACCCTTTTTGCCGGTGTTTTCGATGAACGGATCAAGGTGCTCGTCACCAGCTGCGGCTTTACCGCCTTTCCCCGATACATGGGCGGCGATCTCCGGGGCTGGACGCATGACGGCTATATGCCCCGTATTGCGGCCGTGTATGAAAACAGCCCGGAACGGGTCCCCTTCGATTTTCCCGAAGTGCTCGGCGCACTCGCACCGCGCCCTGTGTTTATCAACGCACCGGTCCACGACGACAACTTCGATGTGACCGGCGTTCAGGAATGTGTGGCTTCGGCAAAAGCGCTTTATGCGCTGTTCAATTGCGAGAGCGATCTCGTTGCCCTGTATCCTGAAGCGGAGCACGACTTTCCCGATACGGAACGACAGGCCGCCTATGCATTTATTCATAAATATCTGGGTGAACCCTGAATTCCAGATTCATGCCGGATAAAAGACTGTCTATTGACTTGCCAAAGTGGTACCATTATAATCGAACCGTATCCGTTTCCCCGGATATCAGCGAAGAATTTACTCATTAAAAAGGAAACATACATGCAGATTGCCGATCGCCTCGGTAAAATACCGCCTTATTTGTTTATGACCCTGCGCAATAAAATCAATGAAGCCCGTGCGGCAGGCATTGATGTGATCAGCCTTGCCATCGGCGACCCTGTGGAAGCCACACCGGCCAATGTGGTGGAAGCACTGGCAGCGGCCGCCCGGGATAAAAGCAACCACTGCTACCCCACCGATGAAGAATGGGGCATGCGTGCTTTTCGGGATGCCGTTGCCCGGTGGTATGCCCGGCGTTATAACGTCACGCTGGATCCCGCCCGGGAGATTTGCGCACTGATCGGCTCCAAAGAAGGGTGCCACCATTTCGCTCTGGGCGTGATTAACCCCGGAGATACGGTACTGGTGACCGATCCGGGCTATCCGGGCTACAAGCCGAGCATCTGGTTTGTCGGCGCCGAGCCGTACCCGCTGCCCATGTGTGTGGAAAATGATTTTTTGCCTGACCTTTCAGCCATTCCATCCGATGTGGCAAAAAAGGCAACTGCATTTTATCTGAACTACCCGAACAATCCGACAGGCGCCGTGGCGACCCCGGAATTTCTGAATGACCTGGTGGCTTTTGCCAAAGAATATTCCATCGCTATCTGCTACGACAATCCCTACAGCGAAGTGGTCTTCGGCGTAAACCGGCTCAGTTTTCTGAATGCGCCCGGTGCCAAAGAGGTAGGCGTGGAGCTGAACTCTCTCTCCAAGCCCTACAATATGACCGGCTGGCGCATCGGAATGGCATGCGGCAATCCTGATATTGTCCGTGCCATCGCCACATCCAAGGCAAACACGGACAGCGGTGTCTTCAATGCCGTGCAGTATGCGGGGATTGAAGCGCTGGATACATGCGACGATTTTATTGGAGAGATGCTCGCGCTTTATAATAAGCGCCGGGAAAAAATTCTTGCCACCCTGCGCGAACTCGGCTGGCGTTTTGATCCGCCCAAAGGAACCTTTTATCTCTGGGTTCCTGTGCCCGAAGGCTTCACCTCAGCGGAATTCTGCGATTATGTCTTTGAAAAAGCATCCGTGGTGCTTGCGCCGGGTGCCGCTTATGGAGCTAATGGAGAAGGATTTGTACGTTTTTCACTGACGGTCAGCGATGACCGCCTGGACGAGGCTTTGTCCCGAATGCGCAGCCATCTCGGAGCGCTTTCTTTTTAACACAGGATGTGAGCTCATTTGCCATGATCACACGGTTGGAATTCATCGAAGCTTCACAAATACGCATTATTCCCGCAGGAGCGACCAAGCATGAAGCACTGGAAATTCTGGTGGAAGCGCTTTGTCAGAACCCTGCCATACAGAATAAGGAAGTGTTTACCCGGGCGGTGCATGAACGAGAAGCCATCCAGACGACCGGTCTGGGCAATGGGGTCGCAGTGCCTCATGTCCGTATAGACGAAGTAAGCGCGCCCACTGTTGCGCTGGGCATTGCACCGGACGGGCTTGACTTTCAGGCCTTGGACAACCGGCCCGTCTATATTATCGTCCTGTTTGCCACCCCGCAGGACTCCGGAAAAACCTACCTCAGTCTGCTGGCAAAAGTGATGGTTACACTCCGGGAAGAAGAAACCTTCGCAGCACTGGCGGCTTGTCGCACCGTTGAGGAAGTCACTTCCCTGCTGGGAATCAGCTGACCTGATATCCGATTTTTATCAGGCACATACAACGCAAAGAACCCAAACATGACGCAGAACAGGGTACAGGACGGAACACAGGTCGTCGCCATAGACGGGCCCGCAGGTGCCGGAAAAAGCAGCGTAGCACGGGCTGCAGCCCAAGTGCTGGGTTTCTCTTTTCTCGACACCGGCGCCATGTACCGGGCGGCAACGCTCCGTGCCATGCGGCAGGGCGTTCCGCTGGACGATTCCGAAGCGCTCGCCCGCTGTACCGCCGCCATGACATACGAGCAGCAGGAAAGCGATGGTGGCACCCGTATCCTTCTAGACGGTGAGGATGTATCCGAAAGCATACGCAGCCCGGAGGTGACCCGAAACATTCAGCATCTCGATCAGATTGCCGCTGTACGACAGCATCTTGTGGCGCTCCAGCGGGACTTCGGGCTCCGCCAGCCTACCGTTGCGGAGGGGCGTGATATGGGCACGGTCGTTTTTCCCCGTTCCCGGTGCAAAATCTATATGGATGCATCGTTGGAATGCCGGGTCATGCGTCGCGCCCTGGAAATGGAGGCGAAAGGGCTCGCCGTCGACCGGGACTTGTTGCTCCAAGAAATGAAAGCACGGGATGACAGTAATATTGCCCGGAAAGAATCGCCGCTGCGTCCGGCAGAGGATGCCGTGCTGCTCGATACCACCGCTATGACAAAAGAACAGGTCATCGACACCATTGTCAACCTTGCCCGTGAACGGCTGGCGCAATGACAGAGTCCCTTTACCACTGGCAGATTGCGGCCTTTGACCATGCTGCCTGTGCGCCTCTTGCCCGGAGCCTGGGCGTAAGTCCGCTGCTCGTTCACCTTCTGCGGCTGCGCGGCGCCGACACAGCAGAGAAAATGCAGGATTTTCTGCATCCGCGACTCGCACATCTCGGCTCTCCTTTTGATCTGCCCGATATGTCCGTCGCCGTCGATCGCCTGCTGCTGGCACGAAAGCACCAGGAATCGGTGCTGGTTTTCGGTGATTATGACGTGGACGGTATTACGGCAACGGCGCTGCTCACCCGCGCCCTGCGCCGCTTCGGTATCGCCCGGGTCAGCAGCGATATGCCGGATCGTTTTTCAGAAGGATACGGGCTGACTGCCGCCCGAGTTGAAAAAGCGGCGGAAGAAGGGCATCACCTCATCGTCACGGTGGATAACGGAACAAGCGCCCACGAAGCAGCGGAACGTGCTGTTGAACTGGGTATCGATCTCATCGTCACGGATCATCACAGTCTGGAAGAAAAGCTGCCGCCGGCACTTGCCGTTATCAATCCCAAACGCTGCACACCGGATCATCCCGCCTATATGCTTGCGGGCGCAGGTGTCGCCCTGAAACTGTCCATAGCACTTAATGGAACGCCCAACGATCTGGACATCGCCGCTCTGGGTACCGTGAGCGATATCGTGCCGCTGCTGGGCGAAAACAGAGTGATTGTGGCTCTGGGTATCCGGCACATGATTCAGCATCAGCGGCTTGGCATTGCCAAACTGGCACAGGCCGCCCGCTTTCACATCAGCCAGGTCGACTCCCAGAAAATCGGCTTTCAGCTGGGTCCCAGACTGAATGCCGCCGGAAGAATGGAAACCGGTCATGATGCCTTGCGCCTGCTCCTTACGGAAGATGCCCAGGAAGCGGCGGAACTCGCTGAAAAATTGAATGCTGTTAATGAAGAACGCCGTGCCATCGAGACTAAAATCTACGAAGAGGCCGTCAGTACCCTCGATTCTTTCTTCAAGGAAGAGCAGCGCTCTATTGTCCTTTCAAGAGAAAACTGGCATCAGGGTGTCATCGGTATTGTCGCCTCACGCATTCTGTCCGGCTTTCGCCGGCCCGTGATCATCTGCTGTATGGGCGATGATGGCCTGCTGCACGGCTCCGGACGGGGTATCCCCGGCTTTGACATGGTGGCGGCGCTGAATGGCTGCGCAGAGTACCTGATCCGTTACGGCGGGCATAAAGCGGCGGCAGGCATTACCCTGGCACCGGAGCGGCTCGACGACTTCCGCAGTGCCTTCGAAGAGCAGGCTGCACTGCAGCTGGGCAAGGGAAAATTAAAGCCCCAGCTCGAACTGGATGCTTTGGTCTCCCTCAGCCAGATCGACACCGCTTTTGTGACTGCCCTGAAAAACATGGCACCCTTCGGACAGCACAACCAGGAACCTATTTTCTGCGCATCGGGAGTGGATCTGCTGCCCGCATCTATACAGGTGCTCAGAGAACAGCACCTGAAATTTGCCGTACAGCAAAATGGTGTTACACACAACGTCATCGGTTTTTATAAAGCGGAACGTTTCTGCAGCGCATCACTTCCAAGGCACATGGATCTTGTTTTCTCTCCCTTCTTCAACACCTTCAACGGCAATAACGCCATTCAGCTGCTGCTGCACGACCTGCGCTCCGCCTGATGTTTTTTCGTGGTAAAAGTTGCGAATGCCCCTAAGAAAACGGTACCGTATTAGCAGTGTCTCACAATACCCTCCCGACTACTGCATGCGCTGTCTGCTCCTGCGGCAGCGTAGTCAGCATAACAACTCTAAACTGAAAAGGAACGTATCCATGAAAACCTCCCGTATCAACACTGTTGCCGGAATGGCATTTCTTCTTTTTGCTGCCGCCGGTCTGTTGATCGTTCAGGGCACTGCTGCGGCGGCAGATCTTGAAACCGAACACAACCGCATCAGCTATGCCATCGGCATGCAGCTGGGCACCATGCTTAAACAAAGCCAGCTCGATGTCAATCTTCCCTCGCTGATGGAAGGAATCGGCGACATGCTGGAAGGCAAAGAGCCTGCTTTGAACGAGGAGCAGCTGCAGGAAGTTGAAGCAGCATTGCAGCGGAAAATGCAGGAAGCCCACGAAGCAACTGCGAAGCAGATGGAAGCGGAAGCAGCGGAAAACCTCGGCAAATCAAAAGAATATCTTGCTGAAGCAGAAAAAAAAGAAGGGGTCAACAAGACCGAATCCGGGCTGCTCTATTCTGTTGATAAGCAGGGCGAAGGCAAGAAGCCGACTGCCACTTCCAAAGTGCGGGTACATTACCGGGGCACGCTTATTGACGGCACTGAATTTGATAGCTCCTATAAACGGGGTGAGCCTGTCACCTTCGGCGTGAATCAGGTCATTCCCGGCTGGACAGAAGCGCTGCAGCTGATGAACGAAGGTTCCAAATATACGCTGATCATTCCTCCGGATCTCGCTTACGGTCCTCAGGGCAACCAGCGCATTCCGGGCAATTCCGTTCTCCTTTTTGAAGTGGAACTGCTGGAAGTGCTTTCTGACACGCCGGAAATTCAGATCCAATAAGTTTTTGCCACCCTGTCACTAGAGTCGTCTTTTAAACATTGGAGATTCCGGCTCATGGTCGATGTCTGCAGTTTTAAGGCACTCCGCTTCAATACGGAAATCACCGGCTGCCCCGATGCCGTCCTGACACCACCCTATGATGTCATCGATGCGGAGGCACGGGAGCGGCTGGGCGCCTCAGGCCCGTTTAATATGACCCATCTCATGCTGCCCAAAGCGCAGGGCGGCAGAAATGCCTATGAAACTGCGGCGGCGCTGCTCAAGCAGTGGCGTGAATCCGGCGCACTTGTCTGTGATGATACGCCCGGCATCTATCTGCTCCGGCAGAAATTTCTGGATGACACCGGCATGATGCGCATCCGCAAGGTCTTTTTTGCGCTCATTCGCATCCCTGAAGCGGACGAAAAAAGCATTCTCGGGCATGAACGCACCTTTGACAAGCCTGTGGAAGACCGGCTGATGCTGACCCGTGCCGTCAAGGCTAATCTGGAGCCTATCTTTGTCATGTACTCCGACCCGGATCAGACGCTTACCACTGATCTCTTCCGGGTTATGGACGTCGAAGCGCCTCTGTTTGCCGCCCGAACCTCCGACGGTGTCGTGCAGGAACTGTGGCGCAGCGACTATCCGGATGCCCTCCAGGCGCACCTGAAAGATCAGGTGCTTTATATTGCCGACGGGCACCATCGCTTCAAAACAGCCTGCACCTACAGGGACGAGCAGCGTGCCGCTGCGGGCGACACAGGGTTTACCGGAAAAGCCTACGACTTCGTTCTTGCAGGCTTTGTTGCCTTTGAAGATCCGGGACTGTGTATTTTCCCGACGCACAGGTATCTGCCTGCCGACTTCACTTTTGGAGATGATGAGCTCCTCGAAAAACTGAAGACCTGGTTTGACTGCGACCGGCTTGCGGACGAAGATGCACCGGAAAAGGCGCTGGCACTCAACCCGGGCGCATGCCGCTTTGTTCTGTATGCCGGTAAAAAGAAGGCGTGGCTGCTGACGCTGAAGGAAGATAAACGGGAAGCACTGGTCGGCACTGATCGGCATGCCGCCTGGCGTGATCTCGACGTTGCCGTGCTGCATCGCGGGATTTTCAGCCATATTCTGCATCTGCCCGACAGCGTCCCTTACGGCTACGGCCAGCACGCTGAAGCCGTCATCAAAGAGGTGGACGAAGGGAAAGCTTCCGTCGCTTTTCTGCTCCGTGCCACCCTGTCCCGGCAGGTACGTGCCTGTGCGGAAGCCTTTGAGCCTATGCCGCAAAAGACCACTTTCTATTTTCCGAAACTGCCCTCCGGAGCAGTGCTGAACCCTTTGGAATAAAATCTGTATAGCGTTTTCGAACTCCTGCCTGAAGAGATCAGTCCCGGTCTCTTCAGGCGGGAAAACGAGAACAGGAAGTCCGGCGCAAACCCTATTATGGCAAACGCTAACTCCAGCAGTCAGCTGATATCTCCTGATTCAACCCATCCCGCCCGGGGAACAACTGCCCTCTGCTTTATGCTGATTTTGCTTCTGGGTGCAGTGATACGCTTCCAGCATCTCACTGCGGAAAGTGTCTGGTGGGATGAATTCGCCACCGTCGCCTTTCTGGATCCACCCGAGCCCTGGACGCAGTCGCCTCATTACCGACAGTGGAACCAGCAGGTGGAGCGGCTGGATAGGCCCACGCTAAAGCAGTTCCTCCAGCAGAACCAGCTGGTGGATCCCGCCGCAATGCCCCTGTATCTGGTTCTCGAGTTTGCCTGGAACCGGTACGTTCATGCCTCGCCTGCGGCTTTGCGTATTTTGTCTGTTTGTGTGGGGCTGCTGCTGCTTCCTTTGATTTACCTGATCGGAAGCAGGCTCTACGACCGCCGGGCAGGGCTCATTGCGATGGCATGCCTCAGTCTTTCCCCCATCCACGTGCAGTTCGCTAAAGAAATCCGCATGTACGGACTTCTGGCATTGCTCGCACTTATTACGGTATACGCTTTCATCAGGGCTTTGGAAGAGGGGAAAAAACGCTGGTGGTTCCTCGGTCTCACGGCAACTTGCCTGCTCTCCTGGACGCATCCCTTTGCTCTCCTGCTGCTTTTTGTGCAGGGGCTCTTCTGGTTGCTGACAAGGCCCCGTGATATCGTGCGCCTCACCCTGTGGTCTCTTGCGGTATGCCTGGCTGTAATGCCCGCCGTCTACTATGTCGCCACCATCCAGTTCTGGGGACAGGACAGCACCGACCAGTGGCTGCGGCTTCCTACCGTGATGGAAGTTGCCGCTGATATTTTCGCCGACGATGCGGTCGGTGCGACTTTTCAGCTGAAAGAAAGTCCTGTTGCTTTTGCAAAGATCTTTGGTGCCAGTCTCGCAGAACAACTCGTTCAGCGTCGCCTGTTGATCGCTTATCTGTTCCTCTTTACCTCGGCCGGTACTGCTTTATTTTTGTGTTTCCGCACGCTGAGGCAGTTTTTCAAAAAGCAGGCGGACACCGCCGAAGATAAAAGGGGGCGCAGTGCCGGGCGGTGGAATTATTTTCTCCTGCTCTGGCTCATCGTGCCGCCCCTCGTGCTATACCTGCTCTCTCTTGCGTGGCGCCCCTGCCATCAGCCCCGGTACACGCTCCATGCATCGCTGGCACTGTATCTTATTTACGGCGGCGCCATCACAGCAATTTCACAAAAGTATCTGCGTCGTATCGCCCTCGCTGCACTGATGCTTTTTTACGGTTTTCAGCAGATGCTGGTCATCGGCGAGCCGCAGCATCCCGATTGGCTGGGTGCGGCGGCACACATCAGAAAAGAAGCACGAGGAGACGACCTCATCCTCTCATTCAACTCCATGTGGAAACGGGTATTCACGTACAACCTGGGACCTGTATCAAATGTGATTTCCTACGGTGCTGATTCAGAGATACTTGCCGACCAGGCAGCATTTTTCTTACAACTCGGTATCCTCTCCCGGGACGATGACAAGCCTCGCGATGTGTGGATTGTTGTGTTAACCGATTATTACGAATCCGGGCCGGATCAGGAGCTGAATCGTGCGCTGCACCGTCGACAGCTGCCTTTTACCATGTGTGAGTTCGGCGGAATACAGCATGTCCTCCTTTACCATGTCAGAGGCGGCACTGAAGCGCTTGCGCCTTATACCCCGCACCCCGGGCTTTCGGAAGAAGCGGCCGAGGATTACACCTTTATGGCGACAGAATTCTGGAAACAGCAGGAATTCACTGTTGCCGCTGCTGCTGCGGAAAATGCCGCACGCATCAATCCGGAGTATGCGCAGGCGTATGCCCTTGCCGGCATGTCCTATAAGGAAAGCGGCAATATGGATAAAGCGCTCGCCGCTTTTGACCGGGCTATTGCGCTCGACCCGGACGGCTTCCCCTGGAACCACCTGAACCGCGCTGACCTCCTTTTGAAGAAAGGAGA
This sequence comes from Candidatus Hydrogenedentes bacterium ADurb.Bin170, assembly GCA_002070275.1. Classification (GTDB taxonomy): domain Bacteria; phylum Hydrogenedentota; class Hydrogenedentia; order Hydrogenedentales; family CAITNO01; genus JAAYJV01. The sequence goes on from MWCY01000055.1 coordinate 17,378, forward strand.
CTATGAAAGGGCGCGTGTCGCTGCTGAAAAAGGGCTGGCGCTGCTGCCTGAAGACGCGCTGGGGCTCATCCTGAAAGGACGGGCATGCATCGGCCTGGGTCTGCTTGAGGAAGCACGAAACCTGCTCCAGGCTGCCCGTGCAAAAGGGCCTGACGGTCGGTTAATTGAGGAAGCTTTTCAGGAGCTTGAAAACGCCGGGGAAGCAGCGCCATGAAAAAATGGGCAGGCAGAACCGTATTTTTTTTGTTGACCCTCCTGCTATGGATGATCTGTTTCTGTGTTGTGCTGGAAGGCTGGACGCGGTGGCGATGGAAACAGATTGAAGCAACCAACCCGTTCCTCCTGTCCCTTGTCGCCGGAGAGTTGTGGCCTATTATCCGGGATAAGTCCGATGATTTTTCAGACGGCCTGTACGACGAAGTACTGAGGGCGAACTATCGGGGACCGGGCAAGTCGATGGAACGCCTGCCGGAGCCAACGGCTGAGGAAGAAATGCGGCGGCGCATCCTTTATTTTATGCGGATGCCTCAGGAAGACAGGCAGATGTTCGCCAACGTCTTTGAGTTTCACATTCATGCCATCCGAAAAGACGGTATCATTGCCGCTACCTTTTCTGAGCCTCAGGTAAAAAAGCAACAGCCTCTCAACGCATTCCTCGGCGAAGCAGCTGTACGGCCTTTGCTGGACGCTTTCGACGAGGTGCGCACAGGCGGAGAAATCCGCTTTTTCCCGAAAACAGAAGGCGAAACAGCAGGCCCCTTCGGGTATTGCCTTTTTTCCGAAAATACTTTCGAGGAAGAAACCGGCGAGCCCCTTGTGTGGGTCATCTATCCCAAAACAGAAATCTGGCGCGCTGTTCCGGAAGACAGCCTCTGGGAAATGCCCTTTTTCATTTATAAAAAGCACGTGGAGCGACAGGATATCATCAGCGTACTCGCCATAACCGAACACTTTTATATGAATAACTACGGCTTCCGGGATGCCGACATATATGTGCCCGGGCCTGAAGATTCCTACCGCATTCTGTGCCTCGGCGCCTCCACTACAGAGGAAGGTCCCGTCAATGAACTGACATACCCTGCCATTCTGGAAATGCGGCTCAACCAGCATTTCGGCGGGAAAAAGATCGATGTCATCAACTGCGGACTCTCCGGCATGAATTCGAGCAAGCATAAAATGCGCATGGCTGATTATCTGGCGCTGGAACCCGACATGATTCTCATCTACAATGCCGTCAATGATATCTGCCATGAGCTCATACCGGGCTGGGTTAATCGCGCTACCCGCTTCCAGCAGTATCTGCGGAAAAGCCAGTTTGTAATCCGGTATCTTGGCAAATGGATAATGCCTCCAGAACAGGAAATGGCTGCCGATATTGACTGCTTCAAAATCGAAAACTTGCGGCAAATGGAGGCGTACGCCCGGGAAAAAGGGGTTGCTCTTGCCTTATGCAGTTTTGCCGCACCGAACAGAGAACGGCTCAACGCCCTGGAACTGGATTATTACGAGTACACCACCCGCATGAAATGGGGCGGGCGTTATATATCCTTTGATATGTACCTGCACATCCTGAAGCTGTACAACGAGGCGATCAAAAAGCTATGCGCCGAGCGAGGGATTCTTTACATTCCGCTGGCAGAAAAACTGGACGGGACGGCAAATCTCTTCGGCGATATCTGCCATCAGCGCAATCCGGGCATCGAAAAGAAAGCCGATATCGTGTGCGAGGCGCTGATTCCTGTTCTGGAAAAAGAGCTGCACCGCACTGCCATTACCGACCGCACAGAAGCTGCCGCTGAAGAAGAATCCAACCCGCAGCCAGAATAAGCAGCACTGCCACCGCCAAACCATAAACGGTATAAGCAGGCACACTTTTTTCGACTACCAGCGTGAAAAGCTCTGAGGTCACCGTACCGGTTGCATCGGAAACCTGGCAGTAAAATGCTCTGTCCCCGCTTTCTTCTTCTATGGGCAAAGCAAGAAAAGACAAATCGTCGCCAAGAACGATGTCCGCTTTGTTCTGGCTGCGCTCAAACCACTGGTAATGACGCTCACCAATGCCGCCCCGGGTCTGCACCGACAACACTGCCGTTTCGCCAACTTTCCCGGTAATCACCTGGGACGGTGTCCCCGATTCAACACGGAGCAGAGGAATGGAAAAAATCCCGGAAGCACAGCTGACCGCAAGGCTGTTATCCCGATAACGCAGCGTCTCAAGCCTGCCTGCGTAATCGGCAACCAGTATCGGAGAGGCATCGGAAGCGTTAAAAAGAAGGAACTGACTCGGAGAACCCCAGGCGGTAGCGGTCACATAAACATTACCGTTGCTGTCGCATGCCATGCCTGTGGCGCCTTCATAAGGGGCGGGCAGCGTATTCCAGAGGTGATTATCCGACGCAAGTGACTTGGTTACGGGATCTGCCAGAGCGTCAGCGACTTCTTCTGCCGTCCAGCGAAAAATGGAAGCCCCTCCGGCGAAAGCATATCCGGGGACATAGTAAAGAGTTCCTTGCGCATCAAAGCAGAGCGGACCGGGAGAGTTGCCCACTTCGCCGAATTGCACCAGAGGCCTTGCGCTAAAAGCTCCGGCGCCGTCCATCTGTCCGTAAAAGAGCGCACCCGGTCTCCAGGTTGTTGCGGAGCCGGAAGCGAAAAACTCCCCTTCATTGCGGGTTTCCAGTCCCCAGAGACTCGCCTCAAAAGGCGCCTCCAGCAGTGGAAATACAGGCTCAGAGCCCGACGCTGAATACCCGTAATAATTGAAATCCGAACGGACAAAATCACCGCCATCATTGAAAAACATGTAAGCGCCGAGGCGGGTAAGGCGGGAGCCTGCCCAAACAGAGGAAGAAGCGAAGATCTGTTGGGGTACGGAACCGTTCAGCTTATAGACTTCCAGTTTGGTGCCCCAGTTGGGATCGCCCACGGTATAATGAAGCGCCCCGGTAGCATCCCAGTCAAAGCTGATCAGCGCTGCATCCATAGTCAGCGGAAAGGGATACAGTGTCTCCACCGTCGCCTGATTATAAGGGACAGGGCTCTGTGCACCTGCGGAAAACACAGGAGAAAGGAGGAGTAACAGAAGGGCAGAGAGAGAGGAAAAAAAGCGAAGTACCATGATCGAACCCTCGTTCAGTGATGCGTCGTCGTCAGGGTAATGCTTCGCAGGCAGGACAAAAGGGAAGGATAGAAAAAGCGCGTGCAGCCTTCCCGCGAAGGCATCACCTGTTGGACAACAGTTCCTGTATCGGCAGGTCTTCGGACTTACAGGCTTTGCCTTGAATGAAGAAGGCTTTTCTACTTGGCACCGCTTCCCAGCCCCGCCCATCGGGGCCAGTGCGTTTATCCCGCCGAAGGCTTCGGACAGAATTGCGCCGTTCGTTCCTGATTACCGCTGCGGGGCAGCTCCGGACTCTCACCGGATTCCCTCTTAGCGTCAGTGCGACCATCGCACTGAAGAACCGATACAAGAAGGATACCACAGAAAGCCCAAAAGAAGCAAATTTGAGCGTGTGCCCACTCTTTTGACGTAGTCGTGAAAAGGAAGGTATACTTTCTTCATACAAGGTTTAAGGAAAATTATGAATAAACGAGTTGTTTTCTTTTCTATTGCAACCCTGAATTTCCTTTTGCTTGTGGCGACTTCCGCACCAGCGTCAGCAGCAGACAGCCTGCTTCACCCCGCCGATAAGAACGGTGACTGGAAAATCTCACAGGAAGAAGCGCTCTCTTTTCTGCAGAGCTGGCAGCAGGAAGAAACGCCTCTGGTCTATGCCATTCAGGCAGCGAAGCTGTGGCAGAGCGGTGGGTGGTATCGTTTCCTTGCGAACCGTCCGGCACCGCGCTGCTGGACGTCAGGTACAGGAACTGAAGGGGATGGCGGAGAGGCGGGCTGGCTTGCGCTGGGTTCCGCCGTCAGCCGGTCGGGTGCTGCCATTGAGGTACCGGTTGTTTTCAAAAAAGGGACGGCAGACGCTTCCGTGCTTCTCTTTCAATTCACCTACGACCCGGAACAGCTGCTGTTGGAGGAAGTGCTTCCCGGTGATGCACTGGCGGGCACCTCAAAGCAGATAGACGCTCACGAGGCCCAGGCAGGACGCCTCACACTGGCAATTTACGGCGGGCAAAGCGCCATTGCCTCCGGGCAGACGGCAAGACTGCACTTCCGGATTCGTGAAGAGACACCGGACGGCACAACAGCCCTCCACGCCGTCGAACTCTCCGGTGCTACAGCCGCTGCCCAGCCGCTTTTTCCTGAATTCAGGAGCGGCGCCGTTTTCACAACAGCGCCCCGGTCCAGGTAGCCCTTCTCTGCTTCCGGTCAGGGCAGATATTTCTCCAGGAAAAGTTTCTCGGCTTCATTCGTCCAGACGCCGCCGGTGC
>MWCY01000056.1 GCA_002070275.1 Candidatus Hydrogenedentes bacterium ADurb.Bin170
GGAGGGAGGAGCAGGAATGACGGAGGGAGGAGCAGGAATGACGGAGAGAGGAGCAGGAATGACGGAGAGAGGAGCAGGAATGGCGGAGGGAGGCAATTCTTCCCCTGTGAACGCCAATCTCCGCATTGGCACACAAGCGGGTTAAGATGAAGACAGTCACTCGAATCTGTATCGGAAATACGTCCTGCGACATACCTCCTCCATCAGTCCTACACACGACGCTGTCATTTCTCTCTTCCGCCGTTACGTCCACCTCCCGGCGTCTTTATTGCTTTCTCCCGTCATACCTTCCTCCCCCCGCCTCGTCATTCCTGCGCAGGCAGGAATCTTAACGCGAGTTGTTATTTATAAGTGTCATGCTGTTGCCGTCAACTACGCGGGAAAGTCTTTTAAAGTAAGGATTATTTTTTGTTTGTATGTCTTGCAGCTTTTGATGTGGATCAGGGTGATGTGTGGCGCGAGACGTCCACATCCTGATTAAGATTCCTGCCTTCGCAGGAATGACGGGAGGGAGGAGCAGGAATGACGGGAGGGAGGAGCAGGAATGGCGGAGGGAGGAGCAGGAATGGCGGAGGGAGGAGCAGGAATGACGGAGAGAGGAGCAGGAATGACGGGAGGGAGGAGCAGGAATGACGGAGGGAGGCAATTCTTCCCCTGTGAACGCCAATCTCCGCATTGGCACACAAGCGCGTCATGACGAAAGACGTGGGTCCTCTTGAGGTATGGGCGGGCAATCCTGCACGGAAGGTGGCACACCGTGTAAAGGGGCTGCCCGAATCAATGCTTGCCCGTTATGAAGAGCTCTTGAAGCGTTTTGGTCTGCGTGAAAACCGTTTTGGCTATCATGAAGAAGCCTGCAGGGCGGGGGAGGCTGCCATGGATGGAATCAACCGCGCCGCCATCGAAAGGGATCGGCTCGCTGCGCTCTTCAATCCGCCTGTAGAGGAGGAACAGAAGCAAGCAGAAGCAGAGGTCGGGGAAGTATAATTTTCCTGTAAAATAAAAAAAGAAGCAGGCATCTTGCGATGTCTGCCTCCGTGTTTACAGAGCGGGGAAGGGATTAGAGTTCTTCCATCACGGCGCGGGCGACGGCTTTTGCCAGACGGCGACGACGTGTTTCAGACGGCTTTTCGTAGTAGGTTACCTCTTTCAGCCGCTGCATGAGCCCTTCTTTATTGCATTTCTTTTTGAATCGGCGCAATGCTTTTTCAAAGGGTTCATCGGTTTTGACACGAACCTTAGTCACTAAAACTCAACCTCCCTCCTGGGCAGATTACGTCCCTCAACGGGCGTGGGTAGTAAGACAGCGACTCCTGTCACTGCTTAACAGATAATTTAGGGGAAACTGAAAAGATTGCTTATTTTATCAGCAAAAGGCAATTTGTGTCAAGTTTGTGAATTGTGTGAGGTGAATTCACAGGTTTTTTCCGTTTAAAAAAGTAAAATCCTGACTTTTACTGTCACATGTGCACGGGCTGTAAAGGAAACCGGTTTTTCAGGTGGAGTGCCTGTAAAGGACAGAGAAGTTTCCATACACTCCATATCCGGCGACATTAAGAAGGCCAGCCAGTCCATATTTTCTACCGGCCTCAAAGGAATCTGTTGAGGGGTGATTTCCTGACTTTGCAAGCGGATGGATTTTCCCTGGGAACTGTCCTTGATTTCGAAACTCAGTGCATTAATGCCAGTGAAAGTGTTTTTTGTCGCATTGAGGTCAACTTCGTTGATATGCAGGGCACGGACTTCAATTTTTGGTTTAATGAAGGGCAGGAATCCATAGGCGCCCAGGTCAATTTCCTGGTTGGTAATCTGATCCTGCAGTTTTTTCACCAGAGCTCTGACCTGCGCCGGGATCTCGCAGTTTTCTTCCAGCTCGAGTTTGAATTCACCGCCCGGAAGCGTCTGGAGCAGCGCTGTATCCAGCAGCACAGGTTTCGACAGGATATCGAAACTTGCGGTCTGATCAAGATCATAGTGGCAGCCGCTGAAGAGCGCCATGGCTGTTGTAAGACTCAAGAGAAAAAGCATCCGGAACATTGTTTTTTTCATGTCTGTTTTCCTTTGTGACTTGTTTTTGAACGATGCGATCCTCAGAGGAAAAAAGATCCCTCTCCGCCGGAGTTTATGTAAAGGCTGCGCATGGACACGCTTTCTGTTTCCTGACGTTTTTTTTGAAAGCAGAAATTCTTCCGTCCATGTCTGTTCAGCATGTAACTTAATTATGCCATACTTTACACTTTTCGACGTAGTAATGTGCTCATAAAAAGGACACTCAGGCAAAGTGCCACGAGCAGCCAGTCGCCCAGCAGGTCTTTGACAGAAGTCCGGAGGTCTTTGGAGGCGCATCCGCAACCGGCGCATCCTTTTTTCTCCGGATTAATAGAAACTTCGCCTTCGACCTCTGGTTCTTCACCTTCGATCCCGGGTTCTTCGCCTTCGACATCAGGCCCTTCGCCTTCGACATCAGGCCCTTCACCTTCGATCCCGGGTTCTTCGCCTTCGATCCCGGGTTCTTCACCTTCGATCCCGGGTTCTTCACCTTCGATCCCGGGTTCTTCGCCTTCGATCCCGGGTTCTTCACCTTCGACATCAGGCTCTTCGCCTTCGATCCCGGGTTCTTCGCCTTCGATCCCGGGTTCTTCACCTTCGACATCAGGTTCTTCACCTTCGATGTCATTTTCATCGTCCTGCGGCGGGCGGGGGAGATTACGCAGCCAGGGGTATCCTGCATTCATGTTGCCATTTTCATCTGCAGCCCAGATCCCGTTCAAATCCCAATTGATATAAGTATTTGCTGCATGGGGATGAGTCATCTCAGTCGTGGTGCGTCCCGCTCCTCCTGCGCTAATCAGTGTGCCCGAATACTCCTTGTCCCAGTAGGATGTAATGACTTCGGCACCGCCATTTTCGCCGATCAGCCCTCCGGCAATGCCATTGTCCGAAGTCAATTTCAGCCGTACAGCGGCATAGCATCGGTTTATCTGGGCGTTATCCGCTTTGTCATTGAGCCTGTTATTTAAACGTGCAATGAATCCGGCGGCACAATGTACGCCCCTTGTCTGCCCGCGGGCATAGCAGTCGTTCAGCACGCTTGAGACCGTTTCCGCTGCAAAACCCGCTGCTACTTCACCCTGGACTCTTCCATGGGCATAAGAAGTGCTGCAGGTTCCACGATCAATCAGACCGGCCATGCCGCCGGCGCTCCGCCCGGTGACGTGTGCGACAGATGTACATCTGGCAATATTTCCGGAAAAGATATTTCCTAAGAGCCCTCCTGACCAGGACTTGCCTTGAATGGTTCCTGCGCTGCTGCACTGCTCTACGGTGCCGTCGAGTAATAGAGCGGCGATACCGCCGGCGGTGGCGTAGTCGGCTGTCGTATGAATTTCAACATCCGCCCGGCATCTCTGCACCAGGCTGCCCTGGGACATTATTCTGGCGGCGATCCCCCCAGCATAGGCGTCGCCGGAGATGGTGCCGCTTACAAAGCAGTTTATGACGGTGCTGTCTTCCAGATATACAGCAAGAGCGGCGGCGCGTTCGCCGGAAACTATGTGGACTTGCTCGATATTAAGGTTTCGTATGACCGCATTTTTTAAATGATAGAACAAGGCAACGTCCTCCTCCTCCGCTTGAGGCATGCTGAGGTTTATGAGGCGTTTATGATTTCCTTCCAATGTTCCCTGAAAAAACGGAACAGGGTGATCAGGGTGTATTCTGTTATAATTCCGGCCTAGAGGCACAGCGATTACACCGGTAAAGTCCAGATCACGGATGATTTCAAAATGCTTTGTCCAGTCCTCCTGTGACCGGCACAATTGCTGCCAGTCTGCGACGCTGGCGATTTGATAGGGCTTTGCTGCGGTGCCTTCGCCGCCGCTGTACTTGTCGCCCAGGAGGATCACAGCGGTCGGCGGCAGATTGCGGAGCCAGGGGTAGCCGCTGTTTTTGGAGTAGTCGGGATCAGAAGCCCATACAGCATTAAAATCCCATCCGACAAAGGAGTTGGCGGCGTAGGGAAAAGACATGTCCGCCGTTGTCCGCCTTTCACCACCGACGCTGCTATTGTTTCCTGAGCGTTCCGAATCCCAATATGACGCGGTGACATTGGTGTTTGTGCTGCTGGCGATCAGTCCGGCAGCGATTTCGCCTTCTCCGTCAACACGTGTTCGAACTGCCGCAAAGCAACGATTGATTTCCGCATTGTCCGTATTGTTGAGCACCATGCCGTCAGTTTTGGCAATGAGTCCGGCAGCATATGTTTTTCCGGAAGCGATGCCGCGTGCATAGCAATCGGTGAAGCTGCCGTCTTTTACAGAAGCTGCCAGTCCTCCTGCAACGGAAGCCTGCACCGTTACATGTGCATAGCATTCTGAAAAAGAAGAGGCGAGGGAGTGAGCCGTCAATCCGCCTGCTTCGGTTTTTCCGACGATGGTGCCTGCACTGCTGCACTTGAGAAAAGCAGTATCCTGCGTGAAACAGGTGATTCCGCCGGCTGATCCACCCACGGGGTTCAACTCATTTCTGACCCGGACGTTTGTCTGAAGGATACAGCTTTGAATTTGTGAATCGCCGCTGATTAATGTTGCCATGCCTCCGGCGCAGTCCAGAGACTGAACGGAGCCGGACATGAGGCATCTGCTGACGGTGCTGGAGGAAATGTAGACGGCGAGTGCACCGGCATAGGTACGGGCATCGACGGAGATATTGTCTATAAAAAGGTTCTGAATCCTGGCGCCCTTCAGACTGTAGAATAAGGCGACATCGTTCATATCCGGGCGATTCAGGTTCACGTTCCGCAGATGAAAGTAATTTCCGTTGAGCGAGCCGGTGAACGATGGAAGGGGATGAAACTCATTGTCGGGATCATAATCCCACCCCACTGATCTCACTTCCGCACCGGTGAAGTCCAGTGTTCGGGTCAGTTCAAAATGGGCTCCCCAGTCTTTCTGAGTCCGGCACAGAGTTTGCCAGTCTTCTACGCTGCTGATCAGAAAGGGATTTTCTTCTGTTCCGTCGCCGCCGCTGTACCTGTCCTCAGAAATTTCGCCTTCTGCAGCCTCTTCTCCTTCCGGAGGCTCCTCGCCCTCAACCGTTACTTCGAGTGCAACAGGAGGGGTATTGCGCAGCCAGGGGTACCGTCATTTACGGTGCTGTCCGTGTCTGCAGTCCAGAAAATCCCAAACCGCCATTTTGTGTAGGTATTCACAGCGTGAGGATAGGTCATTGCATTGGTTGTTCTTCCGTCCCCGCCGGCACTGTATGCCGTGCCGGATACTTCTGTGTCCCAGTAGCAAAAATCCAGACTTGTATTGTCTGCATACCCCAGAAGCCCGCCTGCATTTCGGTTCGCACCAAAAAGGGTGAGCCCGCCGGCAGCATAGCAGTTGGAAAGGGTTGACTGGCCGGCGGAACCGGCAATCCCTCCGACAAAGCCGACACCCGTTATCTGACCCCGGGCGTAACAGTTTGTTAAAGTTGAATTGCGCAATACCCCTGCCAGACCTCCGGAATCGCCCAGAACGCTGCTGGCAGCAACAGAGGAAAAACTCTCTTTGAAACTGACATTGTGGTCGCAGAAACCGACCAGCCCGCCTGCCGCATTGTTGCCGGAGACACTGCCACGGGTGAAAGTGTTGAAAAAGTTACTGTTCTGGGCATAGCCTGCGAGCCCGCCGCCATAATTGTAGCCGCGCACGTCTATCAGAGCGGAGGATTTTGTGACAGTCAGTTTATCGGCATATCCGACAAAGCCTCCGGCGATGGCGCTTTGTGTCGTTGCAAAAGAAGTGCTGTTTCTAATTGCCAAATCCAGTGCCGTGGCGAAGAAGCCGCCTGCCCGCTCTTTTGCAACGATAGTTCCGATGCTTTCTGAAAAAGAAATTTCCTCACCCTGTTCCAGCGCTGCAATACCGCCTGCCCGGCTGTTGTCGTCGGTGCATTGGATATCCGTACCGATCCAGCAGCGCATAAATTTGGAGTTCAGGCAGTCCACAGCCAGACCGCCTGCATCGCCTTCTGCGCTGATTCTGCTGATTATTTTTACATCTTTGGCAGCACTTTCATCAAAATAGACTGCCAGAGAGGCAGCCTGCCGTTTCGCTTTTATTTCCATATTTTCAATAATCAGATTGTTCACGGAGGCACGCTGCATGCTGAAAAAAAGCGCAACATCGTTTTCATCAGGATAATTTAACACGATGTTTTTAAGGCGATATCCGCCGCCGTCCAGGCTGCCGCTGAAGTAAATATGCGGGTAGTCAGGGTTGGCGGGATCAAAGTCCCGGCCTACAGGCTTTACGGTGACACCGCTGAAATCAATGCTTCGGGTCAGCCTGAAATCGCTGCCCCAGTCGCTTTGTGTTTCAGACAACTCAAGCCAGTCAGCCGCACGGCTCAGCAGATACGGATTGTCAGCAGTGCCGCTGCCTCCGCTGTAGGTTCCCGCTGTTGCGATGGATAGCGGCATGACAACCAAAATGGCACCAAGGATAAGGGCAGTCTTTTTTGTTAACAAGTCTTTTCTCCAAAATAAGTTGCGAACATGCAAAGTACAGATTACAAGATTCAGAGCCGGGTACTGTTCCGGACAGGAAACTTTCGAAAAGTAATCATTAGTAAATTACTCATAATTCAATGCAAAAAAAACAAAAGATCATACCGCTGGCAGACCGGGTTTACGAGGGTGCTTTCCGTTGTACTATTATTTGCCTGTATAACACCTGTATGGGCGAAAGTATTGCTTTGTAATTAGCGAATAGTGTTGTGTATTTATTCATAAATCAATCAATCTGAAACAAACTGCGCTTTTCTAAAACATATCACATAAATCGTTATTTGTCAAAAGATAAATATAGGCGGGACAGGCGTTGTTTTTCTGAAACAGAAAAAGGAGAAGGGATTGAAAAATCCGCTTCTCCTTCGAGTGGGCTTAAGGCGTTGTTTTATGCGCTGCTGCTCTTTCAGAAGCTGAAAAAGCGCAATTTAACTTCATATACCGCTGTTGCTTTTGCAGTGAAAATAAGGTCGTTTTGGGGCCGGGAGCCCTGCATAGTCATTTCGCTTGTGAGGCATTCGACTCCGGCATCGCGAATGACCCGGTAGATATCAATGTTGCGGTCAGGTGTCAGAACGGGTTTACCCTGAAAAGGCCCTGCGGCACTGTAGGAGTTGATGGTGCCCTGGGTTTCGTCAAATGCCCGCAGAGAGCATCGTGTGATAGTGTCGAAATTCCCGGAAGAAGGTTCCAGAGCAATTTTGGTAAGCACCAGCCCGTCCAATTTGCCCTGTACAAAGAAAATCTTGAGCAGAGGCGCGAAGGGGCTGTCCAGAAACTGCACAGGATCTTTCACTTTTTCTGCAAGTTCCAGAATGTTTTTGGTAAAATCACAGTTTGTTCCCAGCGGGAAAGTGACCAGACCGTTTTTCCAGCCTTGCAGCAACACTTCTTCGTAAAGATCATTTTCTGTCAGAGTGCCGTTAGTATTGTTTATCCGGTTGGCTCCCGAAACGGTAACATTCTCTGTAAGAATAATCTCTGTTTCCCGCTGTATTGTGAAATGGCATCCGCTGAGGGCAACAGCGCACACAATAAGAAGGGCAAGACGGCTGATAACAGGAGCATTCAGTTTCATAACGGTATGTTTCCTTTAAGTATAAATACATGCCGGGACTGTAAATGTGTCAGTTTTTCTCCGGTTTGATCCGACAAGCTGCCTGAAGAATGACCCGCCACAACCGGAGAACTGAACAAACCGTATCGGGCATATTCTAGACAAACAGCCGTAAAATGTCAAACTTGCGAATTCCATGAAGGTTTATGCGGATGTGTAGTGTATATATAAGAAAATATCTTTTCAGGTGGGCACGTTTTCTTGGCGCCGATAGGACAAGCGGTGTAAAATAACATGAAGGCATTTTGCGTCAGGAGGGTGCATAAAATGAAAAAGAGGCAGGATTGTTATGTTTTTTATGTATTATCTGTCCTGTTGGCTCTGGGAGCGAGTGTGATGGGAGATGCCTTCTCCTGCGATAGGGGCGCCATTAACGTGGACCCGGAGCATCCGGCGTGGCTTCTCTATGGTGACAATGCTCCCTTTTACATGTGCGGTCCTGGAGATCCTGAAGGCTTTTTATATCGGGGTCTGCGCAAGGCTGACGGAACCCGGGAGGGCGATCAGCAGGCGCTCATCAGAAAAATGGCGGGCACCGGTGCCAACTGCATTTATATGATCATGGTACGCAGCCACGGCGGTGACGGTACTGCCGATGAAAACCCTTTTGTTAATGGCGATCCCGGGCAGGGACTTAATACGGCTATTCTGGATCAATGGGATCAGTGGTTTTCAGAGATGAACAGGCAGGGCATCGTTATTTTTCTCTTTTTTTATGATGACAGTGCGGCGCCTTTTCACAGAGATCTGACGGATGGTGCCCTGGATCCCCGGGAAGAGCAGTTCATAGATACTGTTGTTGCGCGGTTCCATCGTCACCCGTATCTTATCTGGTGTGTGGCGGAAGAATATATCGAGGCAGTATCTCCCGCCCGGGCAGCGAAAATTGCTGAGCGCATCAAAGCGCAGGATCCGTTGCGGCATCCTGTGGCGGTACATCAGAATCATGGAACAGTTTTTGACTTTACCGACAACATCCACGTGGATCAGTTTGCCATGCAGTTCAACACCGCATCCAGTGACAGCCTTCATGAAGCAGCGGTTTCGGCGTGGCAGAATACAGGAGGGCGGAAAAACATTAATTTGTCCGAATTTCAGCCCCGCCCAACCGGTCTTGCACTTCAGAAAACCATCTGGTCCATCGCCTTTGGCGGGGCATATTCTATGATCCTGCAAATGGACATAGACAAAACAAAAGAAGAGGATCTGAAGATTTGCGGCGGACTGGTGCGATTCATGGAGTCGGTACGGTTTAATGAAACAGCCCCTTCTGATGCGCTGGCGCGGGGTGACAGCCGTTATGTTCTTGCCAGGCCGGGGCAGCTCTACCTCATCTACAGTGAAACCGGCCGGTATCCGGGTGTTGATCTGCAAGCAGGCTGCTATACGCTTCAGTGGTTTGACATCAGCAGCGGCCGGTGGTTTCATGGAGGCAGAAAAACACTGTCCGACGGCGAACAGTATTTTAAAAAGCCCGCGTCCGTGGGTGATGCAGCTGTGCTGTATCTGGTATGCTGTCTGTAGCAGGAGACGCAGACATCCCGGGAAACAGCGCCGTGTATGTGCAGTACACAAAAGGTAAAGATCCGCATGCAGGAAAATGAATCCGCCCCGCAGGCAGAAGAACAGCACAGGTCCTTCCGGTATTGGGCGGATAAACTGCGCACTGCGGTGCTGTGTCTTATTGCGGGCATTACCCTTTATGCCTTGTACAGCCTGCGGGGGAGCGACTGGGGGGCTGTGTATGCTTTCTGGCATGCCCGCCGGTTCCTGCTGGCTCAGGTATTCCTGCTTGGCTGCTGCGATATTTTTCTGGATGGGCTGATCTGGCGGCAGGTGCTGCGACATCAGGGCGTCACGCCGGGGAAGGTGCAAAGCATTTTCCTGTATTTTTCAGCCCATGCCGCTCTGCTGATGCCTGCCCAGCTTGGTCGCGCATTCCGTTCTGCTGAAACAGCACGGCGCTGCTACGTTTCAGCCGCAACTACTTTTTCCGCAGAAGTGCTTTATCTGGGTTTTACGGCGATTTCCGCTTCGGCACTCTTTGTATCCGCATTCATGTTTTTTCAGATTTCTGCCACAGCTTTCTTCCTGCCGCTGCTGCTTATCCCTGCCGGACTGGCGGCGGCTCAAGTAATACGGCCCTTGCTCATCCGGTTGAAGCTGCAGATTGGCTTTGTCAGTTTTCTCCAGCCGGCTCTGGCAGGACTTGTTTTCTTAAGCATGCTCAACTGGCTGATCAATGCGCTGAACCTGTATCTGGTCTTCAGAGAGCTGATTCCCGATCTATCGTATATGCATGCTCTTATGATCAGCACTTCCACTCTTTTTGTGGGTGCCATTTCGGGCATACCGGGCGGATTCGGCGTGGCTGAAAGTTATATTGGCGCACTGCTCTATTGGCTGAAGGCGCCCCCTGTGCATTTGGTTCCGGCCGTCCTCGCTTTCCGCATTCTTTCCGTCTGGATCTGGGTTCCGGTCGGATGGCTTACATTGGGACTGCAATCCGTCGCTTTCAGAAAAAAAAGCACAGAAGAAACAGAAGCGTCTCAGTGAGCATCCCCGTCTTTTTTCTGTTTTGGCTGCCGGACGTTTTTTTTCTTTGAAGCCATTTCTGCCAGCAGTTTTTTAAGATCATGAGCGTGTTCTTTGTGCATGACAAGAACGGCATCTTCCGTGACTACGAGAACAATATCGGAGAGTCCCAGAGCAGCTACGGAAATCCCTTTATCCGTGGCGGCGTTCCAGATGATGCTGTCCCTGCAGTCCATAATGGCGGCATTACCGGCGGTCACATTGCCCATATCATCGGGCGTACGTTCTTCTGCGACGCTCTGCCAGGTGCCCATGTCCCGCCAGGAAAAGTCGCCCCGAACCATTAAAATGCGGTCGGCATGCTCCAGCAGGGCGTGATCGATGCTGATGGCTTCCAGCGTGGCGAAAAGCGCATCCACTTCTTCCAGTCTTTTTTCTCTGATCAGTGTCGCAAGCTGATAAACCAGGGCTGCCATATCAGGGCGCGCTTTTTGCAGCTGATTCATGAGCACGGAAAAACGACAGAAGAGCATGCCGCTGTTCCAGAAATGCCGCCCTGTACTGATAAAACGGCGTGCCCGTGCAGCGTCCGGCTTTTCATGAAATGCTTTGACCGGCCAGGCAACCATCTTTTTCCCCCGGGCACAGAAAGGAGTGGATACGGTTGTCTCTATGTAGCCGAACTCTTTTTCCGGGCGTGAGGGCATGATGCCGCAAAGTACCAGAGCATCCTCCGCCTGTGCAGTGGCGACTGCCTCACGAAGCATGCGATGGAAGCAGAAGCGGCGCTCGATTTTCTGATCCGCTGTCACAAGTGCCAGCGTCATGGCGGAAAGTTTTTCCTCTCCTTTGGCCGCCAGCATGCGTGCCAGCGTATAAATCAATGCACCGCCTGTATTCTTTGTACAGGGCTCCGCATAGATGTGGGACGCCGGAATGTCTTTCAGCAGTTTCCGGACTGTTGGCGCCAGCAGTCTGTTGGTACTGATATAGAGCTGGTTTGGCGGAATTAACGGGTTCAGATGATCTACAGCCTGCCGGAGCATACATTTTCCGGAACCGTCCAGATCAAGGAGCTGCTTGGGCCGGTGCGGTCTCGACAGGGGCCAGAAACGCTCGCCCGAACCTCCGGCAAGAACCAGGGCTGCAACAGCAGTGAAATCGGCATCCATTCTGAAATGATCTCCCTGTCAAGTCAATGGCTTGTGTTTGCCGGACAGGTGTTGCTCCTGCTTTTCCCGGCTGAAGTGACATAGGTGGCGAGAAGAAGAATAACACAGAACAGCGCTGTCAGTGCGCTGATAAAACTTCCTGCAAGCATAAGCGGGGGGCGATAGGAAAAGATGATGGAATGATTTCCTTTATCCAGGGCTATCCCCATAAAAAGACCGTTGACACGGAGCAGCGGCGCAGGAACACCATTGTCCGTTGCATGCCATCCTTCGTCAAAACATTCGCTGAAGGTCAGAATGCCCGGCCCCGGCGTGTCTAGCTGAATGGAAACGGCTTCCGGACGCTTTTCGCTCAGTACGATGCGCGGCTGCTCATAGTCGCGGCTCTCTTCCGTACTTTCGGCGACAATGCGTGCCAGATGATGAATGGTTTTCTTTGCCGTTGTCACGAGACATTCCCGGGACGGATCAAAGTCGGGTGCGCAGACACCTTCCAGTGCGGCGCGATCGTCTGTAGCAAGGCGCCAGCGGGGCGTCCAGTATGCCCGGGACAGCCCCGGCGGGCTGTTAAAGACAGTGATGCCGCCGTCACGGCTGTGCTGCTGAAGGTTTAAGCCTGAAGGTGCGTTTTCCGAAGCGGAAAAAGAACTGTCGGCCGCTACAGCACGGACAGACATCAACTGCATCATGGCAGTGGAAGGGACTCCGTTGTTTTCCGCCATTGTTTTGTTCCACTGCTCCAGCCATTTCTGCTGTGAGCGACTGAGGACAGCACTTTCACCAAGCGCACCGTAGAGGTGTGCGGCAATGCTGCTGTTGGGGTGAAAACTGCGGTTGTCGGGTGCGGCGAGCAGGAGTGCTCTGCCATCCAGAGCGCTTTCGCGAAGTGCTTTTTCAGTCCGGGCATGAAGCCGCAGTTCCGGAACCGCCTGAAAAAAGGGGTGATCCTGACGGTTTACAAAAGAAGACGCCAGATCCACATAGAGGAAGATCAGTATGCCGATACCCGCAGCGGTAGCTGCCCAGTTGCGCCGGATCGCAAGAAAAAAAACGAGCGCAGGCAGAAAAGGAATCATCCGTCCCCGTGCACTATCCGGTACGATGGGAAAAAGAATAATAAAAAGGAGACAGGATGCGGCTGCAGGAACCCAGAGTCGGGGCGTCATGGGATTGCGACGTACAGTAAAAAGGCGGTCCATGCCCAGTGCCGCCAGCACCGCCAGACAGAAACTGACGGGAAAATACAGTGCCTGCACCCATCCTGCGTCCCGTGTAAAGAGAGCAAGAATAATCAGTGCGGGCAGGGCGAGACCGAAAAAAAAGCGTTCCTTTCGCTGAAGCCGGTGGAAAAAAGCAGGAGGCAGCAGGAGCAGCGCAAGAACACCGATCCGCCCGGGAGCAGGCAGCAGCTGTGTCTGCAGATCGAAGAGCTGCGTCCAGAGCCCTTTGATTCCGGAGGGAAGCGCAGCGGCAAGACGAAAACCACTCAGGAGCCGGGCAGGGGTTTCCAACTGCAGACTTCTGTGCAGCATCGGCAGCCCCTGTATGCTGAAAAGCAGCAGGGCGAGGGTTGTCATGGCGACGAGTGCGAGAATACGCTGCAGCCTGCTGTTTTTTGTCGAGCCTGACTCTTCGGCGTCGATGCCCATATAGGCACAGAGCGCGCCGTAAAACAGTGCGGTCAGAGCAAGAACAAAAGCTGGCATCAATGCGCCGCCCAGAAGCAGGAGCGCAAGCGACAGCGCGCCCAGAACGAGTGTGTCACGCCGTGGTTTTCGCATATGTTCCCGCAGCATCCACAGAAGAAGAGGGAACCACATAACGGTTTGCAGCGTGAGAGGATTGGACGCAGCGGAAGCGAAAGTTCCGCCGCAGACGGCAATGAGCGCCCCGGTAAGCGCCGGAATAAAGCGCAGTCCCAGGGATCGGGCAAAAAGGACGAAGAAAAAACCTGAAGCGGACAGGGCAATAAACGCATGAAGCGCCAGAGCCCGGGGAAAATCCAGAAAAAGAAAGGGGAGCGTCAGCGGCTGAAGCAGACCATGCCGTCCGTCCGCAAAATAGGGTGTCCCGCAGAGAATACGGTTATTCCACAGAGGTAATTTTCCCGTGCGGAGGCTTTCTATGCCATACAGCATGGACGGAAAGATCTGACGGTATAAAGCGGCATTTTCGCCTTCCGGCGATACAGCACCGCCGCCCGGTGCCTGAACGCTGATCCAGAACAGCGGGCACAGCAGGATGAAAAGAGCGGCTGCCGCAAAAAGGAGCAGCGTGCCATAAGGATTGTTGTCTGATGCAGTCACTGTATCTCCATAACCGTAAAAAATGTTTTCCCTTATATGTATGATACTGCAGCGGGAAAGGGGAGAGGAAATCCGGAGTTTCCGATGATCTCTTCAGGGCTATTCTTTTTCCAGAAGAAGCGTTCCATGATACATTACGGGATAATGAAATATTCTATTGCCCGGAAGTGCCGTAGGGACAGGCGGCATGATGTTCCGGAGCAACTTCCAGCAGCGGCGGTGCTTCCTGACTGCATTGCGGGCGTGCTATAGGGCAGCGCGGATGAAACACACAGCCTGCGGGCGGATTGAAAGGAGAAGGTGGCTCGCCTTGCACAGAAACCGGGGCTGTATCCGCTGTCTTCTCTTTATCGAGATCGGGCATGGCAGCCAGCAGCAGTTGTGTATACGGATGCCGGGGTGTACGAAAGAGCGTATCTCTCGGTGCCGATTCCACTACACGGCCCAGATACATGACCGCCACACGGTGCGCTATATGACGGACAACACCGAGGTCATGGGAAATAAAGAGCATGGCGAGCTGCTGATCCCTCTGCAGATCTGCAAGCAGGTTGATGATCTGCGCCTGAATGGATACATCCAGTGCGGACACAGGCTCATCAGCAATGAGCAGGGACGGACGAGGCGCCAGTGCCCGGGCAATGGCAATACGCTGCCGCTGCCCGCCTGAGAATTCATGGGGGTACTTGCGGACGAAACGCTGCGCCAGCCCGACTTTCTGCAGCAGTTCGGCGAGTTCCAGATCGAGTGCCTTTCCCCGGAGTTTCCGGTGAATCCGCAGCACTTCCGCCAGCGTGTCATAGACGGTCATCCGGGGATTGAGAGAAGCATAGGGATCCTGAAAAATCATCTGTATTTCAGGACGGAGCCGCTTCAGCGCTGCTGTACCCATCCGGTGAATATCCATTCCGCGGAATAAGATCTGTCCGGAGGAAGGCGTTTCGAGGCGAACGATACTTCGGGCGAGTGTTGATTTTCCGCAGCCCGATTCGCCGACAATTCCAAGAACTTCACCGGCATGAAGATGGAGCGACACCTTTTCCAGCGCATGTACTTCCAGCCTGCCCTGCTGTCTCTTCCATCCGTGGCGGACTCGTACAGGAAAGCGCAGGCTGATGTCCTCAATCTGAAGAAGGTGTCTGCTGTCTCCGGTACCGGTCATGGCATCAACTCCTGCAGCTCTCCGGCATTTACCCGCAGGCAGGCAGTCTGCCGTCCCGGACTGCAGAGAAGGAGCGGGCAGTCCGATTTGTAACAGGCTTCTTGTGTGTAGCGGCATCGGGGAGCGAAAGGGCACCCTGCTTCTGGCGCACCTTTTTCAGGCGGTTGGCCCGGGATAGCCGCCAGCGCTTCACCTGCCCGATGTGATCGGGGCAGCGATGCAAGAAGAGCGGCAGTATAAGGATGGAGCGGTTTTTCGAAGAGCTGTTTTGCCGGCGCGGTTTCCATAATCCTCCCGCCGTACAGCACGATTACCCGGCTGCACAGCTGCGATACGATCCCCAGATTGTGGGTGATGAGCGCGACTGACATGCCCATCTGTTTCTGCAGGTCGGTGAGGAGCGCAAGTACCTGTGCCTGCACAGTCACATCCAGTGCTGTAGTGGGTTCGTCAGCAATCACCAGCTCCGGCCGGGTAATCAGTGCCATGGCAATTACAACCCGCTGGCGCATGCCTCCTGAAAACTCATGGGGGTACATGGCCATACGCTGTTCCCCGTCCTGAATGCCCACGGCGTGCATCATTGCCAGTGCCCGGTCATGCGCCTCCCGGGGCGTGCAGAGTCTGTGAACCAGCAGCGGCTCAATAATCTGCGCCCCAATTTTCATGTATGGATTGAGCGCTGTCATGGGATCCTGAAAAATCATGGCGATCTGCCGCCCCCGTAAAGCACGTTGTCTTTCGGGAGATGCACGGAGCAGATCTTCTCCGCGGAAAAAAGCGGATCCGGATTCTATCCGGGCAGGCGGCATGGGCAGAAGCCCGAGCAGGGAGTAAAAAAGCGCGGATTTTCCGCAGCCGGATTCACCGACAATGCCCACAGTTTCTCCCTGATCAATAGAAAAACTGACCCCGTCCACGGCACGGATAATACCGTCGCGCGTGTGAAACCACGTGCGCAGGTCATTTACTTTCAGGAGGGGCGACGCTGTTTCCATAGTCAGTCTCCGGAAATACGGGGATCGAGGGCATCACGGAGTCCATCGCCAAGTGCGTTGAGAGCGAAGAGGGTGGACGTAAACAGTATGCCGGGAAAGAAAAGCAGCCAGGGGTATTCCTCCATGGTTTCCACTCCTTCCCGGATCAGAAGCCCCCAGGAACTCATGGGGGGCTGTACGCCCAGGCCGAGAAAACTTAAAAACGCTTCAAGAAGCATGACCCGCGGCACAGTGAGCGTGGCATAGATGATAATAGGACTCAGCATATTGGGGATGATGTGTCGCAGCAGAATGCGCATGCGGCTGTACCCGAGAATCACAGCAGCTTCCACAAATTCACGATGTCGCAGAGAGAGGGTCTGACCGCGGGCAATACGTGCTGTTGTGAGCCATTCAACGGCTCCGATAGCGATAAAAAGGAAAATGAAATTCCGCCCGAAAAACACCATCAGGATAATGACGAAAATGGTAAAAGGAAGGGCGTAAAGAATATCGACGATACGCATCATCACACGGTCCGTATAGCCGCCTGCATATCCGGACAAGGCTCCGTAGAGAACTCCGATCAAAAGGGAAACCAGTGTGGCGGACAGCCCGATGCCGAGAGACACTCTGCCGCCGTGCAGAAGCCGGGTCAGCAGATCTCTGCCGAGCATATCTGTGCCGAGCCAATGGCGTAAAGACGGTGCCGCGGCGCCCAGAGCCGTATCCTGCGTTTCATAGCCGTAAGGGCTGCACCAGGGCCCTGCAACAGACAGCAGCAGGACCACCATCAACATGACCAGCCCTGCCAGCGCCAACTTGTTTTTTCGAAGGCGACGCCAGGCGTCCTCCCAGAGGGAGACTCCTTTTTCAAGAGAAGGTTCATCCATGATCCGGGTGATCCTGTGGCAGCGGATACAGTGAAGTGCCGCGCCGGAGATTCATTTCCACCATTTCAGCGCCGAGGGCAAGTGGTCGTCCGATACAAAATCCAGCGCAAAGAGCGCTTTCCCGCGTTCTTTGGAACATTTGACAAGCAGCGTGTTTTTTCCGTGTTTTAAAGTTGCATTCACGCTTTCGATGCAATAGTTTTCTCCGTCAGGCGGCCCTTCGCTTTCAAATACGGGGACCTGGTTCACCCATATGCGGATGGGCGAATGGAAGCGCACACGCAAATAACTGCTGAGTCGGCGTTCGCACGTAATTTCGGTGTAGGCATAGCTGGCAGAGCGCTCATAGTGAGAGAAGAAAAAGCCGCCCGGATCCAACGCATCGGTAAGCGGTACTTCGTGATCCGCATCTGCCCGGGTGAACCAGGTGCGCCATTTTTCCGGTCGGTACCAGCCTTCCACAGCAGCCTCAAAATTTCTTTCCATTTCGATGGAGTGAAGACTTTTTTTTCTGTTTTCATCCGAACTGAGATCGATGCCGCCGAGAATCATCCAGCGGCGGAGCTGTGTCTTCTTTTCCTCACGCAGCCATTCAACGGCACGCTGATTGGGCGGTACGGGGCTTGCGGAGGGGATACTGCGCCGCTCAAAATGATTGAGCAGATTTACAAAAAGACGGTCTGCCACGGGATCTTTTCCCAGATGCTCCAGAACAGGCATGCAGGTCATGACAATACGGCCTGTGCCGTAACGCTGAACCAGAATGTTATTTCCCCACCGCGCCGTGCTTTCTCCGGTAAGTGCATCCGCAGTGCGGCAAAGGCTTCCGGAGATATCTTCTTCTCCCTGTTCTTCAAAGTTTAGTGCCGAAGCAACATTTTTATAGACCTCACGCATGAGGCATCGGGACGGAAGTTTTTCGAAAACGGGATGCAGTTTGACGTAGTGGAAGGCGGATGCCCAACTGCATGAAGCGGGACGGGGCGTGGCGCTTATTTTTGCATCCAGTATGGAAAACAGATCGTTCCAATCTTCGGGTGGCGAGAAGACAATCGCAACGGCACCTTCTTCAACCTGTGCGAGAATCTGCATCAGGTCGTTGTCCGGGTAGGCGCGAACGGTATTGCTGAGAGGCGGTATGATGTGAAGCGGTGCCAGGAGATTACCTGTCTTTGCCAGAGCTGCTACACGGTCAAGATAGATTTTTTCAGGGTCCAGAAGATGGACTTCCACGGGTGAGGGTGCTGCCTGTTCAAAGACAAAAAAGGAGTCTTCGCCTCTGCCCAGCACCCGGGTTCCCTGCATGAGGCTTGCAACAAACCGGTGAAGCCCGAGTGCGCCGGAGCCGCCGATACTTCCAGACCAGAGCAGCTGTCCGTGGCGCGGCAGTTTGGTATGCCGCTTTTTCTTCCACAGCACCTGACCGGTAGGCCCGATCACCTGCAATGACAGATCTGCGGAACCACCCTGCCCGGGATCGCCGATCATCTGGATGGTGACGCCGGTGGCTTCACGGGGGTGCAGGTTGCTTTTTTCCAGACTGATCAGCGGCAGAAGAGGCGCCTGCGCCGCCGCCACTATTTCCAGGGCATTCGGTTTTTCGGAGGTGCAGCCGCTGCTTTCAGGGAAAGCGTGAAAATAGCCTGCAATTTTACTGTTGGCGCGCATAGCCTGGATTTGTGCAGCCACAAATGTTTTTGCCGATTCGTCTGTAAGGTCATTGAAAGCAGCAAGGCTGCCGAAGATCCGGTTCAACCCGCGCTGATCAAAATCAGCGTGAAGCGTGTCGTCTTCCTCCGAATGCTCGGCGGTCTGAAATGAGGTCATCCCGCTGATGATGGCGAGTTTACCGGCAGCACCGCAGCATTGCAGGTACCGTGTCCGATTTTCCGGTACGGGATCGGTGGGACAGAAAAACAGATCGTCGTAAGGTTCCGGAGTGCTTCGGTACGGGCGGAGCAGTTTTGCATCGGAACTGTCTGCATGTGCGCCGCCCGCAAAAATCAGGCGGGAAGGATCCAGTTCTCTTGCCAGTGTGAAAAGCCGGTCGCTTAGAGCACGGGCGGCATTTCCGGTTTCTGCCGCACGGGTCCGTTCTTCATTAAACAGCCGCCACAGTACCAGCGAGGCGTGGTTCCTGCCGTTTCTGATCATGTCGGTGACCGCATCTTCACAGCGCTGTTCCAGCCGATCCGATGCAGTCATGGGACGCAGCGAGGATTCCACAGAAAGAAGCATGCCTTCCTCATCGGCAACGCAGAGGAAATCTTCGGGCACAGGGTGCCCTGTCAGCGTGATCATATTGAATCCGGCATCACGGCTTTCAGCGATGAATTGCCTGAAAGTCTGAAGGCGTGCTGTTTTTTCAAGAGAGAGCCATGGTGCGGCAAAGCATGCCCGCGCTTTGATAAAGAGCGGGCGTTGGTTCAGATGAAAGCGGTTGTCTTTCAGGGTAAATTCGCGCATACCGAAAGAAAGGGCTTCGGCATCCACTGTTTTCCTGCCATCTTTCAGCAGAACCTCAAGCCGGTAGAGATGCGGTTTTTCCGGAGTCCACGCCTGAAAATCGGGCATGGGCAGGAGCAGTGCTCCCGGTTTGCCGGTAACGGAATAGTCGGTATCCTTAACCCTGAGTACAATTTCCGTTTTAGCAGTGCCGCCGGTGCAGGACACGTCAACAGCAAGCCGAGCCCGCCTTAAATCGGGCTGCACAAAAATACTGTCAATATGTGCAGACGGATACGCAAGCAGAGACACAGCCCCGAGCAGCCCTCCCGTGCTGCCTGTTTCACCATAATAAGGAAGAGAAGCAGGGTTCAGATCGGCATCGCCGGCATGCTGTCCCGGAAAGACAATGCGCAGGACAAGCGTGTTGCTGTCCGGATGCAGGTGTTCCTCTGTTGGCACAGAGAAAGGAAGCCACGCCCCTTCATGGGATCCAAGATAGTGCCCGTTCAGCCAGATTTCGGTGAAATAGGAGGCGCGCTCGAAATGGAGGAAAGTGCTGCTCTGACTCCAACTGGGTCCTGCAGCAAAGCTATGCTGATACCATCCGATTCCACCGTCTCCCGGCAATTGCCCTGACAAAAAAGGAGGATAGATCTCGTCGGTATCGTCTGGAAAACGTTCGAACCACTGTTCTTTACGCCCGCAGTCTGAAGGGTCTGCGGCAAAAAACCATTTTCCGTCTAAATTCAACTGTTTGCGACTTGCGCTCATGCTTGGCCTCAATGGTAGGTTTGCACCCCATTCCTGTCCTGTAATGCCCAGTAGTCTACAGACAATGTCGCTGCGTGTCAAATAAAGGGCGGGGCGGACTATTCGAATCGGGGCGTACGTATATGGCAGTAGGGTGTGCCCCGGCGGCGTTCGTAGTAGCGCTGATGATAGTCTTCGGCGGGCCAGAATGCGGATGCGGGTTCTAAAGCGGTCGCTACAGCAAAGCCCTTTGCCCTGAGGTGCGCGATCAGCTTTTCTGCGATTGTACGCTGCTCCTCATTCTGATAAAAGATCACGGAACGGTACTGCTCTCCCTGATCCGGACCCTGTCCATTGGTCTGGGTCGGATCATGTATCTCAAAAAAGAGCCGGGCGAGTTTCTCAAAATCGGTTCGGGCAGGATCATACAGGATCTCTATGGCTTCAACATGTCCTGTAGTACCCCGGCAGACCTGCTCATAATCCGGAAATTCGGTATGCCCGCCTGTATAACCGACCCGGGTGGACAGCACGCCTTCAGCGCTCTGAAAATAATACTCCACACCCCAGAAACAGCCCCCGGCAAAGACAGCCCGGTGCTCCTGTGAAGTCGCCGGGATTTTCTGAAAGTCCAGAGAAACGGAATTGACGCAATGGCGCGTGTTTTTCGGAGTGAACCCTTCACCCTGGAAAACATGACCGAGATGTGCGCCGCATCGGGCGCAGAGAATTTCCGTACGCCTGCCGTCGGCGTCGGGAATCCATTGCACGGCACCGGGCAGCGCTTCGTCAAAACTGGGCCAGCCGCACCCCGCTTCAAATTTGGAGGAAGAATTGAAGAGCGGAGCGCTGCATCGTCTGCAGTGGTACACGCCTTTTTCAAAATGGCGATTGTACTTTCCGCTGAAAGGGCGTTCGGTCCCTTTGTGCACAATGACATATTCTTCTTCCGGGGTAAGAGGGTTCATGGCGTGAATATCCGGGGCGGTGATTAAAACCAGAGTGATCAGCATGTACAGCATAGAGTGCCGAGAGCTAAGGGAAAAGCGCGGGCGCATTGTGAAGTCTTTCTCTTTTCTGATTCGGGCGCTCCGTTTCAGTCGGTGCACGGAACAGTCGGAGTGCCTTCTGTTCTCCTGTGCAGACATAACAAAAGAGAAGCCGGATTTATGCTTTTCCCGGGCAAAACAGTATAATGAAGATCTTGGTTTTCCTT
>MWCY01000057.1 GCA_002070275.1 Candidatus Hydrogenedentes bacterium ADurb.Bin170
CATATTGTCCTGATCCACACCAAAGGCTTCAGGACTCTTAACTCGTCACACTTCCCGTATGGATATGTCTTGATGGCATTCCCGCGTAGTTGGCAACAATGGTACGACCCTTATGCAGTGCAATTCGCGTTAAGATTCCTGCCTGCGCAGGAATGACGCCGGGGGTGGACGTAACGCCGGTGTGTACAGGGATGACGCTGGAGGGTGGATGTAACGGGCGGAACGGAGAAATGACAGAGGCGTGTACAGGGACGAGGATGGAGTGTGTCCCGGGGCATATTTCCGCGACGAATTCGAGTACCTGTCTTCGTCTTAACCTGCTTGGATTCCAATATGGAAAAATGCGTTTCGATATTGAGTTCGCAGAGTTTCCCGATGCCGCTTCGGACAACCGGGAAAATCTTCAAAAATCATGAAGAAAGCGCCTCAATATCGACAGTAATTTGCACCGAAAACGATCCTGTTTCTGTGTCTGCCAGTGTCCAGCCTGGCAGCACCACACATCCCTGATGAACCCGCTCCTGACCGCCTTCCGATTGACTTACGGTTTCAATGGGGAAATGGAATACTCGCGCAGGCAGAGAAAAACGCAAATTAATTTGTATGCCTTGCCACTCATCTCTCAGCGCCAGATGGGATAAAGCGTCAATTTTTCCCCGCGCACCCAGGCGCATGGAACGTAAGTCCTGCTCTTCCGACCAGTAATAACGGTCATGGGCATCGCCGGTCAGCAGGTTCAGGCAAAACTCCATACCGAAAAGCGTGTTTGCCGGAAAAGAGGTCTCCGTCGAAAGTGTGTAGCTGATCTGAAAAGAAGCGCCGCCGGGAGGCAGCGTGATTTTTTTACTAATCAGGACATCTTCTGAGGCATTGAAAAGTTGACCATGTTTCGACAGCGTTATGCTGTTAAGATCTGTCTGAAGGTCGTAAGCAGAAGAAGCATGGGACCCCAATTCCGGTTCTGTTCCACTCCACAGCGTCTCTGCTGTTGCGGAAGATTCAAGGAAACGATCTCTCAAAGATACTCTTCGCCACGGATCATAAATAAGATAATAATGAAGGTCTGCCTCTTTTGCATTGACAATGTCATGAATGCTCACGTCTCCGCCTGCTTCACGGGCAACGCTGGCCGTTCCCTGTTTGAGTGCGTCATGATACACTTCCTCCCGACGGGTAAGCACATTGCCGAAATTGAAGGCCTGTTTTTTGTAGTCAATCTCGAAAAGGGTACCGCCGTCTGTCGGACTGAAAAAAAGAGCCAGAGCATCGTTCTCCAGAATAGCTTCCGGATTGCCGTCGCCGTCAAAGTCGGTTATCTCTACTTTGGTAACACTTTTTACGGAGCCGTCCAGAGCATCCATTACCGCATCGGCAGCAATTATTTTTTCATAAAGTGCTGTCCGCAGGTGATTGAGATAGAGGCCTCCGAAAACACCATGCCAATAGGCACAGTTGCATTGTCCCTGATGAACCAATTTCTCGGCTTCTTCAAGTCCGGGTTCTCCGGCAAAGGGTGAACGCATGTTTTCCAATCGGGCGCTTGCCCGGAGCATGCGCTTTTGTATATTGTTGGATTCAGGATATTTCGCCAGAAAATTCCTCCAAAATCCGCCTCTCATAAAGGGGGCGCATTGCTGATTCAAATCGTGGTGCCGGCTCAAATTTTTGCGTGCCTCGACAAGATTGCGCTGCATGGCAGTGGGCAGCGCCCAGGTCATCATTTCGTCATAAGAGGCACAGGTGATATAGGTGCGTCCCTGTGCGGAGACGCGGTCCAGATAGTCGCTGTAGGTAACGCAGCGCAGCCAGTCCTTATTATCCGTGAGCGCCTGAAAGAAGCGTTCAAGCCATCCCTCCCCGTAGACACTTTTATTCGTTCCGGGCCAGACGCCGAATTTTTCATAATCATCATGCAGAACGGCACACCGCTCTCCGGATTCTGTTGCATGTTCCCGGAGCCAGTCGATGGTCTCGTGCACCTGGTGAAAGGGAACGAGGTAACGAAGTTTTTCCATGATGGGAAAGACTTTGACAGCACGGCCTTCATCTTCAGTAAGGTAATAGCCGAAAAGTGCTTCAGGCGCAAGACCGGAACACAGAAAGTGCGCATCATCAAGAGCCGTGTATTCAACGCCTGATTCATTAAGAATCTTTGCCATATGCGGTTCCCAGACCCGCTCAGTCAGCCACATGCCGCGCGGGGATTTTCCAAACCGTTTTTCACAATACCGCTGCATGCGCTGAATCTGAGCACGGGCATCTCTTTGTGGAATGGCGCAAAGCAAGGGCTCGTAATAACCGCCGCCCATGATCTCCACCTGACCGCGGTTAACCAGTGCCGCCAGCCGGTCAAGAAAAGCGGGACTGTGCTTTTCGAACCAGTCGAAAAGGGGACCGGTAAAATGTAGTGTCGTCCGTACCGCCGGGAAAGCTTCCAGGACATCCAGAAAAGGCTTATAAGAATCCTGATACGCCCGCTCAAAGACAAAATCAAAGTTGCCGACAGGCTGATGGGCGTGGCATCCGAAGATAAGATTGATTGATTTCATATACTTTTCCATTTGCAGTAAAAAGGTGTTGTAACTGAATCCGGTGAAAGATTATTCCGCAGGTTCTTCATGAGAGAGGCAATGAAGCGTGCCGAAACCCCACACAAGATCAACAGCGTGAATACCGATAATCTTTCTGTCCGGGAAAAGATCAGCAAGAATGCCGAGTGCTTTCCGGTCATTTACATCGTTGAAGGTGGGCACAATGACACGCCCGTTGGCAATATAAAAATTCGCATAACTGGCAGGCAGCGGCAACGATTGAAAATATAACGGGGCGGGCATGGGAAGCCGTACGGTTTCAAGTTTTTTCCCGGAGGCCAGCCGGATGTTTTCCAGCCGTTCCCGGTTTTCTTCGAGCACGGCATGATTGGGGCTGCGGCTGTCTTTTTCTTCACAGAGAACAACGGTTGTCGGATTTACAAAACGGCAGATGTCGTCGACATGTCCATGGGTGTCGTCACCGATGATGCCTGAACCCAGCCAGATCGTATTCTGAATACCCAGATAACGGCTAAAGGCGTTTTCGTAATCCTCTTGTGTAAAACCCGGATTTCGTGTCTGTGTGGTCGGGTCGAGCAGGCATTCTCCGGTCGTAAGAAGATCGCCCCGACCGTTTGTATCCACGGCACCGCCTTCCAGAACAATATGCCTTTTCTTGTGAACAGCTTTAAGACTTTTCAAACACAGAGCAGATGAAATTTCCTGCCCCCATTGTGCATCCAGATGGTAATTGTCGTATTTTGCCCAACCGTTAAAACGGAAAAGGACAGCCTTCCGGTCATTTTGCGCATCAAAGACAAAAAAAGGTGAAATGTCCCGCATCCAACCTCTGTCAAGAGGGCAGAGATGGAATTCGATAGCATCCATCGGGACGTGGGCATCCTGGAGCATGCGCGTTGCCTGCTGTTGTCGTTTTTCTGTTGTTACAGCCAGCCGGATGGTTTCTTCTTCGGCAAGATGGCGAACCATTTCGACAAATGCCCATTGTGCCGGGGCAAATTTGCCGGGCCAGTCGGCACAGTTTGAAGGAAAAGCAAGGTGCGTTGCACGATGAGGTTCCCATTCGGCAGGAAAGCGATGGACGGGTGTCATGAATGCATTCCTTCCGCAGTAGTTTCATCAATAAACCGTTTCTGCAGTCCGCTGAAGGCATCAATGCGCCGATCCCGGTAGAAGGGCCAGTTGCAGCGAATCATTTCAAGATGCTCGGTATCAATTTCCGCAAGAAGAATTTCTTCCTTATCGTGGCTGCCCTGAGCAAGCATCACTCCCTGCGGATCGCAGATGAATGATGCACCCCAGAAAAGAATGCCTGCCTGACCTTCTTCAGCTTCATAGCCCAGACGATTGGCAGCGGCGACATAAGTGCCGTTTGCAATAGCATGACCCCGTTGAACCGTAATCCAGGCGTCCAGCTGCTGCTTTCCATAGGTTTCTTTTTCATAAGGATGCCATCCGATAGCGGTGGGGTAGAGAAGCGCGGTGGCACCCTGCAGGGCGGCTAGGCGTGCTGCTTCCGGATACCACTGATCCCAGCAGATCAGGGGCGCAATGGAGCCGAATTGTGTTTTGAAATTTTTAAAACCCAGATCCCCGGGCGTAAAATAAAATTTTTCATAATAGGCAGGATCATCGGGAATATGCATTTTGCGGTAAATGCCGAGAGTGCTTCCGTCTGCATCCAATACCTGAGCACTGTTGTGATACAGACCGGGAGCGCGTTTTTCAAAAAAAGAGACAATGACAGCGGTTTTGTGCTTTTCAGCGAAAGCCGCAAAGCGTCTTTTCAGATCGCCGTCTGCCGGTTCCGCATATCTGAACCGTTCCACGTCTTCCCGCTGGCAAAAATAAAGGCTGGAAAAAAGCTCCGGCAGAAGAAGAACCTGCGCCCCCTGACTGACGGCTTGTTCGCACATATCGAGGGCGTGAAGAATATTATTCTCCACCTTTTCTTCCATCGCCATCTGAACTACGCCCAAAGTATATTTGGTAGTGGAAAAGGATTTGCTCACTGTTATTTTCTCCTGAGTGAGGATATGGTTAAAAGAAGGGAGAAAGGTTCATGCTTTCGGGAGCATCATCCTTCTCTGCCTGTATTGTTTTCAGACTCCGATGTCGCCTGATACAGGATGAGGGCAACCACGCCTACGACTGCAATCGAGCCTGCGGCCCAGAGAAGTTTTGTTACCTGAGTACTTCGCGCTTTCCCGTTTTTGCACCAGCTCGCAAAGTGCTCGCAATTATTGCGTAAAAGATTATACCGGCCCTCTCCGAGACGTTTTTCTGCCCGCTGAATGGTTTCTTCAGCAGAAAAGGGCTTTTTATTGCTGGAATATCTGACCACCTCCAGCTCACCGTCTTTTAAAAATTCTTCCATTGCCACTTTTTCAACAATAGGCGTTTTGCTATTTAAAGGTTCACCTGAAAAATGAATAACATGCCCGTCGCCCAAATCTATCCCATGGTGTTTATACAATCCGCCATGGCGTTTTACAGCGATATGATCGCCTCGTGCCATAGTTTATTTCTCCTGATTAAAGCGCTGTATAAAAATTTTTGAAGATAGTATAGCACGGAAAGTCCGGCAGCGTATGAATCTCTAAACAGAGAGGCTGCCGGCCAGTGCAAGCACCTCTTCCAGGGAAGGCATGGAAGGCTGAGCGCCCGGCCGTGTTGCCGCAAGAGCGCCAGCGGCATTGGCAAAACGGAGTGCTTCAGCTGTCGGCAAGGTACCCCAGACGACGGCAAGCGCCGCTGTAAATGCATCGCCGGCACCGGTTGTGTCTACTGCATTTATTTCAAAAGAGGGTGCGTAAATTTCCTCGTCTCCGAAATAATAAGATCCTTTGGCGCCAAGTTTGATGACAACGTGCCGGGCGCCCCAGCCTGCTATGCGTTCAGCTGCCGCTCTCGCAGAGTCCAGGGAGTCAACTTTGATGCCTGTCAGAATTTCTGCTTCTGATTCATTCGGCGTGACCAGGTCGGCAGCAGCAATAAAATCCGGAGGCAGCGGGCAGGCGGGCGCAACATCCAGTATGGAGAAAACATTGTATGTCCGGGCAAGTTCCAGCGCTTCCCTCACGGTATCCAGAGGAGTTTCCAGCTGGCAGATCAGCCGATCCACATCGGAAAAGAGCGGTTTCAGCAGATGAATATCTTCCGGGTGAAGTGCCTGATTGGCGCCTGCATCCAGAATAATCATGTTTTCGCCGGAATCTGCGACCAGAATGATGGCAGTTCCGGTCGGCAAAGCCGGATCTGTTTTTAAATAACGCAGATTGATCCCTTCATTTTCCATTTCTTTCCGCTGCTGATTCCCAAAAGAGTCATTGCCGACCGACCCGATGAAAGAGACTTGCGCACCCAATCGTGCCGCAGCAACCGCCTGATTGGCGCCTTTTCCTCCATGGGCGGTTGTGAAATCTTTGCCTGCCAGCGTTTCCCCGGGCTTAGGAAAATGTGCGACCCGCATGATCAGATCCATATTGGCACTGCCCGCAATTGCGATTTTTTTGCCTGCCATATTGTTGTTCTCTATTTTTCTCAGTAGTACCCGGATGCGTTATGAGTTGCCCGGGATTGTTGCAGTCACTATAGAATACCAGAATACCTGACCGAAGCATGAATATTTAATCGAAAACTATCCGAAGAAGCCCCGAAGACAGGGCGTAATGTTTGCCGTTTCACTGTGACAAAGTGTATAGTTTATAGCATTAGTGCGTAAATACATTTGCCGGCGGATATCTGTTTTCCGGGCTGTTCCGAGACATGACTTCGGATATCAGTAGAGTACACAGAAAGAGTTTTCAATGAAAAGATTCACTTTTTATGCGGTAATCCTGCTTTTAAGTCTGGGATTTTATTTTCAGACTGCGCCTGGAGTGCTGGCTGAGGCTGGTGCTGTTGTGGAAGGGGAGCATGTCGCTGAAGGCGAAATAGTTCCGGAGGGAGAGACCCCCACGGAAGGAGAAGTACTGCAGGAAGGCGAACCTGTCTCCGAGGGAGAACCCGTGGTCGAAGGGGAAGAACCTCCTGTTGACGGGCTCACCGATGTGGCGTTGGTTTTCCCGACCGGAGATATTTTTGTTCCGGCCGGAAGCCAGGCGGTGAATCTGGTGCTGGCAGCACGTATTCAAGGGGAAGGCACTTCCTATCATATTGAAACAACGCGGGTATATTTTG
The DNA here is from genome assembly GCA_002070275.1 of Candidatus Hydrogenedentes bacterium ADurb.Bin170. GTDB lineage: Bacteria > Hydrogenedentota > Hydrogenedentia > Hydrogenedentales > CAITNO01 > JAAYJV01. Next base: position 6,735 of record MWCY01000057.1, read on the forward strand.
TTTTAAATGACCGATATGTGACAGCGGAGGGGCACTTCCAGGACTTGTTTTATCTTCCTGTTACCCTTGATCTTGAAGATGGTCTGCCTGCATACCCGCTGAATGTTAAAGTGATCGCCTATGATGAGGATGGTGAGCACTATGTTGAAAGCGCTGTTCACAGCCCAGCGGTGTTTGCAGCATCAGACATGGATTTGAATGGTTTTGTTGACGATCCCTTTTCGACCTTTTCCGGACCTGGTGACTGCTGGATATACGAAACAGCTCACGAAGGCAGCACAACCAATATTTTCATGATGGCATTGGCACCGGGGAAAGGAACAACGCCTTTGATTTTTCAGTTGCCGCCAACAGAGCCTGAAACGGAGGGAGAAGATGCGTCGGAAGGAGAAACAATCGCTTCTGAAAAATCAGATGCTCCAATAAAAACACAATACACACTTCTTGAAGTGCCCGGCCAGCTGGTTGAGCCTGTGGAAAAAGGAATTCTGATTTTTGCATCAACGACCGATGCTGAAACTTTATATGCGCCCTACGAAGTGGAGGAAATGCTGTGGCTCCAGCCGGGCACCCTCGCTCCCGGAAGCAGATATCAGGATCTAAAGATCATTCTCTCCATAGATCAGGGAAGTACCTTTTACGACCTGCCCGAATCCCGCACCTCCAGAAGACCTCTGACTCTCATATTTCCGGATTGCGTGCGGCGCAATGGAATGCGCCATGAATTTTCCGGCTATCCTACGGTCGTTGACAGTGACCCGCAATGGGGCATAGGGCTCAAACCGGAAGAAGGGGATTGGAGTGCGGAGGGGATTGCTGTAGATTCTCTTTCCCAGCCTGCCGGTTACCTTCGGGCCGTTTTGAAACGCCTGGCGCTGACAGGCTACTTTGAAATTTCTGTCCCCGGCTTTCTGACCGTTATTCCTTCTCCTGAGACGGGCATAGATTTTGGAGCTGTGCCTCTCAATAAACCTTCTTTTAAAACCATTGCCGTCGCCAATCATGGAGATACTGCTATCAATTGCAGTGTCCGGCTAAAGGATTCCGCCCGCGTCTTTTTCCTGCAGAGCGATCAGGCACTGCGTTTGCCGCCCGGGGCAACGCAAAACTTCAAACTGCAATTTAATCCGGGTGAAGCAAAGGCCTACACAGCCACCCTTGTTTTTGAAAGCTCCGATGGTAACTATCAAAGCATGGTCATAAAAGGGCAGGGAGAGGCGGAAGCAAAGGAAGCAGGACTTCTCGGCTGCGGAATGCAATCGGCTGCGCCGCTGTCTTACACAGCAGATCTACTGCTGCTTCTACTTGTGGCAGCTGTTCTGATAACGTGTCGCAAACGTTGCTTCCGCTCCTAATATCTCCTTTCAGAGAGCCGATGTGGTCTGCGACAGCCTTGGCCGTGAAGGTGCGTTTTATGTGTCTGATCGGAGGTCAGGAAGCGTCTGTATCAGCAGGGAGCTTAATCTCAAGGCTGAGCTCATCGAGCTGAGCCTGCGTGACAAAGTTCGGGGCACCCATTAGAAGATCCTGAGCCTTCTGGTTCAGAGGAAATGCGATGATTTCTCTGATATTTGGCTCATCGGCGAGAAGCATTACGATGCGGTCAAGACCAGGGGCGATGCCGCCGTGCGGGGGTGCTCCAAAATGGAACGCTTTCCACAGTGCCGGAAATTTAGTCTTGACTTCGCTCTCCGGATAGCCGGCGATTTCAAATGCTTTCAGCATGATATCGGGCCGATGGTTTCGGATGGCACCGGAGGAGAGTTCGATGCCGTTGCAGACGATGTCATACTGATAGGCAAGAATGTCCAGCGGATCTTTATTCAGCAGCGAATCCATACCGCCTTGCGGCATGGAAAAAGGATTGTGGCTGAATTCAATCTGACCGGTATCGGGATTTCTTTCAAACATGGGAAAGTCGACGATCCAGCAGAAAGCCACTTTCCTGGCATCGACCAGCTCCAGTTGTCTGGCAAGCATCTGTCGAACCTTACCCATCAGCTCGCGTGTTTCGTCTGCATTGCCGGCACCAAAAAAGAGTACATCACCTTCAACAGCATCTGTGCGCTCAAATAACTGCTTCATCTCGTCTTCACTGATGAATTTGGCGATGGGCCCTTTTACTTCGCCTTCTTTCAGTGCCAGCCAGGCAAGACCTTTGGCGCCCTCACCGCGGGCATAGCGCTCCATGTCATCAAAAAACTTACGGGGCCGCTGTGCGGCATCTTTGGCATTGAGTACTTTGATGACACCGCCTGCTGCTGCCTGATGGCTGAATACTTTCAGTTCGCAGTTTTGAAAAATATCTGTACAGTCCACCATTTTCATGTCATAACGGATATCCGGCTTGTCAGTACCATACCAGTTTATTGCGTCACGGTAGGCGATCCGGGGGAATGTTTCCGCCGCAATTTCTTTGGTGGAAAGTTCTTTAAAAAGGCGAACCATGAGTTCTTCGAGCTCTGCAAACAGGTCGTCCTGGGTGATGAAAGACATTTCCATATCAATCTGATAGAACTCACCGGGACTCCGGTCGGCGCGGCTGTCCTCATCGCGAAAGCAGGGCGCAATCTGAAAGTAACGGTCAAATCCCGATACCATCAGCAGCTGTTTGAACTGCTGGGGAGCCTGCGGAAGCGCATAAAACTGACCGGGGTAAAGGCGGCTGGGTACCAGATAGTCCCGGGCACCTTCGGGGGAGGAACTTGTAAGGATGGGCGTATGGTATTCCACAAAGCCTTTGGCTACCAGATGCTCACGCACGAGAGCAGTCGCTTTTGAACGAAGCAGTATGTTCTGATGCATTCTTTCCCGACGCAAGTCAAGGAATCGGTAGGTAAGCCGGGTTTCTTCAGGGCAGTCCAGTTCCTGATTCACTGTGAAAGGAAGCGTTTCGTCAACGGCAGATTCTACGGTCATATCTGCAGCGACGACTTCGATTTCTCCTGTTGCCATATTGGCGTTGACTGTTTCATCTGTGCGCTTTACCACCTCGCCCACAACGGTGATGACGCTTTCATTGCGAATCTTTTCTGCATCGGAAAAGAAAGGGGTATCCGGATTAATAACAATTTGAGTGAGCCCGTAATGGTCGCGCAAGTCGATAAAGACAACGCCGCCGTGGTCTCTCTTCCGGTGAACCCATCCGGACAGTTTTACAGTATTTCCGGAGTCTTTCTGGCGCAGTTCACCACAATTATGTGTACGGTAGGGATGCATGTTATTCTCCATCGGATCGTTATTTTTCCCGAATGATACGCTTGAAGTGTTCGGATGTGGGAAAAGTTCAGGTCGTTTGCATTGGGCGCAATGATGCGAATAGTATCAGTCTAAAGGCAAAAAATCAACTTTTATTGCATTTTTCCGCTGTATGATGCCTGCAGAACGTCCCGTACCGGATTTGGAAATGTATATTATTTTTGAACACTTATGGCAAATAAAGTGTGTTGTATTGTAAAGTTTGATAAGGATTTGTTCGAACGATAGCTCCGGCACTTTGCCAGTTTTTATAACAGTATATTGCACACTGATTGGATAACGGAGAGATGATGACTACAAATACAGGTTACTGGGTGAACTATCTGGATCCCAAGCTGATTCATTTATGGGGAAATATGGGAGTCAGTTATTACGGACTGTCTTATGTGCTTGCCTTCGTTCTGGGGGTCTGCATTCACCGTCTTATGATAAGCCGCCGGCGATCTCCTTTCGGACGGGAAGAGGAAGAGGTGCTTTTGTACGCATTAGTGCTCGGCGTCCTTGTCGGGGCACGAGTCGGATATTGTGTGCTTTATGCGCTGCCTGAATTGATTGCCAGACCGTTTTTTTTGTTTGAAGTATGGCATGGCGGCATGTCTTTTCACGGCGGACTGCTTGGCGTTATCATCGCTTGCTTTTGGGTTGCACGAAAAACGAAAGTGTCCTTTTTCCAGATTGGGGATCTTATCACGCCTATCGCGCCCCTGGGGCTTTTTTTGGGGCGGATAGCCAACTTCATCAACGGGGAATTATGGGGAAAGATTACGACAGTGCCCTGGGCAGTTGTTTTTCCCAGAAGTGATCCCGGGGTGGCACTTGAATTTATTCAGCCCCGTCACCCCTCGCAGTTGTACGAAGCAATTCTGGAAGGTCTTGTCCTTTTCCTGATCCTTCAATGGCGTTTCTGGAAGACCACAGCATGGCGTTTTCCCGGGAGACTGTGCGGGGAGTTTCTGTTCTTTTATGCAATTTTCCGAATCTTCTGTGAGCACTTCAGGGAACCTGACGCCTCTCTCTTTTTCGGGGTCAGCCGGGGAACTTTTTACAGCATCTTTATTCTTTTAACAGGCGTTTTCTTTTGGGTGCGCTCTTTGCGGCTGGGAGAAAAAGAGTATCCCAAACAGGAGATGGTTCAGCCCGGAACAGGTCCGGTAAAATCAAAAAAGAAAAAATAAAATCTGATACAGGTCGCCAGAAGTCGGTACCTTTCCCATAAAGAAAACAAGTGAAGGAGCGACAGCCTCATGGTCATTTTAACTGTTGTTATGCTTGTAGCGTCCGCCTCTGCAACTCCACCCTCTCTGGAAGCTTTTTTGGATACCATTCCTGCAAGTGAACCATTCAGCCAGTGGCTTACAGAGAGCGGAGAACAGTATCCGGTTTTTGATGACATGCCGAGTCAGGCATCTCTTCCGGATCCGCTTTTGCCGATTGTTGACGGAAAAATAGAAGCGGTGACGACCGTTGAAGCGTGGCGTAAAGAACGGGCGCGGCTCCTGCAGGTGATGCATCATTGGTTTTTAGGTACAGTGCCTGAAACACCTAAAAACATGCAGGCAACGCTGCTCTCCGAGAAAAATACGGAGCAGGGGCGGGAACAGGAAATAGAACTTGCTTTCGGGCCGGAGCACAAAGCAAGGCTGTGGATGAAACTTCTCCTGCCTCCGGGTTCCGGACCTTTTCCGGTATTTATGACACAGGAAACTCACCGCTCCTGGGCGCAAATAGCATTGCAGCGAGGCTATATTGCCTGTATTTATGCCGGAGCCGATACCCGCGACGATACGGATACTTTTTGTGAAGCCTGGCCCGACTGCGATTGGTCACGCCTTCTTCGGCGCGGCTGGGCAGCCGGGCGCTGTCTTGATTATCTGGAGACGGTACCCGAGGCAGACACGTCCCGTACCGCTTTAGCAGGACACTCCCGTAACGGGAAAAGTTCTCTCATGGGCGGGGCAGTGGATGAACGTATCGCTGTAATTATTTCCAGCAGCAGCGGGGTGGGAGGCTCCATGCCCTCACGCTATTGTGGCGAACATCAGATGGCGGAAGGAATAGATCACATCACCCGAACTTTTCCTGAGTGGTTTCATCCGCGATGGCGGTTTTTCGCAGGAAATGAGCATAAACTGCCCTTTGATCTGCATCAGCTCATATGCCTGACCGCACCGCGTCCTGTGCTTCTAAGCATTGCTGTCAATGACCCGGTCGAACATACCTGGGCTATGCAGCATTCTTACTTAGAGGCGCAGAAAGTATTTAAACTGTACGGAGCTGAAGAGCATCTGCGCATTCTCTGGCGGCAGGGCGGACACGAAACCTGGCCTGAAGTGATTGAACAGTATCTGGACTGGTGCGATCTGCATTTTGGTCGGGGTGCCTATGTGTTTCCTGAACGGTTTGTGTATCCCTGGGACTGGGAAGCCTGGCGGAAAAATGCCCGGACTGATTTCTCGTCTGCCGAATTTCAAAAGCCTGCAGCCGGTGATTGTGAAAAGAATGACTTAAAAGAAGTTGTCCAGCACTTTATGGGGGAGGCGTCGCCCCATGTTCCCGTAGAAAACACGGATTATGGAATTATGAAGGATAATCAGCTGGCGCTGTTGAGCCGCACAAATGTCGCTGGCGGGCTTGAACGGGATCAGATTGTCTTCGGCTCCTACATTAACGGCGATATATATCTTCCGAAAGGAAGTCTGGAAAAGCAGAAAAAACTGCCGGCTGTGCTTTATCTGCCGTCTTTTTCAACCCCTAAAGGCTATGCGGCTGCGTATAAACGGGGCGGTGATATTTTTAATACGCTGGCTCAGTCAGGATTTGCAGTGTTCTGCTACGATCCTATAGGAACAGGGCGTCGGGTCGAAGAAGCAGAGCGTTTTTACGACCGCTTCCCGAAATGGTCACTCCTTGGAAAGAAAGTGCGGGATGCGCAGGACGCACTCAACGCCATGGTGCAATTGCCGTATATTGACGGGAACAGAATCTGGGTGGTAGGCTACGAAAGCGGCGCTCTGGAAGCGATGCATCTTGCAGCTGTAGATGAGCGGCCGGCAGGGTATGCGTTTGTTTGCCCTCCGCTTCCTTTTTATCTGGATACAGATGAGGCTGAAACAGGCGGGGTCAGACGCTGGGCACAGGAACGGATGCTTTTGCCGCAGCTGGGACTTTTTATCGGGAGGGAAAAGGAAATTCCCTACGACCTGGATGAGATTATGCGGACGATTGCGCCCAAACCTCTGGTACTGTTAACCCCTTACTATGACCGGTTCGCATCGCCGGAGAAAGTCGATATCTACTACGAATCTTTAAAGAGATGCTATGGGAGCACAGATAGTCCGGAACATCTTGTGAGGATGACACCTCTCAAGTTCAACCATTTCGACGAAAGCATGCAGACGCTTCTTTTGGAAGCCCTCATGCCTCTTGTAAAAAAGTAACCGGCACGGGTGCTTTTATTTCTGGTTGAACAAAAAGTGAATAAACTTTTTCTTTTGCGTGTTCCTTACTGATAAGCGCAGATATTTGTTGGCAAACATCCGATATCTGAATGTGTTTGAGCGCGAAAGTGAAAGTTTATTATGGAAATGTTAGCTGCGATAGTCCAAAAAATTATTATGGTTGCAGGACAGATGTCGCCGTATCTGCTTTTTGGTTTTCTTGTAGCAGGGGTGCTTCACGTTACCATTTCCCCCGAATGGATGCGGCGCCATCTTGGCGGTAAAGGGATACTGCCGGTCTTCAAAAGTGTCTTGCTAGGTGTCCCGCTCCCTTTATGCTCCTGCGGTGTCATTGCAGTTACGGCATCTATGCGCAAGCAGGGCGCCGGTAAAGGGGCTTCTGTCGGCTTTCTTATATCCACACCTCAGACAGGAGTAGACTCCATTCTTGCCACCTGGGGAATGCTTGGCCCTTTTCTTGGACTGTTCCGGCCCTTTGTTGCTCTGGTCACAGGTATGGTTGGAGGGATGGCTGTTGCACTCACCAGCGATGACGAAGAAGGCGGGCAGGTGACAACAAGTGACGCTGAATTGCTGGGCGAGCGCCCTCCGCGCACTGTTGGCGAAATAGTCCGGTACGGACTTGTTGAATTGCCTAGGGATATTGCCAAACCGCTGTTGATTGGCGTGGTCATTGCCGGTGCTGTTACGGCGCTTATTCCGGAAAAAATGCTGGCACCCTATCTGGGCGGCGGTCTTTTTGCCATGGTTATTATGACATTTTTCGGAATGCCTGTCTATATCTGTGCCACTGCAGCCATACCGCTTGCACTGAGTTTCATTCATATGGGTGCTTCACCGGGTGCCGCACTGGCATTTCTGATAGCCGGGCCTGCCGCCAACTCCGCTTCCATTGCGACAGTCTGGGAAATGATGGGCAAGAAGGCCACGGTAATCTATGTCATGACAGTTGGGCTGGGCGCCATTCTTTCAGGACTTTTTTTCGATACATTTCTCTCCAGCGCTAATCTGATCCACGCCGCAATGAATCATCACCATGCGGAAGGCGGGGCAGTTAAAAATGTTCTGTTTGGAGTCCTGATGGCGCTTGTGCTTATTAACAGCATCTGGGGGAGTGCATTGCGGTATAAAATACGTTCGCTTTTCCGATCCGGAACGAAGGAAGAAGAGAGCGAAATGGAAGTTACTATTCAGGGTATGACTTGTATGCGCTGTGTCGGTGCTGTCGAAAAAAGACTGGCAGAAGTTCCCGGCATAAAAGAAGTGCATGTAGAACTTCCGACCGGTCGCGCCCGTTTATACGGCAAAATTCCTTCTGTCCAAAAAATCTTTGACGCTGTGCAGGAGCTCGGGTATGAGGTCAAAGTTGCTGAGAAAAAAACGAGCTGACCGGCAACTGTAGCCTTAAAGCTGCTGCAAAGGCTTGCAGGCAATATAGACGTGGCACGGCGGGATGTTTTTCCAGATAGGACCTACCCTTTCCACTTTTGGAAATCGCTGAAGCAGTTTTTCCTTGAAAAACCGGCGGCCTCCCGGAAAAAGAGGACTGGACGCATACGCAAAAGTTAAAAATTTTCCGCCGGGACACAGAATGTCATAGGTCGCATTTAAAATCTCGTCCTGCAAAGCCGCATCGAAGCGTGTCCAGGGAAGTCCGGAAATAATGGTATCACAGCAGCTGTGACCGTATTTTTCCAGATGTGCTCTTACGTTTTGAGCGCCATCGTGCACGACAGTAACACCGGGGCAGCGTTTTCTGGTCGCTTTCACCAGAATTTCATTGACTTCCATTGCCATAAAAAAAGCATCGTGGTTTTTGCGACGTCCGATTTCCTGCGTAAAAACGCCGTCTCCGGATCCGTATTCAACAATCACTTTGGATTCTGATAGATTTGCCAAAGAAGTGATCGCTACGGCAAGTTCTTTGCTGCTGGGGCCCAGTGCTCCCGTTGTTTTATTCTCAAGAATTACTTCTTTCATAAAAGTCAGCCATGCCATGACTTGTCTCCGGTACAACAGGGGCGCTGTTTGGTTGTCAGAATGTTAGCGTGTAAACGGTTTTCTGTCGAACGATAGAAAGTATGCGCCTTTTCAGTCAAAAAGTCAAATTTCTGATGCCCCTTTCCCAGTAGCACAAAAAAAATAGCGGACACGCATTCAATAGGTGCGTGTCCGCTTTATATAAGACCCCTCAGTCCTACAACGAAAAAATTGCTAACAGAGTTTCTGATCGTCCGGGATCAGATGGCGTCTGTGTTATACGTCGGACATCCGGTTTAAAGAGTTCTGCAGGATGGCTTTGCGCCGCGCTGCCTGATTGCGGTGGAGTACACCTTTGGAGCAGGCGCGGTCAATAGCGGAAATAGCAGCTTTAACTTCAGCCGCCGCATCTTCCAGCGATCCGGCACTGATCTTGGCAGTTGCACGTTTTTCCAGCGTCTTCATTTTTGAACGCTGTGAGACATTCCGCTGGCGCTGTAACTCACTCGTTTTAATTCTTTTTTTCTGCGATTTAATATTAGCCATAGATATAACCTTGTAGGTAGTCTTGTAGTTGCAGGTGGATGAGGTCATTATTATAGCAACAGAACAGGGCGAATTCAACTTTGTGTCATTGGTGTATCTTGCGACCCTGCCTTAAAAACGGTCAAGCGTCCAAATATAAGGATGGCGCTTCGGAAAAAGAGCGTCCAGAAGCAGGAGTGCGGATCGGGGAAGTACATGTTTTTTTGTTGATAATATTTCTTCCGGATAGCGATAGCCTGTCAGAAGATGGATCAGTTCGATTCGATTTAAAGAAACCTTATTGTTTCCTGTCGTTTTTGCAACATCTATAAAACCGCGGTTACAGCGAATACGGTAGGCTTCCTTATCGATAAGAAGAGTCACTTCAGCACAAAGGGCGCTTTCGAATAAATTGCCTATGCGGTACTCCCAGTCAGCAACCATTGCTTCCAGCGTCTCCTGCAGGTCAACCACGGTCATCATGCCGTGGCGGTTACGGAACACTGTTGTTTTGTGGTCTGATTGGTACAGGAGAAAAGAAGCGGCAAGCGGGTGTGCCGGCGGCAGATGAAAAAGTAAATTGGAAACAAAAGAATCTTTTCCACGGCGTGCGCAGGCATGGAGTAATGGACCTGACCACAGACCATCGAGGATGCCTGCCTCTGTAATACGGTATTGGTTTCCATAGACGTTCCCCAGATAATAAGCGACGATTTTTCCCTGATCATCCATCAGTACCCGGGCATTTTTCCAGACATCCCAGCGGCTGTTGTAGTGGCCGGCAAAACGGATAATGGATCCTGCAGAGCCGGTATCATTTTTCAAATGAATGCGTTGTATTGCACTCAGGTCGCCTGCCTTAATTTTCCGTTCCCGCCCGTTTGCAGCGGTGCACGCCAGCGCTTCGTCGACAGCAATATCAATGGAGTATTCCGGCAGCACCGAACTGTATCCCCAGCGGTGATAGAAATCGACAATACCAAACAGCGTTGATACATGATATTTCTTTTCCGCCATATAGCGGAGCGTATCGTCCATGAGTTGCGCCGCATAACCGCAGCGTCGGAATGCGGGAGCAGTGGCAACATATCCTATACCGCCCATTTTCAACCGCGATTCTCCCAGCCGGATTGTGTAAGTAAAAAGCGTAAGGCATGCGGCTATCTGATTGTCGATGAGGAGGATGCGTGTGTGGTCGTCCGGAAAATCAGGAATCAGATTTAAAAATTGATGCATCCGATGAAAACCATCGGGATCATCCTGATAAAAGGTGGTAAATATTAATGACCGCGCTTTTTCATGTTCTTCGGGGGAAGAGACGCCGCGGATAATCACTTCTGGCATGAAAAAGGCTCCTAATGCTATGATATGCAGAATTCGTTTTGGGTGGCAGGGCGCACACACGCTAAAAGAAGATTATGATCTTATAGTACAGGAAATCACTATTATACGCTATGTTAAGAGTTTCTTTTGTTTTGACAGCCATTACCGCACTTGTTGCGTTTCACACCGGTGGAACGGCGGATGATGTGTCTGAGGAAGCGGCCCAAAAGTCTTCCTTGCCGGTTGTGGCTGTCAGGCATATCGCCATGGCGACGGATTTCGAACTGATTATTTACGGTAATTACGAGGATGAAGATCCCGAGGCGTTGCGTGAGTACGGCAGAGAGGCGTTTGCTGCAGTGGATCGTCTGGAAGATGAGATAAGTATCTGGCGCCCGGGAAGTGCTGCGTCCAGAATTAACCGCGATGCTGAAACCTGTCCTGTAAAAGTGCCGTCAGATATGATAACACTGTTGCAGGAGTCTCAAAAGTTTTACGATTTGACAGGCGGTGTTTTCGATGTGACGGTAGGTCCCCTTCTGGAACTCTGGGGATTTTACAGAAAAGAAGGAAAACTGCCTGGCGAAGCGGTGCTGGAGAAAACGCTTGCGTCCATAGGTTTGAAGTACGTCCATCTGAACAGGGAAGAAAGTACGGTCTTTTTTGAACGTACAGGCATGCGTGTTGATTTCGGTGGTATCGGAAAAGGCATGGCACTCGATCGGGCGGCTGCGGTTCTGCGTCATCAGGGGATTAAAAACGCACGTCTGAATGGCGGATCCAGCACGATTATCGGACTCGGTGCCCCTCCGGGCAAGACAGGTTGGACTGTGGATATCAGTTCACCGTATAATAGCGACGCAGGCAGTTCTTTTGCTACAGTGACGATAAAAGATGAGGCGATGTCTACTTCGTCGGCTTCTGAACGTTATTTAGAAATAGACAATGTTCGCTACGGTCATATTCTGGATCCCCGAACCGGATGGCCTGTGGCAAACGGTGTCATCAGTGCAACTGCCATCGTTCCTGAAGGTCTGGCAAGCGATGCTTTAAGCACTGCTTTCTTTGTCATGGGCGAAGAGGCGGTTCGCACTTTTTGCAATATACATAAAGAGGTGCGCTGTGTTTTACTTGTCGAATCCGGCGCAGAAACAAAAGTACTTTTTTTCAATTTTGAAGATGAGCATGTAAAGGAAACCCGATGAAGACGAACATGAACCGACGGAACTTTCTGATGACGGCAGGCGCTACAGCCGGCTTTGCCATTGCTTCAGGCTACTCGCCGTTTTCCTATGCCCAAAACGAGAAGGTGCGGGTTGGCTGTATCGGCACGGGCGGTCAGGGCACCTTTCATATCCGTGACGGCCTGACAGGTACTCCGGATATTGAAATCGTTGCTGTTTGCGACGTGTTTTTGCCTCATCAGCGTGAAGCCATCAAACTGGCGCAGCTTGCCAATGCAGGCATCACGATTACGCCGGAAAAACGGTTGACTGATGAAGAAAAACAGATGGCAAGTGCTGCGACGCGTCCCAACGCCTACTACGACTACAAAGAGATGCTTGAGAAAGAAGAGTTGGATGCAGTCGTTATTGCAACGCCTCTCGCTACCCATTTCCCTATTACGATGGACTGCCTGAATGCAGGAAAATGGGTGTTCTGTGAAAAGACACTGGTCAAAACCATTGAAGAAGGACGCGACCTGATTACACGCTGCCATGAACTCGGACGCTGGGTACAGGTCGGACATCAGCGCCGGTACAATCCCAAATATAATATGGCCATGGGCCTTGCTTACGATGACAATATGATCGGGCGCATTACTCACATAACCGCACAGTGGCACCGCAACCATTACTGGCGCCGGGTTCTCCCGAAAGACTATGTGTTGAATGATGAAGAGAAAAAGTTTATCACCGACCTCGAACATCACCTTAACTGGCGTATTTATGCGGACAGTTCCGAAGGATTGTTCACGGAACTGGCAACACACCAGACCGATATTTCAAACTGGTTCCTGAAAAAAGTACCCAGCAGAGTCCATGCTTTCGGCGGTTTGGATTATTGGCGCGACGGACGCACCACGGACGATAATATCCTGCTTGCTTTTGAGTATGAAGAAAGCAGCAATGATCCCGGATTCATGCCCATTGACCAGCGAAGCCAGTTCCAGAAACTGCGTGAGCTCAGCAAACCTTACACAGTTCGTTCTGTCTATTCCAGTATTCTTGCAAATGCCAAACGCGGTGCATCTGAATTAATACAAGGCGATCGGGGCACCTTTGAATTAACCGAAGGCAAATGCTTGATGTTTGGCGAAGATGTGGTGACTCAGAAAGACGAAGGTCAGAGTGCGGAAGAAATGGCTGCTGCAACGACAGCCGGAAGCACCCGCCAGGTCAGCACGGAAGAATTGCTTAATGGCAAAGAACTTCTCGCTGACGTTGCTCTTCTGACACCCGATGTATATCAGTTCCGGGCCTTCGCAAATTGTATTAAAAACGGCGGCGTTCCCCGAAGCAATCAGATGGTTGGGTTTACTACAGCAATTACTGCAATCGCTGCGATTAAATCGCGGCGTGAAGGCGGTGTCGTAGAAATTGACCCGTCCTGGTACAGTTTTGACTTTGAAGTTCCCAGTTTCTATGATTTCGGGAAATGGGAAGAAGAAATTTCCTGATTGTTCGTTAACAAATAAGTAATACCTCTCTGCTTCAGATGGCTGAAGCAGAGAGGTTCATAAACCAGAAGCAGGCACTATCAATGCCGGTCGGAGTACGTTTTCATGAAATCTCTAAAAGTAGCGGTGGTATTTTTTATTATCGGTGCTGTGTGTGGGACACTGGGCGGCGGATACATGGGCTATAAAATAGGCTCGGCAGACAATTCCATTGATCGTGCTCCGGTAGCCACGGTTGTGCCTGTGCAGGAAATCAACCGAAATAAACCGAAGCCTGCGCCGCAGACGCAGCCTGCAGCAACAGCCGCCACTGAAGAGAATGCGGTTGCCCCGGTTGAAGCAGTAACCGAAGCGCCTGCAGTGACAGCGCAGGAAACAGTAGCCGCTGAAAATCAGGCGACTGAAGCAGTGGTTGAGACAGCAGACGAAACACCGGCAGCAGCAACGGCTGAAGAAACCGATGCTTCCGCCAGCACAGAGACTTTTACTATTCACGCTGATGAAGATTCGGACAATTCCGTTATTGAGTGGGTTGGATATAAGAGCCTCATGAATCAGCGTTTGTCCATGAAGGGCGGCTTCATGCATTTTGACGGCGAAATAACAGTCGTTGACAATGCGCCGGATGAAAGTTATGTCGAACTTACAATCGATCTGGAACAGATTTTTTCCGAGAACGTAATCCTTACGAAAGTGCTGAAAGGTGAGTTCTTCTTTGATGTTGCTCATTATCCGACAGCGCATTTTATCAGTTCCAAAGTGGAGCCCATGGATGATGGAAAGTTCATGGTTACCGGAAACCTTACCATGCATGACACGACGGTAGGTGTTCAATTCCCGGCGGTTATTGAACGGCGCGGGGATAAAGCCTATGCTGCCGGTGAATTTACTATTGACCGGACACACTGGAACATCGGTTATGAAAAATTTGAGGACTTTTTAATTCTGAATGAGGTTGTTGTATCCTTCGAAATTTTGGCTGATCCGGCCTGATAACGGCGGATTCAAGGCTGAAATGCAATTATTGAATTGAATAAGACTTCGGCAGGCGTTCGGTAGTTTAAGGTTTTTC
>MWCY01000058.1 GCA_002070275.1 Candidatus Hydrogenedentes bacterium ADurb.Bin170
CTTGTGTAAAATGGTGTGGGGACATTGTGTACTCCTTCGGTTGTTTTGTTGAAAATCTTATTCTACCGAAAAGAGCCGCAATGTCTCCTTTTTTGTTTCTCAATAATTGCGTTTCGAATTTGAACCCGCGAAACGCCCATGAATACGTGGCGGCGAAAGATCGCGCTCTTCTGATGCGCCTGATGATACCGGAACCCGAGGGTGCCGGTATGCACTGGGATGGAATGGAGCCGCGGATAGAGGTCAAAGAGAGCTTCGCGAAAATTGCCTACACGCACAATGGCATAGAAGCCCTGGTTACGCTCGAATTGCAAAACGATGAGATACTTGCCAACCTGTCCATTCAGAATAACGGCAGCCAGACGGTCGAGGAAGTCATGTTCCCCTGGGTACGCGGTCTTAGCGAAATGGAACAAGAGACCTTCATCTGGCCGCAGTTTTGGAAGAGACGGTATGATGATGTGTTTGGAAAAGAACTGGGCGGAGACCATCACACCTGGAATGAACTGACCCAGAAAATGGCGGCCCGCTATCCGGCGCATCTGGCTTCCGCTTGGTGCGACTACGGCAACGAAAAACACGGGCTGGGGATTGAAGCCCGGCATCAGGATTTTTCCATTACCGATTTCTATGTTCATAAGGTAGTCGAAAAAGAACGCGCCCCCCTTCGCAGATCTCTGGATATTGTGACCGTATTTCCCCGCCGTGTGCTTCCCGGCGAAAGTTACAGCACACCGCCCGTGGTGATTTCCGTGCATGACGGTGATTGGCATGCGGTTGCAGGCCGGCACCGTTCATGGCTTGAGACGTGGATAAAAAAGCCGGAACGTCCTGCAAAGTTTGCGGAAGCGATCGGTTGGCATTTTTATTTTATGAAGCATCAGGACGGTTATATTGTCAACAAGTATGAGGATCTGCCGGTAATGGCGCAATCTGCCCTTGAGGCGGGCTGTCCCTATTTGCTGGTGTTTGGCTGGCAGACCGGAAGGCATGACAACAACTATTGTTACAGGTACGTGCCAAATGAATCCTGGGGCGGCGCTGTTGCACTGCGGGATGCCCTGGCAAAATGCCGAGAGATGGGGGCTGAGATCATACCGTTTTTCAATGGTACACTCAGCAATATTGAAATGCCTGAGCACAAGGAGTTCGGCCGGAAATGGGAGGCCAGGACACGCGCGGGGCATCCGTACTATGCAGGCGATTGGGCGCGCAACAACTTTGATGCGCCCACGCGAAACCGAGCAATGCTGCACACGGAACTTTCGTTCTGCAAAGAACACCAGGAGTATTTCTTTGCAACAGCGAGGCGCATCGTTGATGATTATGCGTTTGGGAACATCCAACTGGATCAGATTTCAGAGAAAATGTTCGTTGATTACGAACCTTCTCATATCGTCACCACACCCGACCGTGTTTTTGTTGACGGGCTGGCGGCGATACTGCCGCGGGTCCGGCAGTTTGTTCGCGAGAGGTTTCCGGAAGGTGTAATGGTTGGTGAAGCCATCAATGAATTTACCGGTCAGTGGTGCGACAGTTTCTGGGATTGGAACATATTGCTGCCCTTTCCTGAGCCTATATTTTATACGCTGCCCTGGCTTATGGGCAGTCATGAAATCGATGCGCTCGAATATGGAGAGGTCAACAAGGCCTTTGCCTACAAACTGCATCTTGACATGAAAATAGACGGCGGAGATTCTCCCGTAACGAAATATGCCGCATTTGCCGAACACGTTAAAGCAAATGCCGGGTTGAGACGCCGGGTTGCCGACTATTTTGTCTATGGCGATTTTACGGACAATGGCGGGTTTATCTGTAATCCGCCCGACAACATGCTGGTTAAAAGCTATTTTAACCGGACGGCGGGCAAATTTGGAATTGTCGCGGCTGAAATTGCCGGAAAGCCCGCTGCATGCGAAATTAAAACAACACCTGTAAAAGCCAAAAAAGCAGTCTTGGAGTCAAATCACGGAGCATCTTCCGAAGTGGATATGAACTCTCCGGTCAATTTAAATTTAGAACCTTACGAAATTGCAGTCTTATGTATGGATGAGATCAGCGGGCTGGAATGAACAGGTTCATGCTCAACTTTAAATTAGCCCGTTGCCCGCATTACATCAGTGAAGTTCGTAAAGCAGCCCAAAACAGCTGTCAAAAACAGGGATAAGGGAATAGGCTGAGGCATTTCTGTAAATGTTTTTGTATGTGTATCCTTGTTGCTGTGCCGGGGTGTGTAACTCTGCCTGGAGCCGGTAAATCAACTTATGACAGGAAAGCGCCTGATGCCTCGTTTTTTGAATCTTGCGCTTTTGTTTCTGTTGATTTTCAGGAAAGCACGCCGTCCGCTCCGTTGACAGAAGACCAGATCCCCACGCCATGGAAAAAGGCCGGATTTACAGCCGAAGACATCAATGCGGCAAACACTTTCGCTCAGGAAATAGCCCTGCCCAATGCAGTAAAAGTTGCCGAGGCGTGCAGGAATCTCGGGCTGCCCATGATTTTCATTCATTGGGGCTATTGTTTCAAAGACGGGATGGATCTTGATCCGGAAATCCGCGCAACGATGCTGGATGGACAAGGCACGAACTACGATAACTGGAGCGGTTATATCGGAAGAGAAGATTCGCAGGTTGCCAAAGTATTTGGGGTGCGGGAAGGAGATTATGTGATTGCCAAGACTGCACAGGACGCATTCAGTTCATCCAATATTGAATTTGTGCTGCGTAATCTTGGCGTAAATCACATTGTATTCGTGGGAGGGCACACGGGAGCCTGTTTGGGAAAGACAGCCAAATCAGCAAAACGTCTCGGTTACACCACGCTTTGCGTCGAAGATGCCACAAACAATGCCCGCGAATCCACAAGGCAGCAGGATATCCTGGAAACCGGGTATGATTACGTTCTTACAACGGAAGCGTTTTTAAGTTTGGCAGAAAACCACAAGTTTCCGCTTTAAATGTAATGATGGACATGCCCTGAGTCAAGAGGTAACAGCGCCGTCCTCCCAAAAATTAGAGAGAAACACCAAAATGGCTCGTTCTATAATCCATCCAGGCGATGCAGAAAGGATAAATTTTGTATTGATGCAATGCCGGTGCTAAAATACCGCCCATGCCGGGATGGCGAAATCGGCAGACGCACCGGACTCAAAATCCGGCGGTAGCAATACCATGAGGGTTCGACCCCCTCTCCCGGCACCATCTGATACCCCTGCAAAAATTGACTAACTCGTCATTTTCTGCAGGGGTTTTTACTTTTTATGCAGTCGCCGTTTTCAATGAAAATTTTGTGATTGTTGCCTTGTTCCGTCCTATTATGTCTGTTGCGACATCCAATGTTTTAAGGGTCGCAGGAGCCGCGCAATTTCTTTTTTTGGAAATCTCTGACTGATGCTTGTACAGTTGTGCGGAAAAGGGCTTGCACTATTCTAACGATCCATGCCCCAACCTCAAACCGAAAGTATCTGCGCCCTTCCTTATATCTTGAATTTCGGCCGCTGCTTTTCTATACTGGAGCGGCAACCATTTCCACAGGAGAGTCTCCCATGCGAACTGCATTTCTTTTGCTCTGTTCTTTTACTGCCGTGGCGTCCGTGTCTGCGCAGGGCGTTTTTCAGGATATTATGTCGGGCACACTGATTAACCCGGAAAATGGTGTCTATTCCTGGTATGAATTGAAAGACACCGAAAACGGGCGCACTCTTTTTGTCCGCCAGGCAATCGTGGGAGAGAAAAAAGTACAGGGAAAAAAAGGCTACTATCTGGAAACAGAAATTGTGCCGGACGTTGGCTTTCCCATCATTTATAAAATGCTGCTGACCGGACCTGCCACCGATAAAAATAACGTTCATGAAATTATTGTGCGGGAAGGCTTTGGCGCCCCGGAAACGATTGCATTAGACAATCTGGAGGGTGCAGAGGATGAAAAATCTCCCGAGGCTGCACGCACTTCACTGGGAACGGAAACAGTAAAAACTCCGGCAGGGGATATTCAGGCGGAACATTTTTCCATTGAACAGGGCGGTCTCAAGACGGAAGTATGGATCAGCGACACCGTCCGCCCCATGGGTATTGTACGGATGATCAGCAGCGACGGCGAATTGCTGCTCAGCCGCAGCGGACAAGGTGGCGCAGACGGCGAGAGTGCTATGAATCGGACACCACCCGAGGAAATCCGTCCGGATGTAAAAGTACGTGTTGAATCGGGCCCAACCCGGAATTTTTCAGGAAAAGCCCAATAGACCTCCAACGGAGAAACTACTGAAAAGCGGCGGTATCTTCCGAAAAGTCCCTGTGCTTTTCCGGAAAGCCTCTTTTTACGGGCTGATCGGGTGTGAAGGCTGTTTTGAAGCCATGTGCCCTCTTATGCATAATGTGAGCATTATAATTGTGCGTGAACACTCCCCGAATGCCCGGCAGAGCACCGTGCTACTGCCCGGTTTGCAAGAGACATGAAAAAGGAATTGACAAAGATGAAGAGATCACTGTTTCTGTGTACCGTAGTGGTTTTTGCGGGACTGTTCAGTCTGACTGCCATCTCGGCACCTGTCCCGATCACAGGCACCTCCCAGTCCGTCAGCCTGTCTGATCTGGTGGGAACGCGGACCATGCTGACCGTGGTTCTGAAAGATGGGGACGCAAAAGACAGTAATCTGAAACTGGCGGAAGTGCGGGACGACCGTTTGGTTTTTTTGAGCACTACCGGAGAAATCGTCCCTTATCTGCTGGACTCCATCGCCTCCATTGAAGTGCAGGACGGTGTCGTGCAGCAGAGGCGCGCCCCGGATCTGGAATCTCAGGTACTGCGTGCCGAACATCAGCGCATCGTGGATCGTGCCTGGTCACGGATAAAAGATATTTTTCAACAGAGCGACGATAATCAGCCCCTCAAAATGGAAGCGGCGATGCTCCTTGCCATGTCCGGCGAGGAAAATGCACATGAATACCTGCGTCAGCTGGCGGGCTCCAACGACCTGGTTCTTCAGCTGCAGGCGGCGGGTATGCTGTACCTGATCGGCGATGTGGTCCCCGAAAACCTGATCCGCCAGGGATTGGAAAGCGGAAAGAGGGATGCGCGCATTATGGCGGCGAGCCTTTCCGGGCTGGCTGGCTATAAAGATGCCGTGCCTACATTGCGTCCCCTGTTTATGGACCGTTCGGTTCAGTATTCCGCCCCGGCCGCCCGGGCTCTGGCACGGCTCGATGATCACACAATTCTCGATCGTTTACAAGCCATGCTTTTCGAACTGCAGCAGGAAAAAGGAGAAGCCGCCATCTTCGCATTGACAAAGCTGCAGGATGCCTCGGTCATTGAAGGACTGAAATTCAGGCTGCTGGAAGCCGACGGCTCCAACCGGCTGCGTATTGCGCGCGTTCTTTTCAATCTTGGCGATCCGACAGGAATTGACGAACTGCAGCATATTTTCAAGACCTATCCCACGCTCATGCCGGAAGTGGCACTGATGCTGGCGGCAAACGGGTATTGGGATGCCATACAGTTTCTGCAGACACGGCTTGCACGGCGTGAAGATCCCACCGAAAGCAATCTGGCTTTCCGTGCCCGCAATGCCCAGGCACTCCTCGCCAGCGGCGACCCTTCCGCCATGGCTGTATTTCAGGAACTTCTGCGCTCAGACAAAGAAGCGGTCACCAGCCTCGTCTTCTCCCTGATGACTGAATTGGGGCAGCCCAGGCTGATTACGCTTCTTCAGCCAAGTATTGAAAACTCCAACCCGGCCTATGCGCTTGACGCCTGCAAGGCCGTCATTTCTCTGGCACTCCCCTCTTTCCGGACACGCCTTCTGGAATACCGCATTGAGTTCCCCGAAATCACACACTAGTCTGCTGCTGCGCATATCGGGACGTGTACAGGGCGTCGGCTTCCGCTACACCATGCGCACAATCGCTAACCAGACAGGGATCACGGGCTGGGTGCGCAATCTGCCGGATGGCGCTGTGGAGGCGCTGATTCAGGGAGATGATGCCGCACTTGCCGCCATGAAAGCCTGGTGCCGCGAGGGTCCTGCTTTTGCCCGGGTAGATCAGGTACAGGAGACCCTTCGTACAGGAGAAGCAGCGCATGAAAGCTTTGCCATCAGAGGATAAACAGCTCGAAAAGCAAATACATGCGTTGCTTCGCGAGGCTCTGGGCAGGCGATACGAGCTGGCGCATCTTCGCAAGTACTCCGAATTTGACCCTGTTCCGGACAACACACTGGAAACGCTGCGCCTTTTCGGTCTTCGCCACATCTACCCGGATTGGGAACAGCGTGCTTTTCAAATCCGTATTTTCCAAAAGACCCAGACTCTGCTCCAGTCGCCGACACGGCTGATGGCATTGAGCCGAACGGCTCTTCTGTCTCTCTTCCGCTTCTCCGCACAGGTGCCCGGTGCCGTCAAGGCAGGGATGCAAGTGATTTCCGCTTTTGACGCCACCCGAAAACTGGAAGAAAAGATTTTTTCCCATGCCCGCCGGCTGAATCTGGAAGATCGCATCGAGAAGGAAGGGATGGGCGGTCTGGCGCCGGCTTTGGCAGCTTTGGTGCCTGAAGATTATGAGACCTACCTGCAGGGCCTGACAGCGCTGGTACAGATCCTGATTCAGCCGCGCCTTCTGGATGCTGGAGAATCCATTCTGGGGGAAATGGCGCGTGCCATGCGGAAACGCCCCGGCTTATTCGATGAAGAAGAGCGTCAGGGCGCACAGTATGCGGCGGAAGCGCTTGCGGAAGGACGGAAAATATTTAATTCCCTTCCGACTGATGTTATAGCCGGTGCAGCAGAAGGAATCCCACATCTCGAATTGGACTGGCTCGCGGAAGCCTCGCAGAAACCCCGATCCTGAGTCTCCGTCTTTAAAGGGTGAAGCAAATTCCGGGAGTATGCACTTCGGGCGGAGCATTCAAAAAAAGCAGCGCCAAAGAGTTTTCGCTCTCTGACGCTGCTGCACGTATCCGCCGAAAACAAAACCGTCAATTGGTTGCCGCTGCTGCCGCATACTGGGGCAGCGTATTCAGATAGTTTCCGTAGCCCACAATCAATGTGGAGAGAATCAGTACCGCAAGCCCAACGGCGACGAGCACTTTTGTCTTACTGCTCGTGCCATGCCATTCTCTGAGGAAAATGCCCCACAAGGTGCTGAAGATGATAATAGACGCCATGTGCAGCGTCCAGCTGGAAAAGCTGTATTTGCCCATTTTTGTTTCGCCCATGCTGTAGAAGAAAAACTGCATGTACCAGGTCACGCCCGCCATGGCGGAAAACACATAGTTATTCAGCATGGGGACAGATTCCGATTTTTCTGGTTCCGCGGCTTTGGTTCTGGTGGCAAAGTATTCGTGTCCGCTGCCATTGGTAATATTCAGATAAAGGCACCAAAGGAAGTTGGTGGTAAATCCGCCCCAGAGCACCACAACCAGTGACGGCAGATTCTGCCAGAGATCGGCTTTTCCTGCGTCGGTGAGATGCTCCAGAGCGATGCTTGCGATGGGCTTTCCAGCAGCAAGTCCATATGCCATGGAAGCACTCAGTACACCGGAGAAGGTGGCAACCATCAGTCCTTTGGGAAAATTAAATTCCTTGATCGCCGCTTTCTTTTCCTCTTCAGGCATTTCCTTTTCCTTGGACATGCCCGCCATACCGCTCACACCGATGCCGGTGAGACAAATAAGCACGCCGAACAGCACAATCTGCCCGGGCGCATGAAGGATCAGTGTCGTAATGGAGCCGTCAAAAATGGGCGGCATCAGCGTACCGAAAGCGGCGCAATACCCCAGGGCAATTGCCATGCCAAGGGCGATGCCCAGGTAACGCATGGTCAACCCGAAGGTCAGGCCGCCCAGCCCCCACATGGCGCCCCAGAAGTATGCCCACAAGAGGCTGGATGAGGGAGCACTCCTGATCACGCCGATCAGATCCGGCACCAGAATACTGGCGAGGATGAAAGGCGCGATAATCCAGGAGAAAAATCCGCCTACAAGCCAGTAGGTTTCCCAGGACCAAAGACGTACACGCCGATAGGGGATGTAAAAGCTGGCAGATGCCAAACCACCGAGCCAATGGAAGAAAAGACCGGCAATAAGTCCCATGAGCAGTTCCTTTTCGTTGCGCATTGATAAGGGCACAGGGAAGGACCCGTGCAGTGCAGACCCGCCCTGTGGAATGAATTGGATTCCGGTTCAAGAATACCTATTAAAGGTGGTATAAATCAACCCCGCTTTGCAGGACGATCGGGCACAAAAACGGTGCGGCATTATGTCCTGCACAATAGAAAAAAGCCGCGCCGCAGAAAAAGGGACCGGTATTTTCTGGATTCACTCTTTCCCCTTTCAGTATACTGAAGGCTGTTTACTGCGCTTTGCATACGTCATAAGGTCCTTTTCTGCATTCTCCCGCCGGGCACAAAAGTCCGGTTGAGGCATAAGGAAAAACAGATGAAAAAAGTAGCTCTGATTATTCTTGCCGTACTCGTTGTCCTGCTGGTGGTGGCTGCCGGAGGCGGCGCCATTGCCTATAAAAAATTCAACAGTGAATACGGGCTCGCTGCATCACCGGTACTGCATCATGACGCCATTTGCGAAGCCGACACCCGCATCCGGCTGGTTGCCGCTCCCCTGCTTGTCGCACCCTTTGTTGAGCAGTATCTGCCTGAAAACATGGAAATTCCGACAGGTCCCTTTTCGCTGCAGTCTGTTCTTGATCGTGTTCTCCCGCGGGAAGTGGCAGCCCTGATTAAGACCGACATGAATACCCGCAAAGCGCAACTGACTCTTTTTGCCAACGAGCAGCGCCTGGGGCCCTATCTGGAAAAAGTCCTTAATGACAGCGCTTTCCTGGCTAAA
Organism: Candidatus Hydrogenedentes bacterium ADurb.Bin170; assembly: GCA_002070275.1. GTDB lineage: Bacteria > Hydrogenedentota > Hydrogenedentia > Hydrogenedentales > CAITNO01 > JAAYJV01. Next base: position 8,840 of record MWCY01000058.1, read on the forward strand.
ATTAAACAGATCAGCTGGACTTCCAATGGTTTTGAATTGCCCGAACGGGGTTCCCTTTCCGCCAGGGGCACACTGACCGTACCGGAAACGGTGGAAAGCGAACTCTTCGAACGGTGGCCGACCCGAGTCCGTGAGACACCGGCGGCTGTTCAGGGCGGTCATCTGCTGGAACTGGTCATCGACAACCGAAACGGCGATATTCTGGCGCTGGCAGCGGCTGGTGTGTCTGCTTCAGGCCAGGACTGGGCTACCTTCCGCAAAAGCCAGGAAGCGGAAATGGCAATGGGTGTTATACAAGCCATCGAGGTGGCACGGATTACGGCAGATCTGGTTGATCCGGACAGCGCCGCTTTCGACCTGCGCATTGAAGCCGATGAAAAAGGAGGCCCCGGCCTGCAGTTTCTGCTATCCGGACTTGCCATTCCCTTCGCCACCGATTATCTGAAAAATGAGATGGGACTGGCTCTCACCGGCGATCTTAAATGGAATGCGGCGGAAAAAGCGATCACAGGCCGTTATACCCTGAGTGGTCTGAAAGCAGTACTCCGTCAGCAACTCGCCAAAAAGTAACAGGCGGACTCCGGAATGCCCCTGACGGCTCTGCCGGGCAGCTTTCCAGCCCCGGCAGGCAGGTGATGTGCAGTTTCAGTTTTTCCGGCATTATAAGCCTTGCAGAAAGTCAGTCATGGACAATAAAGAATCTCTTTCCTCTCCCTTCATCCCGTGGCTGGCAGCCTGCTGCACCGTATTTGTATCCAGTGCATGCATCATGGTGCTGGAACTGACGGCAGGAAGGATAATCGCCCGGCATATCGGTGTGTCCCTCTATACCTGGACGGCAGTGATCGGTGTGATCATGCTCGGCATGGCACTGGGCAACCATCTCGGCGGACGTTTTGCCGACCGTTATGTGCCGTCGCGGATGCTGGCACTTCTCTTTCTGAGTGCTGCAGGGGCATGTTTTCTGATCCTGCCTCTCAACAGTCTGGCGGGCATGCTGCATTTTCTCGGCGGTGCCGCCTGGCCTTTGCGAATCTTCCTTCACGTGTCTCTCGTTTTTCTGGTACCCGCTCTGCTTCTCGGCATGATCCCTCCTGTGGTGGTCAAAATGGCACTTGATCTTCATCGGAAAGCCGGGCGCACGGTGGGCAGTATTTTTGCCTGGGGTGTCGGGGGAAGTCTGCTGGGCACGTTTATAACCGGTTATTATCTGGTTATGGTCTGGAATGCCTCCACCATTCTTTTTGTATCAGGCGGCGGACTGGGCATTCTTGGCGCGGCATACAGCCTGCACAGTCTGCGGCACCGTTCCGGGGGAAGGGCGCCCTGTGCGCATACGCCCGCACCGGACAAGGCATACGAAGTGAGCCGCTTTGCAGACTGGGCACCGGCAGCCGCCACTGTCTTTCTGTCCAATACGGCGTTTATGGCCTTTGAACTCGGCGTTTCCCGGCTGATCGCCCGGGAATTCGGCAGTTCGCTGTACACCTGGACCATGGTTATCGGTCTGGTTCTTGCCGGTATTACCTTCGGAAACTCTCTGGGCGGTCGTCTGGCAGATCGAAGTTTCAGTAACAGGACGGTTGCGGCAGTCTTTTCTCTTTCCGCTCTGGCTGTGATGCTGTCCCCTGTCTGGAACGGACTGGTACGTACACAGCGCAGCAGCGTGCTGTTTCTGGCGCTTCTGTCCTGGCCGATGCAGATCGGTCTTCAGGTGGCGGCGCTGTGCTTTATCCCCTGCCTTTTCATCGGAATGATCAGCCCTCTTCTTGTTCGGCGTGCTCTGGATAAAGGCATGGGAGCGGGCGCTTCCGTCGGCATGATCTACGCCTGGGGATCGCTTGGCGGGATTTTCGGCACTTTTCTGTCCGGCTACTGGCTGATTCAATGGATGGGCGCTTTACCCATGACCCTGACCGTGGCACTGTCCCTGGCTGTGGCAGGGGTACTGTATAAGCCGCGCCATTTCCTGCCTCTCACAGCGATGCTGCTCAGTGCACTTTTTCTGGGAGCCTCTTTCTTTCCCCGGCAGGCGGTATTCGCACCTGTATACGCCTGGATTCGAACCCACTCGGATTATGCGAACCGCACCATCTATGAAGATGAAAGCCAGTACTCTTATATTGCCATCCTGAAAGATGAGGAGAACCCTGACCTCCGGGAAATGCTGCTGGATCAGCTGGTGCACTCCTGCATTGACATGACAGATCCGACCCATCTGCTCTATGAATATGAGTGGGTCTATGACAGCGTGCTGGAAAAACGGCACCCGCGCCCGCAGCCCCTGCGCACTCTTGTCATCGGAGGCGGCGGCTATGCCTATCCTCACCATCTGGAAAAGGTGCGGCCGGGCAGCAGTATTCTCGTGTCCGAGATTGACCCCGCCGTCACCCGTGCCGCTCATGCCGCCTTGGGGCTTCCCGAAAACACGCAAATTGATATCCGGGATATGGATGCCCGCAATGTGGTGGACGATCTTCTGGCGCAAAAAGAAGCGAATCCCTCCGAATATGAAGGATTCGACTATATTTTCGGTGATTCCATCAACGATTATACGGTTCCGTATCACCTTACAACGCTGGAGTTCAACCGGCGGCTGCACAGTCTTCTGAAAGAGGACGGCATGTACCTCTTCAACATGATCGACCTGCTGGACTCGGGTGACTTTCTCTCTGCCGTTGTGCATACCTGTCGCCAGGTTTTTGCCGACGTTGCCGTATTCAACACCGGGCGTGCTTCTTTCGTGCGGGATACTTTTGTCGTCGTCTGCGCAAAGCAGCCTGTCCCTCTGGATGATATCCCCGCCCGCATTGCAGCGGCTCATGCCTATATTGGAACTCGCATTCCCAATGTAACGTTAAATGCCTTAATAGAAAGAAATGGCTCCCTCCTGCTGACCGACAATTTTGCACCTGTGGAAAATCTGCTGGCACCTGTTGTGCGCACCCGGGCAGGCGATCCGGGAGAACTGTATCTGGCTTTTGCACGTCGGGACAATGCTTCCGGCAATACGGAGCGGGCGATGAAGCGTTGCATGAAAGCATTGTCCATTCATCCGCAATGGCCGGAGGCGCGTGAATTTCTGGCGCAATTGCGCAAGCAGTCGGGCGATAGAGAGGGTACTATCGAGGCACTTGCAGAGGCTGTCAACGGCCATGCACAGCCTGCCGTTGCGTGGTCGAACCTGGCGGCCGCCCTGCTGGAGGCACAACGGACAGAGGAAGCGATGGCGGCGTGGCAGGAAAGCGTGCGCATCAGACCTGATTATGTTTTCGCCTGGTACAATCTGGGAGTGCTTTATGGCATGCGCCAGGAGATCCCGGAGGCAATCGCCTGCTGGAAAAAGGCTGTGGAAACGGATCCGGGCCATGGCGACAGTCTCTACAATCTTGCAGCGGCTTCTCTCATGCTGGGAGATCCTGCCTCTGCCCAAAAGTATGTGGAACAGATGAAAGCACATCACCTGCCCGTGGACGCACAGCTGCTTGCAGCAATTCAGCAGCAGTCAGGTGCCACACCTTCCGAGAAGTAAGGCACGTTAATCCGGGAGAACGGTGGTCAGTGGTTTGGCAAGCAGGTGCCGCCTGCCTGCTTTGGGGTGCGTATCTTCCAATGCAACGCCCCGGGAGGAAATGCTTGTCACAAGGAAACGATCCAGAAGGAGTTCTCCGGGCGAGACTGTTTGCTCTTTCTCACTGACATAGGGGTTGTTCAGGGTAAAAAGCGCTGTCTCCGCCTCTTTGTTCAGAGAGGTAAGAATAAATTTATAGGTGGCCGCCTCCCGCCGCATTCTCTCTGCCAGATCAGCCAATGACTGGTCAAAATCGACGGTGGCAGCGGCACTGCTGTCCCGGTTGGCATCGGTTATATTTTGCATATTAAAGGGTTTGCTGTATGCCTGCGCTTCAATTTGCTCCATCAGTCTGCGGCGCACCCGTGAGAGGATACGGCTGTTCTCGGGCGAATTGTCCACCTGACAGGCCCGGACAGCCTCCCGGTGCACATCCGGCAGTGGCTGTCCTTCCGCAAGCATTGCCTCTGCTCGGTTCGGAAATGTCTGAAAAGCAGCGGGCTGCACAGCTCCGCCCACACGCAGCCAGTTCCATCCGAATGTCACAATAAAATACAGAAAAACAACAGCCACAATAAATATGACGGCAGAAAACAATTTTCTGCCCAGATCGTCCAAAGTCCCTGCAGGTTTTTTCTCGCTTTCTTTGGGCTTGCGCGATAAAATATCTTTAGCGTAGATGTCTATTTTGGAGGGGTCTAATTCGTCCAGCGCTTCCTCCAGTTTCTGCCGCGATTCTTCCTGCGTTCTTTTGATACGCCGTATTCGCGACCTCGTTCCGCCGGTCTGGGTCTGATTAGAGCTCTGCGCCTTCTCTTCCTCCGCAAAAGCCTCGAGTGCTCTCACGACATTGGCAGAGGGAGTATAAGTGCTGCCCCGCTCCCCTCCCAGATCCTTGACAGTCAGCACCTCATCCGACTTCCGGGGGCGCTCAAGCTTGGCTCCGCAAAAACGACAGCGTGTCGCCAGGGCACTTACCGGCATCCTGCAGGTATGGCACAGACGTGTCGGATCCTGGTCTCTTCTCTCTTCATCCTGATCTGTCATTAAACAATCCTTGTCCAAAAATCAGCAATGGAACCCTTTTCAGATAAACACGCATTACGCTCTATAAGAAAAGCCTTTTCATTATACAAATCATGGACAAAAACAGCAAGCCCTGCTAAAGGAACATGCGCTTTGCAAGTGAAAAACATCAATCCTTAACGGCACGCTGGCGCATGCATTCCGCCAGCGCAATCCCTGCAGCAACAGACGCATTCAGGCTTGCCACTTCCCCGGGCAGCGGGATCGCCAGACGATAATCGCATTTCTCACGGACCAGGCGTCGGACACCGGCACCTTCATTGCCGATGACCAGCGTGATTCTTCCGGTAAGATCGGAAGACCACAGCGTTGTGTCCGCACGGCCATCCAATGCTGCTGTCCAGAATCCGGCTTCCTGCAACGCTCCAAGGGAACGCGCCAGATTGGTGACCTGGATCAGGTCAACGTATTCCATGCCACCGGCAGCCGCTTTGACCGCCGCCGGACTGACCGGAGCGGCACGGTCCTTCTGAAAAAGGACACCGGAGGCACCGCATGCGGCAGCACTGCGTACCATGGCGCCGAAATTCTGAGGATCTTCGATGCAATCGAGAGCAAGGAGAATGCAGTCAGGGCGATCGTGCCGGACAAGCCAGTCATCAAGATCCAGAACGGGCAAAGGTGCGGCATGCAGCAGAACACCCTGATGCAGCACACCGCCCGCCAGCTGATCCAGCTGATGCCTGTCGGCATATACGATCTTCTCCTGCGGCAAAAGACGCTCAAACTCCTCCGCCGTCTGCGACTTTCCGTACAGGTACAGTTTTTTAACAGTGCGCTTTTTTGCGTGAAGGCATGCCAGAGCCGGCAGTCTGCCGGGAACTATTTCAAGAGGATTCAGGGGCATCAGAGGCCGTGTACTTCTTTCAATTTAGAAGCACGCAGCCGTAAATTGTCATTGTCGGCGACACGGTTGTCGGCATCATGCGCATTGGCACTGATCAGATCCATGAGGATGTTATAACTTTCCCGGTACCGTTCGAGGCGATCCAGACAGCGTGCCATGCGGTACAGATTGTAATAGTAATGCCTGCCTTCCGGACCATAGCGCGCCACAGCCAGGTTCATGGTGTCGTACGCCTTCTGATACTGCCAGGTGAAAAGCAGATACCCGCCGATACGGGTAAGCCCGCTTTCATCGCTCAGATCTTTGGCGAAGTCCGCACCCACTGTCGCTTTGGTATAGTGGTTCACCAGGAAATTAACACCCGGGCTGGTGAAGAGAAATGCAATACCTGCGATCACCAGAATAATAATCGGCCATTTCAAAAACGTCAAATCCATTGCCTGTTCCTCCTTTACATAAGACCCAGAAAAGAACGCACGGTAATACTGAAACTGGAAAGATACGGGATATGAACCAACCATCCAAGCAGGACTGCCCCGAAAAACAGGACGACCAGCACGACAATAAGCGAAAACACACTGCCAAGACGGGCGCGAAGGCTTCTTTTCTGGCGCTTCGACAAATCCACGTCAGTGGCGCGTTTCATGAAATCTTCGTGCTTGTCGCGACACTCATTGGAGCAGTACATACCCGCCGGTGTCACAAATCCGCATTCTTTGCAAATCGGCTTGCTGCATTGACGGCATCGTCCCATGGCCTCTTTACCGGGATGATTGAAGCAACCGACAATTTTTGGTGCTGCCATAACAGATACTCCCTTCCATCTGAATTACCATAACGGACATACATCTGCCCTGTACAGTAAGTTTACCATATTTTACTGCGTAAACGTGCAGTCTGCACCTCCACACCATCGCTCGAACTGCTGTATCTTTGCCGAAGCCAGGATATGCCCGCTCCCGTCATAAAACACCGCCCACTGTCCCGGCGTCACAGCCCGCTGTGCTTCAGAAAGAACGACCCGGGCCCCGTGATCTCTCGGCTCAACCACTCCTGCCACCGGTTGATGCCGATAGCGAAGCTGAACCCATGCCTCAAATTTTTCTTTTTGCGGTGCCATTCCTCCAAAAAAGAGAGGCCCCGTTTCAAAACAATCACATAGAGACTGCGCGTCTCTGCCGACCCAGACCGTGTTGTGCGCGGCATCAAGCCAGACCACGTACAGCGGCTTTTCCGCACCGATTCCCAGTCCCCGACGCTGACCGATGGTGTAGCGGTGAATGCCTTCATGCTGCCCGAGTACGCGCCCTTCCAGATCGCGAATGGGACCGGGCGTGCCCTTCCCGGCATACTTTTCCACTACGCTGGCATAATTACGGAGCGGCACAAAGCAGATTTCCTGACTTTCCGCTTTATTTCCGGACACGACATCTATGCGCCGGGCGGCAGCCCTGGCATCTTCCTTTGTCATCGCCGCAAGGGGAAAGCAGGAACGGCGCAACTGAGATTGGGTAAGGGGTGCCAGTACATAACTCTGGTCTTTTGGCAGGTAAGCCGCCCTTGCCAGAGTCATCCTTCCGTTTCTTTCCATAAGACGGGCATAATGCCCGAAAGCGATGTAGTCATAGCCGAGTCGCGTTGCTTCTTTAAAGAGCATGCCGAATTTGATGGCACGGTTGCATCGGATGCAGGGATTGGGCGTGCGTCCTTCCGCATACTGTCCTGCAAAATAGCGGATAATCGTCTTTTCAAACACTTCCACGACCCGCACTGTTCTGTGCGGAATTCCCAGCGTAGTGCAGATACGGCGGGCATCTTCAGCCGCCTGCAGACCGCAGCAGGGCTCAAAGACCGATACTTCCTCTTTATCACCCGTCAGCCGGAGGGTTGCGCCCAGGCAGTCATAGCCTGCCTCAGCCAGAAGCACAGCCACAGCGGCACTGTCCACGCCACCGCTCATGGCGATCATAACCCGGGCACCCCGGGGAGGCATACGATTTTCTTCTGTCGATATCATTAAAAAACTTTCACGGCTTCCTGCGCCCTGTATCGGATGCGGATTGTAATTCTCAATGCCGAAAGTGTAGCATGTTCCTAAACAACACCGCATCCGGATATAAACTTCCGGCATGAATACCGGATCCTGAAAAACCACTGAACCGAGACGAAGGAACTTACGCAATGTTGCCTCTTTTTCTTCTCATGACAACCGCTTTTCTTGCTGCAGGTCAAAGTTTTGATTCGGGAGCGCCCGCCATCGCCCTTTATGAAGAGGCAATGGCTCCTGCGCACATCAGCGGTGCCATGAATGCTCCGGCGCTGCATCTTTTCCCCCTCCATGAATCAAAAAAGCCCGTGCCGGCAGTCGTGGTATGTCCGGGAGGCGGGTATGGCGGCCTTGCTACCGGCCATGAAGGAATGGAAGTGGCTCGATGGCTCAACGGTCAGGGCATCGCTGCATTTATCTGTCAGTACCGCGTCGAACCCAGCCGCCATCCTGTTCCGTTGCAGGATGCGCAGCAGGCACTTCGCGTGGTTCGTGCCCGTGCGGAAGAATGGAATGTGGATCCGGTCCGGGTCGGGATCCTCGGTTTTTCTGCGGGCGGCCATCTCGTCTCCACCGTGGCGACTCATTTCGACGGCGGCGATCCCGATTCGGCAGATCCGGTAAAACGCCAGTCAAGCCGCCCGGATTTCACCGTGCTTATTTACCCGGTTATTTCGCTGCTGCCACCCTTCGGCCACGTAGGCAGCGGAAAGAATCTGCTCGGCGATAATCCGGAACCCGGTCTGGCGGAAAGTCTCCAGAATGATCAGCATGTAACCAAGGACACACCGCCCGCTTTTCTCGTGGCAAGCACGGCGGACACAGGTGTTTCGGCGGAAAACAGCATCACCTATTATCTGGCACTGCACCGCGCCGGAGTGCCTGCGGAAATGCATGTGTATGAGCCGGGACCCCATGGCTTCGGCCTGGGTAAAGGCGATCCCGTACTGTCCACCTGGCCGGATCTTTTCATCAAATGGCTTCACACCCGGGCTGTACTTCCCTGAAACTGAAAGTGCTGACCTTCAATATTTCGCCAGCGCCGCACCGATGACAAACTCAGGCGTGACAGACCACATCTGATGCGCCTTGAATGCCGTATTCATGTTCCGCTCGGCTGCAGCACAGACAGGCTGCGCATTCAATGCGGAGGACTGGCGGTAATAGTCGAGCGCCTCGTCACGACGCCCCATAAGATCCAGGCAGCGCCCGACCCATAACAGGGATTCCGCATGTGCGAGGGCATCCCGGTAGGGATATTCCGCATTTTTAAGGAGCAGCGGCAGTGCCCGGGCATACTTTTTTTCCTTGAGAAGGATCAGACCGGCAAGCCTGGGAAAAACAGGTTCCCCGGGAACTATTTCCGCTGCACGCAGCAGGTGCTGGACGGCTCGGCTGTTGTCGAGATTGTCCAGATGGGCAGACCACGCCTGCAGAAATTCATAGAGCCCCCGGCGCTCCTCCCCGGTCAGCGGACTGCCGCCCGGCAGATCTTCTTTTTCATAGTTCCCTTCATCGCCCTGCAGCAGTGCCGACATTGAAAAACCGCAGTAACGGTCATTGAGGCACACGGGAAAATCGCCGTGAGCCAGCCAGAGCGTATCATCATCCGGGCTGAAAACAATGCTCTGCACGTTGTTCGTTGCGGCGACCAGATTTCCGGCAAGCCTTTTCCTATCCTCATAAGGATCTATGCAGTCACTCAGAATGGACGGACCGTCTTCAACACGGAGTGTCCCGTACTTTTCTTCGATCAGTGCCGTGATGCGCTGAAAACGCGCTTGTGTGTGACGCATAAAAGCGACAGGTCCCCGCTGCAACCGCTGCATGTCCGCCGTCACATAATGGTTGGTGCGAACCAGATACTCTTTTTCCGGGCGGATCAGTTCGTGATGGGTGGCGGAATATCCGACAATGGCGGCGGTACGCTCTCTGCTTCCTGTAATGAAAAGGCTCAGTCCGCAAAGACGGGGCGCTGCTGTGATACGGGCAACCGCCTCCTCCACGGTGGTACAGTAAGCCAGAATCTCATGAACCAGTTTGAAAATGGGAGCGCCCTGCGTCCGCAGATCGGTGGTAAATTTGGAGTGGAGCCCGACAATCAACCCGCTTTCATTAAAACCCTGCCCGCTGCCGCAGACGCCCAGTGCGCCGATCCAGCAGAAAGCCTGCCCATCGGAGGGACGCATGACAATCAGCGCCTGATTGTCATTCCAGACGCCTCTGCCGAAGAAATCGAAATTGCGCCCAACAATCAGTTTTCCGTCCTGTGTTGCGGCGCCACAAGCGAAAAAGCAGGAGCAGGACGGAGGCGAGGTCAGGGTAGTGAAGGTCTTCCCTGCAAGATAATGGAAGATATCGGGCATGACGAGAAGCCGTTCCGCATCGGCAAGCGGTAGGTTATACGCTTGCGCCAGTCCGCGCAGATGCGCCTTCAGATCCGCCCCGTAGTCTCTGCTGTTTCTCCGCCGGAACAGCTCCTGAATCAGCCAGGCAGCAGAGCGGGAAATGGACGGGACCGCCTGAGCAATCAGTTTGGACAGGAGTCCGTTCATGTACAGCGCCACCACATCGCCGCAGGCCGCTGCCGCCAGTTCACCATGCTGGCGGCCCATGGTCTCGTAGTCCCCTTCCAGCTGCGCCACATAAATGTCTTTGCGCCGAAGCAGGACGCCACCCGAAGATTCTATGCAAAACTCCGACGACTGAGCACTCATATCCCGCTTCCTTGTTCAGATTCCGG
>MWCY01000059.1 GCA_002070275.1 Candidatus Hydrogenedentes bacterium ADurb.Bin170
GGGAAAGTCTTTTTTTGTTTTTATATGTCTTGAAGTCTTTGGTGTGGATCAGAGCGATATGTAAGTCAAGACGACCATGCCCTGGTTAAGATTCCTGCCTTCGCAGGAATGACGGGGGGAGCAGGAATGACGGGAAGTGTGAAGATGGAAGTGCGTACAGGAGTGGTGCCGGAGTGGTGCCGGAGAAAGGCAATTCTTCCCTGGGAACGCCAATCTCCGCATTGGCACACAAGCGAATCATGAAAAAGACAGGCACTTGAATCTGAGTCGGAAATGCGTCTCGGGACATACCTCCCATAAACATAGACCACACACGCCACTTGCCAATACGGAGATTGGCGTTCCCAGGCTGGCGGATTTTATGTTTTGAGTCAGAGTGTTTTAGTGCAGGGGCAAAATAAATCTCAGGCAATTAAACAAGAAAGAAGCTCCGCTAAACGCTGTATCATGTCCCGGGGCATTCTCCAAAAAAATCGACCTCGAATATCCTCCAGAACCAATTGCCTGCAGCGGCATGGTTGTGGCATCATATTCCGGATGCCTGATAGGGGCGCACTTTCCTTTTCTTTCAAGCCGGGCCGCATCGGCGGTTCATAGGACAGATTTCCATGCCATATTCACTTGATTATATCTATGGTGCCATTTCCCCCACTTTCACCGTATTTCATGAGGACGGAAGGCTGGACGATGACGGACAGCGCCGGTTCGTCGATTTTCTTCTTCAGGACAATGCGATCAGCGCATATTTTGTGCGTTCCGGCATGGGCCTTATGTACACCTTCAGCATGGAAGACACGCTGCAAATAGCCCGGAACATGTGCGCCCATCTGAAAGGCATCCGCCCAGTACTGGTGGGCTGCAGCGGCATCTGGGACCGGAATTACGACAAACGCCCGGATCCGGATCTTTATCTGCAGCAGGGGATCAAACTGGGAAATGAAACGCTGGAGATGGGTGCGGCGGCCGCCGTGTATACTATTCCTGAAGCGCTGGTTCCCAAAGAAGGACAGAGCCATCAGGATCTGATCGAGACTTATTTCACGACTCTGTGCGCTCAGGTGAACGGGCCGGTGATGGTGTATCAGCCGCCGGGCACCCGAAAAGAATACGAGATTGCACCCGAGGTACTCCGGCGCCTGACAGCACTGCCGAATTTTGTGGCAGGCAAATTTTCGACCTCCGAAGGCTATTACGCTTATGAGCTGCAGCGGGCAGTACGGGGCTGCGACTTCCGTTATATCGTGGGCAATGAAACCATGCTGTATATCGGGGTAATGCTGGGCAGCCGCGCCTGCATCGGTCAGGGCGCCATTATCAATCCGCAGATGCTCAATGCGCTGGTGGACCGGTATCTGACGGGCAATCATGCGGGCGTGCTTGCGGCACAGGATGCGATCAACAACCTGTTGAAGCCGAATATCCATGCGGTGGAATTTCTGAAGCGGTATGCGACGGAAAAAGGCTTTGACACACCGCTCTATTCCCGGTCACAGAAAACGAATCCATATGCATCGGATCGGGCTGCGATGACGGAAGGGGAATACCAGAACTTCAAGAAACTGTATGAACTGGAGATGCAGGCTTTCCGTTAAGCCGGGAGCCGTCATCGGGAGTTTCCCTTTTGAAAGGTCAGACTTATGCCGCTGCCCTGGAATCGCTCTACGGGCAGGTGGAGAAGCCGGGTCGTTATATCGGCAGCGAATGGAATGCTGCTGTCAAAGACCCCGCCCGGATAAAACTTCGCCTGTGCCTGGTGTTTCCCGACCTGTACGAGCTGTCGCTGGGCAATCTGGGGCTGCAGATTCTTTACCGGATTTTCAACGCCATGCCGGAGGTGTGGGCGGAGCGTGCCTATCTCCCCGGTCCGGATATGGATGCGCTGCTGCGGGAACGGCATCTGGCGCCGCCCATGCTGGAATCGCAGGAACCGCTGACTGCTGCCGATGCCATCGGATTTACGCTCCAGTCTGAACTGACCTATGTGAATATACTTCGCATGCTGGATCTCGCGGGACTGCCTCTGCGTACAGAAAAACGGGGCGAAGAAGCACCGCTGGTTTTTGCCGGCGGTCCCTGTGCCTACAATCCTGAGCCGCTTGCGCCCTTCATCGACTTTTTTGTCATCGGCGACGGCGAAGAAGCAGCGCAGGAAATCGCTGCCTGCCTGCTGTCAATGCGGGGAAGATCAAAAGCGGCACAGCTGGAAGCGCTGGCGGCACTGGAAGGGGTCTATGTGCCTTCCCTTTTTCCTGTGGAGGCCCTGTGTGACGGCAGCGTAGTGCCGGTTGCGTCCGGAAGAAAAATTCGGTCACGGCTGGTGCAGGATCTGAACGGCATCCCCTTTCCTGATGCGCCGATTACGCCTTATGTACAGCTGGTACACGACGGCTACGGCGTGGAAGTCCTGCGTGGCTGCAGTCACGGCTGCCGTTTCTGCCAGGCAGGCATGGTGACCCGCCCTGTCCGGGAGCGTTCCGTGGACACGATCAGCGGGCTGCTGGATAAAGGGCTTGCCCGGTCGGGCTTTGAAGATGCAACACTGGTGTCTCTTTCGACCTGCGATTATTCTGTTGCGCCCTCCCTCCTGCACACTTCGGCGGACGTTGCGGAAAAGCATCGTGCATCGCTGTCGCTTCCTTCGCTTCGGCTCGACCGTTTTTCAGTGCAGCTGGCGGATCACGTGGCATCGATGCGGCGCAGCGGGCTGACCTTTGCCCCCGAAGCCGGATCGCTGCGGCTCCGGCGCGTCATCAACAAAGACGTCACGGACGAACAGCTGCTCGAACTTGCGGAAGAGGTTTTCCGCCGGGGCTGGATGCACATCAAACTGTACTTCATGATCGGGCTGCCCACGGAACAGGAGGAAGACGTGGACGCTATTGCCGATCTGTGTATCCGTACCCTCGGCACGGCAAAGAAAATCCGATCCCGGGCGGAGCTCCGGCTGGGCGTATCCACCTTTGTGCCGAAAGCATTCACGCCGTTTCAATGGGCAGCGCAGATCGGGCTGGAAGAAACGAGAGCCAAACACCGTCAGCTGGCGGCACTGCTGAAGCCCTGGCGCGCCATACGCTTCGGAAGGCATGCGCCGGAAAGCTCCTTTATTGAAGGCATGCTGAGCCGCGCCGACAGGAGAGCGGCCGATCTGCTTGAAGCGGTATTTCACCGCGGCGGCGGCTATGAAACGTGGGAAGAAAAACTGAACTTTGCGCTCTGGACAGAAGCGGCAGCGGCGGTGCATTATCCTGTCGAGGACTTTTTCCGGGAACGGTCTGAATATTTCCGGTTTCCCTGGGATCATCTGGAAGGCGCTGTGGAGAAAAAGGCGCTGTGGAAGGAATGGCAGGGTGCTCTGACAGAAAGCGCCACACCGGACTGCAGGCAGGGAAAATGCCATCTGTGCGGTGCCATCAAGCGTGCCCCTGAATGCTGTGCCGTAGTGCTGGATACACATAAGCGCGCGGAAACAGCGGAAATACTGGCACCCCGGGAACCGGTGGCGGTAAAAGAAGCAGTGCAGCGGATGCGCTTCCGTGTGGGCAGAGAAGGCAGACTCCGTTTCCTCAGCCATCTTGAGTTTGCCCATGCCTGGATCCGGGGACTGCGGCGTGCAGGGGCACCCCTCGCCTACTCTCAGGGATTTCACGCCCATCCGAAAGTGACCTTTTCCTCCGCACTGCCTGTCGGTGAGGAAAGCAGGGCGGAATGGATGGATGTGCTGCTCACGGAAAAGACAGAGGCAGCGGCATTTATGGAAAAGCTGCGGGCGGTAATGCCGGAAGGCCTTCAGGTATATGAAGCTTTCGAAGCGGATATGGGTGATCCGGCACTAATGGCGGCAGTGTGCGGGCATCGCTATATAATTCGGACGCCGCTGCCCCCCGATGCGCTGGCGGAACGGATCGCACGTCTCGAAGCGCAGGACATGTGGCATGTGAACCGACGTGTCAAGAGCCGGGCATCCAGGGAAGGGAAGAAAGCCATCCTGCTGGATCTGCGCCCTCTGGTGTGTGCTCTGGGCATGTGGAAGGAAGAGGCGGAGACGGGGACGGGAAGTTCGTTCTTCTTTGACACGACGCTTTTTGCAGGGCGCCTGGCAAAGCCCCGGGAAATGATTGCGCTGCTCGGGTTTGAAGCATCAGAAGTGCGGATCGTGAAGCAGACAACGCTGCTTAGCCAGTAAAGCAGAACCGCTCCCCCGCTTTTGCGCAGCTGTCCTTATTAAATGGAGCCAGTTGTGACGTACGTCACAGCAGGAGAACTTGCGCCGCCCTCTGCTTGTTCTGTTCCGGCCTTCGCCGAAGCGTTATCACCTAATTGCTGTTATTTCAGCAAGTTGCATTTAGTTGTGAAAAAAATAACGATTACGCGCCACGAAAGTTGACTGTTACGATCGTCTAAGGTATACTATGAGCGTATAGAAAAAGAGCGTGAGGTGCTTTTGAGCAATTTTCCCGCACGCATAGCCTGCAACGCGGTACTGCGGTTCTTTTTTTTCGCACTACCGTCATTCGATACACCCCCTTATTAATAAACGCATTCCCATCACCGTTTATTTCAGGAGTAAGGCAACACTTATGAACAACACTGTTTTAAGCCGTTATGAAGAACTGGCACAGCACGCCCACACTCAGTGGCAGCAGTCGGGCCGGAATGACAAGATCATCATTCAGGTCGGCTCAGCGACCTGTGAAAATGCCGCCGGAGCCACAGAGGTATGGCGCGAATTTGAGCGCAATATTCAGGCATCGGGCCGTGATGATATTATCCTGCATCAGGTGGGCTGCACAGGCCGATGCAGCCGTGAACCCATCGTGGGTGTCCTGATGCCGGGCAGAATGCCTGTGAAATACCAGCGTGTGACCCGTGACTCGGCGCATCAGATTTTCTCACGGCACATTCAGGGCGGTGAGCCGGTGGCAGAACTGACGCTGGATCAGACCATGCCCCGGCTGAAACGGCAGGTAATCCTTTGCGAAGCCCGTCATTGCGGCACCAGGGGTGATGAAGACATTTTCACGGTGTTTCAGGACGAAATCAACCGTGCCGGTCTGGATCCGGAAGAAAACACACTGATTCATGTGGGGGCACTGGGTTTTTGCTCCATTCACCGTAAAATGATCTCCACCTGTGTGATGGTTCGCCCTGAGAATACGGTTTATTTTGTAAAAGACCGGAAAGACGTACAGGAAATTATTGCCCAGCATCTTGTGGAAGGGCAGATTGTGGACCGGCTGCGCTGTCAGGAAGATCCGATCAGCCTCCGCTTCTTTGATCTTTACGGGGATGCGGCTTTCTTTAACCGTCAGACGCGCATTTCACTGCGCAATGCCGGTGTCATCAATCCTGAAAGTCTATACGAATATATCCATTACAATGGATTCAGGGCGCTGTCCCTGAGTCTTTCCAACGGGGACCCTGACTGGCTTGTGGAGCGTGTGCTGGAATCGAAACTGCGCGGCCGAGGCGGCGGCGGTTATCCTACAGGGCGCAAGTGGAAAGATGCGCACCGCCATGCGAATGACCAGCGCTATCTGATCTGCAACGCCGATGAGGGCGATCCCGGTGCGTTCATGGACCGCAGCATGCTGGAATCAGATCCTTACAGTGTGATCGAAGGTATGATTATCGGCGGCTATGCCATCGGAGCGACCCGCGGCTTCTTCTATGTCCGCGCCGAATATCCGCTGGCGATCAAACGCATAGAAAAGGCATTGGCTGAATGCCGCAAACACGGCCTTCTTGGTCAGAATATTCTGGGAAGCGATTTTTCCATGGATCTGGAAGTGCGTCTGGGTGCCGGCGCTTTTGTGTGCGGCGAAGAAACGGCACTGATCCACTCCATTGAAGGAGAGCGCGGCCAGCCCCGCATCCGCCCGCCCTTCCCGACGGAATCGGGCCTCTGGGGCAAGCCGACGGTTATCAACAACGTGGAGACTTTCGCCAATATTGCACCGCTGCTTCTTTACGGAAGCGACTGGTTTGCTTCTGTCGGCACAGAGTTCAGCGGCGGCACGAAAGTGTTTGCGCTGGCGGGCAAGATCCAGCATACCGGTCTTGTGGAAGTACCGATGGGCACGACGCTGCGCGAAGTGGTCTATAACATCGGCGGCGGTATTCCCGGCGGCAAACAGCTGAAAGCCATTCAGACGGGCGGCCCGGCAGGCGGTGTGATTCCGGCTGAATATCTGGACATGCCCATTGACTTTGATACGCTGGGCCGGCTGGGCTCCATCATGGGCAGCGGCGGCATGATCGTGCTGGACGAAGACGATTGCATGGTGGACGTTGCGAAATTCTTCATGACATTCTGCCAGGGAGAAAGCTGCGGCAAGTGCACGCCCTGCCGTGAAGGCACCAAGCGCATGCTTGAGATCCTGGAGCGGATCACCATGGGCAAAGGAGAGATGGAAGATCTGGACAAGCTGGAACGGCTTGCCAGTCTGGTAAAAAATACCTCCCTCTGCGGACTGGGCCGTGCGGCACCGAATCCTATTTTGAGCACCCTGCGCCATTTCCGGGATGAATATGAAGCGCATGTGAAAGAGAAGCGGTGCCCCGCCCGTAAATGCAAGACGCTGATTCATTATGAGATTGACCCTGCGAAATGCGTCGGCTGCACGATGTGCGCCCGCAACTGCCCGACCAACTGCATCAGCGGCGGCAGAAAAGAGGTTCATGTGATTGATCAGGTGGAATGCATCAAGTGCGGTCGTTGCTTCGATGTCTGCCGTTTTGATGCGGTAAACAGGAAATAACCGGGCCGTGGAATTCCCTCCACGCTCCTGACATATAAAGGTACAGCAATGAGCCAGGAAAACATGGTTACTCTTACAATAGACGGCGTCAAAGTGACAGTGCCGGACACAATGACCATTATGGAAGCGGCGGAAACGCAGCTGGGCATCCGAATTCCCCGCCTGTGCTACCACCCCGACCTGAGCATACAAGGCTCCTGCCGCGTGTGTATCGTGGACGTGAAAGGTATTCCCTTCTATCAGGCGTCCTGTGCGGTAAAAGTGGCGCAGGGCATGGAAGTGGAGACCAATAATCCCGCCATCCGCCAGGCGCGCCGCGACATTGTGGAACTGCTTCTGGACAACCACCCGCGCGCCTGCCTGACCTGTGACCGGGACGGCAACTGCGAATTGCAGAATGTGGCATATGCGACAGGCGTTCGCGAACGTCTTTTTGCGGGAGAACGCAAGCGCTTCCCCATTGAAAACACGAACCTCGCTGTAGACCGTGATCCGGAAAAATGCATCCTCTGCGGGCGATGCGTCCGTATCTGTGACGAAGTGCAGGGCGTGCACAATCTGAGCCAGCAGGGCCGTGGCTTCCACACATTAGTGGCGCCCGCTCATGATGCCTGCATGGATGACTCTGTATGCATCCAGTGCGGTCAGTGCGTGGCAGCATGCCCGACTGCCGCTTTTACAGAACACGACCACACGGAAGAAGTGTGGAAAGCGCTGGCGGATCCGACCAAACACGTTGTTGCCCATACGGCACCTGCCATCCGCGCCACCATCGGTGAAGGTTTCGGTATGCCGCTGGGAACGCCTGCAGCCGGAAAACTCGTAACAGCACTGCGTCGCCTCGGCTTTGACCGTGTCTTCGACACGAACTTTTCCGCCGACCTCACGATTATCGAAGAAGCGAACGAGTTCATGCAGCGTTTTTCTAAAAACGAACGGCTGCCGCTGCTGACCAGCTGCTCACCGGGCTGGGTCAATTTTCTTGAGAAATTCTATCCGGAACTGATTCCCAATGCTTCGACCTGCCGCTCCCCCATGGCGATGATGTCTTCGCTGCTGAAGACCTATTATGCGGAAAAAACGGGCATTGATCCCAAGGATATTTTCGTAGTTGCGATCATGCCGTGCACGGCAAAGAAATTCGAGTGCAACCGGCCGGAACTGTGCATGCCCGACGGCACCCGTGAAACCGATGCGGTGCTGACGACGCGCGAAACCATCTGGATGATCAAGAACTACGGCATTGACCTGCGCCATCTGCCCGACGGTGAATTTGATTCGCCACTGGGTGAATCCTCAGGCGGCGCCGATATTTTCGGCACCACCGGCGGTGTGATGGAAGCAGCGCTCCGTGTCGCAGTGGAAAAGGTGACCGGCCAGGCGCCTGAAAACATGGAATTCACGGAAGTGCGTGCCGTGGAAGGGTTGCGCGAACGGGAACTGAAAGTGAATGACGAGCTGACCCTCCGGGTGGGTGTCGCCAACGGGCTGACCAATGCCAAGCAGCTTCTGGATGCGGTGGTGAAGGGTGAAAAGGAGTACCACATCATCGAGATCATGGCATGCCCGGGCGGCTGTATAGGCGGCGGCGGCCAGCCCTACCCGCCTGAAGGCTACCGGATTCTGGATAAACGGCTTCTTGCGAAACGCGCAGAGGCATTGTATAAAATCGATCAGGGCAAGAAAGTGCGCAGTTCCGGGCACAACCCTGCCATCCTGAACCTTTATGAAGAATACCTCGGAGAACCGGGCGGTGAAAAGGCGCACCGCCTGTTACATACCCACTATGCGCCGAGACTGCCCAGAGGAATACGCTAATGGACGTTAAAGTAACCGATAACAGAGACGAAGTGTTCAGCAAAAGCAAAGAAGCACTGACTCCGGAAATTGTTGCCTTTATCGAAGACTGCACGCAGAAGCAGCATCCGAACAGCCATCTGATCAATGTGCTTCACAAGGTACAGGGTCATTTCGGCTATCTGGGAAAAGAACAGTTGGATGCGGTAGCGCAGCTGCTGCAGGTGCCGACAGCGAAAGTGACAGGGGTTGCCACCTTCTATCACTTCTTCCGCCTGGAGCCGCGCGGCCGTTTCGTGATCAATATCTGTCTGGGTACGGCATGCTATGTGAAAGGTGCTGAGCGTGTATGCGAACGCCTCTGCGACGAGCTGGGCATTCATGTGGGCGAGACAACACCGGACGGCATGTTCTCCCTTGAAGGCACACGCTGCGTGGGCACCTGCGGGCTGGCGCCTGTAGTGCTGGTGAACGACACGGTCTTCGGCGAAGTGACTCCGGATCAGATTCCGGCGCTTATCGAATCGCACATTAAAAAAGCGCAGGCAATGGAAAAGGAAAGCGTGGTCTGACGAAGGCAGTGCCCTTCCCCCTCCCCTTTTCTACTCATAGGGCTGGACTTCATCGAAGAGGTATTCGAGACTGATGCCGGCGGTGCGGAACATTTCCTCCGATTCCGCACCGGCATGGTAACGCCTTTCACAGACAACCCGGACAATGCCGCAGTTGATGAGCAGCATGGCACATACCCGGCACGGGGTCATACGGCAATAAAGCGTGGCGCCCTGAAGGGATACGCCGAGCCGTGCCGCCTGACAGATGGCATTCTGCTCGGCATGGACGGTGCGCACGCAATGCTCCGTGATACTTCCGTCCTCGTGGCGTACCTGCTTTATCTGGTGACCGACATCGTCGCAATGGGGAAAGCCGGCAGGAGAACCGACATAGCCCGTGACGAGCAGGGTACGGTCGCGGGCAATGACACACCCGCTGCGGCCACGGTTGCAGGTGGCACGTTTTGAGATGGCATTCGCCACCTCCATGAAGTATTCATCCCAGCTGGGGCGTACATGCTCCGGACTCACGGGCACCTCCTCCTCTTCCATGCCTTAAAAGGGCTCGTCCAGTTTGGTTACGGGGTCACAGGTAAGAATACAGGCGCTGTCAGGGTGCTGTCGGATAACGAGACGATCGCCTTCCTCCAGGTCCACAAATTCGGGCGAATTGTCGAAGGCGAGCGTAGCCGGACCCCGTGTAATGACAAAGTGCAGCTGACTGTCTTCCGGCAGCACAATATGATTCACCGCATGGGTGGTCGCCTTGAAAGCCACGCCTATACCTTCTGTAAAAATCCCTTTGGTGATTGCCTTGAAGTAGGCATTGCTGCCGAAAGCGGTACAGACCACAAAACCGTCGCTCACAATTTCCACGCCGTCTTCAAAAGGTACGGCATTGACGGAAAGCTGAAACCGGACGGCGCTGTTGATCCTGCCCATATGCACATTCACTTCGTTCAGACAGGTGAAGGAAAAATCAGGTGCTTTCACGCCTTCGCCCGTAAAAACACTGCATTCAAGCTTGGTGTACAGTGTCCGGACCATGTCACGGCCGGAAAGGGCGGCAATCACTTCTTCCGGGCGGCGCTGAATGCAGCGGTTCCCCCGTTTGCTGTTGAGGATGGGCACCTTGGGGATACCGGGCCAGTGCAGCTCCGCCGCCAGCAGTGTACCGTCGCCGCCGTAACAGATCACCAGATCAGGCGTTGTATCAACAACGACAAGATCCGTTTTTTCCTGAAGCAGCGGTACGAGCGAGGATGCCTCCTTCCCGAAAAGCGCCACGCGAATCTGTTCTTTTTCCAGAGGACTTTGAAATGCGGTGGAAACCATGGAGCGGATCTCTTTTTGACTGGACCGACCCGGTGCAGGTCAGGACGCTTCCTTTTCAGTTGCGGATTTTCGACGGAAGGTCAGCCAGAGGCTGAAGGCAAAATAATAAATCAGGTACAGCATGGATAGCAGAATGAGCGGATGGTGCCCTTTCGGGTACACTGCCAGCGCTCCCAGCACTGCAGCCGCCCACAGCAAACCGAGAAGAATATTAATGGCACGGTAATGGGGCGTGCGGCTGGGGTAAAGATAGCGGACAGGAATAAAGACCGCTCCGGCACAGAGCAGCAGAACGGCCGCATTGACGACTGGCGGCCATTCCAGAAGGAAGAGGTAGCAGACGGCGATATTCCAATAGGAAGGGAAACCCGTAAAGGCATGATCGGCAGTCTTTGCCTCTGTCTGACTGAACTGATAGGCAGAAGAAAAAATAATGGCGGCGGCAACAGGGAGACGCCAGGCTTCGGTGAGGACAGGCGCATAAAGAAGAAAATAGGCGGGAACCAGCACATAGGTGAAAAAATCGACCATATTGTCCAGCAATGCCCCGTCAAAATAGGGCAGATGAACGCTGACGCGCCGCCACCGTGCCAGAGCGCCATCCACGCCGTCAATGGCGATGGTAACTGCCATCCAGCCGAGGGCGATAACAAAGGCTCCCCGGGCGCTCGCCTGCAGCGCCAGCAGACCGAAGAGAGCACCCGATGCTGTGAGAATGTGTACCAGCCAGGCACCCGCAATGTCACTAATGCTGCTTTTCGAGGTCATTACCCTTTTCCTGACACGGAAATTCGCTTTCGTCAAAACATACTGAAGAAAGAGGGAATCAGGCAGAAGGCACCCATCCCCTGATTGATTATCAGCCTGTACTATACAACAGTATCCGTTGTCATTACGAATTTATCAGAGGGGCGCCCGGTACTGCTGCAGCGTGCACTTCCGGATGCGCGCTGCCAAGCCCGCACAGGGGATTCCATGATGAATCGGGGGGCATCTGTGTTCTATACTTTTCGGCATCAGTTGCAACAGCATTCAAACGAATGAGGTACAGAGCACCATGACAACACTGGTCTGGCTGGATTGGCTGGTTATCGGCGGCTATTTTGCCGCAGTAGCGGCGGTGGTGTGGTTCACGGCACGTCAGCAGTCAACCTCGGAGGATTATTTTCTTGCGGGAAGGAATATCGGCTGGTTTGCCATCGGCGCCTCGCTTTTCGCCTCCAATATCGGTTCGGAGCATCTGGTGGGGCTTGCCGGTGCCGGTGCAAAAAGCGGCGTCGCCATGGCACACTACGAACTGCATGCGTGGTGTCTGCTTATGCTGGGCTGGGTGCTGGTTCCTTTTTATTACCGTGCCGGGATCTATACCGTGCCTGAGTTTCTGGAGCGCCGTTTTAATCCCGCCTGTCGCTGGATTCTGTCGCTCGTAAGCCTGATCGCTTATGTCTTCACCAAAGTGAGCGTTACGGTTTATGCGGGCGGCATGGTCTTTCAGACACTGATACCGGAGCTGCAGTTTGCCGGGCTGAACAGCTTCTGGATCGGTGCGGTAAGCGTGGTGCTGCTCACGGGCGTATACACGATGGTAGGCGGTCTGCGTGCGGTGGTGTATACCGATGCGATGCAGACCGTGGTGCTGCTGCTGGGGTCCCTGTGCATCACGCTGATCGGGCTCTACCATCTGGGCGGCTGGAGTGTACTGCGCGAGATGAACGGCAGCGTGCGCTTTAATCTGTGGCGTCCCGCCTCCGACCCGGAATTTCCCTGGCCGGGCATGCTTTTTGCCGCGCCTATTGTGGGGCTGTGGTACTGGGGTGCGGATCAGTATATCGTGCAGCGGACGCTTGCGGCACGTAGTCTGAAAATTGCACGGCGCGGCACTATTTTCGGCGCTTATCTGAAGATCACGCCTGTTTTTCTTTTCATTGTACCGGGTATGATCGCTTATGCACTGGTTCAGAAGGGCATGCTCGTGATGGACAGCCCCGATCAGGCATTTGCCGCACTGGTCACACAGCTTTTGCCTCAAGGCGTACGGGGGCTTGTAGTAGGCGGGCTTCTTGCCGCGCTCATGAGTTCTCTTTCTTCTCTCTTCAATTCCTGCTCGACCCTCTTCACGGTGGATATCTATAAAAAGCTGAAGCCTGCGGCGCCTGAATCGGAACTGGTGCGGGTAGGTCGCATTGCCACCGGTGTTGTAGTCGGGCTGGGTCTGCTCTGGATCCCTGCCATGCAGCTGGTGTCAGGTGCGCTCTACGAATACCTGCAGAGCGTACAGGCCTATCTGGCACCGCCGATGACGGCTGTTTTTTTTCTGGGCATATTCTGGAAGCGGATCAACGGTACCGGAGCGGTGGTCACGCTGGTATCAGGATTTGTCCTGGGATTGGCAAAGCTTGGTGCGCAGATTTACGCAGGCATCGCCGTATCTGATATGATTATGCAGAAGCCTTGGATCCTGCGGCTGATCATCGCATACGGGAATATTAATTTTCTGCTGTTTTGCGTGTACCTCTTCCTCTACTGCTGCACTGTGCTGGTTCTGGTGAGCCTGCTCAGCGCAGCGCCAACGGCGGCACAGACCACCAATTTGTGCTATTCCGGCAATACGGAAGCGGGCCGCCGGGAAGTGCGGGAAAGCTGGAATTACTGGGATGTGATTCACACCGCTGCCGTGCTGCTGCTGATTCTGAGCGTCTATTTGTATTTCACCGGATGATGCCTGAGCACTCTCCGATTGTCTTGAAAACAGGAGCCTGAACCATGGGTCGTTTTATCGCAAAACATTCCCCTCTTTTCATTCTCGCCGCTTTGTGCATCATTCTGGCGGTGGTCTCCCCTGTCTTCCGCTCACCCTCAAATCTGCAGGGAGTGGCGCAGCGCACCGCTGTTGTAGGCATTATGGCGGTGGGTCAGCTGGCGGGCGGTATCGCCCTTTCGGTAGGCAGTATTGCGGCACTGAGCGGTGTGGTGGGCTGCCTCGCCATGGTAAATCTGTCTGTCCCTGCCATACCGGGTATTTTTATCGGTATCGGTGTGGGGCTTTTGTGCGGGCTTGTCAACGGGCTGCTGACGGCGAAAGGGAAGATTCCGCCCTTTATCGTGACGCTGGGCATGATGATGGCGGCACGAGGCGCTGCTTTGACAGCATCAGGCGCTACACCGGTCTTCGGATTGCCGGAAAACTTCGCATGGCTCGGCGGCACCCGGGGCTGGTGGCTTCCTGTCGTTTTTATGTTCGGAATCGCCGCTTTTTTTGCTGTCGTACTCGGATACACCCGATTCGGCAGAGCGCTTTATGTCATCGGCGGAAACAAGGAAGCGGCGCGCCTCTCCGGCGTACCGGTAGACTGGGTACGCATCGCCGCCTTTGCCATCAGCGGTACAGCGGCAGGCTTTGCAGGCATGATGCTCGCTTCCCGCACCAGTGTTGCTTCGCCGACAGCGGCGGAAATGTATGAACTTCAGGCTATTGCCGCCTGTGTGATCGGCGGAGCCAGCCTCATGGGCGGAGAAGGCGGCGCTTTTGCGACCATCGCCGGAGCACTGATCATGACGGTGCTCTATAACTTCTGTAACCTGCAGAACATCAATGTACATTGGCAGCAGATTCTGGTGGGCGTGCTTCTCGTGGCGCTCGTATTTTACGACAACCGCCGAAAACGCAAAGCCGGGCTTCTTAAAGACTGAAGCGCACGCTGTTTCTGAATCCATCAGGAGAGTCCCATGAAAATACAGGTGATGGGCGCCGGCGGCTGGGGTATTGCGCTGGCACGTCATGCGTGTCGCCTCGGTCATGAAACCGTACTGTGGGGCAGGAATCCGGAGAAGATGCAGCGACTTGCCCGGGAACGTCAGTCGCCGGAGCTGCTGCCCGGCATCCTGCTTCCGCCGGAAGTGCGTGTCGTCACTGAACCCGAAAAAACAGCGGATCTGGTGCTCTATGCCGTGCCGTCCAAAGGCATGAAAGATACGCTGGAACAATACCCCTTTCCCCTGTCTGTACCGCGTATCAGTGCGGCAAAAGGCATAGAGCAGGACAGCCTGCTGCGGATGAGTGAGCGCATAGCTTTAAGTGCGCCGGGCGCACCGGTAGTTGTATTGTCGGGACCGAGTCATGCGGAAGAAGTGGGTCGCGATCTGCCGACCTGTATTGTGGTGGCGGGCACAGATGTCGCTCTGCTGCAGCAGGTGCAGCAGTCACTGGGTGCTCCTCATTTCCGGGTCTACACAAGCCCTGATGTCATCGGTGTGGAACTGGGGGGCGCTTTGAAAAATATCATTGCGCTGGCGGCTGGTGCGTGCGAAGGCTTCGGGCTGGGCGACAATGCCCGGGCAGCCCTGATTACCCGGGGCCTGGCAGAAATGCGGCGACTTGGTGTAGCATGCGGCGCAGAGGCGTCCACCTTTGCAGGACTGGGCGGGCTGGGCGACCTCGTGGTCACCTGCGCCAGTCATCATTCCCGGAATTATCGGGTGGGGCTTCAGATAGCGGCAGGCAGGACGCTGGAGCAGATACAGGCAGACAGCGTCCAGGTGGCGGAAGGGATAGAAACTGCGCGGAGTGCCTGGCGTCTTGCCCGGCGGCATGCTGTGGAAATGCCTGTGGTGAAGGCAGTGCATGACACGCTTTTTGAAGGGCTGGACGCCCGCAGCGCCATTACCGGGCTGATGACCCGGCTGATGAAAGCGGAATGGGAAAGTTGACTTCCCTAGGCTCAAGGGATACAATTTAGTCAATAGAGGTATGTCTTTCCGGTGAACCTGCTTTTGTGTGAAAGAGTGAAACCGGAGAAAGAATGGCTGGTTTATGTACCGCGTCGGGAAGTACTGCTGCTTTTTTAACAGTGCGCTTATATCGGGCAATTGATTTTGCGCGCAGATAAACAGGGAGATTTTCTCATGCCTTATAAGCAGATTCTGATGATTCTGGTTCTTATGCTGACCTCTTTTACCGTGCTGGCACAGCCACCGGAAGCAGGCGGTGACGATGCCGCCCTGCTGGATCCCTATTCGAATCCGCCCTCCGGAATAAAAGAAGAGAAATCCCCTGAACTCGAAGGCGATACTATTGTCTTCAAAAGTGGCAGTGAGCTGAAGGGTATTCATATTATTCGGGAATCGGCGCTTTTCGTTGAAGTGGAATACCTGCCGGGAGAGTCGCCCGTAAAATTCCCCACATCCCAGATCAAGGAAATCATTCGTCAGGACCCTGCCAGCCATGCCAGCGGCAATGCCGGCGCCGCCGGCAGCAAGCCCGATCTGATGCCGGGAGAAGAAGTCTCAGCGCAATTTCATCAGGCACTTATGACCGTGCTGAGCGAGACACCGTTGGAACTGACCAACGCCGATTATCTCGCCGTTATTAAAGACTTTGCGGAAAAAGCGGAAGCCCCGCTGGAAATCAAAGAGCGCGTGACTGCCATCCCCGAGCAGGAGCGTGTTTTTACGCGCACCCTCCCTGCAGGTATTACGCTGCTCGATTTTGTGCAGAAAGAATTTTCCGAAATTGCACCGAAAGTGCGTGCCGTGCTGCAGTTTGACAAGCTCATTCTGGAACTTCGGGAAGCTCCTGTCGAATAAATTCCGCCTGCCATTCCTTTCCCTTATAAGCAATCACCGGGAATGCTCTTCACTGTGGCGTTCCCGGTGATCAGTATCTGTTGAGGAATCACCATGTCACAGCCCTGCATATATCCTGTGGAACTGATGCACCGGCCCGCTTCCCTGCTTCGTATCCGTCCGAAAACACGGGGACTGTATCATCAGCGCATGAATGTGGTTTATGCGGAGGTGCACGGCACCGGGCTGCTTATGGATATTTTCGCACCTTCAGGAATATCCCGGGGCATCGGTGTGGTGGATGTGATCAGCGGCGGCTGGCACAGTGACCGCGCCATGCTGCACCAGCACATAGGGCTTGGGCTCATTGACGCACTCTGCGAACGGGGCTTTACCGTTTTTGCTGTATCGCCGGGATCGGTGCCGCTTTTTACCGGACAGGACATGGTCAGGCATATTCATGCGGCAATCCGCCATATAAGACAGCATGCCGTCACTTATGGTATTGAGGAAACACCGCTGGGCATCACCGGTGTATCAGCCGGAGGGCATCTCGGCGCGATGGCGGCACTGACCCCGCAGAAAGCGCGTCCCGATGCCCGCGAGCCCTGGCGACAGCAGAGCACCGACATCCAGGCGGCAGCTTGCTTTTTCTTTCCGACCGACCTCGTGGACTACGGCGGTCAGGGCTTTGACCGGCTGCAGATGGATGGGTTTAATCCGCTGGAGCTGCTTTTCGCAAAACATGAAAAAGCTTCGATAGACACTGAATTGAAGCTGCGCCTGCAGGCACTTTCCCCGGCGTTGCTCCCCATTGTCTCGCCGCCTCCCTTTCTGCTGATCCACGGAAAACAGGACATGCTGGTGCCCTGGGAACAGTCGGAAAAACTGGCTTCGGCGCTCCGGGCAGCCGGAGGAGAGGCCGCCCTCCTCTACCGGGAAGAGGGTGGTCATTTCTGGCCGGATATTTCAGTGGAGGTCGATGCGGCGGCTGACTGGCTGGAGCAACGCCTGACCTGATACCTATTCGGCAGATGGCGGCCCGCCTAAAAGCTGTTTCACTGCGCCCATCAGCACTCCTTCCACTTCAGGTGCCACATTGCTCGCCGCTTCACTGGTTTCATAGCCGCCCTGCTCATAGGCAACGGCTGTACCGATGTAGCCCGGGCTGTAGTCGCCATAGGCCGCCATGGCGACAAAAAGATCGGGGCGCTGCTTTTTCTCCGACAGCTGATATTCCACGAAAAGTTCGCCGGGCATGTGCAGAATCCGGGCAGTACCCAGACTCAGACAGGGGATATCAAACTGATGTCCCGATTCCTGCCGTTCAAGCCAGGCAAGTTTGCTTGCACTGCCCAGAATACGGGCAGGATCCGGCTGTTCCTGGAATCCCGCCTCTATGCCTTCTCTGGAGAGCCAGGGCCCGGTGGGCAGGGTGACCAGCACCGAATTCCAGCCAACGGCATCCGCCGTCAGGGGATACTTCTCCGTGGCGTCCCAGGCGCGTTTCATACCGTCCGCCAGCCGTTTCGCCAGGATCAGCCGGTTTTCTTTCGATCCGTCATTGTATTTTCCTGCGCCGATATTGGAGCCTGCCCCGTTAAAATGCACATGGAGTGCGGAGGGCACCTCGAGCTGACGGAGAAAGCGGGCAACGCCGGGGAAATCCGGGTTGGGAATGCCGGTGCGGTAATAGCTCTGCGGGTGGGTCGCATAATAGCTGAGCACAGCAAGGGGCGTATCTTCATTCCAAAAACTCACCAGCGATACTTCAGGGTCGATGACCCCTTCGGGCTCGGCACGGACAGCAGGATCGGCGCAGGCAGTGAAGCGGGTAACCCGTACTTTGCCGTTCTCATCAAGAATACGCCGGTTGGAGGCAACTTCATACACTTCAGCCTTGCCCAGGCCGAAATGCGTCACAGGCTCCGTTTTCTCCATTGCCCGCAAAACAGTGCTTTCCAGTTCCGCGAGAACCTGCCGCTGAAAGGTGCTTTCATAGCGTTTAGGATTAGCTCCGAGGGAGAGCGCAATCCGTTCTGTCGTGAAATCACAGCCGGGAGCATCGTGCTGGTGCAGTGTATGTACCGCCACTCTTTCCGGCTGTGTCCCTGCGGCACGGGCGAGCACTTCCCTGAAAGCATCGTGACTTTCATTGCCGATGCCTATCCAGTCAACAGCACACAGCACAATGGGATCACCGGCGCCGCAAAGGACAATTCCACGGGCGCGCAGACTCATGTCCCAGGTACCTGCAACGGAGTCATAGGCAAGATCCGTACCGACAGGAGGGGTCACATCGAGATCAAAAACGGCGATTTTCATGCTGCCCTCTGAAGGTGCTGCCGGACAGGGAAATCCAGCCGCAACAAACAGAAGCAGCATGGGTATCAAGACGGTATAAATAATCTGTTTTTTCATAAACGGGTCTCCTTGACCATCTGGTCTTCAAAACATTTTATCA
>MWCY01000060.1 GCA_002070275.1 Candidatus Hydrogenedentes bacterium ADurb.Bin170
CAGTGAATGCACGGACTTTGAAGATCTTCAGGCAGGCAGGACGTGGGACACAGGTGATACCTTCACGAGCCAGGGTTTTCAGTTCAGCCTGACCAAGTTTTTCTACTATCCGTCGGGCGAAACAGATTCGGGAATTGCCAATGCGGGCGGTAATGACTCTGCCATTCCCGGTACCCCCTTCAGCCAGACACTGTGGCTGTCCAATGTCAACTGCGGGCTTGACTTTTCCAATGCACCTGCACTTCCGCAATGCCTGAGCTTTGAGTATGGAGTATCGGGCGGTAATGTGAATCTGGAGATCAACGGCGATCTTCTGAATGAAGAAACGGTGGGGGCTCTTGACGGTCAGACTGCCGGCAATGTTCTGGTGAGGGTCTATCCGCATCCTGATAATGACGACTATACCGGCAGAATCGATTTGTACGGCAACGTGCAGACCCTCAAAGTGGGCGGACAGGAGTTCTACATTGACAATCTTTGCCTGTCCTGCGAGGGTGATTCTGTCGAAGGTGAAGACGATCCTTTTGCTTTCTTCAAAGAATGTGTTGATTTCAGCACGATGGAGGAAGGTCTCCGGGCAGGTAATCATGAGGTTTTGAATGTGCAAGGCGTGCGGTTTTGGATGACCCCGTTCTTTTACACGCCGGAAGACAGTACGGCTGACGGATACGCCCAGGTAGTTGTGGGCAGCGACGCTTATCCCCAGTTGGTTCTGAACGATATTAATCTGGGATATGATTTCGCCAATGAGCCGCCCGTTCCTTCCTGCCTGACTTTCTCCTATGAGTATAACGGAGGTATTGTTAATCTGGAGGTCAACGGCTCGCTCCGGGTGGAAAACGATATTGCTGACCTGAACGGACAGTTCGTGGGAGGCGTGCTCATCCGCATTTCACAGGATGCGGATGGACGGGACGCGCTTCAGCTTCTGGGGACGGTCTACAATTTCAAGATTGGCGGCCAGAACTTCATTCTCCATGAGATTTGCCCCTACTGTGAGGAGGTTGACCCGATCGAAGGCGAAGAGGTGCCCGGCTTTTCTGTTGACGTCTGCCTTGATTTCAACGATCTCCCCTGGATTTTTGAAGCACAGGTGGATGAGACCGTTTTTGTTAATGGAGTCCCTTTCCGAACCAGCGAATTCTTCCTGTATCCGCAGGGCTCATCCAGGGACGGTTTTGTCAAAGTAGGCATGAATGATACTGGGGACGGGCAGATTCTGTGGCTGAACAACATCAATTTAGGATATACCTTCGGTCCGGGTGTGAACCCGCCTCCGTGCCTCAGTATTTATTATGACTACCGCGGCGGCAATGTGAATCTTGAGATTAACGATGATCTGCTGAATGTGGAGAGTATAGATCAGCTTGACGGAAAAACTGCCGGTAATGTTCTTGTAAAGGTCTACCAGAAGACGGAAGTTACGGGCAGGATTGAACTTTCCGGATGGATCGGCAGTTTCAAAATAGGCGGTCAGGAGCTGTATCTGGAGAAAATCTGTCCTTTCTGTGAGCAGTCGCCTGTAGAAGGGGAAGCCGAAGGCGAAATCGAAGGCGAAGTCGAAGGTGAAATCGAAGGCGAGTCGCCGGTAGAAGGCGAGTCTCCGGTAGAAGGCGAATTGCCGGAGTTCTTTACGGACTGTGTGAATTTCATCGGTCTGCCCGAAGGGTTTGAAACGCAGGCGAACAGCACCGTGACAGCTGACGGCGTAGTTTTCATGACCAGCGAGTTTTATTACAGCACCGGTGGCAGCACCAGTCAGGGTTCCGCATCACGGGGTGAAGACGAGAACGGCAGCATTGTCCTGCAGCTGGCTAATATCAATCTGGGATATGATTTTTCCAATACGCCGAATGCACCTCAGTGCATGCACTTTGCCTACGGGTATTTCGGCGGAGATGTGAATCTGGAGGTCAACGGAGATCTTCGGAAAGTGGATGATATAGCGGCGCTGGACGGCCTGATTGTAGGCAACGCCGGCGTCCGTGTGTATGCCAAAGGAGAGCATACGGGCATTCTGGAACTGAAAGGAAGTATCACCACTTTTAAGATCGGCGGACAGGAGTTTTATCTGTCTGAAATCTGTCCGTACTGTGAAATTCATCCCTTGTGGGAATGTGTGACTTTCCAGGATCTGCCGCTTGGGATGGAAATTGCAAACGGAACCAGCTTCATCAGTGATAATGTCCTTTTTGACACCGGTTCTTTCTACTACTACCCAGAAGGCGCTACACGGGAAGGCACTGCGTCGTTTATTGAAGATACCGACGGCACGCGTGTTCTCTGGCTGAGTAATATCAACGTGGGTCATGTGTTTTCAGATCCCACCCATCTGCTTGCCTGCGTCAGCATCCGTTACAGATACTACGGCGGCAATGTGAATTTGACAGTGAACAACGACTTCTATAACGTGGAAGATATTGCCGACCTGAACGGTATCATAACGCCCGGTCAGGTGCAGGTGCGTGTTGTTCCCCTCGGCGATTTCGAAGGTATGCTGTATCTGGAAGGCCCGATTGCCTCCTTCATGATTGGCGGTCAGGAACTTGCCCTGCTGGAAATCTGCCCCTACTGTGCGGAACTGCCGGATGAGGGAGAAGGAGAAGGTGAAGGCGAGCCGGATCAGCCCTTTGCGGACTGTGTTGATTTCGGACGGCTCCCGGACGGCTTTACGGCCGCAGTGAACCTCCCTGTGACGATTCAGGGTGTCACTTTCCAGACCAGTGAATTTTATTACCCGGACGGCTCTTCCGAGAACGAAGGGTCTGCTGTCCTGAGTGACAGTGAAAACGGTGATCCTGTGCTCTGGCTGAATAATATCAATCTTGGTTATGACTTTACAGCAGCGCCCGGTCTGCCTGCGGCGATCAGCTGTGTGAGTATTTCTTACGGCTACTTCGGCGGCGACATCAATCTGGAAGTGAATGGTATTCTTGTTGCCGTTCCTTATCTTGCTGAACTGGATGGAACCTATATCGGAGCCGTACAGATTCGTGTGTTCCCCAAAGGGAACGGAATAGGAGTCCTTCAGCTTCGGGGTGCTGTTGACAGCTTCAAGATTGGCGGTCAGGAGTTTTATGTGCGTGAGATCTGCCCCTTCTGCCAGGAAGACGAGACGGCTGCCCATGCTGCGGATCAGAACGGAGACTTCATCATTGATGAGGATGAAGCGGACGCCTATCTTGAATTCTGGCAGTCGGGTCACGGCAGACTGTCGCTGGCAATCCGTGCCCTGTATCTGCGCTCTGTCAGCGACGGCTACTACGACTTTGACTGGACGCTTGATCCGCCCGAGTGCTGGATCCCCCGTCTTGACGTTCACTGACCCGTTTTTTCTGTGATCCATTTCGACCGGCTGTTTTTTCCGGGCAGGTTCCGGAGAGGACAGCCGGTCTTTTTATGTATAATTCCTTCGGCGGTAAGCCATAATGAAGAGAAAAGCAAAAGGGACTGAGAAGAGAGCCCATGGAACTTCAGGAAATTTTTCAGGAATTTGAGGTGAGCCGACGCTACTTCCCGCATCGGGCAGTTCGGGCGGCGGTTTCCCGTCAGGAAGAGGTGACCCCTCTGCTGCTGCGGGATCTGGAAGCGGTCTGCGCCCAGGCGGAGTCGCTCAGCAAGCTTTCCGGCTCAAAGACGCCGTACCGCCATTTTTTTGCGCTTTATCTGTTGTCCCAATTCCGGGAAGAACGTGCCTTTTCCGGGATAGTTGACTTTTTTTCGCTTCCGTCGATGTATCTTGCGGGGCTGACCAGCCCGCTGCCCCCGGAGTTTCCGGGGCGTGCGCTGGCATCCACGAGCGGGGGCGATGCAGAAAAGCTTCGTTCATTGGCGGCGGATCATGCCTGCCCGGTATTTTTGCGCGGGCACGCCCTGGATGCGATGAAGATCCTGGTGGCGGAAGGTGATTTGCCCCGGGAGGAAGCGATAGACCATTTCCGGGCCTTTTTTCGGGGCGGATTTGTCCGGGAGCGTTCCTCGGTGTGGGACTACCTGATCAGCGCATCGGTTCGGCTGCATCCTGAAGAATTGTATGAGGATATTCAGGCGGCTTTTGATGAGAATCTTGTGGAACGCTTTTTTCTGTATCCGAAAGATGTGGATACTTTCAGAGCGATCAGCCGGGAAAAAGTAATGCTGCATCTGCGCCGTTCCACACCGGGTTATATCCGGGACTGTGCAAAGGAAATGGAAGGATGGGGCAGTTTTAAAGCGCCGAAAGATGTTTGTTCGCTCATGTCTCCTGCAGCGCAGCTTTTCGCCGGAAAGCACCGGCGTCCCGGTGCGAATGACCCGTGCAGCTGCGGCAGCGGCAGAAAATACAAAAAATGCTGCGGCGGGTCATGACCTGATTTTCAGCAGATTTTGTAAAAAAGAGGGTGGAAAATGTGTTTACTTGCCTCTGTGCTTCCTGCTATACTTTCTTCGGCTGAACTGTGTTTGCGGCTTCTCCGGAATATCCGCAAACACCGGCGGTGCAGCTGCGTTCAGGGCTGATTTTCAGATGCGCCGCCGTGCTGTTGTTTCATTCGATCTGTTCCTTTGCCTGATCACCCGCTAGAAAGGGGTGTCCATGTCTGTAGATCTGATATCGGTGGGCGTTGTTTGTGCCGACGTCATGGTGCGTCCGGTCGAAGAACTGCCTCCGCGCGGAACGCTGGGGCTGGTGCCTGTACTCGAAATGCATCTGGGCGGCCTTGCCGCCGTTACCGCCAGTGTTTATGCCCAGCTGGGTGGCAAAGCGGCCTTTCTCGGCAGGGTAGGTGCTGACGGCTTCGGCGACTATCTCCTTGCCAGTCTTCAGCAGAAGGGGGTAGAAACAGGGTTGGTAAAAAGAGACCCTTCCTCCTGCAGTTCGGCGACCGTAGTAATGATTGACGGTTCAGGGGAACGCACCTTTCTTCATCAGGTCGGAGCCAATGCCGCTACCTGCGAGGAAGATATCGATTTTTCCCGCATTGCCGGTCTGAAAGCAAAAGCGCTTCACTGGGGCGGCCCGGCCATTATGCCCCGCCTGGATGGAGAGGCGATGGGCAGGGTATTTGCCCGTGCCCAGTCACAGGGACTGCGGACCAGCATGGATACCTGTTACGACGGAAACGGCAGATGGCTGCCGCTTATTGAAGCATCGCTGCCTCATCTGGATCTGGTCTTTTCCAGCTATGAGGAAGCGTGCTGCTATACAGGCAGGACAGACACGGAAGCCATTGCCGATTTTTATTTGGGATATGGCGTCAAGATCGCTGTGATCAAACTGGGTGCCGATGGTTTTTTCATTAAAAGTGCTGACAGTACAGTCCGGCTGCCAGCGCATAAGGTACAAGTGCTGGATACGACCGGCGCAGGCGATGCTTTTTGCGGCGGTTTTCTGTACGGCTGGCTGCAATCGTGGGATCTTGAACGCTGCGGCAGGCTTGCCAATGCGGTGGGCGGTCTGACGGTGCAGCAGATGGGCGGAGCGGACAGCATCCGTAATCTTGATCAGGTTCTGGCGTTTATGGAGACATTGTCATGACAGCGCTGATTTTTCTGTTGACAGCCACCTGTTTCGGGCAGAGCTGGGATAGTCCGGTGATTACAGAGGCGGAACTTGCCCCTCCTGGAGCAATCAGCGCACCCGCCCCTTCGGCGCCGTCCCGCTCAAGTGATCTCGAATCGCGTACGGAATCCGACCGCACGCCGGTGACAGAACTGCAGTGGGAATATGATGAAGAGGGACAGCCTGTTGCCCGTCCGGTAACAGGGAATTCTGCCCAAAATGCACCAAAAGAAAAGGTGTCGCAGCCCGCTGCGGCACCTGCGCCTGCATCTGCTCCGGCAGAGGCACCCCGTGAAAAAACGACGGCAAAACGGGGGCCCCGTCAGGCGGCGACTTTTTGGTTCATGCTGATGAATCGATAACCACAGACAGACGAGGCGTGGTCGTAATGTTTCTTCGACTGCTCGGAATAACGTTGGCGTGTGTCCTTTCCTTCGCCGCTCAGGCCGCGGAGGGTAAGGCGGCGCCGTCCCGCAACCGGGAAGCCAATCTTGCTGCCTGGGATCAGGCGATTGCCGCACTGATCGCCTTGCGTGATGGGGCGCCAACACAGCCGATTGCCCGCATGTCTGAAGAGAATACCGGGGCGCTGACGGTGGCAAGTGCGGATCTTGCGGACAACGACGGAACAGAGGTGCCGACGTCTGCAGATTCCTTTGCCTTTGTTTTCGATGACGATGAGGCAGAAACAGGAATACCGGAGACTGCCGACGAAGCCGACGGGAATACGGCGCCTGCTTCTCCGGAAGTTGGTGAAACAGGAGAGGCGGAAAAGGAGCAGGAGGTGGAAGCCGTGAAGCCGCTGCTCCGGCAACAGCCCCTGCGCGTGGGAGAGCTCCGTGCACCGAGGCCGGGGCGCCCTTCTGCCAATCCGCTGGAAGCCATGAACAAGCGCACCCTGCGCGAAGCGATTACACGCCCGGTGGAATTCGGTGAAGCATCACTTGGTTTTGAGCCGCCCGACTGGACAGAGCCGATGCGTGATATTGAAGCGGACACCATGACGGCGGATCTGGGGAAGCGGGAAACGGTTCTTAAAGACAATGTGCGGCTGCGTCTGGGCAGGATGCGTTTTCAGTCGGATTCCTTCCGTTTTTCCGAGGACGAAGGGCACTACGAAGCGCAGGGCAATGTGCTCGTGGAGCAGCATCTGTCCCGGCTCAGTGCTGACAGACTCATGTACACGGCACCGGCAGACGAGGAAGTGGAAAAGGTGCTGGTGCTGCAACCGGGTCCGGATGAACAGGGTTTTGCAAAGAAGCGCCTGTCTATGGGACGGCTTATTGCGGAGAACCTGCATGTGGAGGAGCCGACTCGTGCGCTTCATGCGGCCTGGGTCGATTATGATTTTGCGAACCAGACCGGTGAATTGCGGGAGGCGCAAGGTACGGCAAGCGTGTTTCGCTATACGGCGGAGAAAGTGAGTATTCTAGGCCCGGACAGCGCTATATTTGAGAATATCTCGCTAACGACCTGCCCGGAAGACCCGCCCCATTACCAGCTGCATCTGAAGCGGCTTGAAATTCAGGATCGGGAGCAGGTGCGCGCAGAAAAATTACGCCTGCAGTTTGGCAAGTTCAAGATGCCCTTCTATATACCCCTCGTCCGTACCGGTGCGAGTCAGATGATGGCACTGGATTATGACAGCGGAACCCGGGCGGCAACGGGCTATTACATCAACACGGGCATACAGTTCGAAGTGACGCCTGAAGTGTCGCTGGGGCCGAGATTCATGCCCACGGCAAAACAGGGGTTCGGGCTGGGTGCAGATCTCTATTATGATTTCATGTCAAGGCCCACGTCATGGCTTTACAGGACGCGGGGTGAACTGCACGGCTTATATACCACCAAAGACAGAGGGCATTATCTGTGGCGGCACCGCTATGAGGATAACGAGGATCTCGTGCTGCGCATGGAATCGGAGCACTGGTCGGACAAGGATTACTATAAGGACTTCTTTTACGAAGAGTCCAGAAACAGGACGGCACCGCGCACGTTTGCGCATCTCGTGTACCGCCAGCCGTCGTATTTTGCCACCGCCACGGCCCGGGTCAATACGCATCCCTGGTTGGATGAATCAGAACAGCTTCCTGAAGCGAGTTTTCATCTCGTTGAGCAGCCGCTGGCGACACCGATTATGGCTTCTTTTGATACGGTCAGCGGCTATTACCGTCAGAAATACCGGGGGCTGGAAGGGTTCCGCTCGGTCAACACCGGTCGCCTCAGTCTCGACTGGAATCCGCTGCCTTATCTGGGCGTCACCCCCTTTATTGAAAGTCAGGCGACCTGGTACCAGCATCTTGCGCACAGAGATACGGATTATTTTCGGTTCAATCACACAGCCGGGCTGACCCTGCTGACCCGGTTCCACAAAATTTACCCAGGCATTTTAGGTTTCTCGGCGATCAAGCATGTGGTGGAGCCTTCAGTCACCTATTCCTACAGCCCCCGTGCGGGACTCAGTGTGCTGGAAGCACCTCAGATTGATGCTTACGACAGTGCATTCGGGCGCAGCCGCATCGAGTCCAAACTCTCCAATCTTTTCTATGGAAAAGATGAGGAGACAGGAGAAGTGTGGCGGGTCGGCAGGGTGACGCTGTATCATGGAGCGGACTTCTGGAATGAATCTCAGAAATCGCAGGATTATGAAGTCGAAATAGATATACGGCCGAGGCCCTGGTGGGGCAGCCAGTTTGTTCTGGAACGGCACGATGTCAACGGAGGTCACCATTTTATCAGACCGCGGCGATTCTCATCGCTGCTCGGGCGCACTGCCGGGCTCTATGGTGCCTACAGTCAGCTGAATGCGTACAATCCTTATGATCCTTATAATCTGTTTAACCGGCAGGGAATGTATGTCCCCCAGCTCAGTCTGCCTGAAAGAAGCCGCTATGACCGCAGCCTTGAGCAGGCAGCACTTAATATCGATTATACCCGTATGCTGACACAGGTGTATTACGACAATACCATGCTTGGCGGACGGCTCAGCAGCCGGGTTGGCTTTGCTTATACGGATACGGCGGGCACTGTCTATAACCGGGAGATTCTGTACGGGCTGGGGTATAAACTGGGGGATCATTGGGGCTTCAGTTTTGAGCATATCTACAGCCTGCGCGAGCGCGATATGATCCGCCAGACCTATGAGCTGCGCCGCCGCTTCGACTGCTGGGAATCTGCCATCCGCTTCCGGGACAGGGGTTCAGGCTTTGACGTGAATCTGGAGATCAGTCTGGTGGCGTTCCCGGGAAGTGCTATCCGCTTCTGAGTAATACGGGTGGAGGGTTCTGTAGAGGCGCCGTTGCCGCTTATACCAACGCTGCCTTTTCAAAAACAGTACGGAACCGCTTTGCCCGTTCTTCCGCCAGAGAAAAGGGATCTTCCGGATCTACTCCGGGCGACAGGGCAAGATGCGCCCGCTGCATGGCATACAGAAGAAGGTCGGTCTGCTGTTTATCGCAGTTTTTTAGATGCCCTGTTTCTGCTGCCAGCCGTAGGATGGAAAGGCATACCAGCCCTTCTTTCAATCCCAGACAGTGCGTTTGCGCAATCAGAGCCAGGCAGCGCCGCACATAATCGCGGAGGAATTCGGGGCGTTCGATCAGTATTTTCCGGGCTTCCCGTTCTCTCAGAATCAGGGCATCCGCCGCTTCGTCCATCTGCGCCGCAATTACTCTATCGTGGATGCCTGGAACATGCTTTGCAGTCAGAACCCGGTAGAAGCCCAGGGTCGCCTGAGGCGCGGCTGTTTTTTCGCTGCTGCCCGGATAAAGAGACTGGCAGGGATAATCCTCAATTCTCGGCGCCATGAGCTCCGCAACGGCAGGAGTGATATAGCCTGAAGGGCAACGGGGCAACATGCCTGGCGACAGATACTGTAATTTCAGACCGCTGCTCAGCGTGGCTATTTGGGCCTCCGCACTGTCGCCCGCATTTCTTCCTGCAACAAGCGCATTGGCGGGCATGTTGAGGAGGGTGACCATGTGAAGACCTGTGCCGCACCGGTGCAGCGACGGGCTCAGATATCCCCACTTGTCGTGAAAGGCAAAGCCCAGTTTTTCCTGCAGGTATGTATCCACCTGATCGGCGATCTCCCAGACAGCCATGCCTTTTTCCTGCGGGGACAGCACACGGATCGAAAGGTGGTCTTCGCGATTCAGGGTAAGGGCAATCCGCTGATCTTCAGAGAGGAGGACGCCGCTTGCTGTCTCGGTGCCGCTCAGACGGTAGCTGCTTAAAAAACGCTCGCCGAAAAGCAGCAAATCGACAGGAGACACAGTGTCTGCAGGGAAATAGGAGGCATCTTTCAGGGCTGACAATGTTTTGGCAGCCTGCAGAATTCTCTGCTGCACGGCTTCTTTTTCTTCAGCAGAACAGCGATGGCAGAAAGAGAAATCCGCCAGATTCCGCGTGAGGGAGCAGAAAGAAAGGACATGAATCTCTGAAGAGACTGTTTCATCAGAGCGCTGGTGTGGATAGCGAAGCCGGAAATCCTCAAAGGTCATGGCTGTTCACCGGGCTGGATAGCGGACAGGGTGTTTTCCAGTGCCGTAATTGCGTCACGGAGCCGTGCCGCTTCTTCGTACTGCTCCTGCTCCAGCACTGCACGGAGCCGTCGTCTTTTTTCCTGCAGTTCCTGTCGAAGATCATTGTGCAGACTGCCGCTCTGCGGATGCCTGCCTGCATAAGGCGGTCGTGCTTTATCGGGTACGCTGCTGTCTGCCGCATGCCGCAGCAAAGTGTCGAATACGCCGAAACAACTAGGACATCCGGGATGCCCTTTCTTTGCCTGCAGCCACGAAGTTTCGCAGTCGGGGCATGTCTCCGGGATGTCAGGCGGGCGGCTAGTCGCCTCTTTTTCGGGAGTCGCTTTTAGACCTGTCGGAGAATCTTCCCTGCGTACTTTTGCCTTCTTCGGGGCTGCGGTACGGGAAAAGGCATTCCGGGAAAACTCCGGTGCCTTTGAGAGATAAAGGGCAAGGCATTCCTCGCAAAGGGACAAGCGGTAGATCTGCCCGTCCTTCACTTCGGCATAACTTTTGAGTTCTTTATTTTTTTTGCAATGATCACAAGGCATATGTAAATTCCTGAGGCAAGTATACCACGGATGGAAAGGAGACTCCAGCAGGATGGCTTTTTTTAAAAACATCCCTTTTGGGGCGGATTCATGCGGTATGGTACACTACTGCGGAATGCGGAGAGGGGCGTATGAACGGGTGAAAGCTGTGATGGCTGAATTTTTTGATCAGGAAACAGGGCTGATTCTATCTGTGCTCCGTGAAGCGGCTATGCTTGCCGTCGCGGTACGGGAAGAGTCCGCACTGTTTACAGTGGAAAAAAGCGATCTGTCGCCGGTGACAGTGGCGGATTTTGCGATACAGGCACTGGTATCCCGGCGGCTTGGCGACGTTTTTCCCGATGCGGTGCTTGTGGCGGAAGAAGACGCCTCCTCTCTGCGTGCCCCCGACGGCTGTGACATGCTGGAGGTAATTACCTCTTTTGTATCCCGGTTTATCCCCGGGGCGACGGGCGGGGCGGTCTGTGACTGGATTGATCAGGGCGCGGCGTCAGAAGGCGGCGCGCTTTTCTGGACGCTTGATCCCATCGACGGAACCAAAGGCTACCGCCGGGGCGGACAGTACGCTGTGGCACTGGCTCAGATAGAGGATGGCCATGTGATCCGGGGCGGTCTTGCCTGCCCTGCATTGGGTGCTGGTGAACTTCCTGCGTTTGCAGGCACGGGGCTGGTCGCTGCGGCAAAAAGGGGCGCCGGGGCATGGCTCTTTCCTTTATCTTCGGCAGCTGATCCCTCCTCGGCTGCAGCGCTCCATGTGAATGGCTGCAGCGATCCTTCGAAGGCGCGCATGCTCCGCTCTTTTGAAGCAGGTCACACAGACGTATCCGCTTTGGAGCAGCTTGCGGACGCTCTCAATCTGAGACCGGAAGCCAATGTCCTTATGGACAGCCAGGCGAAATTTGCTGTGCTGGCATCGGGCGGTGCTGAGTTTATTTTCCGGCTTCTGTCGCCGGAGCGTCCCGGTTACAAAGAATATATTTGGGACCAGGCTGCAGGTTCGCTGGTGGTGGAGGAAGCAGGTGGCCGTGTGACCGATCTGAAGGGGGACAGGCTGGATTTTTCACAGGGCAGGCGGTTACTGAAGAATACGGGCGTTG
This sequence comes from Candidatus Hydrogenedentes bacterium ADurb.Bin170, assembly GCA_002070275.1. GTDB lineage: Bacteria > Hydrogenedentota > Hydrogenedentia > Hydrogenedentales > CAITNO01 > JAAYJV01. The sequence goes on from MWCY01000060.1 coordinate 11,711, forward strand.
TCGCATCCAACGGCGTGCTTCATGATGCCGCCCTTGCCGCACTGCAAATGCTGCCCTCTTTATAGCCACACTTATTTTCAACAATGGATACAGATGTCATGGGCATTGTACGTAAACCCAAACTTACCGAAATCGCCGATATGAAAGCGCTTCTGGATGAGGCGGCAGCCGCCCGGCAGGTGCTGCCCCGTGAGCTGTCAGAAATGCTTGAAAATGCGCGCGATTTTTTCGTGTATGTGGATGAAGAGGGCGTGGGCGGGATGGCGGCACTTCATATAGATCTGGTGGATCTGGCGGAAGTCCGTTCTCTCGTGGTGCGGGACAGACTTCGGGGCAGGGGGATCGGCAGTATGCTGGTGGAAGCGACAGTGGAAGAGGCGCGCCAGCTTCAGATTGCCCGGGTCTATGCTTTTACCCGGCAGCCGGAATTTTTTAAACGGCTTGGCTTCGAAGTGGTGGATCGGGCAGAACTGCCTTACAAAGCCTTGAAAGACTGTCAGCGCTGTCCCTTTTTCGCTCAGTGCGATGAGACGGCACTGGTACGGCCGGTACCTCCTGCGGAGATGACGGGTGTTGCGTGAAACTTTTCCTCCGGCAGCCAGTCAATGAGATACTACTGTTGTTTTTGCTTTTAGGGAGTGTGTCATGGCTGTATCTTCATCCTTTCGCAGTGGTATCGTGCTGCTTCTGATCTGTTTTCTGGTGTCGGTTTCTTCCGGAGCATTGGATATTGTCATGCCCGCAGGGACACCGCCCCGTCTTTTCATGACCGAAGACGAGATGGTGCGTCTTCGTGCCCGTGCGAAAGATCCCCAATGGGAGAAGCAGTGTGCTGATCTGCTGAAAGAAGCAGACAGCTGCCTGGAAAATGTTCCTGCCATTCCGCATCAGGGCGGTCAGTGGACGCACTGGTACAGCTGTCCGAAAGACGGCGGTTCGTTTATCACGGACACGCCGACCGCTCACCGCTGTTCCGTTTGCGGCGAAGTCTATTCAGGTTATCCTTACGATGATGCCTATATCACCTATATGCACAACCGGTACAACAATAATCTGCAGACCATCGCCATTGCCTATGTGATTGAGCCGACCGGGGTCAGGGCAAAGCATATCCGTGATTCGCTTCTTGAATATGCGTCTTTTTATGAAGACCTTCCGCTGCACGACCGTGACGGTAATACGACGCTTTCGGCAGCACGGCTGTATGCGCAGACACTTGATGAATCCGTGAATCTCTGCAAGTTCTGTTTCGCTTATGATCTGGTTTACGGGGATCCCTGTTTTTCTGAAGAAGATCACCGGATTATCCAAGAACATCTGCTGCTGCCCATGTGCGAGACCATTCAGCGTTATGACATGCGGATTTCGAACTGGCAGACCTGGCACAATTCGGCAGTGGGCTGCGCCGGTCTGCTTACCGGAGAACGGGAGCTTGTAGACTGGGCAATCAACGGAAAATCCGGACTCATGTTTCAGATGGAGCGCTCCGTTCTTTCCGGCGGCATGTGGTATGAAGGAGCACCCGGCTATCACTGGTATTCCTTTCATGCGCTCTATTATCTGCTGGAAGCGGCGGGTCGGGCAGGCATGAATCTCTGGAACCTTCCGCCTGTGAAAAGGATGCTCGATGGACCGCTGCGGCAGCTGTACCCGGATCTGACTTTTCCCGCCATCCATGACAGCCCGCGTACGTCCATTTTAGGCAATCGCGGTTTTTATGAAATGGGCTACAGTCATTTCAAGGACGAACGGTATCTTCCGCTGCTGACTGTTCGGGACAGCAGAGATGCGCTGCTTTACGGCGCAGACAGCCTGCCGGAAGAAAAAGGGGCGTTGACACTTGACTCGTATAATGATGATGAAGAGGCGCTTGCCGTGCTGCGCAATCCGGACGGCAAGACAGCGGTTTTTCTTGATTACACCCGTGCACGGGTAGGGCATATGCACCCGGCAACGGTTAATCTTCTTTTATTTGCTCAGGGTGAAGAGCGCCTGGCGGAGGCGGGACGTCTGCCTTACGGAAACCCGCTCCATAAGGAATGGTGCCGTCAGACGGTGTCGCATAACACGGTTGTGGTGAATGAAACGAGCCACAAGCGCATTGAATCAGCCTGTACTTTTTTTGAAGTCGGCGAGGGCTGGCGTGCTGCCCGGGCTATGGCAACATTGGATGGTGAAAAGTATGCGCTGAACCGCACTGTAGTGCTTGCCGATAAAGCGGTGATCGATATTTTCCGCTGCAGGTCAAAAGAAGATGCGCTCTTTGATCTGCCGCTCCATTTTCGCGGCGAATGGGCGGATCTGCCGGAAATGAAAGAGGAGGCGGTTTCTTTTGAGGCGCCGGGCTACAGGGAATTTCGTGAGGTGAAGGAAGCAGTGTCGCATGCAGACTGGTATACTGTGGCAACCGGTGCGTCCAGCCGCATTGTGCTGCAGATCGCGGATGCCGGGCAGCAGTTTGTCGGGCGCAGTCCCGGGTATCAGTACGAGGAGAATCTTCCCATGCTGATGCGCCGTCTGTCAGGAAAAGAGGCAGTCTTTGTTACAGTTTTCCATCTGCTCGAAGGAGACGCCGTGCCCGATGCCGCACGGTGCAGTACGGACGCTTCAGGTACAGTGACCGTACAGACGGGCGGGCTGACGGTGCAGGCAGATGAAAACGCACTTCGCATTACTCCCTGACACGGGCTGCATGATTCCGCTCCGGATCGACCTTTTTTAACGGATCGCCCTGCTTAGGGGTGAGGTGTCTCTGTTTTTTCAGTCAATCCCTCCCTTTTCTTTGCGTCTGCAGTATTTTCATATTATTGTCGGATGTATTTTTTAAGACAAAAAACATTCGTCCCGGAATTAATTTGAAAGAACAATTTGTTGTTTAGTATACTTCTGCCTAACGAACGGTAGGTATACACTTGTTCGACCAGTTTTTCTTGTGTGTGCCAGATTTCTCGATCAGATTGCGTAGTGTGACCAAGGCTCCTTTTGAGCTGCGGTTGTGAATACAAAGCAACAACTGAAGAAAGGTATTGCTATGGGAACTGAAGAGAAAAAAAGTTTGAGTTCCTTGCTGACGGAAAACCGTACATTTCCCGCGCCCGAGGAAATCCGTGCCAATGCTCTGGTGAAGAGCGAAGCGGAGTATCAGGCGATGTGGCAGGCTTCCGTCAATGATCCGGATACATTCTGGCTGGAGCATGCGAAGAAAGAATTAAGCTGGTTTAAAGAGCCCACGAAATCTCTGGAGTACGTCTGGGATACGGAACGCCGGCTTATCGAGCACACCTGGTTTAAAGACGGCGAACTGAATGTATCGTACAACTGCCTTGACCGGCATCTGGGCACGGAGCGCGAAGACAAAATTGCGCTGATCTGGCAGGGCGAGCCTGAAGACGACGTGCGGGAGATTACCTACAAAGAACTTCACTATGAAGTCTGTAAATTTGCGAATGTGCTGAAAGGGCTTGGGGTCAAGAAAGGCGACCGCGTCTGCATTTATCTGCCCATGATTCTGGAGCTGCCTATTGTGATGCTTGCCTGCACCCGCATCGGTGCGATTCACTCCATTGTCTTCGGCGGTTTCAGTGCTGATGCCATTGCGACCCGTGTAGGCGATGCGAGCTGCAAACTGCTGATCACTTCTAACGTGTCGCTTCGAAGCGGAAAGCATATCGGACTGAAAGCGATTGCCGATGAAGCCATGGCGAAGCCGGACTGCAAGACCATTGAGCATTGCGTGGTTGTAAAACGGAATGCGGAGCCCTGCAGCATGCAGGAAGGCCGTGACCTCTGGTACGACGACCTCATGGAGGAAGCCAGTGAGCTTTGCGAGCCTGTCGCTCTGAATGCGGAAGATCCGCTGTTCATTCTCTACACCTCCGGCTCCACCGGTAAACCCAAAGGCGTGGTGCATACGACGGGTGGCTTTCTGCTTCAGGTTGCCATGACACATAAATATGTCTTTGATTTGCGTGAAGACGACATTTACTGGTGTACGGCGGATATCGGCTGGGTAACGGGTCACAGTTACATTGTATACGGCCCCCTCGCCAACGGTGCGACGTCGGTTATGTTCGAAGGCGTTCCGACCTATCCGGATCCGGGGCGCTTCTGGCATATCGTCGATAAGTTCCAGTGTACGCAGATTTACACGGCGCCGACGGCGATCCGTGCGCTTATCCAGAAGGGCGATGAATGGGTCAACAAATATGATCTGAGTTCCCTGCGTATTCTCGGCTCCGTGGGTGAGCCCATCAATCCTGAAGCGTGGATGTGGTACTACACGGTTGTCGGCAAAAGCCGCTGCCCCATTATGGATACCTGGTGGCAGACGGAGACGGGCGGTTTCATGATCCAGGGTTTCCCCTGCTTCACGCTGAAACCCGGCAGTGCCAACCGTCCCTTCTTCGGTGTGGATCCGGTGATCCTTCGTGATGACCGCACGGAAGTCGGACTCGAGGAAGGCGGTAAGCTGTGCATCCGCAAACCCTGGCCGGGCATGATGCGCACCATGTGGGGCGATCACGATCGTTTTATCGATACCTATTTCACCATGTTCAGCGATCTTTACTTCTCCGGTGACGGGTGCCGCAAAGATGCGGACGGCGATTACTGGCTGATGGGCCGCATTGACGACGTGGTGAATGTGTCCGGTCACCGAATCGGCACGGCGGAAGTGGAGAGTGCGCTTGTGAGCCATCCGAAAGTGGCGGAGGCCGCTGTGGCGCCCATGCCGCACGATATTAAAGGTCAGGCGCTGTACGCTTATGTGACGCTGCGCGAGAATGTGGAGGAGAGCGAAGAACTCCGCAAAGAGCTGGTGAAGCATGTCCGTACGGAAATCGGACCCATTGCGGCTCCTGATGTGATCCAGTTTGCTCCGGCTCTGCCGAAAACGCGTTCCGGTAAAATCATGCGCCGTATCCTGCGCAAGATTGCGGAAAACGCCACCGACCAGATCGGCGATACAACGACGCTGGCAGATCCGTCTGTGGTGGATGCGCTGGTTGCCGAACACAAACGTCTGATCGGCGGTTAATCAGCAGTCCCGGTTTCTTGTTTGTCTCTTTTACGGGAGCCGGTTTCACAAGAGAGACCGGCTCCTACCTCTCTCACTTTGCTGGGATTATTTTTCAACCTTTCGAGGAGAACCGATTTTTATGGAGACAGCAAACACAGGTAATCGCTGGTGGGTAGTGGTAGGTGCACTGATCATTCAGATCAGCCTGGGCGCCGTGTATATCTGGAGTGTGTTTCAGACGCCGCTGCGCAGTCACTTCCCCGGATGGACAGAAACGCAGGTCACCTGGCCCGCTCAGGTGCTGTTGGCGATTTTCGCTCTGGCGGTGATTTTCGGCGGGCGTATACAGGATCGGCTCGGCCCTCGTATAGTCAGTACGGCAGGCGGCATTATTCTGGGCATCGGACTGATTCTTTCCAGCTTTACAAATCATTTTTCCGAGAGTGCGGCGCTGTGGTGGCTGCTGCTCACTTTTTCGATCCTCGGCGGTACGGGTATCGGCATGTCCTATGTATGCCCCATTGCCACCTGCGCGAAATGGTTTCCCGATAAGCGCGGGATGATTACCGGGCTTGCCGTTGCCGGATTCGGAGCGGGCGCTTTCTTTTTTGCGCCTCTTGCCCGCGCCCTTATTTCGGGCGGCTACTATCAGATTTTCGGTGTTGATCTTTTCCCGCTGCCCGCTGTGGGCGTATTCAACACCTTTCTGGTGCTGGGTTTTATTTTCCTCGTTGCCGTGGTGCTGGGTTCCCAGTTCCTGAAAAATCCGCCGGCGGGCTATGTCCCCGCAGGCTGGACACCGCCAACGCCTGCCGCTTCAGCGACAGCCGCCAAAGTGGACTATACGCCCACGGAGATGCTGAAGACGCCGGTTTTCTGGCTTCTCTGGATCACCTATTTTGCGGGCTGCACGGCAGGGCTTCAGGTCATTATGAAAGCATCGCCTATCTGGCAGTCGTTCAGTATTTCCGCCATGACCCAGTTTCCCATTGAGCAGCATGTTTTTGTGAACGTGGTGTCTGCAGGTGCCATGGTGGTGGCGGTGCTGGCGATTTTCAATGCCACCGGCAGAATTTTCTGGGGTAAGGTCTCCGATTCGCTGGGGCGGAAAAACACGCTGATCCTGATGTTTGTGATCTGCGGTATTGTCATGCTTGGGCTGGACTGGATGCACAGCTACCTGCTGTACACAGTCAGCGCCTGTACTGTCGGCCTGTGCTTTGGAGGCTACCTGGCGCTGTATCCTGCCGTGACAACCGACTTTTACGGCACAAAGCATATAGGCGTCAATTATGGCTGGATGTTTACAGCCTATGGTGCCGGCGGTATTGCCGGTCCTTTTCTGGCGGCGTGGCTGATGAAAGCGGGCCAGGCGGTGGAATATCAGGTGATGGAAGGAGGAGCTCTCACAACCAAGCTTTTCCACGTGGGCGATTATAGAACGGCTTTTTTGATTTCCGGCGCGGCATGCCTGATTTCCGCAGTGCTGATGCTCTTTGTGAAAGCGCCTAACCCTTCTAAATAACTTTTTGTCCGGTATCACCTCCGATACAGGCGAGTCAAACACTGAAGCGGCTCCAGACTCCGGTCGGAGCCGTTTCACTT